>PBJD01000049.1 GCA_002720635.1 Flavobacteriales bacterium | reverse complement strand
TTTTCTTACCGAAAGGGGATATTTAGAAGTGGAAACCCCTATACTTCAGCCTATACCAGGGGGAGCAGCTGCAAGACCTTTTGTTACTCATCATAATACCCATAATACAAAACTATATTTGAGAATTGCAAACGAGCTTTATCTAAAACGACTTATAGTTGGTGGCTTCGAAGGTGTTTTTGAATTTGCAAAAGATTTTCGAAATGAGGGAATGAGTCGTTTTCATAATCCTGAGTTTACCCAAATGGAACTCTATGTAGCTTACAAGGATTACAATTGGATGATGGATATGGTAGAGGAAATGGTTGAGAAAATAGCTATAGCTCTTCATGGGAATACTAAAGTACAAGTAGGTGAAAATCAAATTAATTTTGCTCGTCCCTGGAAGCGATATACTATGTTCGAAGCTATTGAGGAGTATACTGGTATTGATATTTCAACAATGGATGAAGTTCAACTAAGAACTACAGCTGAAAAATTAGATGTCCCTGTCGATGACACTATGGGTAAAGGAAAATTAATTGATGAGATTTTTGGTGAAAAATGTGAGGGGCTACTTATACAGCCTACTTTTATTACTGATTATCCAGTTGAGATGTCTCCATTAGCAAAAAAACACAGGGAAAAAGAAGGACTGGTAGAACGTTTTGAATGTATTTGTAATGGTAAGGAAATTTGTAATGCTTACTCAGAATTAAATGACCCTATTGATCAGAGAAAACGTTTTGAAGAGCAGTTGGAACTTGGAAAAAGAGGCGATGATGAAGCTATGGTTTTGGATGAGGATTTTTTAAGGTCTATTGAGTACGGAATGCCTCCAACTGCAGGTTTAGGTATTGGAATTGATCGGCTGGCAATGATTATGACTAATTCAAAATCCATTCAGGATGTATTGTTTTTTCCTCAAATGAAGCCTGAAAAGAAAGGACCAGAATTAGGAGAAAATGAAAAGTTAATTTTTGATATTATCAAAAAAGAATCTAAAATGGAGCTTGGAATTCTCAAGGCTCAAGTAGATTTAAGCAATAAAAAATGGGATAAGGCATTAAAAGGATTAGCTACTCATGGTTTAACAAAGGTCAATAAAACTGATGACGGTTTGTTTATTGAGCTTATCGCATAATATTTCATCCTGGTTGTTTGTCCTCTTTTGAATAATTAAAATTTTATGTTGTCAGATTCAAAAATAGCGATATTAGGTGGCGGAAGCTGGGCAACAGCGCTCACCAAAATTATACTCAACAATGTGTCCAGCGTAAATTGGTGGGTAAGAAGGGAGGAAACTGCAGACCATCTTCGTAATTTTGGTCATAATCCAAATTATATCTCCTCTATTGAATTTGATAAATCAAAATTGAATGTTTCAACCAATTTAAAAGAAACAATTAATAATTCAGAGGTTCTTTTTTTAGTTATCCCATCTGCTTTTCTTCATTCCGAATTTTTAAATGCGAACATTACTGCTGAGGATTTGAAGGATAAAATTATAGTATCAGCAATTAAAGGTATTATACCTGAGTTTACTTTGATCCCAGCGGCATATTTAAATGACCAGTTTGGTGTGGAATACAATAATATGGCTATTGTTGCCGGGCCTTGTCATGCTGAAGAAGTTGCCCATGAGCGATTATCTTATTTGACCATAGCAACACCAACGAGAGGCAGGGCTTATGCGATAGCTGACCTCTTAAAGTGTCGCTATATAAATGTTAATCGAAACGATGATCTGGTCGGTACTGAGTATAGTGCAATAATGAAAAACGTTTATTCCATAGCTGCTGGAATTTGCTTTGGTATCGGCTATGGAGATAATTTTATGGCAGTTCTTATTTCTAATGCCATTCGTGAAACAGAGCAATTTGTGGATTGTGTTTACCCAAAACATCGCGATGTCAAAACATCAGCTTATTTAGGAGATTTATTAGTGACTGCTTATTCTCAATATTCCAGAAATCGAACGTTTGGAAATATGATCGGTAAGGGCTATTCAGTTAAATTTGCAAAATTAGAAATGAAGATGGTTGCGGAAGGATATTATGCTTCTAAATGTGTAAATGATATTCAAAAAAAGTTTGAACTGAATCTTCCAATTGCCGATGCTGTTTACCAGTGTTTATACAAGGGAAAGAACCCCAAAAAAACATTTATGGCCATACAGGGACTTCTGAAGTAATTAACTTTGAATAGTTCTATTTAAGAACTTTTTTTGGTTTCCCTGCCTGAAAATCTTTGTGGTATGAAGGTTCGAAATAGGCTGCATTTTCAAAATCCTTTTTAGTGAATTTTTCCCAGGCTATTGGTATGAGGTTTTTAGCTGAGGTTTTTGGTTCTTGTAAATAGGTCCAGGAGCTATTTAAGTGTTCTTGTCCTTTCTCAGCCCCGTCTCCAAAATAATAGACGTTTTCTGAGTCTAATTCATCAAAAGGTTCTTCATTCAAAACTCTTGAATGAACAGCTTTTATTTCTTTTCCCAGATGATGAACTGAACAAAACACCTCAATTCGTCTGGCATCAATCATAGGAATTAATACGGCATTCTTTTCAACATTATGCGCAACAGAATTAGCCATTGCGGAAAGCGTGTCAATTGCAATTAACGGAATATTCAATCCGTAGCATAAACCTTTAGCAGCAGAGATACCTATCCTTAAACCTGTATATGAACCAGGTCCTTTTGAGACTGATATTGCGTCTAAATGACTGGGTTTAATATTTGCCTTTTCCAGGCATTCCTCAATGAAAAGGTGGAGTTTTTCGCTATGTACCAATCCATCGGAATCCAATTCAATTAGCTGAATTAACTTATCGTTTTCACTCAACGCTATTGAGCAGACTTTTGTTGTTGAATCTATGTGGAGAATATAACTCAATTAAATCAAATTAATTAAATGGTAGTTCTTTTTTCCGTTTTGTACCAATATGTAATCACCTTGAATAATATCTGAAGAGGAAACTGTTTTTGAATCCTGGACTTTAGTTTTATTCAGGGCCACAGCATTGTTTTTGAGTGCTCTCCGTGCTTCACCTTTGGAAGAAAAGATAGGCGCGTGTTCAGAAAGTAAGTCAATAATTCCAATTTTATTAGTAATTGTTTCTTTTGAAACTTCGTGTTTTGGAACTTCATTTCCGATTGATTCTAAAGCTCCCTTTGATAATTTTCGAACATTCTCTTCTGTTGTTTTCCCAAAAAGAATTTCAGAGGCGGCTTTTACGTTTTCTAAAGCTTCTTGGGAGTGGACAGTAACTGTTATGTCTTCAGCCAATGCGTTTTGCAATATTCTTGTGTGGGGTGCTTCGCTGTGTTTGTTCGCCAATTCTTTAATTTCGTTTTCACTTTTCATAGTGAAAATTTTAATTGATTTTAAGGCATCTTCATCGGATTGATTCAACCAGAATTGATAGAATTTATAAGGAGATGTTTTTTCTGGATCCAACCATATGTTTCCCCCTTCTGATTTCCCGAATTTTGAACCGTCTGCTTTTGTAATTAATGGACACGTTAAGGCAAATGCTTCACCACCTCCAATTCTTCTGATGAATTCCGTTCCCGTTGTGATGTTTCCCCATTGGTCTGAACCACCCATTTGAAGTTTACAATTTCTTTCTTTGTTTAAATAGTAAAAGTCGTATCCTTGAATTAACTGGTATGTGAATTCCGTAAAGGAAAGTCCTGTTTCTAATCTTTTCTTAACAGAATCCTTACTCATCATATAATTTACAGTCAAGTGTTTTCCTGCGTCCCTCAAAAAGTCTAACAATGAAAATTCTTTAAACCAATCGTAATTGTTCACAATTTCAGCAGAGTTTTCGCCGCAATCAAAATCCAAGAACGATTTTAATTGAGATTTAACACCCTCTAAGTTGTGTTGAAGAGTCTCTTCTGTCAGGAATTTTCTTTCTTCTGATTTTCCGGAGGGATCTCCAACCATTCCTGTAGCGCCACCGACTAGTGCTAAAGGTTTGTGACCGGCGCTTTGCAGGTGTTTAAGCATCATTATGGAAACTAAATTTCCAATGTGGAGAGAATCAGCTGTTGGATCAAATCCAACGTATGCAGTGGTTGTTTCTTTTTCAAGTTGCTCTTTAGTTCCAGGGGTGATATCATGAATCATCCCTCTCCATTGTAATTCGCCGACAAAACTCATTTTTAAAAAATTTAGGGCAAATTTAAGATATTTCATTAAGCTAATACTTATTATAACTAATTTTACTCTATGATTTTAGTTACTGGAGGAACAGGTTTGGTGGGTACCCATTTGTTAATGGATCTACTCAATTATGAAACTCCAATTCGAGCAATTTATCGATCGGATAACGCATTGGAAAAGGTGCGTAAAATTTTCGCTTTTTACAATATAAAATGGGAGCAAACTCTGCATAAAATTGAATGGATTAAATCCGATTTGTTAAATACAGAGGTTTTGATTGATGCTTTTAAAAATGTTGAATATGTTTATCATTGTGCTGCTATGGTATCTTTCAATAAAGCCGATAAAACGAAGTTATTTAAAGTAAACATAGAAGGAACCGCCAATGTTGTTAATTTGAGTCTGGCATGTGGAGTAAAAAAGTTTTGTCATGTCAGTTCAACAGCTACAATAGGAAAGGCCAAAAAAGATGGAATTAGAGATGAGGATTGTATTTGGGAAAATGATGGTTCTTTTTCAAATTATTCGATTTCAAAATATTTTTCGGAGATGGAAGTCTGGAGAGGAAGTGAGGAGGGTTTGAATGTTGTCATTGTAAATCCATCCATCATAATTGGCCCTGGAAATTGGATGCAGTCAAGTTCAAATTT
Organism: Flavobacteriales bacterium; assembly: GCA_002720635.1. Taxonomy (GTDB): domain Bacteria; phylum Bacteroidota; class Bacteroidia; order Flavobacteriales_C. The sequence goes on along the minus strand of PBJD01000049.1, from coordinate 36,877 downwards.
GTTTCTTAAAGTCTGGAAGGGGTTGAGGTATTATTCAAAAGGTATGAATGCATTTGTTGATGTAAGAGATGTTTCAAAAGCAATGGTTGAATTAATGAAAAGTTCTGTAACATCTGAACGTTTTTTAATAATAGGTGAAAACTTAACTTTTCAAGATTTGTTTAATGAAATTGCAATTTCTCTTGGTAAACGTATTCCCTTTATTGAGGTTAAAAGTTGGATGGCGAGCTTAATATGGAGAATAGAGGCATTACGATCTTTTTTGTTTGGTTCTGATCCTCTGGTTACCAAAGAATCATCCAAAAGTGCTTTGAGTATAGTAAAATATTCAAATAATAAGATTAAAGCTCAGTTGAATTTTAAAACTACTCCTATAAAGCAGTCGATTGCCCATACAAGTAAAATCTTTTTACAAGATTATTCTGAATGATTTTTTTCTAATTTTTCAATAAGTTCAGCTTCTACTTTTTGATAAAGAATTTTATGTTCTTCAGGTCTAAGAGAATAGTAGCTAATTGTAGAATCAAATTTTGAACGTTCAATTTTATATTTTACGAGAATACTATTGTAATGTTGGTGCCGGACAAGATTGTTCCTGTTGTTGCTAATTACACCTTGTTTTGATGCTGAATCAAAGATATGAAAATCACAAAGCATTGGAATTAATTTGTCTTGAGGTATAATATAAGTATTGGTTTCTTTTTTTGAACAAGAAAGAACAATTGATATAAAAATACAGCTTATTGTTATTTTTTTTTTCATTTCAAATGATGGGTCAAATATAATAATTGAGTTTATTGAAGAGTAGAAAATGATGTTTAATTTGATAACTAAAATTTTAATACTAATTTAGAGTGCGGCGAAACTTAAAATGCATTAGTAACGTATAAATTCTATGTTTTTTAAGTTTCAAGAAAATAACTTTGGTATGGCTTTTGTTCAGTAAAAACATATACCAACTTAAAAATTATAAAAATGGAAAGAATAGTATTAATTACCTTGTTGTTTATTGGAGGTGTCTCTTTGAACTCAAATGCACAATGCGTAAAAGGGAATTGTTTCAACGGGAATGGCACATGGAAATTTGCTAATGGCGATAAGTATGAAGGTCAGTGGGTAGATTCTCAAATGCACGGATATGGTAAATACGAATTTTCAAATGGTGACCGATATAATGGAGATTTTCACGATAATAAAAGAGACGGTACAGGAACATATGTGTGGAAAGATAAAGGTATTTATAAAGGTCAGTGGAAGGAAGATAAAAGAGAAGGTTCTGGTACCTTCAAATGGAAAAATAGTGCAACTTATATTGGTTTTTGGAAAGATGATCAAATAATTGATATGGATGTTAATACTGTTACCGATACTCAGAAAAGACCAACATTCGGTAATTAGTAGAAATAATTTGTAAAATAAACATCGAAAAGGCCTCAGAAAATTCTGAGGCTTTTTTTTGGGGAATTAAGCATAAAAAAAGGCTAATCTTTATAATTGGCCTTTTTTTATGAGTGCTTTATTCTTTTATCTCTCTGATTTAGCAGTTTTATTTAGAACACTTAGCCAATATATGAAAAGTAAGAACATTACGATTAAGAAAAAGTAATTTGCAGCCCAACCAATCATTGGCAAAACTTCAAAAGTGCTGTAAAAAAGCTTGTGTAAAAATTCAATAATACCGTTGATACTCATTCTGAACAATTTCTACAAATATAATGGTAATAATATTATTAAGCGAATTTGAAACAGATATTTAATATCTGATAAGAATATTGCTACTTTTGAAATATGTTGATTTCTAAAGCAAGAAGTACAAATCCGATTTCATCAATTTTCCTGGTTTTTATTTTTTGGTCTCTTAATCTATTCCTTAGTTTTCGAGAAGTGTTCTTCGACTTTTCAATTTGGACTGATTTTATATTAATTAAACTTATAACTGCTCATTTATCGATTTTAGGTATATCTGTTTTATTGAATAGGACACTTCAAAAAAATAAGTTAGTTGGTATTGGTGATGCTTTATCGGGTATTTTATTCTTAGTATTTATTTTAGGGTTAAATGATGTGCATAAATATTATAAAGAATTTGTTGGCCTTTTTTTAATCACATTGGGAAACAGTCAATTAATGGGACTCTATAATTCACAAAAGAACTACTTAAAAGAATTTGAAATTGGTATTTTATTTGGTTTGTCAGTTGTGATTTATCCAAATTTGTTTTTGTTGTTAAGCATTATCTTTATTGGTATTAGTCTTCTTGTTCCCTTTTCATGGAGAGATTTTATTGTTCCATTATTAGGGTGTTTATGGACGCTTTTTGTAAAACACGCTTTGTTTTTTATTTTGGGAATTGGGGATTTTGACATAAATTTTGAATTTTATTTTTCTGTGCCAAAACTAAAAATTGATTTTGATTTAGATTATATTTTATTTTTCCTGCTTGCTTTATTTGAGTTATTTCTTTTTTTAAGAATTTTTACGATTTTGGAGAAAAGAAGTATAAAAGATAGGGCTTTCTACTGGTTATGGTTATGGACATTTATTTTTTTGTTGCTATCATTATTGTTTTTCCAAAAATCCCTTGATAAGTTTTTTTTCATTGCATTTTTGGGTTTGCCTTGTTCCGTTTTTAGTGTTGAATATTTTCTCAAAAAGGGAAATTTAAGAGGGTATTGGAAAAAAGAATTCTTAATTTATTTGATTATAATTATTCAATTTTCGTTAAGAATCTACTGAATTTACTTCTGATAAAACAAAATATCTTGGATCATCGATGTTGTCTTCAATAACTTCTGTTAGAACAGGGTTGGCTTTCAACAGTATATCTTTACAATCTTTACTTAAATGAGTGAGCTTGATCGATTTTCCTGCTTTTTGATATTTTGTGATTAATACTTCAAGAGCCTCAATCCCTGAATGATCGGATACTTTTGATTCAATAAAATCAATTTCTATGCTTTCAGGGTCATTGTGAACATCAAATTTCTCATTAAAGGCCGTTATGGAACCAAAAAATAAAGGCCCCCAAATTTCATAAACTTTTGTTCCGTCTTCTTTGAATGATTTTCTTGCTCGAATTCTTTTTGCATTTTCCCAGGCAAACATTAGTGCAGAAACAATTATGCCGCTAATTACCGCTACTGCTAAGTCCTCAAGAACAGTAATAGTGGTAACCAACACAATAACAAAAGCATCAGTTTTCGGAACAGTAACTAAAGTTTTAAAACTTTTCCAGGCAAAAGTTCCAATGACAACCATAAACATTACTCCTACGAGTGCGGCAATAGGAATGATTTCAATTAACTCTGAAAGCCAAAGTATAAATGTTAATAAACCCAAAGCCGCAACAATACCTGAGGCGCGGCCTCTTCCTCCTGATGTAACGTTAATCATCGATTGCCCAATCATTGCACATCCACCCATTCCTCCGAAAAATCCGTTAACTATATTGGCTAATCCCTGTCCTAAACTTTCTCTGTTTCCTGATCCTTTTGTGTCTGTAATTTCATCTACCAGTTGCAAGGTCATTAATGATTCTATTAGTCCGACAGCGGCAAGAATAAAGGCATACGGCCCAATAAACGATAATGTTTCCAATGAGAATAAAGTATCAAAATAACCAGCGAATGGCACATTAAACGTCGGCAGAGCTCCTTTTAACGTTGCTGTTGGATCTTCTGACTGAAGGAAAGAGAGCACTGTGTCGGTTTCAATTCCACCAAAGGCAACTATTGAGGTTACAACTACAATGGCAACTAAACCAGCGGGAACAGCCTTAGTTAGTTTTGGTAAAAGCCACATGATTACCATTGTTAAAGCAATTAAAAGTAGCATAGGAATCATTTCTGATGATGGAAGCCAATCGCCATTTTTCGTTTGTAACATCCCAAATTGAGCGTAGCAAATTACAATTGCCAATCCATTCACAAATCCCATCATTACAGGATGAGGTATAAGTCGAACTAGTTTGCCAAGTTTAACTGCTCCGAATATAATTTGAATTATTCCCATCAGAATTAATGTGGCAAAAAGATATTGTAAACCTGAATTTTCCATTCCTTCCGGAGCATGATTGGGAGCTTCAGCTATCAGATCAACCATTACAACAGCCAATGCCCCCGTAGCTCCTGAAATCATTCCTGGTCTTCCTCCAAAAATTGCAGTGATTAATCCCACCATAAAAGCGCCGTAAAGCCCCACCATTGGATCTATTTTTGCAATGAAAGCAAAGGCGATTGCCTCTGGAACTAAAGCAAGAGCTACAGTGATTCCTGATAATGCATCATCTTTTAAATTTCCTTTAGATCTTTTAATCCACTGAACCATATATCTGATTTGAAGCCGTCAAAGTTACGGTTTTAGATTTCGGTATCAAATTTTAGTAATGATTTAGCCAGCCCAACCATCTCGATCAAGGCTTCGAAATTGAATTGCTTCAGCAATGTGTTTCGCTTCGATATTGTCTAATCCATCTAAGTCAGCAATAGTTCTTGATACTTTTAAAATGCGATTATAAGCTCTTGCTGATAAGTTAAGTTTGTTCATTGCGTTTTTGAGTAAGGACTTACAATTATCACTCAAAAAACACGCATTTTGAAGCTGAGAAGAACTCATTTGAGCATTAGCATGTGTTTTTTTTGAGTCCCTGTATCTATTGGTTTGTATTTCTCGAGCTTTGATTACGCGCTTTCGAATTGAAGTGCTTTTTTCGCCAGGACTAGAGTTCGAAAGTTCATCAAATGAAACAGGTGTGACCTCAACATGTAAATCTATTCTATCTAGAAGAGGGCCGGAAATTTTATTAAGATATTTTTGAACTGAACCTCCGGGACAAATACACTCTTTGTCTGGATGATTATAATAACCGCACGGACAGGGATTCATACTTGCTATCAGCATTAAACTCGCTGGATAGTTTACCGAAAATTTGGCCCTTGAAATTGACACATTCCTATCCTCCATAGGTTGGCGAAGAACCTCTAAAACGGTTCTTTTAAATTCCGGTAATTCATCCAAAAATAAAACTCCGTTATGAGCCATTGAAACCTCTCCAGGTTGGGGGTTGGTGCCACCTCCAATAAGTGCAACATCTGAAATCGTATGATGAGGACTTCTAAAGGGTCTTTGTGCTACCAGGCCTTGTTCATTTCCCAATTTACCTGCTACTGAATGTATTTTGGTAGTCTCGAGGGACTCTCGAAGTGTCATAGGTGGTAAAATAGAGGAGAATCTCTTGGCAAGCATCGTTTTTCCTGCACCTGGTGGTCCGATTAATATTAAATTATGACCTCCGGCTGCTGCAATCTCCATTGCTCTTTTAATGTTTGCCTGTCCTTTTACATCTGCAAAATCAAACTCGGGATTTTCCAGACTTTCTGAAAATTGTTTTCTGGTATCGATATATACAGGATCGGCTTTTTTCGAATTATTGCAAAAATCAATTGCTTCTTTTATGGTTTTAAAACCATAAACATCTATTTCACTTACAATTGCTGCCTCTTTTGCGTTTTCTAAGGGTAAAATAATACCTTTAAAACCTAGTTTTTTAGCAAGTATAGAAATCGGAAGAGATCCTTTTATGGGTTGAATGTTACCGTCCAGTGATAATTCTCCCATTATTAAAAATTCTTTAAGTTTTTCTTTTTTAATTTGATCGGTTGCTCCAAGTATTCCCATAGCAATTGGCAAATCGTAAACAGCTCCTTCTTTTTTTAAGTCTGCTGGGGCCATGTTTACAACCGTTTTGGTTTTTGGACTATGGAAATTTGTGTTTTTTAAGGCGGTATCTATCCTGATTTTTGCTTCCTGAACGGCTTTGTCTGGTAAGCCTACCAGATAAAAGTCTTTTCCTTTTGAAACAGACACTTCAATTGTGATTAACCTTGCATCAACACCATGAACAGCTCCTCCAAATGTTTTAACTAACATAAAAATAGGTTTACTATAAATCTACTTGTTAAGTAAACTTGAACTTTGAATTATTAAAAGGGATATTTGATTAATATATGAGTATTTTTAAAATTGGTTAATATTGGCAATAATTTGTTAATTTTGAAGACTAAATTGGTTTTCCTCTTTTGGCAAGTATTTTGTAAAAGAGAAGCTAAAACAAAAATAAAGTATAATGAAAAATTTAGTATTTGGATTGATTTTGTCTGTATTCTCGGTAAGTGTTTCAGCTGGTGAAGGAAATAGTGATAATTGCTATGAAGCCTACAATAAAAAATTTGCTGAAAGAGGCGCAAATGAAGTTAAAGATGGATGGTATGAAAATGTTGTTATCACTTTTCGTCAAGGAAATCAAGCTGATTGTGTTTTAGGGAAAGTACAGGTTGAAAAAGGTTCGGTTACTCAGATGTATTTAAAAAATATTGATGGTACTTACCAGATTTTTACTAAAAAATGGAAACATGAGAATAGTAAATCCATTGTTTCTAACGGAATTTCTAAATCGAGGTTGACAATAGATAATGAAATTGTAAATGTTATATTCACAACGTCTATCAAGCCCCCCAAAAAGAAGATTGCTGTTGCTCCGAGTCCTGACGATTTGTAGAGAGGAAGTGTTTAAAAAATAAAAAAGGGCTTTTTTAAAAAAGCCCTTTTTTATGGTCGATAAATCTTTTTTGTATTTCGTAATATTCTTCAATTCTTCTGTCTCTTAAGAAAGGCCAGTTTCGTCTCACTTTTTCAGATTGATTCATACAAATTGTTGTAATTCCTGATTCTTCAATTTCATCAGCTTGATAGAGCGTTTTTCCTTGTGGGTCGCAAACAAAACTATTTCCCCAAAAATGAATTTTATTTTTTGAATTCTCAGAAATTTCAACTCCCGAACGATTTACACATATTAACGGAATCCCATTTGCTATCGCATGTGATTTTTGAATCGTTTTCCACGAATTTAATTGAGTTTTACGCTCTTCTTCACTGTCCTTAAAGTCATAACCTATCGCTGTTGGGTAAATTAAAATATCAGCACCTTTTAAAGCCATTATTCGAGCCGCCTCCGGATACCACTGATCCCAACAAATCATAACGCCCAGAGTTCCTACTGATGTTTTTATAGGTTCAAAACCAAGGTCTCCGGGAGCGAAATAAAACTTTTCATAATAGCCAGGGTCGTCGGGTATATGCATTTTTCGATAAATTCCTGCGATGGAGCCATTTTTCTCAAAAACAACTGCTGTATTATGGTACAGTCCTGCCGTCCTTTTTTCAAAAAGAGATGCTACTAATACAACATTATACTTTTTGGCCAGCATTGAATAAAATTGAGTTGCTTGTCCAGGTAATTCTTGAGCCAGATCGAATTGTTTAACATCCTCTGTTTGACAAAAATATAGTGAATCATGAAGTTCCTGAAGAACAATTAAATCGATATTTTCATTCGCTAACTTTTTTATCTTTCTTTCTGTTTTTAATTGGTTCTCGTGTCGATTATCATTGCACGTCATTTGAATTGTACCAACTATTAATTCATTTTTCATTCAAACAAAGATAAGTTTAAAACATTTTTGGACACTTGCATGGCTATACAATGAAGTGATCCGTTTTGCTTAATGATTTCTATACAGTTTATTCCAATAATTGTTCTTGTTGGAAATAACATTTGTAAAGTTGAAATTGCCTTGGAATCATTTTCGTCACCATAAATTGGTACTAATATTTTTTTATTTGTTATTAAGAAATTCACATAAGATGCAGGTAATTCTCTGTTTTTATAAAATACAGGTTTAGGCAGTTCAATGGGGATTAGATCATATTGATTTTCTTGTGCAATAATTTTTAATTCTTTTTCCATTGATTTTAATTCTATGGAATTATTTATGGAATACACTAAATTTTTTTCATCACAAAATCGCGCCAGTGTATCAATATGAGAATTCGTATCGTCACCTGAAATTGATCCATTATTCAGCCAAAGTGTTTTTTTTATTCCAAGTGATTCCCGTAAAGTTTTTTCAATTTCTTTTTTGCTCAAATTTGGATTTCTGTTTTTATTTAGTAAGCATTTCGAGGTGGTTAAAATTGTTCCTTTTCCGTCAGAATCTATTGAACCACCCTCCAGAACGAAATGGTTATATTTATGTTCCAATTTAGAAATAATTCCCTTTTCCCTGAGTTGAATATTAATTGAGTTGTCTCTCGAATGATTATACTTTTCTCCCCAACCATTAAATTTAAAATCTACTAAAAAAGAACCATCTTTTGTCTCAATAGATAATCCGATATAATCTCTTGTCCATGTGTCATCATAGTTGGCAATTATGATTTTTATTTTTTTTAAAATTTCTTTGGAGAAATTTTTCTTTAGGTTATTATCTCTGGAGAGTATAATTACCAATTCATGGTCGGCAATTTGTTCAACAATCTCTATATATGTTTTTTCAATTTTCTCTAAGTTTTCTTTCCAGTCTGTGTAATAGTTTGGCCATGCAATTATAATAGCACCTTGTTCTTCCCATTCTGCAAGTAAAACCTTATCCATATGAGTAAATTTAGGATTAAAAAAAGTTAAACGAGTTCGGTTTTGCCTCTAAAAAGATATCTTTAGCACATTGAGCCTTGTAAATAAACAATATATCGAGAGTGTTAAAGACCAATATTAAGTGGGGTTTGTTCAGGTATTAGCTTTTCAGTAGGTAAGGTTTTTTTAAGGACTAATGTTATTTTTTTTTGTAGCTTATTTTCTGCGATCACCATTATTTGCCTCTTCTTAATTTTTGTCCTGAAGCAACATAATAAAATAAAAATACAAGTAATAACTTTTAATTATTTAGGTTTGATTTGGTTTTTTTTGTGTTGAACTATTTACCTTGAATAATATACTTGAGATAAATCAATGTGTTGAATCTGGTTGAGCGGGAATCCTCTAATATCACTATTTAATAATCGATTGCTTTCTTCATACCATAACACAGCTATAGGGCATTCTTCCATAAGTAGTCGTTCGGCAGCTGCGTAGCTTTTATTTGCATTCTCTTCATCAATAGATCTTCTTGCTCGATCCAGCGTCCTGTCAAAGTCTTTATTTATAAATCTGGTTGTGTTTGGAAATGAAGGTATATTCAATGATTTAGGGACGGTTTTTCCGTAGAAAATATTTAAAAATCCTTCAGGGCTTGAGAAGTTAGCAATGGATTTGGAAATATACATATCCCCCTTTGCATATCGAGATTTTTCAATTTTATATCGTTCAGTGACAATATTGATTTCTATGATTATCCCAAGTTCTTTTTCCAATTGAAATCTAATTTCATCAGCTATTCCTAATGATTTGTAATCCTCTTCACTAATATCCAGTTGTAAGGGGCGTATAGTGTCTATACCGGAGGTTTTGATTAGTTTTTTTGCTGTGTCTGAATTATAAGAATAACCATTGACTCCATTTTTTCTGTAGTTTGGTATGTATGGGTGGGTAATTCCAGAATCACCTATTTTGCCTCTGGTTTCACCAAAAACTTTATCTGTAATTACTTGTTTATTTAAAGCAAAACTAATGGCCTTCCTGATGTTTTTATTTTTGAGAACATCACTATTTAAATTAAATTCAATGTAGTTGGTACATAAAAATGGTGCACTTTGCATCATGATTTCATTATCAAATTTATCTTTATGATCTCTAAAAACTCTTTTTACTGCTCGGAAAGGAAGGTTAAGTACAGTACTGGATTTTTTGTCAATAACGTTTTGGATTTGATTTTTGATGCCGATTTCAAAATCAATAAAAATGCTATCAAGGTATGGGAGTTGAGTGCCGTTTTTATCTTTTAGATAGTATTTATTATTTCTTATGAGTACTTGTTGGTCGTTATATGAATCAAATTTTAGGGGAATAAAAGGTCCTGTTCCAACATTGTTTTCAATCCCATATTTTTCAACAGCTTCCTTAGCAATAATAGAGAAGTTAATTCCCGCTAATCTTTTCAGGAAAAGTCCATTGGGTCGGTGAAGTTCAATTTCAATTGTACTCTTGTTTATAGCTCTTATTCCAGATATATCATTTGACTCTCCGTTGAAATAGTCTTCTACACCTTTTACTACACCTTTTAGTGTATTATGGTAGCCTCCGTTAACAATTTGCTTGGTACAAATATTTTTAAAGGTGTAAATCACGTCATCAACGGTTACCTTTCGGCCAACTCCATCTTTGAAGCATTTGTTGTTGTGAAAATATATGTTGTCTCTTAACTTAAAACTATAAACAAATGTAGTTGGATTAAAATCATAGGATTTAGCAAGACACGGTTCAACATCAAGGCTTTTTGAATTTAGCTTTACCAAACCTTCAAAAATTTGACTAGCTACAAGAGATGTGCTTTCATCACTTATTAAAGAAGGGTGTAAATGATGAATTCTGTTTTTAGAACAGAAATTGAAATTACCCCCAATTCTTTTGTTAGCAGAATTTTCAGAGCAGGAAACGATTGTAACATTAATTATTAAAAAAGGAATTAAATGTGATATAACCTTTTTAATTCTGTTGTTTAACACCCTAAATATTTTTAAAAGTACCCAGTTACAAATTAAAGTTTTAATCATGTAAAAAACAAAAAGGTTTTTATTTTGGCATTCGTTTTGATCTTAAAGGGTGTTTTTAATGTGTTTATATTTTTGATATTTTTCTCAATTGTATTATTATTGTACTTTTTGCGAGAAATGTAAAATAAAACTCAGGCAAGAATAGTATAGGTATGAAAAAGACTGTAGGAATACTCTCACTTTTGTTAATCCTTATAAACGTTGTCTCTGCAGGCAAAGAGATGACTCTTGAGGGAACTTATCAAGGGGAAAATCTTTATGTGCAGAATCCGTTTGCAAGTTCAGGAGTAGGTTTCTGTGTAACTAATGTTATGATTAATGGTCAGCAATCAATTGATGAAATTAACTCCAGTGCTTTTGAAATTGATTTTTCGAGTTATCAACTTATTAAAGGAGCGCCGGTAAAAGTTAAAATAGAATATAAAGATGATTGTACCCCCAGAGTTTTGAATCCAGATGTTTTAAAACCTTCGAGTACTTTTGTAATAGCCGGTATGAATATTACTCCTGATGGTTTGCTTACTTTTTCAACTACTAACGAGTCCGGCAAACTTCCATTTGTTATTGAGCAAAAGAGATGGAATAAGTGGATGAAAGTAGCTACTGTCAATGGGAAGGGACTAGTGGAAAAAAATGATTATTCAATTCAATTAAAACCACATTCTGGAAGAAATGTTTACAGAATTAAGCAAGTTGATTATACAAGAAAGCCTAGGTATTCTCAGGAAAAAAAGTTGATCCGATCATCTGTTAAGGAAGTGTTTATTGCTAATGCCAATCTTTTGAAAATAGAAGGAGTCGTAAATTTTGCAGATGAATCAGGGAATGAGGTTTCTACTTTATATGAGGTCTATAATACTACGGGTGTAATTGTACGTAAGGGTTTTGGAGCAAAAGTAAATTTATCGGATTTAAAGAGGGGAGACTATTTTGTTATGTACGATAATAAAATGGGACAGATAAAAAAAATATAAAATACTATACTAAAAAAATTATCAGGCGTTTTTTTAAGACGCCTTTTTTTGTTTAAAAAGTATATGTTTTTTGGATTACGTGTATTGATAAAAAGAAATTCGTTGTTAAAATTGTAGGTCATGTTTACAGGAATAATTGAAGGATTAGGGGAGTTAAAAGAATCGAAAAAAAAAGGAGATAATATTCATTTTACCTTCTCTTGTCCGTTTACAAATGAGTTGAAAATTGATCAAAGTTTAGCTCATAATGGAATTTGTTTGACTGTTGTAGAGATTAATGGGGGAAATTACACAGTTACAGCAATCGACGAAACTCTTCAAAAAACGAATATTGGTAAAATTAAGATTGGAGAAAAAGTGAATCTAGAGCGATGTATGAAGCTTGGAGATCGATTAGATGGTCATATTGTCCAGGGTCATGTTGATCAGGTTGGGGTTGTCAGCCAGGTTGAAGAGGGAGAAGGTAGTTGGAAGTTTTATGTAAAATATGATCCATCACTTTCCAATATAACAGTTAACAAAGGAAGTATAACCATTAATGGCACGAGTCTTACTGTTGTAGATTCTGGAAAAGACTTTTTTTCTGTTTGTATAATTCCGTACACATATAACAATACAAATTTTAAATATTTAAGGTGTGGTTCAATAGTTAATTTAGAATTTGATATCGTTGGTAAGTATCTTGCAAAATTATATCAAATGGATTAGCTTCAGAAAAATAATGAGGTGTTCAATCCGCATTGCGGGATTTGAAAAAAATACACTTATTAGTAATACTTTGCACTTATTGTAGTAACTTTATTCTTTAATTTTATTATTATGAATAGTCCTAAGGCGAAAGAATTACTTAAGAAAGTTGTTGTTGATGTAGAAGCAGAAGCTTCAATTGAATCGATTGGAGAACAGTTGTCAGAGATTAGAAAGATAGCTTTGCAGCTTAATGATCCATTGATTGTAAAAACACTTAGAATTATTAAAGAAAAGATAGAGGAGGACGAGTCACTGGATTTTGATATTGATCTCGAGATTCCTGAGGAAGATGAAGAAGAATATGAAGAGCCTGAAAATCATTTATCGCATTTACTTAATTTAATTATTGATTCAGATAATAAGTACAATCGAGAAGAGATAAAATGGTACAGATCAGCAATCTGGGAAGAAATATATTAGAAGAAATAGCAATTATAAAAAAGCCTCAATTTCGAGGCTTTTTTTATGCTTTAAAATGTAGTCAGTTGAAAGCTCTTCATTCGAAAAAAATATAAAGTATCAGCTAATTTGTTGGTCGGCTTTGTATGTTTATATTTGGAGTCAAGTTAAATTTAAATTTTAAGATATGGCATTTGAATTACCACAGTTACCATACGCAACAGATGCGTTGGAACCGCACATTGACACAAGAACAATGGAGATTCATCATGGAAAACACCATGCTGGATATACAAATAATTTAAACAACGCGATTGCTGGTACTGAATTGGAAGGACAGTCAATTGAGGATATTTTGGCGAATATAGGATCTCAAGGTTCTGGCGTAAGGAATAATGGTGGTGGTTTTTATAATCACTCTTTATTTTGGGAGATAATGGCTCCAAATGCTGGTGGCAGCCCTTCAGGAGATTTGGCTGATGCAATTAATATTGCATTTGGATCATTTGAGGCATTTAAGGATGAGTTTTCTAAAGCTGCTGCAACAAGATTTGGTTCAGGTTGGGCCTGGTTGATTGTAGTTGACGGAAAACTTAAGGTAACCTCTACGTCAAATCAGGATAATCCATTGATGGATATTGCAGAGGTAAAGGGGAGGCCTATTTTAGGATTAGATGTCTGGGAGCACGCTTATTATTTAAACTATCAAAATAGAAGACCAGACTACATTAACGCGTTTTTTAATGTCGTTAACTGGGATAAGGTTGCTGAGTTGTACAACGCTGAAATATAAGCTGAATTTATTGTATTTTAAAAGGGGGGATATAATTCCTCCCTTTTTGGTTTAATAGCTTGTATATGAGATTTTCAAGATTGGAGGAGTTTCTGAATTACCTCCAAATATTTTCACCTGTTCCGGACTGCTTCCAGAAAAAGGATGAGAGATCTCGAAGTTCAAATCATTTATCATTCCATTTTCAAGTGATGTATTTATTTCTGAATTGGAAATTTCAAATCTGTAAGAGTTTTCTTCTGAATTTAACATTGCACTTTTATAGGTTCTTAAACCAGCTGAACTCGTGTAGGTAAGAAATAATTGATCAGGTAATGTGAAAGTTGAATTATCAGCCACATATATTGTAAATTCAAAATCTGTGATTAAATAATTTATGGAGTCGTTGTTGAACCATTTTTGTAGGGTCGGGAATTCAATTTTTCCATAAACTCCTGCCAGCCCTTGCACATAGTAGGCATTCTGTCCTAAAGTAGAATCTGTAAAAATACTGTTTACTTCAGCATTCGTATAATCATGGGTAAATCGAGCAAATATATTTTGTTCATTTTCAACCATATATACCAGGTCAGTATCATATTGATTATCTGTTCCGTTTGTCGTTGAGAAAGAAAGGTGCAGCGAAATTCCTGTTTTGTTTAATTTATATATAGCTCCTTCATCTATATAAGGATTTGTTGAAGGGGAGATGTAAATACCTGCAAAAAAGGATTTAAAGGCTTCGTTGGATTCATAACTGGAGTTAATGTTAGAGAATAGATAATGTGCAGCCGAACTGTCTAAATTGTATTTATAAATACCTGAATCAGAAATATTAAGTGTGATAGAACCTAGTTTTTCTCCAACGGTAATGGTGTCGAAATTATAATAAGTTGAATTTTCATCAATGGGTTCGTTAATTTTAAATATTTCAAATTCTTGATTAATATTTTTTCCATATACATCTATTATGTGGAATTGGATGTAAAATGAATCTATATTAAAATCAGAACTTGGGAAAAATCTATCTAAGGAGTCGGGAATAAGACTCGCAAACAAACTACTTTTTGCGATTCCTAATTCAGTCGAATTAATAGTACCCAACATTGGTGATATTCTCCCGGAAGTGATTATTGAGTCTTCTATGCCGGAATATGTGGTTACATAAAAGGAATCAACTATTTCTGCAACAATTTTATTTGGAGCTTCTGAAAGATAAGCTCCAATATTCGCATCATCTTTTTTACAAGAAAAAAGGGCTGTGAGTGAACATAGCCCAATTAAGAATAATTTAAATTCTTTCATAAGTTATTATTATTCAGAGTTGTTATCTGATAACACTGAATCATAGAAGTTATTGTACTCTTCTACATATGATTCTTCATTTTGAAAATCAAGAATAGGCTTACCCATTTCTTTAATTTCTTTTTCTAATTCAGGGTTTATTCCTTCACTTCCAATTATAACACCATCAGACCATTTCGCAGCATATTTATAAACTTCTGTAGCTGAGGGATTCGTTAAGTCGGCAACATCTGCAAGATCTACTCCATCCAGGATGGCCTTGTTACCAAAATTTTTATTGAGTTCTTTTTCAAAACCTGTATTGTAAATTGAAAAAATTACTTTGGAATTTGCAAAAATAGGATCTTCGTTAAAAACTTTTTTAATATAAAGAGGGACAAAAGCATTCATCCAGCCATGACAGTGAATAATGTCAGGCGCCCATCCTAATTTTTTAACAGTTTCCAAAACACCTCTACAGTAGAATATTGCTCTTTCATCGTTGTCTTCAAAAAAGTTTCCAGCTTTATCTTTTAAACCAAACTTTCTTTGGAAATACTCCTCGTTATCAATAAAATAGACCTGCATTCTTGCAGCCTGGATAGAGGCAACTTTTATAATTAACGGGTGGTCATTATCATCTATAATAAGATTCATTCCACTTAGTCGAATTACTTCATGAAGCTGATTCCGTCTTTCATTGATGCATCCAAAACGAGGCATGAAAGTTCTGATTTCTTTACCTTTTTGTTGGATTCCTTGAGGAAGATTCCTTCCTATTTTGGCAATTTCAGACTCCTCGATGTACGGTAGCATCTCTTGATTTATAAATAAAACTCTCTTCTTCATTGGGCTTTTGTTATTTATTTCCTTTACAATAAAACAAGTAGGTTTTTTTAGGAAATAGAAGACGCGAAGTTACGTATAATATGCGAGGTTTTCAATTATTCATCGCAATTAATTAGGGGTTTATGGAATGTGAAATCGTATTCTTTAGTAAGTTTGTCAGAATAAATTATGAATGTAATAAGAACGTTAAAGGAATTACATCAGTTTGTTATTGAAAAGAAACAAGCTGGAAAAGAAATTGGCTTTGTGCCCACAATGGGGTTTTTGCATGAGGGGCATATTTCGTTGATACACTTATCTAAGAAGTATGCGGATGTTACTATTGCAAGTATTTATATTAATCCATCTCAGTTTAACGATTTAAATGATTTTAATAAATATCCAAAAAATGAAGAGGGTGATTTAAGGTTGTTGAGAGTAAATTTTTGTGATGCAGCCTTTATTCCAGAAAGAGCACAAATTGATTCACTGCAAAAAGTTTCTATTGATTTAGGAGGTTTAGACATGATCATGGAGGGCATTTGTCGGCCAGGTCATTTTCAAGGAGTAGTAGAAGTTGTCTATCGTTTATTTTCTGTTGTTATGCCTGATAAGGCGTTTTTTGGAGAAAAAGATTTTCAACAATTGCAAATCATTAAGAAAATGGTTGAAACACTTAAGCTACCCGTGGAGATTATAGGTGCACCTATTCTAAGAGAATTTAATGGTCTTGCTATGAGCAGTAGAAATTCAAGATTAAGCAAGAAAGCAAGAGATAACGCGGGTTTTATTTATGAAGTTTTAAAGAGTTTTGTGAATACAGAAAGACAAATTTTGGAAAAGCGTCTTTTTGAATCAGGGTTTACATTGGAGTATTTGGAGAAACATGATTTTGGTGGCCAAAGACGCCTATTTATTGCTGGAGTTTATGATGGGGTTCGATTAATTGATAATATTGAACTCAATTAGCATCATATCCTTCGTCTTGTAATAGATTAGGGCTCTCTGCAGCTTCAACTGCTAGTTGATCACAAATTTCATTATACTTATTACCAGCATGCCCTTTTACCCATTGAAATTTTACATTGTGATTTCGGTATGTCTTTAAGAACCTCTTCCATAAATCAGGGTTTTTTTTAGATTTAAATCCTTTTTTTTCCCATCCAAATATCCAACCTTTTTCTACGGAATCAACTACATATTTAGAATCGGAATAGATGGTTACATTGCATTTTTGATTTAATGCTTCTAAACCAATGATTACAGCCATTAATTCCATTCGATTATTGGTTGTTAAAAAATATCCTTGAGAGAGTCTTTTTTCGTGATTTCCGGAAATCAATACAGTTCCATAACCACCTTTTCCAGGATTCCCTTTCGCTGCCCCATCCGTATATATGATTATTTCTTTCATTTTGTTAAATATTCATGGATTGTTGAAGCAAAATTTTCATGTTCGATTTGTAAAACTTTTTTAGCTATTTCTTCTGGTGTTTTACAAGATTCAATGGCAACAGATTTTTGAAAAATAATTTTCCCTTTATCATATTTTTCATCAATTGTATGAATGGTTATTCCGGATTTTTTCTCCTTTGCTTCAAATACGGCTTTATGTACATTCATTCCATACATGCCTTTTCCTCCGTATTTAGGGAGTAGAGCAGGGTGTATGTTAATGATTTTTTGTGGAAATGATTGTAAAAGATGCTCTGGTATAAGCCAAAGAAAACCAGCAAGAACAACCAAGTCAATTCCTTTATTTAGTAATTGAATTGATATTTTTTCATCTGTATAAAAATCATTTTTTGAAATTTTTATTATTTCGCAATCCCAGTTTTTAGCCTTCTTAAGTATTCCTGCATTTGGATTGTTTACAACAATGCAGTCAATCTTTGCAAATGGATTTTTTTGCAGATATTCGTGAATTTTCAGAGCATTAGACCCTCCTCCCGAGGCAAAAATGGCAAGTTTTTTCATTTATTTTTTTCCTTAAAACCTTGCCTTAAAGGTAAAGTTTATAATCTGTTTTGCTCATTTAATAGGGAAGTTATTATCAAATTGTTAATAACACGACTTGTATATTATTTGAATAATTATAAAGAAATGTTTTTCTTTGTGCGCTATAACTTTAAAAAATTTAAAAAATGTCTGATATCGAATCAAGAGTAAAAGCAATTATCGTTGATAAGTTAGGAGTTGATGAAAGTGAGGTAGCTCCAGAAGCTAGCTTTACAAACGATCTAGGAGCTGACTCATTAGACACGGTTGAGCTAATTATGGAATTTGAAAAAGAATTCAATATTGCTATTCCTGATGATCAAGCTGAAAAAATTAGTACTGTAAAGGAAGCAATTGGCTACATCGAAGAAAACGCAAAGTAATAAACCATTTTTAACTTATTTATGGAGTTAAAGAGAGTTGTTGTAACAGGTCTTGGTGCGCTTACTCCTATAGGGAATACTCTTCCCGATTATTGGGAATCCCTTAAAAAGGGAGTGAGTGGTGCTGCGAGAATTACTTACTTCGATCCTAAGCATCATAAAACTCAGTTTGCTTGCGAATTAAAAGGCTTTAATGTGAATGATTTTATTCACAGAAAAGAGGCAAGGAGAATGGATAAGTTTAGTCAGTATGCGATGGTTGTTACTGACGAAGCTATTAATGATGCAGGATTAACTGAAGGAAGTTTCGATCCCGATAGAGTTGGGGTTATTTGGGGTTCAGGTATTGGAGGTCTTGAAACATTTCAAGACGAAGCTCAAGTTTTGTTAAAAGCCAGAGAAAGTGATACAGGACCTAAATTTAATCCATTCTTTATACCTAAAATGATTGCAGATATTGCCCCTGGTAATATTTCAATTAAACATGGTTATCGAGGTCCTAATTATACGACGGTTTCCGCATGTGCTTCATCAAGCCATGCATTGATTGATTCATTCACATATATACGTTTGGGTAAAGCGGATGTTATTGTTACTGGAGGTTCTGAAGCAGCTGTTAATGAAACAGGTATTGGTGGATTTAATGCATGTCATGCACTTTCCACAAATAATGATAAGGCAGCAACCGCCTCACGTCCATTTGATGCTACTCGAGATGGGTTTGTATTAGGTGAAGGTGCCGGTGCTATTATCCTAGAAGAATATGAGCATGCTAAAGCCAGAGGAGCCAATATTTATGCCGAAATCGTTGGTGGAGGTATGTCTGCAGATGCTCATCACATGACAGCACCTCATCCAGAAGGGTTGGGAGCCAGAAATGTAATGAATTATGCCTTGGATGATGCTGGCTTATCTATTGAAGCTGTAGATTACATTAACGTTCATGGCACTTCTACTCCATTAGGAGATGTAGCTGAATTAACTGCAATTCAAAAAGTATTTGGTGAAAAGGCATATGATTTGAATATTAGTTCAACAAAATCTATGACTGGACATTTACTTGGGGCTGCTGGAGCGATAGAGACTATTGCAACCATTAAAGCTGTTCAGGAAGATTTTATTCCGCCTACAATAAATCATTCAACACCTGATGAAAATATTGATGGTAAGTTGAATCTTACTTTAAACAAGGGTCAGTCAAGAAAAGTTGATGTTGCAATGACAAATACATTTGGCTTCGGAGGTCATAATGCTTCTATTGTAATTAAGAAATACAAAGACTAGTTTTGAGTATTATTTCAATTTTTAGATTTAGATTCTTAAGAAGAAATAAACTTGCAAAAAATATAAAAAACATCGTTGGTTTTTATCCCAACGATGTTTTTTTGTTTGAGAAATCATTAATTCATAAATCTGCCGTTTACGATCATTCCTCTAAATATACAGAGAGTAATGAGCGTCTTGAATTTTTAGGAGATGCGATTTTGGGTGCAGTTGTAGCGGATTATCTATTTAAAAAATATCCTCTTAAAGATGAAGGGTTTCTTACAAAAATGAGATCTAAAATAGTTAGTAGACATTCGCTTAATGAGCTTTCAAAAAAAATTGGATTAGATGAAATTGTAATTGCTCGATTGGATAAAAAGAGTAAAACGGATTCTATTTATGGCAATGCTTTTGAAGCTTTAATTGGTGCAATATATTTAGATAGAGGAACTAAAGCTTGTGAAAGTTTTATTCTCAAAAGAATTCTTCAGCCATACATTTCTTTGGAGAAATTAGAGAATGAAGAAACAAATTTTAAGTCTCGCATAATTGAATGGGCTCAGAAAGAAAAAAGAGAGTTGACTTTTGAAATTGTTAGTGAAACTGGAGAGGGCAGAAATAAATTTTTTGAGGCTTGCGTAAAATTGGATGGGGAGGAGGTAGCTTGGGGTAAAGAAAAGTCGAAGAAAAAGGCGGAGCAAATCGCCGCAAATAAATTCTGTCAAAAATTTAAATTGTTGGATGAGTAAACTTGTTTTAGATCTAGATCTAGATTTTGATTTTTCTTTATTTGGAGTTTCAAGTCATGTGTCGAATTATCGTATTGCATGGGGTATGAATAAGTTGTTTGAAATCGATTTGGAGCGGGTAGATGACATCGATATATCATTTGATTCTGATAAGAAGGGGAACTTTAGTTTATACAGATTCAATGATGAGGAGAGCTATACAACATTTCATCTTCTCTCGAACAGGTGTGATTCGGGCTATTTAATTCCGGAACTTAAGCAAATAGATTATTTTCTACAATATTGGGGACCTATGTCGGATCAGGAATTGTCTTCTTTCAAAGATGAGCTCAGGGAAATCCCATCCGTATTGGTGGCCATACAGATTGATCCAATGGAACTCAAAAGTAGAAATAATTTACTTTTTTAACTTCTATACAAAGTGATTCGGTGTCTGTTTTTTTTGATATCATTCACATTGAATACAAGTAAATGTTCAGTGTTATTATAAACGAAATATGTATCTTTACTGCTCGTTTTTTATTTAGAAATTAAACCAATACTACATGGAATTAAAGAGAACAAAAATTGTAGCGACTTTAGGACCTGCATCTTCATCTGTTGAAGTAATTAAGGAGATGTATGATAAGGGATTGAATGTTTGTCGTTTAAACTTTTCCCATGGAGATCACAGTGTTCATGAAGAAAATATTAAACGGGTTCAGAAAGTAAATAACGAAATTAATTCAAACATTGCAATTTTAGCAGACCTTCAAGGTCCAAAACTTCGAGTTGGTGCAATGGAGAATGAAGGCTGTGAAATAAAAAATGGGGATAAAATTATTTTTACTAATAAAGAATGTGTTGGCACGGCAAAAAAGGTTTACATGACCTATCAAAATTTTGCCAAAGATGTAAATCCGGGTGAGTTAATTCTTATTGATGATGGAAAGTTGGCTGTTAAGGTTGAGTCTTCAAATGGAGTTGATGAAGTTGTGGCAATTGTTGAACATGGTGGTATGTTAAAGAGTAAAAAAGGAGTTAACCTTCCCAATACAAAAATTTCATTACCTTCTTTGACGAAAAAAGATAGAGAAGATTTAGACTATATCCTTACCCAGGATGTTGAGTGGGTTGCCTTATCTTTTGTGCGTTCTGCTCAAGATATTATTGAACTTAGAAAGTTAATTGAAGCGTCTGGCAAAAATTTGAAAATAATTGCAAAAATTGAAAAGCCTGAAGCTATTGATGATATTGATGATATTGTCAATGAATCTGACGGAATTATGGTTGCAAGAGGTGATTTAGGGATTGAAGTGCCGTATCAGGACGTCCCTTTATTACAAAAAATGATGGTTAAAAAGTGTTTAAAAGCTTCTAAGCCTATCATAGTCGCAACACAAATGATGGAAAGTATGATTGACGGCATTACACCATCCAGAGCAGAGGTAAATGATGTTGCAAATGCGGTTATGGATGGAGCTGATGCGGTAATGCTTTCTGGTGAAACTTCAGTAGGTAAACATCCTGGTTTGGTTGTTGAAACAATGACCAATATTGTGAAAAAAGTGGAAGAATACGATGATATTTATAATCATGATTACTTGCCTATTTATAGAGAAGAGAGGTTTATATCTGATAACATATGTGTAAGTGCAGTAAGTTTGGCGGAACGTGTTAATGCCAAAGCCATAATTACAATGACCGCCTCAGGATATACTGCTCGTAAAATTTCATCTCAACGACCAAGAGCTTTTACATATGTATATACAAGCAACAAGGCGATTTTAAATATGCTGAATCTTGTATGGGGTGTACAAGCGTTCTATTACGATAATTCTACATCTACAGATAAGAATATCGATGACATTAAAAATTCTTTGATGGCTAAAGGAGTCGTTAAAGAAGGAGATTTCTTTATTAATATCGCTTCTATGCCAATAAAAGAAAAAGGTAAAACGAATACTTTAAAGTTGAGTCAGGCCTAAATTCAGGTGGTGTTCTTGCCTAAATAAATACTGGAATACAAGTGCCTTTTTAATTAAACATAACATTTTTTCACTATGTCTATCAATATTGAATCATTACGAGATATTTGTGAGGTTCCAGGTGCGCCTGGGTTTGAGAATAGAATTCGATCTTTTGTTTTAAAAGAAATTGATGGTTTGGTTGACGATATCTCCGTTGACAATATGGGCAATGTTGTAGCTATAAAAAAGGGTTTGAATTCTAAAAAAGTTATGGCAGCAGCTCATATGGATGAGATAGGTTTTGTTGTGACTCATATTACTGATGAGGGATTCCTGAAATTTCACACATTGGGTGGTTTTGATCCAAAAACTTTAACAGCCCAACGCGTTATTGTTCATGGTAAAACAGATCTTCTTGGAGTAATGGGCGCAAAGCCTATTCATGTAATGACTCCTGAAGAGCAAAATAAAGCGCCTAAACTTTCTGATTATTTCATTGATTTGGGAATGAAAAAGAAGGAGGTTGAAAAGGTGATTTCAATTGGAGATTCTATAACAAGAGAGCGCGGCTTGATTGAAATGGGTGATTGCGTAAATTGTAAATCTCTTGATAATCGAGTTGCTGTTTTTATATTAATTGAGGCACTTAAGCAATTGAAAAAAAAGGAAATTCCATACGATTTTTATGCTGTGTTTACCGTTCAGGAGGAGGTCGGAATTCGAGGTGCGCAAGTCGCTGCATTAGCTATTAATCCCGATTTTGGAATTTGCATTGACACTACCATAGCCTTTGATACTCCTGGTGCTCCTGATGATGAAAAAATAACCTCTTTAGGAAGTGGAGCCGGCATAAAAATTATGGATTCTCGAACCATTTGTGACCAAAGAATGGTTCAATTTATGAAGAAAACAGCTGAAGATAATTCGATTAAATGGCAGCCGGAAATATTAACAGGAGGAGGAACTGATACAATGGGACTTCAGCAGTTTACTGCGGGGGGAAGTATTGCAGGTGCGATATCGGTGCCTACACGTCATATTCATCAAGTAATAGAAACTTGTAATAAAGAAGATATTAAGGATTCAATCAACCTTCTTGTAAGCTGTATTAAGGGAATTAGTGATTATGAATGGTCATATTGATTTTTTGTTTAATAACCACGTTCTTCAATCCAGGCGTTGACCATTCTATTGAAACTAATTTTGAAATTTATATTTCTTTTTAACTCATAAATATGATCAGAAACATTAGAATTTATTTTGTTGAATTCAAATTCCTCGCTCAATAAATTATTTTCTTCTCCATATATCCATGTTTCTGAATTTTCATAACGGTATACAATTTTTGGCGGTCCATAAATTATATAAATCATTCCCCTATCGGTACTCCATCCGGGTTGATTATTTGTGAATAGTTTGTTGGCTTTGGATACTTCAGAATAATAGCTTTTGATTAAGTTTCTTGCTCTGTGTCGGTTTCCTGCTAATTTTAGCCATTCATTTTCAAAAGATTTTTTTTGGTTTTTATTCCTTAGCAAATTCGCATATTCAGACTTATCTAATAAATATCCAAGCGCACCATTTGCATGTTTTATTGAATGTATTTTTGGAAAATATTGATCTATTGAAAAAACAGAAAATCCTTCTTGTTTCTGAGTGTCTGTAATAAAATGATAGTAACCACTTTTAAGTGGTGGAAAACTATATTTACTTTTATCAGAGATAATCCAAATTGAATCTGGGTTTGTTGCTAATCGATAAGAATAGTTTACTTCATAGGGTTTTGCTGCAGAGGTTATTTTGTATTGAAATATCATGACTTTAATTGCTTGGTTAAAATTGTTTGGAGGAATTAAGCTGAAAGAGTCTTTTTGGTAAACGCTACAGTTGTTGCTCTCTTTTTTTAAAGAGCATATTTTGAAATAAGATCTATCATTTGTGTGTTTTTTTCTGTGTATTTTAATCTTTGAAGTTGTGTGATTTCTATTGTCATCCGTTAAAGAAACTTTAACAATATAGTTTTTGCCAATTGGAGCATAAAAATTAACATCATGAAGTTTCTGTTTTTTTATTTCTTGTATTGAATAGTTAATAGTGCCTGTATCAATAGGTTCTTTGTCATTGTACCCTTCAAATACTTTGTAACCAATTGTATATCGGGCAATGTAATTACCAGATTTGGTTTTACTAAATAACAAGTCATTGGGACTAATCCTTATGTTAGCTCTGGAAATAGAATCATTAATACTGGTGAGAGAAAAATCAATTTCATAGATCAAACCATTTACCTGATACTCGTTAGATAAATCAAATTCATTAAGCCTCAATTTACCACTACACCCCAAAAAAAGTAATGTACTAAGAAATAAAATAATGTTATTCTTCCAAATACTTTTCATCAATTTGTTTTGTGGTTTTTGCTCCCAGTTCTTTTATTTTTTCAATTCTGCTTACTATATTTCCTCTCCCCTCGTATAATTTCTTTTGTGCTTCAGAGAAATCTTTAGATGTTTTGTCCAGACTTTTTTCAATTTTAGTTAAGTCACTAACGAAGCCAACAAATTTATCATAAAACTTGCCACTTTCTTCAGCGATTTTAAGAACATTTTTATTTTGTTTATCTTGTTTCCACAGAGAAGCAATCGTTTTTAGAGTGGCTAAAAGCGTGCTGGGACTTACAATTACGATATTTTTATTCCAGGCATAATTAAACACTTCAATATCTTCTTTTACTGCTAAACCAAATGAGGCTTCAATTGGGACAAAGAGTAAAATAAAATCAGGGGTAGTTAATCCTTCTGCTGTTTGATATTTTTTTTCACTGAGTTGTTTTATATGATTTTTCACAGACAACAAATGTGATTTTAAATATTGTTCACGCTCTTCGTGGTTCTTCGAGTTTACGTATTGTTCATAAGCGACAAGTGAGACTTTGGCGTCAATGATAATATGTTTGTTGTCTGGTAAATGAACAATTGCATCGGGTTGAATCTTATTATCATCCGCATTTGTTAGACTTACTTGTGTATGGTACTCGGCGCCCTTCTCCAGTCCTGAACTCTCCAGTACTCTCTCTAAAATGAGTTCACCCCAATTGCCTTGAAATTTATTATCTCCTTTTAAAGCATTAGTCAGGTTTGCGGCTTCTTGTGAAATTTCTTTGTTTAATGAAGTTAATTTCTCCAATTGCGCCTTAAATGAAGCATCTCGTTCAATATTGTCTTTTAACTGAGTTTGAATTGTTTTTTCAAATGATTCTAATTGAGTTTTGAAAGGGTTTAATAAATTGCTGTTGTGTTCTGAAAAATCTTTTGATTGTTCTTTTATAATCTCATTAGCAATGTTTTTAAATTCTATTTTCAGTTGTTTTTGTAATGTATTTGTTTCTTTCTTAAACTCGAAAAATCTTTCATTTAAATTTTTAATTTCAACTGATTTCTGTCCAAGTTTTATTTCGGCATTTTTTAGATCATTAATCAATTGATTCTTTTTTTCTGTTTCATTAAGGATGGATTTTTTAAAATCTTCTACTTGGGTGTTGAGCTGTTCAATCAAAATTTCATTTTCGATTTTTTTCTTTTCAAAGGTGCCAAAGGCTTTATAAACACTGTTTTTTCCGATAAAAAATCCGGATATATAACCAATTACGAGTCCTGCTAACAAAAATGAAATATCCATTTTTTAAAGATACGAAAATGAATGTCCTGTCAAACGTCTAATATGATTACATGAAGTCCTTTTTCTACCAGTTTAAACAGTTCGATAATTTCATGATTTTTCATCCTTATGCAGCCGTGAGAGGAGGGTTTTCCAATTAAACCCTCTTCCGGTGTTCCGTGGATATAGATTCTTCTGGTATAAGAATCAACTTTGCCTCCTGAATTTATTCCTTGCTCCAGTCCTTTTAACCATAATAGTCTCGTGGTGACAAAGTCACCCTCTACTGTAACTGGATAGTGTTCTAAATCAGCTTTTTCCCCCGTATAAACACCACCCTTGATTATTCCTCTTGAAGGAATACCTTTGCCAATTTTATTTTGAATTTTGTGAAGGCCAAGAGGTGTTTTCTTGCTATTTATAATATTTCCTAATCCGTATTTACTCGTACTTACAGGGTATGACGTTATCATTTTTTCATGACGGATCAAATAAATTCTCTGTTGTTTAACAGATACAAACAGGAGTTCTTTAATCCTGTTCTCAGGATAAAAGTCATTGCAGTATTCCCTTACAAAAAACAATACATCATTTTCACTAGGCTTTCTTTTGCTGAAACTAAATGATAAGAAAATTATAGCGATATAAAATAATATACTATGATGCACGAGTTTTTTACTTCTTAAGGTTGAATCTGGTTTCAAAATGTAAATTAACTAGAATAGGTTAATAAATCCAAAGTGTATTTTTGCGCTTGAAAATTTAAAATTTGTCTCTCTAAATTTTCCCAAAGCATAACTTATGGAGAATATTCCCGGTTTGGTTTGAAAATTAATTCCAGCACCCAAAGCGGAACTTTGATTAATTGTTTTTTCAGTTATTGTTGATTTGTCAAGAATAGATTGATCAAAAAATACATTCATAAATGAATTTTCTTCAAACAGCACTTTAATTTCAGTTGTAAAAATTGAATAATTTGTAACAAATATAGATTGTTGATCAAAACCTCTCAGAAATTGAAAACCTCCAAGTCTAAATAAATCATTGTCTAATAAATAGTCATTTAATTGAAAACCTGAATTATTTGCTAATTTTAAACTAATAACTCTCCAAAGAGGTATGTATCCTTCAACTTGAATTTTACCTTTATAAATCATTGATTTTTCTGGAACTAAAAAAGAATATACCAGTTCATTTGTTTCAGATAATGGTATAATTATCTTATTATCTCTTTTTGAACCTATAATTTTTTTAATCCCGGATTTAGCTTCTAAATTTAGAAAAAAACCTTTTCTTGGATTGTATTTATAGTCCAGCCAATTTATAAAAAGATTTAACCCATAAGTGTTTTGAGATCCACTTACAGAGCTTAAGTTAGAAGATAATAAAGTCTCTTTTGATAATCGATTTGTTGTTTCGTTTTCCCAAAAAGCAGTAAAAGACTGTTTTGCTGAAATATCATATTTAATTCCAATTCTGTTTTTGTAGGTTATGAAAGAAGTATCCTGCTTCAGCAGATTTAGTGAATGTGTGAGACCTGTATAGGATTGCAGGATAAAAGGGATGTCTTCCTCTGTATTTAGTTGCTGAGATTCGCTTTGCATTCTTCTCCAGTTTAATTTTATTTTTTCTCCGTAACCAAAAGAATTCCCTAAGTTTAGTTTCATGTCTCCCGTAATTACTAATTGAGATTTATCTCCAGTTAAAGGGCTGCTGGTATTGGGTAAAATACCTATTACACCATTTATAAAGTTGGCTGATTTTTTTTTGATATTGAGCAGAATAGATGCTTTGTTTTTATGGAATATAACCTTGGGAGGTTCGTTTAAAGTAACAAACGGTAATTCTTTCAGTTTTTTTGAAGCCTGTAAAAAAATTTCTTCATTATATAATTTACCTGCTTTTACGCCTAAATAATTTTCCATGTAATACCTTGCCAAGGTTATTTCTCCGATTATTGTAAGGGTATCCCATATGATTTTTGGTCCTGGATTAATGGCTAAATATCCTGATAGTTTTGTACTGTCTAATTTAATGCTGTCCATTTTTATACTGATAAATGGATAACCGTTTTTTTGAAAAAAATGTGCAATATGATCAATTCTAAGCATTAAATCATTTGGTGTTACCAATTTGTTTTTCCAATTACTGATTACAGTTGAAGGAATCTTAATTCCGGTATGGATTAAATTTATAGAGCTCCATGAGTATGGTTTTCCAAATGTTATATATGCTGTAAATAATGTTGAGTCTTCTGTTTTTAAACTATCTATTGAAAATTCCAATAGTCCTTTTGAATAAGATTCTTTTTGAAGTTCAAATATATCATTGTTAAAATCATTCCATGATTCATAAATTGAATCGGGCTTGTGTTTAAAATCAGAAAAGGAATTGTTTTGCCAATTTATGTTAATTTGACTAAAAGTTATATGCGCTAAAAACAATATGAAAACGGTTAAGTATTTCATGAATTTGATAGAGACCAATTAACGGTGGAAATTCCTGAAGATTGTAGGTAATTATTGGATTTTGAGAAAGGTTTACTTCCGAAGAAACCTTTTTGGGCTGAAAAAGGAGAAGGGTGCGCAGATTTTAAGATATAGTGCTTTTTAGAATTGATTAAAGATTCTTTGTCTTGAGCATATTTTCCCCAAAGAATAAAAACAATATTTTCTCTTTCATCAGAAAGTGCTTTTATCGCTGCATTTGTGAATTTTTCCCACCCTATTTTTTGATGACTTCGTGGTGTTTTAGCTTTCACTGTGAGTATAGAATTTAATAATAGAACACCTTCTTTAGCCCATTTTGATAAGTTTCCCGATTTAGGAACTTTAATGTTTAAATCGGAATTTAATTCTCTGAAAATATTTTTTAATGAAGGAGGAATAGTCGTGCCATCTTGAACTGAAAAGCTTAATCCATGGGCTTGATTGATTCCATGATAGGGATCTTGTCCCATTATAACCACTTTTACGTTCTCAAAGTAAGTTTGATTGAAAGCCTCAAAAATATTTTCTTTGTTGGGATAAATAATTTTAGTGTTCATTTCTTCTTTTAGGAATAAGCTAAGATTTTCGAAATATGGAGAGTTAAATTCATTTTGTAACTTAACTAACCAGGAAGAATGAATTTTTGAACCGGGGTTTGTCATTGATAAATTCAATTAATTAATAAGAATAATAATTAGAGTAATGTTGAAAATAATTTTATTTTTCAGCAGCTTTGCTTTCAATAAAAGTAGTAACATGGATTGGATAAATTTAAATTCAGTTGAACAATTAGCTGAAATTAATGAAAAATCGAATGACAAAACACAAATTATATTCAAACATAGTACTCGTTGTACTGTTAGTATTTTTGCTAAACGAATTTTGGTTGATGAATATACGGACGAAATAAAGAAAAATGCGGATGTATATTATCTGGATTTAATTGCTTTTAGAGAAGTAAGTAATAAAATAGCAGATGATTATGGAGTTACTCATGAATCTCCCCAGATTTTAGCTATAAATAATGGAGAATGTACTTCTAATGCGTCACACTCTGATGTCTGTTTTAAATCAGTTTTGCTTTGAAACAAATTAGTTTCAAGTACTTAAAAGTCTTAATTTGGTTAATAGAATGAGGAATTGGTTGTTGGTGTTAATTTTAATATTTTGCTTTGCAGATTCCTTTGCTCAAAAACAGGATAAGCATGATCATACTGTTGGTTACCACAATATTTTTTATTCAGGTATTCAAATCAATACGAATGGTTTTGGTGGCAGTGTAAGAAGGGGCTTTCACAAAACAGCCCGGAAAAAGAAACTTTTTGAAATGGGATTTAATACACTAAAGCATCCCAGGGAAGTTAAAATGCTTTCCTCTGATGGTGGTGATGGCTTTGTTTTTGCTAAAAAGAACAGCGCATTTAATCTACGCCTGGGTAAGGGGGAACATAATGTTATTGCTTTTAAACCATTTGGTGAAGGCATTGAACTAAAAACTATTTATGCATTTGGCATTAATACAACATTTTTAAAACCAATTTATTATTATATGGCCTATGGTGATAACCAGACGGTTCAGTTAGAAAAGTTTGACGAAGACCAGCATAATGTTTATAATGTAGTTAAGTCAGGATCATATTTTAAAGGGTTTAAAGAGATTGCTCTTCAGCCAGGAATTTTCGGTAAATTTGCTTTAAACTTTGAATATGCTGTAGAAAAGTCTTCAATCAGAAGCTTGGAAGTGGGGGCAATTGTTGATGGATATTATAAAGATGTGGAAATTTTAGCATTTGCAGATAACTATCCTATTATTGTAAGTTTGTATTTAAGCTTTCAATACGGAAAAAAATGGTATAGATAATATAGCAGGGAATGGCGGAGCAATTAGAAAAAAAGAGAGTTAGTTTTAAGAAACCTAAATGGCTTAGGGTAAAGCTCCCTATTGGTGAAGAGTATAAGAAGGTTAGAAAGCTGGTTGATGACAATAACCTCAATACAATATGTCAAAGTGGTAATTGTCCAAACATGGGAGAGTGTTGGGGTGCAGGAACAGCTACTTTTATGATTCTGGGTAATATTTGTACAAGAAGTTGTGGTTTTTGTGCTGTTAAGACCGGACGAGGGGAGGCTTTAGATGAATGGGAACCTGTAAAGGTGGCTAAATCCATCAAAACAATGGAAGTTAAGCATGCGGTAATTACTTCTGTTGATCGAGATGATTTATCTGATGGAGGAGCAGAGCATTGGGTTAAAACAGTTCAGGCTGTCAGAAGAATAAGTCCGGGAACAACCATGGAGACATTAGTTGGAGATTTCAGAGGGAAATGGGATGATTTACAAAGGATAATAGATGTTGCTCCAGAAGTAGTATCTCATAATATTGAGACAGTTAGAAGATTGTCCAGGGAGGTTAGAAAACAGGCTAAATATGACAGAAGTTTAGAGGTCTTGTTCAGATTAAAAAAAGGAGGGATGAGAACTAAATCTGGTTTTATGGTTGGACTTGGTGAATCAGAAGAAGAGATTTTTGAAACGATTGATGATTTGGCTTCCGTAAATGTTGAAATTATTACCATTGGACAGTATTTGCAACCAACTTCAGGTCATCTTGAAATTGCGGAATTCATAACACCAGAAAAGTTTGAAGAATACAGACAGTATGCTTTAACTAAGGGGTTTCGTCATGTTGAAAGTTCACCATTAGTAAGATCATCCTATCATGCAGAAAAACATATTCATTAAATGTAATTTCCAATCATTGAAAAAATATTTATTTATATCCTTCTTACTTTTTCTTTTATGCATTAAAATTGCTCTACAACAAAATAGAATTCAAGAGTTTGCTAACAAGGAGTATGATGGCCATGCTGAGGCAAGAGAGTACTGGAAGAAACGAATCGGTACGTTTTCATCTGAAGAGGCGTTTGTAAAATCAATTGAAAAAGCCAGAAAACAAATTTCACGAATTCCCAAAAGAAGAACTTTAGGGTTGGATTGGGAAGAATTGGGTCCAAATAACATAGGGGGAAGAACTCGTACCATACTTATAGATAATGAAGATCCAAGTTTGATTTTTGCAGGAGGTGTATCTGGTGGGTTGTGGTTTAGTACTGATGCAGGTTTAACATGGAATCAAACAGAACCGGGAGATTTAGCCGAAGTTTTGACGGTGAATTGCATCGTTCAGGATGAGTTGGGCTATATTTACTATGGAACAGGAGAGGGGGTATTCTATGATGGAGGTTATGATGAGGAAGCCCCTGGAATAGGAGCTGCCGGTTATAGAGGAAGAGGTATATTCAGGTCAGTTGATCCGCATGGGACCACTTTCATGCATTTGGAAAGTTCATGGGTAGGTAAGGAGACTAAAACAGTAGCCGTTAATGCCATTACTTCTGATGGATTAGGAAATGTTTATGCTGGTGCTAAAGGAAAATTATATAGAACTACTGATCGCGGTTTGTTGTGGAGTGAAGTAAATACAACCATTGATAATCAAACTATTTCGGGTAATGTTTATGATGTTAAATCCTTGTCGGACAGTAGTGTAATAATGGCTATGGGCAATGATTATTACTTTTCTCCCAATGGGAATCCGTATTCGTTTACAAAAATTTCAAGCCCATCAGGTGTTTTAACTCCAGCAACAGGCCGATCTGTCATTGCAGTTGCTCCATCAGACGAGAATGTCATTTATATTTCCAGATCCAATTCAAATGCTTCTTTTGATGGTTTATTCAAATCAGTAGATAAAGGTCAGACATGGGAGCGGATTATTGGAGGTGGTAGCGATATTTTTACACCTTTTACCGGCGGGTCAGGTCAAGGAAACTATAATCAATGTTTAGCTGTTTTTCCTGATAATCCTAATAAAATTTTGCTTGGCGGTATTGATGTTTATGAATGGGAGGAGGGTCAGAACTGGAAAAAATTAACCAACTGGTATGGAAGTTGGGGTGATAATGATTACGTTCATGCTGACATACATACTTTCACTTTTCATCCAACGAATCCAAATCAATATTATATAGGAACTGATGGTGGAATATTTGTAACCAAGGATAGAGGAGAAATATACCAAAGATTGAATAGAGGATTTAATATTACACAATTTTATGGAGTTGCCTTTAGGTATGATGGAGTTGTTTTAGGAGGGACTCAAGATAATGCCAATATATATATAGATTTTAATGGAAACACTGAACAAAGTGGTGAAATACATCACAATGGTGACGGTGGTCATTCGGCTATTTCTCAATTAATGCCAAATGCCTTTTTTTTAGAGAGTCAATTTGGGAAAATCCATAGAGGGAATTCAACAAGCGCATCTTATTCTGAATTTTTTTATCATGAGGATGCTGCCATAAATAGTGATGATCTAGATTATGATTATCGTTGGAGTGAGTTCATAACTCCTTTTTTCCTATGGGAATCACCATATGATAGCTTGGTTCCAGATAGCTCATTTTTTATTGCAAAAAACAATTTAGCTCAAGGAGATACTGTGATCATTAACTCTAATATTACTGACTTAACGTTTGATTACAAACTTGAGCAATCCTTAAATCAAGGAGACACACTGCATGTCAAAGTTCCCAAGCAATCCATGTTTGTCTATGGAACTCACCAGGCAATCTATATATCTAGAAATGCAATTGATTTTTTGGCAAATGCTAAATGGATTGAGCTTTCAAAAAAGGGTTGTTACTACAACCAATTCAGCTATGGGTATGGCCCAACTTGTATCAGCGTTTCAAGCGATGGGGATATTATATATTACGGAACGGATCGGGGAGAAGTTTATCGAATATCAAATGTCTCAAAAGTTGTTAATAACGAAACAATTGACAGTGCATCTGTGACCAAAATAGCAGATATCAAGAAAACAGGAACGTCTTTAAATTCTTTTATAACCGATATTGCAGTCGATCCAAATGATAATGAGCATGTACTTGTTACAGTTGGCTACTACGATCAAACCACCAATATTTATGTTAGCAATATGGCAGCATCTACTTCGAATGATTCAAGTTTTACCTCCGTATCAGGAAACCTGCCGCAAATACCAATTTATTCAGCTTTGATTGAAGACGCTACCGGGGTTTATATAATTGGAACAGAATATGGATTATTTTCAAGTTCAAATAAAGGTTCTACATGGTATCAAGAGTTTCAGGGCCCCCCTCAATGTCCAGTTACTATGATTCGGCAACAAACTTTTCCAGGGTCTGCGAACAGAGGGCAAATTTATGTTGCAACTCATGGCAGAGGGCTTTTTACTACTAAAGATTATGTCACTAATACAGATGAACAATCAAAATTGAATCACCCTGAAAATATATTAACCGTATATCCAAACCCCTCATATAAAAGTTTAAATTTTGAATTGGAAAATAAATTGAATCAGGATATGCTTATACAAATAATCAATTTAAAGGGTCAACTTGTATTGAGCAGGAAGCAGAAGAGTAAAGCAGTTGACGTCTCCAGTCTTTCAAATGGATGCTATATGCTTACCGTTCAGATTAATAATAATTTTTACACTGCTGAATTTATCAAAAAATAATTATTGATTTATCATTTTAACAGCAATAAAACTCATTAAACCGATAGAGGTTCTTAAAGATTCATGATCAATATCAAAAGTGTTGGTATGTAAACCCGAGTTAATTCCCTTTTTTGTATTTGCTATTCCTAACCTGTAAAAACAAGAAGGAATTTTTTGAGAATAAAATGAAAAATCTTCTGAAGTCATTCGCAAGTCAAGAGGAAAAACCATCTCTTTTCCTAAAAATTCATTAGCAGCATCCCAGGCAATTTCAGTAGTTTCATCGTCGTTTGTTAAAAAAGGATAACCATGATGTATATCAAAGTCACAGCTTCCCCCCATTCCTTCTGCAATAGCTTCCGCCATTTTTTTCATTTTGATTTTTGCTTCTTTTCTCCAGGTTTCGTCAAAAGTTCTGAATGTTCCCTTTATTTTGACCTCATTTGGGATAATATTCGTAGCTCCCAAACCTTCTATATGTCCAAATGTTAAAACTGAAGGTATGGTTGGACTTGCATGCCTGGAGACGATTTGCTGTAAGGCAACAATGATATGAGAAGCCAGCAGTATAGAATCAATACATTTATCGGGAAGTGCACCATGTCCACCTTTTCCTTTTACCGTAACGTAAATTTCATCTGCTGATGCCATATAAATTCCTTTTTTAAAACCAACTTGTCCTGCTTCAAGTTGCGGATAAACGTGTTGACCAATAATCAATTCAGCATTAGGGTTTTCTAAAGCACCTTCTTTAATCATTAATGATGCTCCACCAGGAAGAATTTCTTCTCCAGGTTGAAAAACAATTTTAAATGTACCTTCGAACGAGTTTTTTAAGTCATTTAGAATTTTACAAACTCCAAGCATTGAACTTGTATGAACATCATGACCGCAGGCATGCATTACACCTTCATTTTGAGATTTGTAGTCAACTTCATTTTTTTCTAAAATAGGGAGAGCATCAATATCTGCTCGTAAAGCAATTGTTTTTTTTTCAGGATTTTGTCCTGCAATGTGAGCCACGATACCGGTTTTGACGTAGCCATCGGTATAAACGATATTATTTTTTTTCAGGAAATCTTTAATGTATTTACTAGTTTTGTATTCTTGAAAAGATAGTTCAGGGTTCGAATGAAGGTGTTTTCTGTGCTTCACAACTTCTTCATAATATTTGTCAGCCAATGCTTTAATTTTATCTTTCATACTACCTTATATTGATTGCTAAGATAAAAGTTTCTTTGATGAATCTAAGTTATGCTTAGATTAAGGTTGTAAAAATAATTTTCTCATTTAAAACTCAATTGAATTTTATTATCTTCATTGAAGTTAAGGATTGTTATGAAAGCCTACGTAAAAAGCAAAATTTCAAAAGGAATTGGAGAGCTTGAGTTTTATCACTCTAAAAGTAATTCTTTGCCATATTCTTTATTGGAAAAATTATCATTAGAGATTAAAAAATTAGGAGATGATGATAAGGTAAAGTGTATAGTGTTAAAAAGTGGAGGTACAAAGGCTTTTTGTGCTGGAGCTTCTTTTGATGAGTTGTTGTCAATTGAAAATGAACGTGATGGAAAACAGTTCTTTTTAGGTTTTGCAAAAGTGATTCTAGCCATCAAAAAGGCACCAAAACTCGTTCTTACATGTGTGCAAGGTAAAGTTGTTGGAGGAGGTATTGGTTTGGTTTGCGCTTCGGACTATGTAGTTGCTCATGAGTCGGCCAGCATTAAATTAAGTGAGCTGTCCATTGGAATAGGCCCTTTTGTTATTGCTCCAGTCCTTCAACGAAAACTAGGGTTGACTCATTTCACCAATATGTGTTTAAACCCAAAACAATGGAAAACATCAGGTTGGGCACTTGATAAAGGAATTTTCTCTGAAGTTTTTTCTGACTTGGATGAATTAAATTTAAGAGTAAATCAATTAACGAGTGAGTATGTGAATTATTCATCTGAAGCTATATGTGAAATTAAATGTATGTTATGGGATGGATTTGATTCAATTGAAGAGGAAATGGATAAACGGGCAGAGCAATCCGGACGATTAGTTTTGTCGGATTATACAGTTCAAATTTTAAAGTCATTGCAGTCAAAATAATGAATGTTTTAATTACGGGTTGTTCCAGAGGGATAGGGAAATGTATGTTGGATAACTTAATTAATGAACCGTTAGTAAAAAGAATTTTTGCCTTGTCAAGTAATCCTGAAATTATTTGTAATTCCGAAAAAGTGCTTAAAATTCATGCTGATTTTTTAAGTGAACAATGGGAAGAAACTTTAAGGAAATCAATTAAGGGTGACCAACTCAATGTAATTATAAATAATGCAGGTTACTTGTTTAATGGAAGTATAGAAGCAACTTCTGGAGCTGAAATTCATAAAATGTACCGAATTAATTATTACGCTCCGTTACGGATAATACAGTTGTTGCATTCTAACGCAAAGGAAGGTAGGGCTCATATAGTTAATATAGGGTCTATGGGAGGTTTTTCAGGAAGTGTTAAATATCCGGGACTTTCTGTGTATAGTTCAACAAAATCTGCTTTGGCAAATTTATCTGAGTGTTGGGCAGAGGAGTTAAAGGATTTTGGGATTACATCCAATTGTTTGGCGTTGGGTGCGGTAAACACAGAAATGCTACATTCCGCTTTTCCAGAATACGAGGCACCAGTTTCAGCGAAAACGATGGCTGATAAAATTATTGATTTTGCACTTCATTATGGAGAAATAATAAATGGAAAAATAATTCCCTTTTCAGTGTCTACACCATAAGTTGAGTTTTAATGAAACTTTTTTAAACTCTAAGTCGTTATCATATAGCGGTTTGCGAAAAAAAATATTTTTTTCTTGATTTTTATTTGTTTGTTAAGAATTACTTAACGTATCTTTGCCCTCCCGTTTTTGGGAAGAAGTTCTAAATATTTTTAAAACAAAAAATGAGAATCAATTAATTTTATTTTCATTGTTGTCTTAAAAATATTATATATCTTTGTCGCCCCGTTTGAAGTAATAGACTGGAAAGTTTCTGTGAAGAATACAAATGAGGACGTTCTTAATGATATAAGAATACAAAAAGCTATATCGTCCTAAACGGACAAAAGATATAAAGTTCTTTGAAAGATTGAAAATAGAAGCAGCGTTTACTTATAAGTATAAATACTTATGGTAACAAAAAGTCAGACAAAATTTAAAATTTCTTTTACAACGAAGAGTTTGATCCTGGCTCAGGATGAACGCTAGCGGCAGGCTTAACACATGCAAGTCGAGGGGTAACAGGGATTGCTTGCAAT
>PBJD01000048.1 GCA_002720635.1 Flavobacteriales bacterium | reverse complement strand
TTGTACTTCCTAAATATATTTGAATCCGCCTCAAAATCGAAATCTGCCTTACACTCCTGATTTTCTCCATAAGTTGAAATCGCAAAAATAAATTCTGAAATACCATCCATATTTATATCCGAAATTGGAGATATAATCTGCTCTTGTGAATAAATATCTCCAAAAGAAGATAAATTCGTCCAATTATACCTTTCAGATTTTATTGAGTAATCCTGGTTGAGTAATACCGTGAAAAAACCATCGGGTCCTACAATTATTAAATCATTTACTCCGTTTTTATCTATATCGCCAGGACTACAAGTTCTCATTGAACCTTTATAATCATAAAACACAGTGTCATTTTCGTCTATATAGTAAGCATCTGTAGTTAAGTTAATTGGGTTATGATTTTTTACAGATCCATCAGAATTTAGTCTTACAAGATGTAAAATTGGGAAAACAGAATCATTTTCAATGACACATGATTTCTGCAAGACATATGCAGAATCCTGATTGTTAAAAAATCTATATGTCCAATCAAAAAAATACTCATAACTATCACAGGCTCTATCTGACAATCCAAAAATAACAAGGTCTGGAATTCCATCATTATCAATATCACCAATTGGTGAAATATGATACCCAAAATATTCATCAGATTTAGAATTTGAATAAAATGGATTTTCTCCAATATGCGGATCAATTACATTAAAATGCTTTATATCTCCTTCATTATTCAAAAAAAAGATATAAACTTCACTATTATTTGCTCCTTCACCAACTGCTATCTCTAAAATCCCATCACCATCTAAATCACCTATAACAGAGAAATCCCTTTTACCAGTATAAACACTGTCCTTTTTGTATTGATTTTTTAATTCAATAGATTTATGATTTATTATTTGAGCATCTTTGTTTAGATAAAATATGAATAAACTGTCGCAAGTAACATCAGCAGTAACCATTTCATAAAGACCATCATTATTGATGTCACCGATATTTCCAAGAGGTTTTAAAAACTGATTGTACTTCACAAAATCTGGTTGAATGAAGTTCAAAACCTTATAATTCAAATCCTGACCCATTAATAAAGCAGGTGAAAACACAATTAAAAGAAAAATATTCCTGAGAACGGGATTCATAATTTTGCAAATATATTAAATTATAATCCTTTGCAACTGAGTATTAATACGTAATAGTTATTTAACAAAAACCCTTTCGTAAGCAGTTAAATTCCCGGACTGGAATTCGATAAGATACACTCCTTTCTCAAAACCGGAAAGATTCAACACCTCATGTTGAGAAGGTGTAAACAGCTGATGTATTAATCTTCCTGACAAGTCCATTATCCGGATTTTATCCAGCTCCAGCCTGGAATCTATATTAAACGCCCCTGAATTGGGGTTCGGGTATACCTTTAATCCTTTTTCAAGTAAATTAACATCCAGTGCTTCTTTATTCAAAATAACAACAGGGTCTCCGTAAATAATATTAGGCCGAATAGTATCTTCCTGATAACTTACGATATTCACATCCTTGAATTCAAACTGAAAGTCTTTTACGATTTCTCCTAAATTATCCGGGATAATAACCTTGACATTTGTTAAATAACCATAACCCGATCTATTCTGATTATCTATTCTTGCCATTGCTATATCAATTCCGTCCTGCACCGGCATACCCAAAGTAACCATATCAACATTATCAACCCCCAACCAGCAGCTGTCAAAAGTTGCTGAATTATCACTTCCAAAAACTCCCTCTACGTTATGTCTTAGTTTCATACTAATGCCATGCACATTTTCAGCAGGTGTTTCTTCATCGCCTAAATAAATATCAAACACTATTGAATCCTGACTATAAACCGTATCCATATCGGGGACAAAATATAAGGGAGGTCCAAAAGGATCTACGGGTAGGCTTTCGTCTGATTTCAACAAATAATTTGATTGAGAAGAATTATTTATTTGCCCATTTAAAAAATATGATGAAAACACAATGAGTAATAGTTGAAAATATTTGTTTAAATGACTCATAATTCAGTAAATATTATTAAAACTTATGACGTGACAGACATAAGTTTTCTTTAAAAACCAATTATCAGGGTATTAAGGGGTAAAACAAAAATACAATTTACGTATTATTTGTCTTCGGCAACAACTAATGACTTAAGAAAGTCTCTATTCATTCGAGCAATATTGTCCAATGAAATTCCTTTTGGACATTCTATTTCGCAGGCTCCGGTATTCGTACAGTTACCAAATCCTTCTTCATCCATTTGAGAAACCATATTAGCGACTCTTCTATTCGCTTCGACCTTACCTTGAGGCAATAATGAGAACTGAGAAACTTTTGCTGAAACAAACAACATTGCGGAAGCATTTTTACAGGTAGCAACACAAGCTCCGCAACCTATACAGGTAGCCGCATCAAATGCTTTATCAGCATCTACTTTAGGAATTGGCAAAGCATTTGCATCTTGTGTATTACCAGATGTATTAACTGATACATACCCTCCTGCCTGTTGAATTCGATCAAATGCACTTCTATCAACAACCAAATCCTTAACAACAGGAAATGCTGCCGAACGGAAAGGTTCTATAGTTATGGTTTCTCCGTCTTCGAACATTCTCATGTGTAACTGACAGGTAGTCACCTTTCTATCGGGTCCATGCGCTTCTCCATTAATGTATAAAGAGCACATACCACAAATACCTTCTCTGCAGTCGTGATCAAAAGCAACGGGTTCAACACCTTTTTCAACCAAACCTTCATTTAAAACATCAAGCATTTCAAGGAATGAAGAATCCGGGCTAACATCACTTAGCTTATATGTCTCAACAACTCCTTTAGCTTTTGAGTTTTTTTGTCTCCAGATTTTCAGTGTTAAGTTCATAACGCTTTTCTGTTTTTTGGCATATGCCTATTTGTAACTTCTCTGCTTTAATTCTATATCATAGAACTCCAGTGGTTCCTTGTGCAAAACTGCATCGCTCGGTTCTCCTTTGTATTCCCATGCAGCAACATACCTGAAATTAACATCATCTCTTAATGCCTCTCCGTCCTGAGGGCCTCCAACCTCCACCGATTCTTCTCTAAAATGCCCACCGCACGACTCATTTCGGTGTAAAGCATCTTTAGCAAACAGCTCTCCAAGTTCCAAAAAATCAGCAACTCTTCCTGCTTTCTCCAGTTCTGGATTTAAACCATCAGCGTCACCCGGAACTTTTACTTCTTTCCAGAATTCTTCTCTAATTTCTTTTATTTCCTGTATAGCTTCTTCTAATCCAGGTATATTTCTTGACATACCAACCTTATCCCACATCACTTTTCCCAGTCGCTTATGAAAATGATCAACAGACTTCGTTCCTTTGTTATTTACAAAGAAATCAATTTGCTTTCTAACCTCTGCCTCTGCTTCCATAAACTCAGCAGTATCGTTTGGTATTTCACCTGTTCTAATTTCAGCAGCTAAGAAATCACCTATTGTATACGGTAAAACAAAGTATCCATCAGCAAGTCCCTGCATTAAAGCTGAAGCACCAAGTCTGTTTGCTCCATGGTCAGAAAAATTAGCTTCTCCTGCAGCGTAACAACCCTCTATTGTTGTCATTAAGTTGTAGTCAACCCATATGCCTCCCATGGTATAGTGAACAGCCGGATATATCATCATTGGAGTTTCATAAGGATTTTCATCCGTAATCTTCTCGTACATCTGAAATAAGTTACCGTATTTCGCCTCAATTACTTTTTTCCCAAGTTTTGTTACGAGTTCTATATCACTGGAATCCAAACCATTAATATTTGCTTCCGTTTTCCCATAACGCTCAATAGCTGATGAGTAGTCCAGATAAACCGCTTCCCCGGTTGAATTAACTCCATATCCGGCATCGCACCTTTCCTTTGCTGCTCTTGAAGCAACATCACGCGGAACCAGGTTACCAAAAGCGGGATATCTTCTTTCTAAATAGTAATCTCTATCCTCTTCTGGAATTTCAACAGGCTTCATTTTTCCGGATCTTATTGCCTCAACATGCTCTTTTTTTCCGGGAACCCAAATACGACCATCATTCCTCAAGGACTCCGACATCAATGTTAATTTAGATTGATGATCTCCCGACCTTGGAATACATGTTGGATGTATTTGTGTATAACACGGATTGGCAAAAAAAGCACCTTTTTTGTGAATCTTCCAGGCGGCAGTTACATTTGATCCCATAGCGTTTGTAGAAAGAAAATAAACATTTCCATATCCACCACTGGCTATCACAACTGCATGCGCTGAATGTCTTGATATTTCACCAGTATGTAAATTCCTGGTTATAATCCCTCTGGCTTTACCATCAACTTTTACCAGATCCATCATCTCATGACGATTAAACATCTGGATTTTTCCTTTATTAATTTGACGGTTCATTGCAGAGTAAGCTCCTAAAAGTAATTGCTGCCCTGTTTGACCTTTTGCGTAAAATGTACGAGACACCAATACTCCTCCAAATGAACGGTTATCGAGTAACCCTCCATAATCTCTTGCAAACGGAACTCCCTGCGCAACACACTGATCTATAATGTTCGCAGAAACTTCTGCCAAACGATATACATTGGCTTCCCTTGCTCTGTAATCTCCTCCTTTTACGGTATCGTAAAACAATCTGTATGTGGAATCACCATCATTTTGATAATTCTTGGCAGCATTAATACCTCCTTGAGCAGCGATTGAGTGCGCTCTTCTTGGAGAATCCTGATAGCAAAAAGCTTTTACATTATAACCCATTTCTGCCAAAGATGCCGAAGCAGCTCCACCAGCAAGACCGGTTCCTACAACAATAACATCTATCAAACGCTTGTTTGCTGGATTAACGACATTAATGTCGTTTTTATGTTTGGTCCATTTATTTGCTATTGGACCTTCAGGAATTTTTGAATCTAATACTGACATATCATCATCTTTTATAAATACCAGTTAAAATAATGACACCAAGCAATC
The DNA here is from genome assembly GCA_002720635.1 of Flavobacteriales bacterium. Lineage (GTDB taxonomy): Bacteria > Bacteroidota > Bacteroidia > Flavobacteriales_C. The sequence continues at coordinate 44,164 of PBJD01000048.1, read as the reverse complement.
ATGGTAAACAATAAAGGAACCACTACAGAGTATCCTTTCCCAAATTTTTCCAATGCTGGAGTAAACCTCCCGTCACGAAACCCGACAGACTGGAAAGTTGAAGCAAAGCCGTGGGCTAAATGAAGGCCCAAAAATAAAAATGCCAGACTATATACGCCAACTCTTATTGGGTTTGCCATGGTATGGTGCAATTCTTCCCAGTAACGAAATTCTTCTGTCCCGTCAATAAAACCAACCACATCCCAACTTTTATCTCCGAAAAACTTCACCGTTATTTCATGAATCCAAAAATCTCCCATGTGGAGAATTAGAAACAAAAAGATCATTATACCTGTTACAATCATATTTCTTGAAACCCATGAAGAATTAGCTGATTGGTTATCAGAAATATAGGAAACAGGTCTTGCCTTTTTATTTTTTATGGTTAAAATAATCCCCATGAAGTAGTGTATCAGGACTCCTCCAATTAAAACAGGCTGAGCAACAAATTGAACAACCGGATTGGTTCCCATAAAATGAGACGTTGTATTAAACGACTCTGGATTCAATACAGAAAGAAGATTAATTATTAAATGCTGTACCAGAAACACCAACAAAAACAAACCAGAAAGAGCCATAATAACCTTCCGTCCTATTGATGATTTCCCAATACCTGAACTACTCATAAACTACAATTTTATCCTGGAATGATTTTTATTCCGTTCTACAAATTTACAACACAAATCGTTTATAACCTTAATCACCACTTTACAGTAGAAGATGTATTGATAAATTTAGATTATTAAAAATAATATAAAAACGCTCTAAAACCCTATATTTACTTACACTTAATGGTTTTTACTTCCTGAAATTTAAAGAATTGTCAATTTTTATTTAGACACTTTCTAAACAAGATAAAATGAATGTTAGATACGATGCTATAAACCCGGAATTATTCATTAAGAATAGAAAAAGCTTATGTAACGTACTGAAAAAAAACAGCTTAGCGATATTTCACTCCAATGATGAAATGCTTAGAAATGGTGATTGCTTTTTTCCTTTCAGACAAAATTCAGATTTGTTTTATTTATGTGGAATCGATCAGGAACAGTCTATTTTATTACTGTTTCCAGACTGTCAAAACCCTGTTTACCGCGAGGTTTTGTTCGTTAGAAAAACAAGTGAACAAATCAAAATATGGGAAGGGCATAAATACACAAAACAAGAAGCTTCGAAAATATCCGGTATTAAAACCATATTCTGGCTGGAAAACTTCAATGGGATTCTAAAACTGCTGACAAATGATGTTCAAAACATTTATGTCAACCAAAATGAACACGACAGAGCGAAATCTGATATAGATTCAAGAAATTTAAGATTTACCAGAAAATTAAAAAACCAACTCCCGGCGCACAACTTTGAACGTGTTACTCCTTTGGTAACTGGTCTTCGTGAAATAAAATCTACTTTTGAAATTGATCTGATAAAACAAGCCTGCAGTATAACCGAAAAAGGATTTCGAAGGGTTTTGGATTTTGTAAAACCCGGGGTTTGGGAATATGAAATAGAGGCAGAGGTTACCCATGAGTTTATTCGAAACAAATCTAACGGTCACGCATACAGTCCTATATTTGCATCAGGAAAAAATGCCTGTATTTTGCACTACACAAATAATAACAAACAATGTAAAGACAATGATTTAATCTTAATGGACTTTGGAGCAGAATATGCCAATTACGCCTCTGATTTAACTCGAACTATCCCCATTAACGGGAGATTTTCTGCGCGACAAAAACAGGTTTACAACGCAGTAAGGAAAGTTATGATTGAGGCAACTGACATGTTCGTAATTGGGAGTTTACTGGATGAATTTAATAAGGAAATAGGAAAACTAATAGAGTCAGCATTAATCGACTTAGGGTTACTTTCAAAAACAGAAATTAAGAAGCAACCTCCTAAAAACCCTCTGTATAAAAAATACTTTCCACACGGAACAGCACATTTCCTGGGAATGGATGTTCATGATGTTGGAAATCGGTATTCCCCTTTTAAGGATGGAATGGTTTTTACATGCGAACCAGGAATTTATATACCAGAAGAAGGATTTGGAATCAGAATTGAAAACGATATCTTAATCACTAAAAACGGGCCCGTTGATTTAATGTCTTCTATTCCAGTTGAAGCCGAAGAAATCGAAGATTTAATGAATAAATAATAAAAACCAGAACTATGACATTACAAGAGCAATTTGAGTTGGCAGTTTCAGAATCCAAACAACTTTCTGAAAAACCGTCAAACGACATTCTACTAAAAATTTACAGTTTATATAAACAAGCTACAAAAGGTGATATAACAGGAGAAAAACCAAATGGTTTTGATTTTATTAATCTTGCAAAGTATAATGCCTGGGAAAGTCTTAAAGGAAAAAATTCTGAAGAATCGATGCAGGAATACATTGACTTAATCAATTCACTCAAATAGTTAAAAATCGTATCAATACAAAAAGGGGCTGTTAAACAACCCCTTTTAATTTTCATTTTACTTGTGTAATGCGTATCCAAAGGAAAACCCATACAACCAACCATCATTATCCGGAATAGCATAAAGGTTAACAGGTATAGTCATATTTCCTGCTTTAAAACTCCTGCCAATCGCCCAAACCCAGCCCGGCTGAAATTTATAATCTCCTCTACTATCTAATCGATTTGAAAATACGCCTTCGTAATCAGGGTTTTCTCCCTCTGCTACCCAGGTATTTGAATCATCCACATATCCTTTTTGAACTTGTTTTAAGCGAAAGAGAGGACCGAAACCTATTTCAAATCCATATTTTACGGTTCTAAATCCATTTAGCAAAGAAAGTGATGGAATTGCTAACTGCTGATCGAGACCTGTTAATGAAACATTAGCTTGAAAAACAGCTTGTAAAGCACCTGTATACAAATACGATTTCTCATACTGATATCCAATTACTGTCATAGTTGGGTTCTTATTGTATCCTCCGGGGTTTGAACTTTGCAGAATACGACTATTTAATCCTGTAATATGTGAAACACCAAACCTTGGCCCGGAAAGGTTATATGGTTTAATTCTTGGCCCCTCAAGTTCTGCGTTTTTGGCTTTATCGAAATTAAAAACAACCAAATCATCCATTCGCACTTTTTCATTAAAAAGTGACTTCACGGACATTTCCATGAACTTCCAGATATATTCTTCCTCATATAAATATTCAGAATAATCACTTTCTACAACTTTTTGAGTTACCGGGTTTATTAGTCTTAAATGTATTGACAGTTTTTCACCTGTTAATTCTGCTGATCCGGTTAACGCGTAAGTAACCTCCAGCGCTTTACCAAGTTCTGAAATACATTTAACACCAAAACACTTCTTTCCTGGCTCCACGTTTGTTTCAACTAGTTCTGCAACCGAGTATTTATCAATAACATCCATTGTATCAAGCTTTCTTATTTCGGATGTTACCATTGATATGTATTGGCTCTCTTTATAATTTGACCCAATAACATCAAAGTTGATGATAGCAATTGTTTCCTTCGCCATCATTGTCATCTGGGTTAAAATGAACAATCCAATCAACCCCAATTTTAATCTTACCTTTTTCATTTTCTGTTATTTTTAAATTTATTGTTTATTCAAAGTTGTGGGAATTATAACCTGAAAAAGAATTGAAAAACGAACTTGATTTTTAATAATTTGCAAAAAATGCAAATTCAGATAATGAAAAGCAACTTTTATTAATTTTATCGTTATGACCTTGCAATGAAGCTTTTTATTCCGCTATTATTCTTGACTGTATTTTGTTCCGCTCAGGAACAAATCGAAATCGTTAAAGACAAGGGCAGTGCATACTTTGGAGTAATGAAAAGTTTCATTTCATTAAATCAATTTAATATTGCTCTTCAAGAATACAGTGAAAAAAGAGAGTGGTTGGAAACGAAACCCCGTCTATCAAACAATATGTTTGCTGTAACAATAGGAAACGGTTTTTTTGATAGTAATAAAGCGTATTATGACTTAAATTTATTTGTTTCTGGAAACGAAACAACCTCTGGCGGATATTCCAATTACGGCTACTCCTCAAGGGTGTTCAGAATTAACAACTGGGGATTAGGATTTGATTATTTAATTACAAATGAACGATTATTTAATCAAATATACATAGGTGGTTCTTTAAGATACAGTCATCTGTCTTTTTCTTCTTCTTCAACATTTGATGAGCAATGGCAAGTTAACAATTCTTATGTAAGTCTATGTCCCAAAATCCAATTCATCCCCGCCTTTTTTAAAAGAAGGGTTTTTCTTGATTTCCAGTTCAACATGCCATTAAACCAGATAAATATTAAAGATTTAAAAAAAGATTTGGGAACAATAAAAACAAGCTCATATCTATGGCCCTGTAGTTTTGACACCTCCTTAAAAGTATCCTTATTATGAGAAAAAAACTCACTCTGATAGTAACTCTTTATTACATTTCCATAGTAATTTCTTCCTGTTGCAATGGCCGTTTATTTTTCGAAGTCTCATTCAAAGAAACTGAAGTAAGTAGATTAAGTGGCACATATCTTCCAACATTTATAATTTCAGCAATCGACCCTGTTGAAGAATCTGGATTTTTAAATGGAGCAATTGCAAAATTTCAAGGTTTTAAATCTCTTTACGCCATGCAACCATGCCCTGATGATGTTTATGTTTTTAAAAAAGTAATTACCTCAATAGAAATAACAAGCAATACCAATTTTGACAGCCTGTTCACGGCTGGATCTATTTTAAACAGCTTGTTCGAGATAAGACAAACAAAAAAGGATATTGACGGTTCTTCAGAAAACAATTACTACTTAACCAGTAATTACGAGCTTGGGTCTATTCGTTTAAAAACTCAACCCGACTCCATGAACCTGCATGATTTGTATTTCAAATATGAATTTGATAATGGAGAGATACACATGGATACTCTTTTTAACCAAAATTTATCCGACAGTTATTTTGATTATTAATATCAGGATACAGGCTAAAACAAAACCAGCGACGATAATTTGACCAATTATTCCCATTGATCTCAAAACAGGAATAGTACTCATAAGTTTTTGAAAGCCCGAAGCCCCTGAAGAACCTGTTGTGATTAGATCCTTCATCGGGACTATATCATGCATTGCCAACAACACATAGGCATCATAAGATTGTGTCTTTTTTGTGTATAATCTAATTCCTCCCGTTATTGTATTTACAAAAGATTCATAATAATTAAATCGAGTAGAATACGAATTGTTTATATGCGCAAAATAACCGTGACTTTCCAGTAATAATTTGGCCTGTTCTGCCTTAATGTCTGAATTGAAAGTCCAGATCAACTCCAAACCATCCTCATTCTTTAAATACTTTAACATAGCTATGTTATTGGTAAGTCGGGATATAGAAAATCATTATATGGGTAACGCTTAATATGCTGCGCTCTAATCTTGGAATAAAGTGTCGTCCTAAACTCATTCCAATTCGTTTTCTTACGTACTGAAAGAAAAAGACATGTAACATGATCCTCTTTTGCCATCCATGTTTCTCTCAATTCTTCCAGAGAATAGTTTTCTGGCATTTTTGGTGTTAAGTCATCTTTTTCTTTTTCAACATATTGATAAGCATCAATCTTATTAAAAACTAAAATAGTGGGCTTGTCAGATGAATCAATCTCCTTTATTGTTTCATTTACAACTCGTATTTGATCCTCAAAATTCGGATGTGAAATATCTACTACATGTATAAGTAAATCTGATTCTCTTACCTCATCCAGAGTTGATTTAAAAGACTCAACCAATCCATGAGGCAGCTTTCTAATAAAACCAACTGTGTCTGAAAGCAAAAAGGGTAGATTGCCTACAACCACTTTTCGAACGGTCGTATCAAGAGTGGCAAAAAGTTTGTTTTCCGCCAGCACATCACTTTTTCCAAGAGCATTCATAATTGTAGACTTACCTACATTGGTATAGCCAATTAATGCTGCTCTGATCATTTTTTCCCGATTTCCTCTTTGTGTGGATTTTTGCTTATCAATTTTGCTCAGTCGTTTTCTGAGAAGAGCCATCCTGTCTCTTGCAATACGCCTGTCTGTTTCAATCTCTGTTTCTCCAGGACCCCGCATTCCAACACCTCCTTTTTGACGAGATAAGTGAGTCCACATATTCGTTAATCTGGGCAACAAATATTGATACTGAGCCAGTTCAACCTGAGTTTTCGCGTGTGCCGTTTGCGCTCGAGAAGCAAAAATATCCAAAATCAAGTTGTTTCGATCAAGAATTTTACACTCTAAAGCTGCCTCGATATTTCTTAGTTGAGAAGGGCTTAATTCATCGTCAAAAATTACTGTCCCGATACAATTTGTTTCAATATATTCACCAACATCTTCCAACTTACCTTTTCCTACAAATGTTTTTGGATGAGGACGTTCTAGTTTTTGAACAAACCTTTTTTCAACAATAACTCCCGCTGTATCTGCTAAAAAAGCTAATTCATCCAGATATTCTTTAACTTGATCTGCCGTTTGATTCTGAGATATCACACCTACTAAAACCGCTTTTTCAATATCTTTTTCCGTTAAATCATATATTTTACTTCGACCCTTCTGATCACCCATATTTTGAAAATAATATTTATTTGCTTTCTGGTAAATATACAAAAGGATTTATTTAGCGATTTTGAATATATCCGGCAGAAGTCGAGTGATATTTCAAGTATTAAAAATATCTTTGAAAGATGCTGAATAAAAAATGGCTTTTAAAACCTGAACCCGAAATTGAAACTGTTAATAAACTTCAACAGGAATTAGGTATTCATAGAAGTATTTGTCAGCTATTAGTACAGAGGAATATTAATTCTTTTGAAAAGGCCAGGCGGTTTTTCAGACCAACGGGAGTTCAGATTCATAACCCTATGTTGATGAAAAATATGGCTGAGGCCATCAACAGAATAAAAAATGCTTTAAAAAAAAATGAAAACATCCTTGTATACGGTGACTATGATGTTGATGGAACCACAGCTGTCGCGATGGTCTACTCATTTTTTAAAGAACACCATCAAAAAATCAGCTATTATATACCCGATAGATACGCTGAAGGATATGGTATTTCTCTCAAAAGTATTGATTTTGCAAAAGAAAATAATGTTCAGCTAATTATTGCGCTGGATTGCGGAATAAAGGCAATACATGAGGTTAATTATGCAAAAGAAAAAGGGATTGATTATATTATCTGTGATCATCATTTACCTGGCGAAACTATTCCTGACGCAATTGTCCTTAACCCCAAACAAAAAGAATGTGTATATCCTTTCAAAGAACTCTCTGGAGCAGGTGTTGGATTTAAGTTACTGCAAGCTTTTTGCAGCCAAAACAATTTAGATGCTGAAAACGCCAATAAACATCTGGACCTGCTTGCCGTTTCAATAGGTGCGGACATGGTACCTTTAATTGAAGAGAACAGGGCACTGGCCCACTACGGAATAAAAAAATTAAACAAAAACCCGACTATAGGTATAAAAGCAATTTTAACAAATGCCAAAATTCAAACCCCAATAAACATGCGTGATATCGGATTTTCTATCGGGCCGAGAATAAATGCCGCGGGTAGAATCTCTCATGCAAAAAAAGCAGTTGAACTTCTGACAACCACATCAGAAGATGCTGCAAAACAAATTAGTGAAGAGGTAAACCTAAATAACATTGACCGAAGGCTATTGGATAAAAAAACAACAAAAGAGGCACTTTCCATATTATTATCAGACAACTCACATCAACACAAAAAATCTACCATTGTACATAATGAAAAATGGCATAAAGGTGTTTTGGGTATTGTTTGCAATCGAATCCAGGATTATTATTATCGTCCAACCATTGTACTTACAAAAAATGGAAATGAATATACAGGATCCGCACGATCAGTTAAAGGGTTTAATATCTACGATGCCATCCATTCGTCCTCAGGAATACTGGAAAACTTTGGAGGACATGAATATGCGGCTGGATTAACTATTAAAGCTGAAAATTTGCAAAAATTTGAAACTCAGTTTGAGAAAGTTGTTCAGGACACCATCCGGGTTGAACATCTTTCACCAACCATGGAAATAGACCTTGAACTTCCCCTCAATCAGATACAAAAAAGGTTATTTACTCATTTAAATCAATTTGAACCTTTTGGGATTGGAAACGAACAGCCTATATTCAAAAGCATTAAAGTCAAAGCTGTAAAAGGAACTTTAAGTGTTGTAGGCAATGACCATTTAAAAATGGAAATTATGGAAGCAAACAACCCCAGATTAAGAATTCCCGCTATAGCATTTAACCAAATCAAACATTATGAATATATCTCAAAAGGAAATTCCTTTGATATATGCTATTGTTTAGAAATTAATGAGTGGAGAGGAAATCAAACCTGTCAGGCTAATATTAAAGATATCAGAACTACTTAATGAATAATTGTTTTATTTAAGATTAGTGAAGTTTATCCCAAAAGTCCTGTAGAGCTATATTGCTTATTCAGTATAAATAATTTCAGAAACGCCCTCTATTTTACCCACAATTCTGAATTCTGTTCTACGGTTCATTTGACGCCCCTCTGGATTATCTGAACCATCCTTGTTATCATTAGGCGCAATCGGTTTGCTTTCACCATACCCCCTGGCAACAAGACGTTTACGCGGAATTCCTTTTTTAACCAGATAATCAACTACGGACTGCGCCCTTTGTTGAGATAATCTTTGATTATAGGCATCACTTCCCCTGGAATCTGTGTGAGAACCAATCTCGATCTTTATATCGGGGTTTTCTATTAATATTTTATACATTGTTGTATCGATTACAGTTTTGGAACTATCCAAAAGAGTAAACTTGTCATATTGGTAGTAAATATTTTTCACAACTATAGGTTTAATAGAAAACCGCTTCATGAAGAAATCTTTTTCTATTGTATCAGATTCAGCTGCATTTTTTGTAGAAATATCAAACGTTTGCATAAAGAAGTTTTCTGCATTAGCTTTAAGAGTATATTCTTTTCCTTTTTCTAAATCAAAAAAGTAATCTCCATTTGCCTCAGGTAAAATTGTTTTAATTACTATCTCCTCTCCTTCTAATGAATCATAGAGTAAAACAAGAGATAATGTTATGGAGCTCGTAATTAAGGTATCCTCCACTTTTTTTAATTCCTGAACTTCATACGTTTTACCTTTTACTCCAAGATGAATAAAATCATTTTCCTTATAGTAATAAATATCATCACAGCATGTTGGGTTTTTCAGCGACACCGATCCTTTTCTATTGGAAACAAAATAACCTGCATCACCCTCTTTTTCTTTTGAGAAGTACAATTCATCAACCCCGGTATTTATAGGATAACCGATATTTTTTGGTTGAGACCAATCTTTTAACTCTCCTATCGTTTTGAAAATATCAAAACCACCTAAACCAGGCCACCCTTCGGAACTGAAATACATGGTTTTATTATCAATATTGTACCTTGGTGACATTTCGTTTAAAGTAGTATTTATTTTACTTCCTCCATTTTTTGGAGATTTCCATTGATTCTTTTTTGCGTCAAATTCGGAAAACCAAATATCCCATCCTCCTCTTGACCCTTGAACTCTATTGGAAACAAAATAAAGTAAAGGAACTTGCTTTTTAAAATGGTACCCCATCGATGGCTGTGTGGAATGGAAGTTCTTTACGTTAATTTCATCATTCATTTTTATTGGTTCACTCCATGTTTCTCCATCTTCTCGATTGGCATAATATAAATGAAATATTAACTGCCCTCTGGCATTTCTGATTCCTCTGGAAAAATAAAAAATTGAACTGTCCTGATTAAAACATCCATTGCCATTTTCAGTTCCTTTTGCATTAAACCAACCTTCAGCATATTCATCTTGCATTACCCACGTTGAATCATTCTCTTTTTTTGCGATATAAAATTTTCTGTGAGGAACTGTTGATAAAGAATCGTCTTTATTTATATAAACTACTGTATCTGACCGCAATGATGCATATAAAAGAGTTGAATCATTTAAAGGAATAGGGGACATTTCAACATGAGACTTATTTACAGAAGTATCTGGATGATGAATCCTTATATCTAAAGTATCTTTCAATATTGTTGGGGCAGCTTCACATGAAGCAATGTAAAGCTTTACCATTTTTCTAAAATAAGATGAATCAGACGCATCTTTATATGCTTTCTTAAACTGCAGAAAATTTTCCTTTGCTTTTTCATACTTCCCGTTCATCATTTGCATTTGAGCTAAATAAAACTGAGACTTAGGATATTTATTTGGCTTTGCCTGAAAAACAAGCATATAAAATTTCTCAGACTTCATGTAATCTCTCGAAAGACGATAAGATTCCGCTAACCTGTATTGATATTTAACATGAAGACTTTGAAACCTACCGACAAATATTCCATGTTTTTGAATTAGAGTATCGTTTTCAATTAAAAACTTTTGATAATACGCTGTGGCACCAAAAAAATCACCATTATTAAAAGCCTTGTCACCCGCTTTTCGTACAACCTTAGCTTTAGAATTATATATTTTTTCATCAACCTGAGCGTTGGTGAATAGGCTAAGTGAAACAGCCACCAGAAATACGATTTTTTTAATATCTATCACAAGGAATATTGTAAATTTTTGGTTCACTACTTTGCGCAATATAAATCACCGACAACTCAAAAGCGCCTCTGTAATGTGTTATTGATGAAAGGTTTGAAATATTTATATCATAGCTTAAACCCACCTGCCACTCTTCCCGGGTAGCTCCAATTATGATGTTGGTGGCGTCATAATTACGACTAAATCCGTCTCTGAAGTTAACACCCGCAAAAACCTCATCAATTTTAGATTTATTCTCACTCATTTTCATCTTACCTATAGCACCGATGACCATATCCTGAGCCTGGTTGTGGTATGAATATAACAGGTTTGGTGAAAAAACATATTTGGAATTTAATTTATAATTCAATCTTACGTTATACACCTGCCTTATTTGTAAATTTTCAGGATTATCAAAAAAACTTTCCTCCGGTGTATTCAAATGAAAAAAAGCAATTCCTATTTCGGGGAAAAGTTTATCGGTAAGTTGTCTTGCCCATCCAAAACCAAGGTTGACATCAAATAAATATTCATTCGTACTGGTAAAGTTTTCCCCATTACTTATTCCCGTTTGATTACTGTATTCTCCAATATTATTGTCCCATTGAACCGGATATGAATATTTATTCGGGTCCAATCCTTTATGTAGTAGCCCAATCTGCGCACCCCAACTGAAGTAATTACCCTTAAACAGTTTGTTGTAACCGCCAGAGAGCATTAATTTATTTTGCATCAGATTTCCAACAGAGGAACGATCATTAACAAACTGTAAACCAGCACTTAATTCCTGACCGCGAACTGCAAAAACTCTGTCGTAGCTCAACCCTAAGGTATTGTATTGCTTACTCATAATTGAACCCCATTGAGACCTGAAATTTCCGGCAATTCTATAATCCCCATCGAAGCGACCTGTTTCTCCGGGATTTAAGTTTAAAGGAGAGAACATCCACTGAGTGAAATGAATATCCTGGGCCTTTGAAACAACAGTAAATAAGAGCAATATGAAAAACAGTCTTTTTACCATAAATAACTTCTTCCTGTTTTCATAATCATCAGCATACGATCCAATTGTCCTCTTGTAAAATACTGTTCGCAATCTGGCGTATAATAACTCATAATATTACATACTGGTGGCTCATAGTATAACCCTGATACGGGATCTGCGTCTTGAGGGTCCAGGTGACAATTAACATCATTACTTCCATTTGGATCGGCTTGAGTATCACAAACTAAATCTCCTGTTGTAGCACAATCATCACCAGTAGGGCTCTCAATCCCGTTAGCATCAGTTTCAAAAGTATGGTAGAGACCAAAATAATGCCCAAGCTCATGAGCCAATACTACATCTGAAAAACAACTTTTCTTCAAAAAAATAGCATCTCTTTTATTTGTGTCTGAAGGAATATTTGTTGACCCCATGGGAGCATATCCGCAAGGCCCGGGATCTGGATCCTCGTTAATTATTTCTTTAGCGAAATACAAATTAATTACATTCTTCTTTCTGTAAAGGGCAGCAATTTCTTCATCATGGGTACCTTTTAAAATTGTGTCCTGCCTATGATTGGGAAGCTCATTGAATTCGCACAAATTGAAATCCACACAAATTCCTGAGAATTTACTGTTTACGTTATCGATAGCAAGCCGAACTTGATTTTCGGTGAGAGGGGCAATAGAATTTGTAGTATCTGTAAGAACCCAGGCAACCACAGTAAAGGTCTTTTCGTAGCATTCTTCTGTCGAACCGAACTCATTGTTGTATTGAGCCGTACTAGTAATTGTACTAAAGAGAAGCAAAAGTATTAATGGGGTAAATTTATTCATAGCTGTAATTCAAGTCAAATATAAAATTTAAATCAGAATTTCAAGGAAAAACTTATCCAATTGCTTAAAAATGTTACTTTTGTTTTAGCTAAACTTATTTTGTTTTGAAGTCATATATACTACCCTTAATATTATTTTTTGTTACAAACTCTGCTATTGTAACAGCTCAAATAACAGTTAACAAAAATACAGGCTGTGCTCCTTTAACAGGTGTTGAGTTTTCAAGTCCTGTTCCAGGTAATTGGAATTTCGGAAATGGAACAAGTGCACCGGACACAGATAACGGATCTGCTATTTACAGTACCCCGGGAGAATACACTGTAACCTTTAATGATGGAACAACTGAATATACAGAAACCATAACAGTATATGGAAATCCTTCTCCTGATTTTTCAGTAAATGGTTCTGCAAGCGGATGTCCACCCTTCACCGTTTCGTTTATCGATGAATCTTCAGCAGAGGGCTCTTCAAACATTATCGATTGGCAATGGGCGTTTGGAAACGGAGCTTCCAGTACCGATCAAAACCCAGACTACACCTACACGATCACTGGTTCATACAACATTTCATTAATTGTAACAGACAATAATGGATGTGATACCACAGTGGTAAAAACAAGTTTCATAAATGTATCAAATCCTCCTGATGCTGGTTTTACCGCTACACCCTTATCTTCATGTACAGCACCCCTGGTTGTAAACATAACCAACACTTCTACTAACAGCGAAGGTGGCACAACAGATTTAACCTACGAATGGGATTATGGAGATTCTCAAACTTCATCAAGCGCCAACCCTGGTTCTCACTCCTATAACGCGGTCGGAAATTATCCAATCAAATTAATAGTTTCTGAGAATGGTGGTTGCTCTGACGAATTAACGAGAAACATAAATATTGGTTCTCCAGAAGCGATTATAAATGTCGCAGATACTATATGCATCGGGGAAAATGTTCAATACCTTAACAACTCCAATGGAGGAACTTCTTACGAGTGGACATTTGATGATGGAGGAAGCTCAACACTGCAGAACCCTTTTCATGTATTTAGTTCAGGAGGATTTCACAAGGTTACTTTGACCGCCAAGGACCTTGGTTGTCAGGATGAAACGGAAAAAGAGGTTTTCGTTCAGGAACCTCAAGTTACTTTAACAGGAACTCCCAGTTATCAATGCGAAGAACCGTTCTGTGTTCAGTTTACAGCTACAGGCGATGGGATAACTGAATGGGAATACGTATTCTTTGGTGGGCAAACATCATCAGAGCAAAATCCGGAACACTGCTATAATCACATAGGTGGAGATGAATATACAGTTTATTACTATGACGGTTATAATTACAACACAACAGTTACAGGAACTACTCCCTACGGGTGTTCAGCAAGTGCTTCTTTCAGAGACACAATATTCCCTCTAAGCGCAAACTTTGCGCCAAACATTACACAGGGCTGTGCACCTTTAACAGTAACTTTTCAAGATTCATCAGCATCAGGTTCACCTATTGTTTCATATGAATATGACTTTGATGATGGATCTACCGGAACTTCCGATTCCGTAACTCATACTTTTACTACGCCTGGTGAATATGACGTTACTTTAACAATTGAAAACGAGAATGGATGTAAAAACACATCATTCCCAATAAAAATCCTGGTAGGAAACACAATAGATGTAAATTTATCGGTCTCACCTTCGGTGGTATGTATTGGAGACACGGTTACCATAACAGACGCTACAGGTGATTCAAGAATTGACGATTATCATTTTTCAACAGACGAAAACCGAGGATCGGAATCCTGCCCAAATGACTCTATACAGCAGTGGTCTTATTTTAATGAAACAGGTCAACATGATATTACATTTTATGCAAATTACAACGGGTGTATAAGTGAGAAATTATTCGAAAATGCTGTTACCGTAAATGGCCCTTCCTCATCCTTTAAATGGTTTGGAAACTGCGCTAATCCAAATGACATAAACTTTGAAGCGACGGTAAGTGATGTTGATAGTTTATATTGGTATTTCGGAGATAACGACACCTTAGCCACTGATGATTTAACAGATACCAACACGACACACTCTTACATTGCTTCCGGAGACTACACGGTTTCCTTAATTTCAACAAACGGTTCCAGTGGGTGTAGCAACGACACAAATACCATGGTCGTAAATGTCAGAATGCTTGAAGCTGCAATAAAAGTTGATTCTCTAATTTGTGCAAGCACTACTTTTAAAGTCTCAGGGGTAAACTCTGTTGATGTTGACGGGAACTGTAATAACGCCTACAGATGGGATTACGGGGATGGTTCACCAATGTTTTTGTCAAACGACAGCATATGGAACACATCGAGGATAGACACAGGAGCTCATACCATTCGCTTAATGGTTTATGATGTAAATGGATGTCGGGATACTGCCGAAACAGAAATTATTGTAACCGACTTATATGCAGGTTTTTCGGTTGATAAAACAACAGGATGTATTCCATTAACTATAAACTTTACCGACACCTCATGGAGTGCTACAAAATTAGAAACATGGGACTGGAGCTTTGGAGATGGAAACATAGATAATGTCTCAACGACAAGCAACACTTACACATCTTTAAATACTCCGAACTATGAAGTCGTTTTAAACGTCACCGACTCATTGGGTTGTACAGACCAAACCAGATTAACAATATCGCCAATCATACCCGATTCCAACTTTACAGTGAACGATCGAACAATTTGCGTAGGTGACGAGGTAACTTTCACGTTAAATAATCAAAATTCCATGAGCAGTGCGGTATGGGACTTTGGCGGACAGGGATCTTCAGTTGAACTCAATCCTGCTTTTACATTTGATACATCAGGAGATTTCCCCATTACTGTTCAGCTAACGGACACTAACGGCTGTAACACTCAAAATACTTTAGCAGACTATATGTTTGTTGACGCCTATCCAATAGCTGGATTCAGAACAAATGTTGATACGCTTAATGAAGTTTGCATCAATACATCCATAGGTTTTAAAGACACCTCTTCTTTTGATCTTCCTCCATCTGGTGTTACCGAATTTTCGAAAAGGACATGGGACTTAGGCATAGGAAGCAATATTCTACCTGACGACAGTGTAACATGGAATTTCGATGAAAAAGGAGATTATGAAGTGAAATTAACAGTGGAAAGTACTAACGGATGTTCAAACACCATTAATAAAAACATTAAAATTGTTGGTCCGGTAGCTGATTTTACAGTTAGTAAACCTATTATTTGCATTGATGAAGAAATCACATTTAACATAGACACCGACTCGTCTGATATTTTTGCATACAGTTGGGCATTTGGCGACGGTGCTGTTTCGGACACAACATATATATCAGAAATTAGTAGCGCCGAAGTTTCTCACCAGTACACATTTGTTCCCGACGGAGGATCACTCGGTGTTACGTTGGTTGTTTGGAGTGACGCATTTGAATGTGCGAATAACGCAAACAGAAGTATAAGCCTACACAATATCGAGGCTAATTTTGGGTTTGAAGACTCGACAGTTTGCTTAGATGACAAGGTCGTATTTGGCGACTCATCCGAATTTAACTTAACTACAAATTGGTTTTGGGACCTAGGGAACGGAGTAACACGTAATGTATCTTCACCACCAAATCCGCAAACCTACGAAAGTACCGGCACAGGAACTTATGATGTTTTACTGAGATTAGAAGACCCGGTTTCTGGCTGTGTTGACAGCATGATAAAGCAACTTGAAATTCTATCATTACCAAGTGTTTCGGCAATTGGAGACGTAATTTGCAATGGAGATACAGCATTACTTGTAGCGAGTGGTGCAGAAACTTATACTTGGCACGATACTATCACTATTTTTAATGTTAATGCCGATTCTGACTCTGCATATGCGAATCCGGAAATCTCAACTTCATACACCATTACCGGGACAGATACAAACAATTGTAATTCTGAGGTAACCACAGATATTCATGTTATTCAAGAGAAGAATGCCTTGATAGTAGACAAATGTATAATAATTGGGGACTCGATCACTTTAGGAGTGGATTACGGAGCTGGATATACCTATGACTGGAGTAACGGAGAAACAGATTTCCTGAAATGTATGACCTGTCCTGAGCAAACTATTCAAATTACAGAAGAAGTCGAAACCATTGTTTATGAAGTTACTTATTCTGACACCCTGGGTTGTTTCACAAAAACAGATAAATACAATATTTGTGTAGAAGACAAATATACTGTTGACGTTCCTTCTGCATTTACTCCAGATGGTTTCGGAGAAAATGATATTGTTAAAGTTAAAGGACATGGAATAAAAGAACTTATTTATTTCAGGATTTACAACAGGTGGGGAGAATTGGTTTTTGAGACAAATGAAATAAGCAAAGGATGGGATGGCGTATACAAAGGAAATGCACAAGGCGTTGAAACCTTTGTATACCAGGCTAAAGTAAAATTCTACAATGACCAGTTCGGAGAGAAAGGTGGAGACATTACCTTAATTCGATAAATGACTTTCTTTAAAAGAATCCAGTTTAAGTTTGTTCAAAAAACTCTTGAATTAAACGAAAGATTAATTTTTGAGAAGAGAGTAAATCGTGTTTTAACGTCTATTCTCCCCAATAAAGTTGAAGTTGTTTTTGACATTGGAGCAAATAAAGGACAATCTATTCGTTTATTTCAAAAATGGTTTCCAGGCGCCATAATTTACTCTTTCGAACCCAATCCTAATTTGTTTAAAGAGCTAAGGAAAAACAACAGGGGGAATGATAAAATAAAATTACATAAACTTGCATTAAGTAATATAAATGGAACCCGGCAATTTAACGAGAACCTTTTTGACTCATCGTCAACACTTGAAACTATTAATCCGGAATCAAAATATCTTCGAAAAAAGTCAAAAATTTTAGGGGTCTCTCCTACAGACCTGATCATTGACTCCTATCCTGTAAAAGTCAGAATGTTAAGTGACCTGATTAAAGAACTCAACCTTAAAAGAGTTGATTTCATAAAAATTGACGTTGAAGGACATGAATTGAATTGTTTACAAGGTTTATTTTATGATTTGAGTGCAAAAATTAAATGTATTCAAATTGAATTGCAATCGAACGATTTATACGCGAACAATGACAACTCAAATAAAATATTTGAACTTCTAAAAAAAAACGGATTTGATAATTACAAAAAAGTTAAACATGGGTTTGGTTCCTTTTCTGATATTATTTTTTGGAAAAGTAAACCAACTTAGTGGAACCGGAAAAATTACTCCAAAACAGATCTTATCATATCATCAATCGTCTTTTTAAATTCAGTATATTTTACTCCTAAATCTTTTTTGCTTTTCGTATTATCCAGGTATAATGGATATCCCAAATTACGTTTGATAAACTTTCTGGTAACACCAAATAAAGGTCCAAACAAATAAGTTAACCAGCCAGGTGACTCTGAACTGGGCAATTTGAATCGTTTGCCGTAAAGCTGTTTTATAATATCGGTAATTTGTAAAATAGTAAACGATTTGTTTGTAATAATATGTCGCCCTTCTGAAAACTTCTTTTCCGAAGCAATTATATGCGCCAAAGCAACATCTCTAACATCAACATAACTTAAAGTCAAAGAGGGTGCACCTAAATAAAACTTCCCTTTTAAGATATCACTGATGAAATTTATCGATTCAGAAATTGAAGTTTTACTTAAAACAGGTCCCATGATAAAACCGGGATTTATAACTACCAAGTTCCATTTATTTTGCTTGTTATATATTTCCCAGGCCAATTTCTCAGCCAACAATTTGGAATAAGAATAGGGTTGATGAGTTAAAGAACTTGATTTGTTGTAATGACTCTCATTCAGCATGTCAATTCCTAATTCCTGCATATCAACATTATCGCCATATATAGCTGCAACACTACTTGTTAATACGACTCTTTTTACTGATGAAGTTTTATTTACTGCCCCCAAAACATTTCTTGTTCCCTTTACCGCTGGATCTATTAATTCTTTTTGAGGGTTTTTCGATTGAATAAAGAATGGGGATGCTACATGAAAAAGTATCTCACACCCTTCCATCGCCAAATCATACGAACCTTCTTTTAAGAGATCTACACCGTACCAGAAATTTAAACTCCCCGAAGAATTCTCAGCAATGTTTTTAAGGTATCTGTGTCTATTATTTTCAACCTGGTCCCGAACCGGCAACTGAACTTCATATCCTCTATCAAGCAGATATTTTACAATCCAACTTCCCAAATACCCTGTCCCTCCGGTAACTAGTACTTTCTTCATAAAAATCAATTTATCTGCCTCCTGCCATTTTTTGCTTCAAAATAAAAAATTAAGTATTATGATTAAATTAAAATTGAAGAATAATCCTTTTTATCAAAAAACAACTATTCTTAACTTTAAAAGAATGCTAAGCAATAAAGATATCCATATCATTGAACAGAACACAAAAACTGAAATTATTGATCAGGAATCTCTATCGGGCGGAGACATCAATAACCTTTATCTTTTAAAAACCACGACACTTCCTCTGGTAGTGAAATCGAATTCTTTGGAGGCCTATCCAGATATGTTTAAATATGAAAAGAAAGGCTTAGAAAAGCTAAAACAAACGAAATCAATAGAAATCGTTGATACAATTGACCAGATAAATTCCAATGAGACATCTTTTCTAATCTTAAATTATATTAAAACAGAACCTGAAACAAATCAACTCTGGGAAAATTTCGGAATACAGCTCAATAAGCTTCATCAAACTAAATCAAATTCTTTTGGATTAGACACACCAAATTATATCGGCAGTATTCCTCAGGTTAACAAGTGGTGTGCGACATGGTCCGAATTCTATGTAACACAGAGATTGGAACTACAACTTAAAACCGCTGTCGAAAAAGGCCATTTAAAAGGCATGATTAAACAATTTGAAAAATTATATCATCAATTAGACGAATTGTTTCCAGAGGAGCCTGCTTCTCTTATTCACGGAGATCTATGGAGAGGTAACTTCATATCCGGTGAGAATTCAACTCCCTGGCTTATTGATCCGGCAATATATTTCGGTCATCGAGAGATGGATATTGGTATGACATTACTATTTGGCGGATTTGATATAAATTTTTATCGCGCTTATAATAGTGAAAATCCACTGGAAAAAGATTGGGAAGAGCGTGTTCCATTAACCCAACTTTACCCTCTTCTTGTACATGTAAATCTTTTTGGAGGGCAATATGAGGCTTCGGTTAAATCAATCCTTAATCGTTTTGTTTAATTATTTCCTTCCAGGCATATAAATGATATAAGAGGTTGTTTTCTTATTTTAGTAACAATGTCAAAAAAAATACTCGAGATAAAAAACCTAATCACCGAGTTTAAAAGTGATAACCATTCGATAAAAGCGGTGAATGATATTAGTTTCTCTATTAAAGAAGGAGAAATAGTTGGAATTGTTGGCGAATCCGGGTCGGGGAAATCAGTAACCAGTTTAAGCGCGATGGGCCTTATACCTAACCCTCCAGGAAAAATAACTCAAGGAGAAATACTTTTTGAAACATCAGACGGAACAATAGTAGATACCAAAAAACTGGACTCTCAAGCTTTAAGAAAAATCAGAGGAAATGAAATAAGCATGATTTTTCAGGAACCAATGACTTCTCTTAATCCTGTTTTTACCTGTGGTAACCAGGTAACAGAAGCTATAATATTACACCAAAAGATAAGTAAAAAAGAAGCTAAGTTTAAAACAATTGAACTTTTTAATAAAGTTGAATTACCAAGGCCACACGATATTTTTAATCAGTACCCCCATCAGCTTTCCGGGGGTCAGAAACAACGAGTAATGATTGCTATGGCAATTAGTTGTAATCCAAAATTACTGATTGCGGATGAACCAACCACTGCTCTGGATGTAACGGTGCAAAAAACCATTTTGGATCTTCTTAAAAGTTTACAGCAGGAAACCAAAATGGGTATTCTGTTTATCACTCATGACTTAGGCGTAATCGCTGAATTAGCGGATAGAGTTGTTGTAATGTATAATGGAAAAATAGTAGAACAAGGTATAGTATCTGAAATTTTCACCAACCCGAAGCACCCTTACACCAAAGGTTTAATATCCTGCAGACCACCTCTAAAAGTAAGATATTCTAAACTACCCACTGTACCTGACTTTATGGAAGTCGCTAAAGATGGAGAGGTAAAGTCTAAACTTGAGTCCATCCCAGAGTTTCTTTCCAAAATCACTTTGACGAATGAAACACGAAAAAAAGCACACGAAGAAATATATTCAAAAAGTCCGTTATTGAAAGTATTAAACTTAAAGACGTATTTCCCTCTACATAAAAACATCTTAGGTCAACCTTCATCATGGGTTAGAGCTGTTGATGATATTTCTTTTGAGGTTTTTCCCGGCGAAACACTCGGTCTAATAGGAGAAAGCGGCTGTGGAAAAACAACCACTGGCAAATCTATTGTTCAATTAACCCCTGTTACATCAGGAAATATCCTTTACAAAGGAAAGGATGTTTTTAAAATGAACAAAAGAGAGTTTTCAAACTTCAGAAGAGAAGTTCAAATAATTTTCCAAGATCCGTATTCATCACTAAACCCAAGACTGACAATTGGCAAAGCAATTCTTGAACCCATGAAGGTTCACAAGCTTTTAAACTCTGACAAAGAAAGGAAAAAAAGGGTTATGGAAATCCTTGAAAAAGTAGGTTTAAAGGCAGGAGATTACAACAATTATCCCCACCAATTTAGTGGTGGTCAGAGGCAAAGAGTTTGCATCGCAAGAACTTTGGCAATGGAACCTAAGTTTATCATATGCGACGAAAGCGTTTCAGCACTTGACGTTTCTGTTCAGGCACAAGTTTTAAACCTTCTAAATGACCTAAAAAAAGATTTTGGTTTAACCTACATATTCATCTCTCACGATTTATCCGTTATCAAATACATGTCTGATAGAATGCTTGTTATGAATAAGCAAGGAAAGATTGAAAGATATGGTGAATGCGATGCAATTTACGAAGATCCCCAAACTGAATACACGAAAAGTTTAATTGAAGCTATACCTAAAATTTAAACTACTTGTTAACTCAACTCCTGCATGGCACATAAATTATAATAATGTCCTTTTTCAGCATACAATTCATTGTGCGAACCTTGCTCTATAATTTTACCATCATCCATTACCACTATTGTATCAGCGTTTTTAATCGTGCTTAGCCGATGGGCAATAACAAGCGCGGTTCGTCCATCCATTACTTTTTCCAATGCTTCTTGAACTAACTTTTCCGACTGGGTATCTAATGCTGATGTTGCTTCATCTAAAATTAACAAAGGTGGATTTTGAAGTACAGCCCTGGCAATACATAATCGCTGACGCTGCCCCCCGCTTAACTTTCCTCCTCCTTCTCCTATGATTGTATCTAAGCCGCTTTCAAGCTTCATCACAAATTCTTTGGCGTTTGCAATAGTTAACGCCTGAATAAACTGGTCATCCGTTACCCCTTCAACTCCAAGAGACAAATTATTTCGAACTGAATCGTTAAACAAAATAGAATCTTGTGTTACAATTCCAGTTAATTTTCTTAGGGACTGAACATCAACCTCATTGAGGTTTTGATCGTCAATTGATATTGAGCCCTCTGAAACACTATAAAATCTTGGGACCAAATCAGCTAATGTTGATTTCCCACTTCCTGAATGCCCTACCAGTGCAATTGTCTTTCCTTTTGGGATGATCAAATCAACCCCTTTTATAACTTCTTGATCTTCGTACTTAAATCGAACATTATTTAACTTGATTTCTTTGTTAAATGAATTTATTTTTAAACCTCCGGCACGCTCATTTTTTTCATCAGCTTTCAAAATATCATCAAGTCTATCCATTGAAACCATTGAAACCTGAAGATTATTTATTGCTCCAATAATAGCTTTAACAGGAGAAAGCAACCCCCACATATACATCAAAAAAGTAATTAATGTAGCCCCTCTTAACCCATCGTTTTCATCAAAAACAATATTTCCGCCAATCCACATTACAACAGCAAAGACAGCAATGCCAACAGTTTCACTAATTGGAGATGATGCTGAACTT
The DNA here is from genome assembly GCA_002720635.1 of Flavobacteriales bacterium. Lineage (GTDB taxonomy): Bacteria > Bacteroidota > Bacteroidia > Flavobacteriales_C. The sequence continues at coordinate 21,632 of PBJD01000048.1, read as the reverse complement.
TTTCTGATTTGACGGTTTCTTAAATCATAGAATCTCTTGTTGTATTTTTTAAAAGATTTAAGAAATGTTAATTCAGCTGCAAAACCCTTTATTAGTTTTATCGCACCAAGAGTTTCTTCAACAACTGATAAAACCTGCCCCAGTTGCCCCTGAGCTTTTTTAGAAGTTCGCTTTAATCCCTTTCCAATTATAGAAACAAATAAAGCTGATAAAGGCAATAAAAGAAGTACTACCAAAGTGAGTTTCCAACTAATAAAAAACAATCCGACTAAAAATACAATTACCTGAACAGGTTCTCTTAAAAACCGTTGAAAGGCAATCATTCCAGACTCAACCTGCATAACATCATTTGACATCTTACTCATCAAATCTCCCTTTTTTTCATCGCTGTAATATGAAACGGGCAGATTGAGCATTTTTTTGTACACGTCATTTCTTAAACTGGCAATAATTCCATTTCTGACAGGGGCTAAAAAGAATGTTGCGAGATATAAAAAAAGATTCTTAAAAAAGAAGGAAGTTGCTATAAATAAACAAACCACAAATAACGTTCTTTTCTTTCCTTCTGTAAAAGAGGATGCTTCTGATATGGAATTAGCAAACCAATGATTTACTTCATATTCCAAATATTTTCTTGAAAAATCACTATGAGGATTCGGTTGTAAAAATTGCAGAATGGAATCATTGTCTGCTTTAAAAAGCAATTCTATCAAAGGCATCATACTACTAATACCAACCAAAGTAAAGGCAACCCCTACTAAATTAAATACTACATTTAAAGTAAAATATCCTTTATAATCAGCTAAGTACTTAAGAAGCAGACGCAATCTTCCCATTTTACAAATGTACTGTTTTTCAATTTCAGACCATATGTCCACAAGCAAACATTAGGTTAAAAGAAGTTAAGTTTTTAAATAATGTTACCTTTGTTTACTAAGCAAAATTTTAATCGCATGGAAAATTTTTTTTCAATAAAGGATGTAAAAAACATTAAAAAGCTTTTATCAAATGCATTAAAGGTTAAAGCTAATCCTATAGCGAACAAGGAGTTGGGAACGAACAAAACATTAGGTTTGATTTTTTACAACTCAAGTTTAAGAACAAGAATTTCGTCTCAAAAGGCCGCTTATAATCTAGGAATGGATGTAATTGTTCTAAATATTGGATCAGACGGTTGGGAACTTGAATCCAAAGATGGTGTTATTATGGATCAGGGAACTGCAGAACATATAAAAGAAGCTGCTGCAGTAATAAGCGAATATGTTGATGTAATCGGAATTCGTTGCTTTGCCTCTCTTAAGAATTCCGCGCAGGATTACAGCGAAGAAGTACTTCAAAACTTTATTAAGCATGCAACTGTACCCATTATTAATTTAGAATCGAGTACCCTCCACCCTTTGCAGTCTTTCGCCGATTTAATTACTATCGAAACCAACAAAACAAAACCACGACCAAAAGTAGTTCTTACCTGGGCTCCGCACCCGCGTGCTCTGCCTCAAGCTGTGGCGAATTCATTCATAGAATGGATGAAAGAAGCTGATGTTGAACTTGTTGTTACGCACCCAAAAGGTTATGAGCTGGCTCCTGAATTCAGCAATGGAATTACTACTGAGTATGATCAAAAAAAGGCTTTTGAAGGCGCTGATTTTATCTATGCAAAAAACTGGAGCTCATATACCGAGTATGGTCAAATATTAAACTCCGATCTTTCCTGGTGCGTAAATTCCGATAAAATGTCGGTTACGAACAATGCCAAATTTATGCATTGCTTACCCGTAAGACGTAATGTGGTTGTAAGCGATGAAGTAATTGATTCTGAAAACTCTATTGTAATTGAGCAAGCGGGTAATCGGGTGGTTTCAATTCAAACTATTTTAGAAGAATTTCTTAAAAAATAAACCATGATTAAAGTTATCAAAGTAGGCGGCGGAATTATTGAACAAGACGATAATTTAAATACTTTTTTAAATTCTTTTTCAAAAATTAAAGGACCTAAAGTATTAGTTCACGGAGGGGGAAGATTAGCAACAAAAGTTGCTGAAGATATTGGTTATAAAACAACCATGGTTGAGGGAAGAAGAGTTACTGATAAGAAAATGCTTGAGATTGTAACAATGGTATATGGTGGCCTGGCCAATAAAAGAATTGTTGCTATACTACAATCCAAAGGAACAAATGCAATGGGTCTAAGTGGTGCAGATGGAAGTTTAATCACAGCTCATAAACGCCCTGTTGAAAAAATTGACTACGGATGGGTTGGTGACATCGACGGAGTTAACACAAATTTACTCATCAAACTTATTCATAGCAATATTGTTCCGGTTATAGCTCCTCTCTCACATGATGGAAACGGCAATATACTTAATACAAATGCAGATACAATTGCCAGTGAGATTTCAAAAGCACTGGCTAAAAAAGAAGAGACTCATTTGATACTTGGTTTTGAGCTGGACGGTGTCCTCAAGGATTTTAATGATAAATCGAGTGTAATTGAAAAAATAAATCCTCAATCATTCGAGGAGTTAAAATCTGAAGGGATAATATCTGAAGGTATGATTCCAAAACTTTCCAATGCTTTTAATGCCATAGATGCAGGAGTAACTTCTGTTAGAATTTGCAACGCATTAAAAATTGGAGACAACGCAGGAACTCTTATCTCAAAATGATTGCTCATACAACAAGATTATTTATACGTAGTAATCACAAACACAAAACTCATCCTGATTTTTTGTAAAAAGAATCCATGCATAAAACATGCGGGAAACTTACGCACGAAAGAAAAATAAAAAAGTACGCTATATTTTCTTTCAGACTCAGCTCAAAATTTGTAAAAAACAACACAAACAGCAAAACAGCTCCCAAATTAAAAGGCAATGCCCTTAAATACATCCTGAGATGAGATACTTTAAGTTCATTTTTAAGGTGGAGCCATCCCAGTCTGCTGTGATGAAGTATAAAATAAATTGCAAAGGAGAAAATTAAGTTTGTGAACTGAGAGAAAAATAAGAAGCATACAACCAGGAACCACTGAAACTTTCGAAAACAAGCCGAAAACAAAACTCCTAAACCAATTATTAGTCCTTTCAAAATATCCATTTCTTGAAAACTCTTCAAAACAGGAACTTCAAGTGCGGATAGTATTATATTAAGTTCATCAAAATGAGTTATAAAAAGATAACCAAGAAGAATACAGCCCCACAAAAACCCAATTAATTTTGATTTAACTCCCCATTGATTCACATCGGTTTGACCAAAATGCCATGCTGAGTATACCAAAAAAACAATTAAAGCGATAAAAGGATTCCATACCCATATCAAAAAAACCAGTGCCATAAGCATTAAGTAACGACTTATAAATTTAACCGTTATCTTTTTTCCCTTATCTATAGCTTCCGTAAAGTGGTCAAGGGCTCCATGAGGTATTCCTATAATCAACATCCCAATAACCATCAAAAGAACTTGATAATACGCTATATTCAATAAGCTTTCAGATTCATTTCCAGAAGGTAGAAACGTTGCAAGAATCATTAAGAAGGGAATAAAATATGGTTTTAATTTCCATTGAAGCCAATGCAGTGTTGCTTTAAGAAAAATGCCAATTTGTAATTTAAAAAACATCTTAAACTCATCGAAAATATTCGATTTTTCATCCAAAAAAGTCAACACAAAAAAAGGACTTTTTGTTTTAAACAACTGCTCAAAAATAGGCTTTCCTTTTTGTGGCCATAAAGTGAGAATAATCAACAACAGCTGATCGTAAAAATGAAATCGTTTTTTTCTGGGAGGAGGGTTAAATTTAAATGAATCTGAATTACAAATAAACTTTGATTGTGTATACATATTCTTAAACGCATACCCCGTGCTTGGCTTCACGTTTCCAGCCCTAGTACCAATATTTATCCAATTGCTTTTCTTTGTTGGTTTCGGTAAAACAGAATCCATAGGAATTACACCTTTTTCCTTTTCAATTATTCTGTATGCCCCAAAGTTTTCTTTGATGAATTGATTCAATATCTTTTCAGCTTCCTCAATCTGGAGTAAACTCTTTCCAAATCTGGTTAATTCCACCAATGCTGTTTTAGTATTATATGGTAATATATATACAAACTGAGTTGCTGAAGATTGACTAACTCTAAAATCCATCATACGATAAACATTCTCTTCAAAAACGTACTCTTGTAATTCAATTTTAAAACCATAAAATGATTGAGAGATATAAAAATCACCTTTTTTTTGTTGTTTTAATTCAGGTGGGCGACTATCAAATATATACCTGGTGGTGTAATACTGGCTATCAAGTTGAACCGAAAGAAAACCTTTTTCCCGAATGCTCTTTACCAAACCTTTAAGAAACTTTATCTCATATTTAGATATGATTTCACGAGAATAATTATAAAGATCTATGCTGTCAATGTGATAGTATTTTAATGGAAAAATAGACTGGGCCGACTCATTATTAATACGAATATTACCCCAGCTTGTTGAAATTACCCTTTTATATTCTCTATATATTTCGTCATCTTCGCTGGCCCAGAAGCAAAATGTTTTATCGTTTTCTTTTTTGTCATCAGGATTAATTAAAAGTACTTTTTTTCCTTCAAGCAGATTTTTCTTATCCATCTCAGCCAGAAGGATACATGTACTTGCACCCCATCCAACAAAAGTAATATCGTAATCTGTTTTCTTAATTGTCTATATCCTTTTGGTGAAATTTCACACAATAGACTACGGATTAAATATCAAAAGTGTTCTTTTTTACTGACAGGGATGTAATTAATCAATGTATTTGTTCATGAGTTTTATTTCCCCGGGTTCTCGAAAAGCTCATGCTCAACTATTTGACAGATAATATGCCCCACCAGAATATGAACCTCCTGAATACGAGGGGTGTCATTCGAGGGAACAGCGATTAAGTAATCGGCAAAGTCAGCTATTCTACCGCCTTTACTACCTGTAAGCGCAACTGTCTTCATACCAATTTCTCTGGCCTTTTTCATGGCTAACACAACATTAGTCGAGTTCCCCGAAGTAGAAATTCCGACAAAAACATCTCCCTTTTTACCCTGAGCTTCAACCATGCGCTCGTAAACGACATCAAAAGAATAATCGTTCGCTACGGCGGTAATGAAAGAACCATTAACGTGAAACGCTTCGGAATCCAAGGGAGGTCGATTACAATAAAATCGGCCACTTAGCTCTGCAGAAATATGCTGAGCATCAGCCGCACTGCCCCCGTTTCCGCAAAATCGGGTTTTATTACCGCTTTTATATGCTGTAATAATGTCTTTAGCTACCGACAAAATAGTTGATTTTAACTTCTTGTTGCTTAAAACTGATTGTTTAACCGATATACTTTCAGAGAAAGAAGATTCAAAAATGTTTTCCATTAGTTATAAAACTACCTATTAAAGGCGACTTTTCAAATTAACGATTGATACTAATTAAATTGAATAATTAAAAACTAAAAAAACAGAACGATTAAATTAATCATAATCTAAAATGGCTTTTGTTTAATCAAAACCTTTTTCCTTCACGTTTTCAACCAAAAAAACGTCACCAAAAACTCTTAATATTTATGAGGAACATTAATAAGGTTATCTCATCACAACATCCCTCAATAAAAAATATAATGGATTTTGTCATTATTTCACCAAAGACTTACCTTTATTAATCTCATCCTATTTTAAGGCCGTTTTTATTTTGCTTTCATCTTTAGTACAAAACAGATTGTTTTAAACACTTTCTTATTGCCTATAAATACCTCTTATTCAAAGATTCAAAGTATATTTGTTTGACAAATTTACATACGACTTTATGAAACTTGCTAGGTTTCTTTTAATCTTTATATATGGCTTTAGCTACTCCCAGGTGTCAATTTCCGATATTAAAAGGGCTGGCATAAAATCGGAACAAGACCTGATAAATATGGGGTTCACTCAATCAGAAATTAATTCTCTGAAAAAGAATTCTGATCAAAGTGAAACACTACAAAAAGACTCTACTGAAAAGAATACCGAAACACCATTGGAAAATCCGAAAAATGAAAGAAAAATCATTTTGGAATCAAAAAAAGAAAAACTTAAAAAAGAAGCCGTTTATGGCCAGTCTATTTTTAACTCAGGAGCTGTTTTGATTCAAAAAAACAGTGATCGTATAAAAGCGAAAGACAACTATATTATAGGATCTGGAGACATTATAAGCATTACTATTTGGGGATTTTCTGAGTTTAATAATAATTTCACCGTTGATGACTTAGGAAACATAAGGCCAAAGCTGGTGGGGCGAATCAACCTGAAAGGACAAAGTTTTGGTAACGCTAAAAAAATTATTAAGTCTAAATTTTCGAAGGTATATGACTTAAGAAGTTCTAATATGGCAATTGAGTTAAGTTACTCTAAAGTAATCTCGGTGAATGTTATGGGAGAGGTCTTCTCTCCTGGAACATACTCTGTTCCCAGTATAAATTCAGCATTCAACATTCTGTCTTTGGCAAAGGGGCCTAACCAGCGAGGGTCGGTGAGAAACATTTCTGTAATTAGAAACGGAGAAACAATTCACAACCTTGATATTTATCAATACATGAACAGTCCAAAAAAATCCTCTTTCGCCCATTTAATGGACGGTGATTTTATAATTGTACCAACACTGGGAAAAGTTGTTTCCATTGGCGGTGAGGTCGTTAGAGGTGGGGATTATGAATTAAAGGAAGGTGAAACCTTACAAGACTTGATTCAATTTGCAGGTGGTTTTAATGCTAAGGCAAATATGAAGCAAATCAGTATTATAAGGAATACCTTTAACGGAAAAGAGATTCAAAGCTTTTCTCGGGCGGAAGCTGAAAATGTGCAATTAAAAAAAGGAGATGAGGTAATTATTTCAAAAGTTTCGGATATTATTACCAATCAGGTTTCTGTAAAAGGAGAGGTTGTCGGACCAGGTGTTTTTGATTTTAAACAGGGAGAAAGCTTAATGGAGTTAATTAACAGGGCTAGAGGCTTAACAACTGAGGCATACATCAATACAGCCCATATTTATAGATTAAATAATAATTTAGAAAGAGAGATCCTGCAAATAAATTTATCCGATTCAAAAGCCCTGAAAAATACTACTGTTAATAATCTTGATGAGGTTTACATCTTTAGTAAGAAGAGCTTTTTAGACACAACTCACGTTATAGTTAACGGTTTGGTAAGAAACCCGGGACAGATAGTTTTCAAGGAAAAAATGACCTTAAATGACATATTAACTTTAGTTGGAGGAGCTCAGATAAATGCAGATTTATCTCGACTGGAGATAGAAAGAATAGACTTCAATGCCTCTGAAAAAGACACATTTAATTATGTTAAAATATTAACTAAAAACATTTTAACTGATGCTGATTTTAAAATTCAACCATTCGATATTATAAACATCAGATCACTGCCTGAATTTAAATTTCAGGAAAGTATCGAAGTAAAAGGAGAGGTTAAATATCCCGGGATTTATTCTTTATCAGGAAGCCAGGTAAGAACGGCGGATATAATAAAAAGAGCCGGAGGATTAACAAAGCTGGCCTATGGAGAAAAAGCTTACATTCAAAGAGCTGCAGATTCTTTAGGTTTAATTTTACTTGACCTGGATTTAGTATCGAAAAAAGAAACTTCAAAATTCAATTACATCTTGAGACCTGGTGATACAATTGTAATCCCGAGGGTTAATGACATAGTTAGCATATCTGGTGCTACAGGCGTTAAATTCTTAAATAATGACAAAATAAACGCGCCTTTCACAAAAAACAAGTTTACCGGATATTATTTGAGAAAATATGCAGGAGGTTACGACAAAAAAGCAGACAAAAAAAATGTTTATGTCATCACACTAAACGGGCAGGTAAAACACACTAAATTTTATGGCTTAAGAAAACCGAAAGTAGAGAAGGGTGACAAAATTATTGTAAACTACAAAGCAGAAAAAGAAAAAAAAGAAAAAAAAGAAAAAATTAACTGGAATTCTCAAATAGAAAATCTAACTGTTAAGTTAACTGGAATTGCAACTTTATGGATTTTAATTTCTAGCTCTATTAACTAAAAGACAAGCATGGATATTCTTAAATTAATCGGAAGAAGTAAAAACCTATTTACACAAGACATTTTATTAAATGAATCTAAAATAAAAGAGATTGTTACGTCTTCTTCATTTTTAGTCATAGGTGGAGCTGGATCTATAGGTCAAGCAGTGGTAAAAGAAATCTTTAAGCGGAACCCAAATAAACTTCATGTTGTAGATATAAGTGAAAACAATATGGTTGAACTCGTTAGAGATCTGAGAAGCTCGCTCGGATATATTAGTGGCGACTTTAAAACCTTTGCTTTAGATGTTGGTTCACTGGAATATGATGCTTTTATAAATTCTGACGGGAAATATGATTACGTTTTAAACCTGTCCGCCCTTAAGCATGTACGAAGCGAAAAAGATCCTTTTACCTTGATGAGAATGATTGATGTTAATATTTTTAACACAGTCAAAACCGTTCAACAGGCAGCCAGGAATGGCGCCAAAAAATATTTTTGCGTTTCTACTGACAAAGCAGCAAACCCAGTAAACATGATGGGTGGATCTAAGCGAATTATGGAGCTGTTTTTAATGAAAGAAAGCCAAAACATTCCCATTTCAACAGCGCGTTTTGCAAATGTAGCTTTTTCCGATGGATCTCTTCTGCATGGTTTTAATATGCGCCTAAATAAAAATCAACCAATTGTTGCTCCAAATGACGTAAAAAGATATTTTGTAACGCCCAAAGAAGCTGGTGAGCTTTGTTTAATGTCCTGTTTATTTGGAGATAACAGGGATATTTTTTTTCCAAAACTAAGCAAAGAATTAGACCTCGTGTCTTTTTCTGATATTGCGGTTAAATTTCTTCAAGAAAAAGGATATCAGGCAGAAATATGCACAAGTGAAGAAAAAGCGAGACAGTTAATAAAATATCTTCCCAAAGAGAGAAAATGGCCTTGCTTATTTAATAAAAGTAATACCACAGGAGAAAAAGACATCGAAGAATTCTTTACCGATACTGAAAATTTAGACTTGAACAAGTTTGAAAACCTGGGAGTTGTAAAAAATGATCTTTTTGTTGAAAATGAAAAAATCAAATTTTTTTCAAATAAAATTAGCAGAATAAAAAAGGCTGGAGAGTGGAAAAAAAACGAAATAGTTGATTTATTTAATGAAACCATCCCAAACTTTAATCATACGGAAACAGGACGGTCTTTAGACTCAAAAATGTAACTAATATGCCTTATAAAATCCCGCTTTTCGATTTAAACTTTGGTCAAGAAGAAGAAGAAGCTGTTCTTGATGTAATTCGATCAAGATGGATTTCAGCGGGGCCTAAAACTCAAGAATTTGAGAATAATTTCAAAAACCTTTTAAATTCAAAACATGCATTAGCCGTTTCTAATTGTACCGTGGCATTGCATCTGGCATTAAAGCTTGTTGGTGTGCGTGAAGGAGATGAAGTTATATGTCCTTCCTTAACTTTTGTTGCAACATGTAATTCAATAAAATACCTAAATGCAATTCCCGTTTTTGCAGATATTAAAAGCCTGGAGGAACCCTTAATTAACGAACTAGAGATTGAAAATAAAATTACGTCTAAGACTAAAGCAATTATTGTAATGCATTATGCTGGTTTTCCCTGCAACATGGATAAAATAATGGCTTTAGCCAGAAAATACAATATCAAAGTGATTGAAGATGCTTGTCACGCACCGCTATCTGAATATAAAGGTGAAAAACTTGGGACTATTGGTGACATCGGATGCTTTAGTTTTTTCTCAAACAAAAATATTAGCACAGGTGAAGGAGGTATGTTAATTACAAATAATTCTGAATATTTTGAGAAGGCAAAACTATTAAGATCACACGGGATGACAACAATGTCATTTGAAAGAGCAAAAGGGCACTCAACAGCCTATGATGTCGTTGATTTAGGTTTTAATTATCGAATTGACGACATTAGATCCTCAATTGGAGTCGTTCAACTCAGGAACTTAAAAAAAGATTTAACTCAAAGAAAAAAGGTTAGATCGATTTATATAAAAAAACTAACGAGCATTAAAAATATAATCATTCCATTTGAGCATCACGATGAATTATCGTCAAACTACGTTTTTCCAATCGTAATAAAAAACATTAACGCTGAGAAAAGAAATAACTTAAGGGATCTTCTTGCAAAGAAAGGCATTCAAACAAGTGTTCATTATCCTGCAGTTCATAAATTCTCTATCTATAAAGAGTTTTATTCTGAACTGCCTTTTACGGATCAATATGAGCAACAAATGATTACACTTCCTATGTATTCAAGACTAAAAGAGTCAGAAATATCATATATCGCGAAAGAGTTAAAAAGTTTATTATGATTAGTAAACTGAAAATATTTATTCTAACGGATAATAAAAAAAGCCGGTTTCTTACTTACGGCAGGAGTTTAGAAAGCAATTTAAAAAAAATTGTGAAAGAAGTTAATTATGTTAACAGGGTTGAAGATATATAAATGAACAAGGACTTTAATAAACTAAGCATTAATCAAAACGAATCCATTAAAGCAGCTATGCTACAGATGGATTATATAGGAAAGAAACTACTGGTTGTTTTAAACAATGACAAAAAATATATTGGGTTAATTTCTATTGGAGATATACAACGGTCAATCATTCAGGAAACATCACTGGAAAGTAAAATAAAAGAAATACTTCGTACTGATTATTTGGTTTCCAGTACATCTGATAAACTCGATGACATCAAAAAACAAATGCTGTCAATAAGGGCTGAATTTATGCCTGTTATAAATGACCAAAATGAAATTGAAGATATAATCCTTTGGAATGATGTGTTTGGGGCCGAATCAGCTCTGCCTCTTGACGTATTTGACGTTCCGGTTGTAATAATGGCTGGAGGATACGGCTCGAGGTTAAAGCCCATTACCAATGTATTACCTAAGCCCTTAATCCCAATTGGGGAAAAAAGTATGCTAGAGGAAATATTTAGTAGATTTTCACAACACGGGTCTAATAAATTCCATATTTCTGTTAATTATAAAGCAGATTTGATTAAATACTATCTCAAAAGTCAAGGCCTACCCTATAAATTAAGTTTTTTTAAAGAGGATAAGCCTCTCGGAACCGCGGGTAGCCTTCATTTATTAGAGGGGCAATTAAATGAAACTTTTTTTGTTTCTAATTGTGATATCCTAGTTGAACAAGACTACAGTGAAGTTTTAAAGTATCACAAAGAAAACAATAATGAAATAACTATAGTCGCAGCAATTAAAAACTTAGACATACCATATGGAACTTTAACCACTGGAGAAAATGGTGTACTAAAAAAAATGACTGAAAAGCCCAATATTTCATTCAAAATAAATTCTGGACTATACATATTGGAACCACACCTTATTAAAGAAATTCCAAAAAACATTTTTTTTCACATTACACATCTTATTCAAAAAGTAATGGATCGAAAAGGCACTGTAGGTGTATTCCCTGTTAGTGAAAAATCATGGAAAGATATTGGCGAATGGGATACTTACTTAAAAAATAAAATAGAATAAAATGGACATTCTTGTTATCGGGGATGCAAACCATCAATACAATTTGTCATTTTGTAAATGGATAAAAAAATCAGCTAATTGCTCCGTTTCAATAATCGACTTTAAATCATCTAAAATACAAAAGGGTGATTACGATAGTTTTTATCCATTAGGAGGCAACCCAAAACTTCTTAACGTAAAATGGTTTGGCTCAATATACAGAGCGTTTCTGGTAAAAAGAATAATCAAAAAAAACAAATTAGGGAATGAAGTTGTTTTATTACAGTCTGCCATCCCTTGGACAGCGATAATATCAAGGTTTCTTAAAAATCATAGCCACAATTTTACTATAGCGCTTTGGGGAAGTGATTTTTACAGGTACAAAAAAAGAAGGATTCTGGAAAAACTTATATCAAACGCGAATAACATAATAATCGGATCACCACAAATGATTACCGATTTCGACAATGAATTTGGTAAATTAAATTTAAAAGTGAACTTGTGTTATTTTGGAAATGAACCTATGGAAAACTTAAAAACCTTAAAAGATAAAAATATAACTAAAAAAGAATCTTGTGATTCATTAGGTCTGGACAACAATTACATTAAGGTTATAATCGGTCATAATGGGTCAATTCACAACAAGCACTTAGAAGTCATTGAATCGATTACCCAATCTAACCCAGAGCAGAACTATCACGTAATTCTCCCTATGACTTATGGGGCTAATAAAGAATATATTAATGAGGTTTTTAATAAATGTAAAGTGTCATTAAAAAAATTCACCATTTTAACCGACTTTATGTCGGAGCAGGAAGTTGCTCATCTCCGAAATATAAGTGATATTATGATTAATGTACAAACAACTGATGCTTTTAGCGGAAGTATGAGAGAGGTTATGTTTTGTGGTGGAGTTATGATTAACGGGGCCTGGTTACCTTATGATTTCTTAACAAAAAGAGGTGTGTATTTTGAGACGGTTGATAACACCGAAGGGGTAGGAAATAAAATTGATCAAATCATTTTAGATTTTGATGTTTTTTCTGAAAAGGCAAGGAAAAACAGAGAAAAAATTTACGAACTTTCTAGCTGGTCGAAAACCATTAAGGCTTGGTCGAAAGTATTAATTAGCAAATGAGTTTAAAACAAGCTTTCTTATCAGGAATAAAATGGAACTCTGTAGGAATTTTCAGTAGAGCCTTATTTCAAGTACTACAAATATCCATTCTTACCAGATTTTTGCCGAAAGAAGACTTTGGACTTCTTGCAATGGCGTTATTCGTCGTTCAATTCTCGAATATTTTTCTGGACATGGGACTAACATCAGCCATTCTTCATAAAAAAAACATTTCCAAAAATGAATTTAGTAGTATTTATTGGCTCAATATATTTATTGCCCTTATACTTTATTTATTAATCTATATATCTGCTCCTGCGGTTTCTGATTTTTACAACGAAGTAGAACTTTCTAATATCATTCCTGTTTTAGGTCTAAACGTCATATTTATTTCATTTGGTCGACAGCACCAGACAATGTTTCAAAAACAACTTTTGTTCAAAAAAATAGCATTAGTTGAAATACTCTCTTTTTTAATCGGTCTACTTGCTGCCGTTTATTTAGCCACTAAGGGATATGGAGTTTACAGTTTGATTTACTCTACTTTGATAAAATCATTATTAGCAAATATCACTTTCCTTTTACTTACTAATAAAACCCATTCTGTTCATTTTCATTTCAAGCTATCGGAAACAAAACCTTTTTTAAAAGTTGGAGGATTCACAATGGGCAGTACATTATTAGATTTTTTCTCCAGAGAAACCGATGTGTTAATCATAGGGAAGCTATTAGGGCCTGAAAAATTAGGGATATACAGCTTGTCAAAACAACTGGTACTCAAACTATTTGCTACAATCACTCCTGTAATAATGAATGTTTTAAGCCCTGTTTTATCTGAAATGCAAAATGAGACGCAAAGACTCAAAAATTCATTTCTTAAATCTATCCGTTACATAAGTTTTATTAATTTCCCAATTTACTTAGTTGTAATTATTTCAGCAAAAGAAATCCTGGGCATTGTATATGGCCAGGAATACACTTCTGCTCATTATGTATTAAGTTGCTTAGCATTCTTTTATGCAGTCACAACGCTTTCAAACCCAATTGGAAGTTTGCAAATTGCAACAGGAAGGACTGATTTAGGATTAAAGTGGACTATTTTAAGAATTATTGTTTCCCCTGTTTTCATATATATTGGAGCTTTATACAACATAGAAAGCGTTGCCCTGGCATTTGCCTTACTCTCATTAATGTTTATATTGCCACTTTGGTATATTCAACTTAAACCAATGCTTAACATAAGCCTAAAAGAGTATGTATCTCAATTTATTATGTATTTAATTGTATTTGGACTATCTATTTGTCTTTATCCATTGTTAAATAAAATTGAAATTGTCAACTATATTTTTACAGGGATTATAAAAACTTTAATAATAATGATTTTCTTCACAACTGCCCACGTTTTAAAAAATAAAAGCGACTTTTATGAAATAATAAGAGAAGTTAAATCTTTAATCAAAAAATGAAATCTAAATTAATTCTTGAAATCGCAAAGAATGAGCATTATTTAATTGATTCCCGAGAATTATTTTCTATTAAATTTTCTACATCAGACAAATTTAAAAATGACAAAATTCTGCTTAAAAACGATGACTATTATATCATTTTAGATGGGATTATTCTTAATAAGAAACAGTTATTAACAGAAAATAACAGTTCAAATTGGACAGAACTAATTGTGGAGCTTTACGAAAAATTAGGTAGGGACTTTTTTAAAACACTTAAAGGATCATATTTCGGTTTTGTTTTTAATAAAAAAGAAAATACCTGGGATATATTTAATGACCATATTGGCACCAAACAATTGTTTTATTTTGAAAATGAAAATGCTTTTTTTATCTCAAATGACTATACAGATCTTGCTAAGTACCTGAAAAGCAAACAAATTAAAGTTTCATTAAACGAAAATGCAGCATACTTAATTCTAACGTATGGTTTTGTTTTTGAAGATGTCACAATAACCAATGAAATAAAGAAATTACTCGTTGGACACTCTATTAAAATTGACAATGCAAAATTATCAACATCAAAATTCTTTCAGCTTAGCAATAACCCTATTAGTGTTTCTGAAGATGAAGCAATTGAGCTGTTGGATCAAAAATTTAGAGAAAGTGTAAAGCTGGCTTTTGAAAAAGATAAAGAATACGATTATGAGCATGTTGCTTGTTTGAGCGGGGGATTAGATTCGAGAATGACCGTTTATGTTGCACATGAGCTTGGCTATACCAAACAATTAAATTTAACTTTTTCACAAAGTGATTATTTAGATGAAACCATCGCAAAAAAAATTGCTCGTGATTTAAAACATGAATGGATTTTTAAATATCTTGACAACGGTACATTTCTTAAAAACTTAGAAGAAATTACCACGCTCACGTCAGGAAATGTGCTATACTACGGTTTGTCACACGCTCAAAGTCTTTTCAGCAAACTAAACTTTCAAACACTTGGAATGATTCACTCGGGACAATTAGGCGATGTCGTTATTGGGTCATATAGTAATGAAGTGAGCAGTCACAAACCTTACAAATTTGGAGATGGAGCTTTCTCTAAAAAACTTTTGCACAGAATTAAAGGTTTTGACTTCAAAGAAGAATACGAAAATGAGGAGATTTTCAAAATGTATATTCGTGGTTTTTACGGTATCAATCAAGGATTAGCATCATCCATGAATGTTACCGAAACACACTCTCCTTTCTATGATGTTGACTTCCTTAAATTTGCTTTTTCAATCCCCATCAAGTACCGTAATAATCATAAATTGTATATAAAATGGATGAAAAAGAAATATCCACAGGCTTGTGAATATGTATGGGAGCGAGAAAAAGTACCCGTAAAATACAATTTTTGGATTAAAATTAAAGGTCATAAAATTCCGCTGAGCCAAGTTTTCAATAGAATCCTTGGAAAAATTGGATTTGTGAAATATGGTAGTAATACAAAAAACCACATGAATCCTCTTCAGTACTGGTATGAATCAAACCCAGAGTTAAAAGCCTGGATTGATCAATATTTTAAGGAAAATATTAATGAACTTAATGACTATCATAACTTGAAGGCAGACTGTGAGAAACTATTTAACTCTAATGAATGGACCGGTAAAGTTCAAGTCCTGTCACTCTTAAGCGCCATTAAATTATTAAATTCTTAAATTTGTTTGGAAAATCAATCAATTTTGGAAAATCAGGAATTTAACCTTCAGGAATTTTATTTTAAATCCAAAGGACTTGTTAAACTTCTTTTTAAGAACAAATTTCTAATCTCGATAATAATTATTATTGCCATAGGAATTGGAATACTGTTAAAAGGAGAAACCCAATACGAAGCGTCTACTACCATTTATGTAAATAACAGTAAAAGCGGAAGCATAATGAGTCTTGCGGCAAGTTTTGGTGTAGGAAATCAAACAGGAATAACA
This sequence comes from Flavobacteriales bacterium, assembly GCA_002720635.1. Taxonomy (GTDB): domain Bacteria; phylum Bacteroidota; class Bacteroidia; order Flavobacteriales_C. The sequence continues at coordinate 5,531 of PBJD01000048.1, read as the reverse complement.
AATGATAAAATATCTGGTGTTGCCCAGTCAGAAGATATTAAAATACATATCCTCAAACAGGAAGTTGAAATTAATGGTGTCAAAGATTATTTGATTTCGCATTTTATCAGATATCTAGACCTTAATGAGACCTGGAAGGACAAAAGACCTCAACTGAATAACATTAATTTTAAAATTCCAGGCAAAACACAAGACTCTCTATATATTGTTCTTTCAAGAAAGTTGAAATATTTAATCGATGCGAAACAAGGATCAACAGGGGAATTAATTATTACAACGATTTCTGAAAATGAAGACCTATCCTATAATATTAATAAAATTATCATTGCTTACTTGAAAAAATTTTTCACAGAACTAGAAACAAATTCTGATAAAAACATTATTAAAACTCTAAGCGCTAAGAGGGATTCAATTCAAAATGAATTAATTATTGTGGAGTCAGAATATGCATTAACTTCTGACCAAACCGTTAATATGGTTAAAACAAAAGGCTATATTAAAATGAAACAACTGGAAAGAAAGCTTTTCATTTTAAACTCTCTTCAAAGTGAAGTAATCAAAAACCTTGAATTGACGGAGTACAATTATAACTCATACGTAAATCCTCTAAAATGTATCGACGAACCTAAATACCCATTAAAAAAAGTGCAACAGTCAAATATTTCAAACATTCTTATATCAGTTATCTTAGGCTTTGCCTTTTCATTTGTAATTGTAATTTCAAAGCATTTTATCAAAAAATTTGAAAGCGCTAATAAATAACTACAAACTAATAAGAGGAGATTTAAAGAGTTCTTTTATTATTGTATTGTTTTCACTAAATATTTCCTATTTAATTTATTTAGGATCATCTTCTGCTTTTTGTTTTTTTATTTTTTTTTCCATCCTTTCTCTATTTTACTCTGGAAGAAACAACAACCTTCTTTTAATTAATATTGGATTTTTTACTTCCATTTTTTTTTATGAATACTGGGACATTTTTTATGGCTCGCACTATTTTGGCGGTCATCTAAGTGATGATTATAATTTTGATGTGCGATGGACAAAAGGCTATCACAATAAATACGGAATAAATCCAATTTACATTTTCAAACACTTATACTTGGTAGAAGGGGGGAGTGGAGTATTGCATAACTCCATCGGTTATGTATATATAAATGTTTTTTTGCGATATATTGGTGACTTTATAGGTGGTCATCATACATTAAACCCCAGATTTCTTAATGTTTTTTTCCTTTTTCAGCTATCTGTTTATTCCGGAAAAATTGCGGAATATTACTGGAAAAACAAAAAGATAAAAAATACTGTTAAGTATGTAGTTTTTCTTTTTCCCGTAATGCTTTTTAATTCCGCACATATTTTTCGTGACACCCTGATTTCGCTTATTTTAGTTTACACATTTTATGGATATTTAAAATACAAAAGAAACGCTCTATTTATCGCTTTTAGCCTGATACTGTTTTTTTTGTTATTCTATCTTCGAAAAGCAAATGCTGTTATTCTTTTATTCACTATTCTTCTTTTATTAGTCTCAGAAAAAAAAATAAAACAATATTTTTCTTTATCAATAGTCACTTTTGTTGTTTTATCCATTTTAACGGTAAGTATTTTTAGTGATGAAATTTTGACTCTGATTAACAGATATACAGAAATGAATAGTGAGCGGTTTTCAGGAATTGGGGGGAAGTTTTTTTCATTACCTATTCATATTGGTTTTATACCGCGTTTAACGTTTTTAATATTTGTTCCTGCTATAGGTATTGGTTCATTTTACCAATTTATTTTATCATTTGGCACTATCTCTCAAATATTATTTTTTCCATTTCTTTTTTTTAGCTTTTGGAACAACAAAATTGATTTAAGGCTGCGAATCACTTTCATAATTTATTTTGTTGGCGTCGCTCTCTCTACTGCTACTTTTAGACACGTTATGATGTATTTGCCTTTTGCTGTAATTTTAGTGGTTTATCAATTTAACTCTACAAAAATTCGTTTGAGTAAAAATTATATCTATACCTTGGCCGCTTTAATCATTACTTTTATTTTTTCTGTTGTATTAGCATTAGTTTTTTAGTTTATGCCAAATAATGAATTAAATATCTATATCCCGAATAACTTATCTGTTGGAATTATTCAAAGCCAGTTGATTAACAAGGGAAATCATTTTTTTTCTAAAAAGTATTCCTCAATAAAATATCACGCAAACATAAAAAATCAAAAAAAACTAATTGACTTAACTGTTGTCAATATTAAATGGTACAAAACACTATTAAGTTCTTTATTAAAACTTCCTGATGAAACCAATATTTACACAAGAAGCATTTGGGAATTTTTGCTCGTTCTCGTTGTTGGCAAACTGTTAAAAAAGTCATACGTAATATATGATTATCGTGGATTGATTTCCTCCGAATTTTCCTTTAATAACGGAAGTCTATTAAAACTGATAATTCTGAAATTTTGTGAAAAACTGCCTGCAAAATATGCAAATGAAATTCATACTGTTTCAATTAAATTTAAAAACCATTTAGAAGATAAGTTTAGAACGAAAGTACATCATGTAATCCCTTGCCTTGTAAATGAGGTTCGGCTACCTGTACAGACACCTGTAGACGGAAAAATAAAATTCATTTATGTCGGAAGTATGAGTAAGTGGCAAAAAATCGATGTCGTTCTGAATTTATATAAAAAAATCCACCAAAAAATTGATTGTTCATTAACTATAATTACCAATGAACCTGTCAAAGCAAAAAAACAAATCAATGATAATGAAAAAAATGATATAGATATTTTAACAGGTGATAATGCTTTTGTTCTTGAGCAACTTAAAAGCCATCATGTAGGTTTTTTATTTCGGGACAACTACCTTTTTAACAACGTAGCGTCACCAGTAAAATTATTGGAATATATAACCAACGGAGTATTGCCTTTTATGTCTGATCACATTGGGGATTATTCTCAATTAACCAAAAATTTAAAAATTTCTATTCAGGAAAAAAATACCATCTCCAGAGAAGAAATCATGGACAAAAGAAATCAATTGTTTAAAATTAAAAATCAACTGGATATTTTTTCCTGGAGCAATTATGACGAAGAAAAATATTTCAACCTAATTATTTCCAATAAATAATTTTGAAGAGAAACTAAAAACAAAATTCGTTCAGTAATATTTTTGACATCTTAATTACTTACTTTTGCTTCTGTTTAACAGTGGAATTACTAATTCAAAATTGCTTGTATATTACTAATTAAAGGACATTTAGTAATTAAAATCAGGTATGGCTCATTTACTGATATACGGTACATTACCACCTCCTATAGGCGGAGTTTCGATTTATTGCAAAAGACTTTGTGAAGAGTTAGATTTACGTAATGTTAAGTATACCTTTATAGATATAAATAAGACCAGTTTTTTTAACATATTTGTTTCACTAACGAAATATAGAGCCATTCACATCAATACATCCAACCCTTTATTTCGATTATCCTTAGTTGTTCTTGCCAAACTGTTATTCAAAAAAGTAATTATTACTTTTCATGGTGATATTGGAAGGTTCAACGCATTTAAAAATTTCCTGGACAGATGTTCTTTAAAGCTGTGCAATACACCAATTACAATTAATATGGGAAGTTACGAAAAGGCAATTGGATTAAATTCTAACTCTAAACTTTCAAGTGCATTCTTTAAGCCAAGAAAAATAGATCAATTAAAAGAAAAACACTTGCTTAAGATTAAAAAGCTAAAATCAAGTAATGCTCATCTTTTTTGCTCTAATGCCTATGATGTTTCATTTGATAAGAACGGGCAAGAAACATATCAAATAAGTAATATTATAAATATATTTAACCGCATACAGAATAAAGCTTTTATTTTCTCTGACCCATCAAGTAACTACCTTAAATATCTCAAATCACAAAATATCATTATTCCAAAAAATGTATTTATTATTGATGAATCCCATGATTTTAATGCTGTTTTAAGAGAGTGTGATGCCTTCATAAGATATACCACTACTGATGGTGACTCTATTTCTGTTAAAGAAGCATTGTCCTTGAAAAGACAGGTCATTGCTTCAGGTGTTGTTTCAAGACCAAAAGGTGTAACCGTTGTTAATGATTTAGACAGTCTAAAAGCAGAAATAAGAAAATTTTACCTTACAGAAGTAAATTTAACCGAAGCTGAAGATAATCTTGAAATATTGTTAAGTGCATTTGATGTAAAAAATAAAGAGCGGTAAATCACTCCGCCCTTTATTTTTTGTTCTTCGATTTATCTGTCAGGATTTGTTAGAAGAAACTTCTTTTAAGTAACACATTTAACCTAACGGCAAATTAATAAAATTGTTACACTAACCTGCAAAAAAGCACCTTTCTTTAATTATGCTTTAATTAATCATTCTTTCTATTCTGCAAAGCACCTAAGTTATTAGTACTTTTGCAAAGATTAAGTACATCATTATGGATTACAACTTTAACAAAATAGAGAAAAAATGGAGGGAAAAATGGGCTAATGACAAGACCTATAAAACTTCAAATATATCCAAGCAAGAGAAATGTTATGTTTTAGATATGTTTCCATATCCTTCAGGATCAGGATTACATGTAGGACATCCACTGGGATATATTGCCTCAGATATTTACGCTCGATTTAAAAAATTAAACGGTTTTAATGTACTTCATCCAATGGGTTATGATGCCTTTGGTTTACCAGCGGAACAATATGCAATCCAAACCGGACAACATCCCAAAATTACCACCGATGCTAATTTAAAGCGCTACAGAGAACAACTGGACAAAATAGGTTTTTCATTCGATTGGGATAGAGAGATTAGAACATGTGATCCTGATTACTATAAGTGGACACAATGGATTTTTGCTCAACTTTTTAAATCGTGGTTCAACAACCAAAGTCAAAAAGCAGAAAATATAGATACTCTGATACTAATTTTTGAAAATGAGGGAAACAAAGACGTTAATGCGGCGTGCGAAGAAACGCCCTTATTTTCAGCAAAAGAATGGAATGCGAAGACAGAAAAGGAGCAATCGGACATCCTTCTAAATTATCGTTTAGCCTATTTAAGTGAATCAATGGTCAACTGGTGTCCTGCTTTGGGTACCGTACTCGCAAACGACGAAGTAATTAACGGACTCTCTGAACGAGGCGGTCATCCAATAGAAAGAAAGATGATGCTTCAATGGAGTTTACGAATCTCTGCTTATGCTGAACGGCTATTGCAAGGTTTAGAAGAAATCGACTGGACGGACTCTTTAAAAGAAATGCAGCGCAACTGGATTGGTAAATCCACAGGAGCTTCTGTCAACTTTAAAATAGCTCACTCTAAAAAATCAATTGAAGTCTTTACAACCCGTCCTGACACAATCTTTGGAGTTTCTTTTATGGTTATTGCGCCAGAACATCAGCATGTAAAGGAATTAACCGTATCCGAGCAAAAATCAACTGTCGAAAAGTATGTTTCGGCAGCCAAAAACAAAAGTGAACGAGAAAGAATGGCGAACGTAAAAAACGTTACAGG
>PBJD01000047.1 GCA_002720635.1 Flavobacteriales bacterium | reverse complement strand
ATGAGGCTACACCAATACTGTTTGCTCTTTTTTCAACGAAGTTCAATTCTTCTTGCGAGAAACCACCTGTATCTACTAAAACAGCATGGACTTCATATCCTAGATCACCTAAATATTTGACACAATAGGTTGTGTCTAAACCTCCACTATATGCTAAAACGACTTTTTTCATTTTTATTGTTTTTAAACCATTGAGTTGGTTTTTCAGTATTGCAAAATTACCGAAATTTACCGGATTCTACCTAGTTTGACGGGGAATTCAAAACTCGATTATCTTTGTGGTATGTATAAAGCACTATTTTCCCTACCCAGTACTCCCTTAAAAGCCGAATGGAAAAGGCATGATCTGGTGTTTAAGCAACCCGCCAAAACCTCAAGAGAAACTTTTAAGAAAAAGGATACTTATATCCTTAAACTATCCTTTGTGTCCCAAAAAATAGAGGGTTGGGGTGAATGCAGCCCACTATGGACACTAAGTATTGATCCTAAAGATGGGTATTCTGAAAAGTTGGATTGGGTTTGCGAAAATATAAATGATTGGAAAAATTTTATTTACTCTGATGAATTATCCGAATATCCGAGTATCCAGTTTGGTTTGGAAGCCGCTTTATTGGATTTGCAAAATGGTGGAAGGAAAGTTATTTTCCCGTCTCGTTTCACGGAAGGGACCGATACAATTGAAATAAACGGTTTGATATGGATGGGTAAGTATGATTATATGTCGCAACAAATTGAGGAAAAAATTGAGTCGGGGTTTACTTGCGTAAAAATGAAAATAGGAGCAATTGATTGGAATGAGGAAAAAAAAATGCTTCAAAACATCCGTAATCGATTTTCATCGGATCAAATGGAGTTGAGAGTAGATGCAAATGGCGCCTTTTCCGCAGAAAAAGTATTGGATAAGTTACAGTTTTTGGCAGATTTGAATATTCACTCTATTGAACAGCCAATATCAGCTAAGCAGGAATTATTGATGGCGGATTTATGCAGCAAAACTCCTGTTCCAATAGCTCTCGACGAAGAGTTAATAGGCATAAAAACATATTCAAAAAAAGAGCAGTTAATCCAGCTGATTCAACCGCAATATATTATACTTAAACCTAGTCTGATAGGAGGGATTAAATCTTCTAACGAATGGATTGAGATTGCTCAAAAATACAAAGTGGGTTGGTGGGCAACATCAGCGCTTGAGGGGAATATAGGGTTGAACGCCATTGCACAGTTTGCCTACCAAACCGGAAATAAATTGCCACAAGGTTTGGGAACAGGTCAATTGTTTGAGTTTAATTTTGAATCTAATTTACAGTTGGTAGGAAATAAAATGAGGTACAATACTTAAATTCGTTCGGTATAAAATCAATCATTTTAAATTTTCCCTGGGTCCATTAACATACCCGTGCATTTACATTTTTTTCTTTTTGCCTCCATAAGCCGTGGATAATTGGAGCAAGTTTTGCAACCTTTCCAGAAATCTTCATCGTCGGTTAATTGATTATAAGTTACGGATTGGTATCCAAGTTCATGATTAATTTTTATAACTGCAGGAGAGGTGGTCAAACCGAAAATTTTTGCCTTTGGGAATTTTTCTCTTGATGCATCAAAAATTTGTTTTTTAATTTTTTTTGAAAGACCTCTGCCAAGATAATTTTCGTTTATGATTAAACCAGAGTGAGCGATAAAAGTATCGTTTTCCCAATTTTGGAAATAGCAAAAGCCAACAACAATATCTCCGTCTAGTGCAATTACCGATTTCCCCTGTGTTATTTTTTCTAGTATAAATTCAGGTTTTCTAAGTGCAAGGATTGTTTCTTTTTTTTGTGCTGCACGTTCAATCATTTTAGCAATTACACTTGCGTATTTTTCATGTTGTTTATTTCCTGTTTCGATACGTATTTGCATTATCCTTTCAGATATACTCCTCTATAGATTCTCTAATAAATTTAATGAAAAATAATTAGGCACATTTTGTAAAGACCATACTACACTAGCGGGTTAGGACAATATAGTCATTCAATATAGTCTTCAGGAATTTAGTTCTTTGCTTGGGTACTTTTTTAATGTCAAGTTCTTTGCAAATTTTGTCGGCTAACAAAGCCAGTAATTTTTTATAATGAACATTTGGATTTCTTTTTGCTCTGTCCAAAGTGTTTTTTAACAAAAGCATATCCTCTTCTGTAAAACGAACTACCCCCTCGTATTTGGGTTCATAGTTTTCTTGAGTTTTAATTTTTAGAACGTCTTTAATGGACATTTGATTTCTTGGATTTATTTTCACAACGCAAGTATCACCAACAATATCCCCAAGCCTTTGGTTGTAGTCATTGCTCATAATGGTAATAACGGCTACACTTCCACATGATAATAAAATATCAATAAGACGAAACATCCACCGTTTTCCATAATCGCCGATGTCCATTTGTTGTCCATTACACTTCATTACTTTAATTCCGAGTGCTTTTTTTCCAATGGATTGACCATTCCATAAGGATTCACAGATTAAATGATAACTAATAATAGGAGGGAACATAAGAAAGACAACGGCTACAAATAAAATGATGTCACCAGAACCACTTAAAGCACCTAATAAAATAAATTTTCTAACGATTGATAAATAAGCAGCTAAAATTATACTATCCAATAAAAAAGCTAACAAGCGTTCCATTAAACCAGCCAGTTCGTAGTCAATGGCTACATTTTGGGTTGTATTTATACTTATTGTACGCATTTAAAGTGCCAATATAGCAAGAAATAATACAAATTGTTTTGGATTCAGAAGGATAAACAGCAATTTTAACCTTCAATTTTATTGAAGTGCGGGAAACTACCTTTATACGACAGAAAAAGAAGAGCTGGAAAAAGTTTGAGGATATGCAACGCAGAGAAAATGCGAATCCTGATGAGCTAACCAAGTTATTTGTCGAAATCACAGATGATTTAAGCTATACAAGAACATTTTACAACAAGCGATCCGTTCGTGTTTACTTGAATTACTTGTCTCAATTGGTGTTTTTAAAAGTGAACAAAAACAAAAAGGTAAAAGGGGCTAGTTTTGTTAAATTTTTCACATTTGGTTTGCCAATGGAGGTTGCTCGAAGTTGGAAACCAATATTACTTTCTCTGGTTGTCTTTACTGGTGCCATCATGATTGGTATTGTTTCATCTGCAAACGATATTGAATATGCTAAGGAAATAATGGGTTCAAGCTATATTCAAATGACAGATGAAAATATAAAAAATGGCGATCCTATGGCAGTATATCATCAACATGGAAATTCTGCATGGTCAACTTTTGGGTTGACCACAAATAATACGATAGTTGCTGCAACGACCTATACTTTTGGTATTGTTGGAGGTATTCCTTCTGTAGTTATATTAATAAAAAATGGAATAATGCTAGGTGCGTTCCATTATTATTTATTTTATAAAGGAGTGCTCGATAATGCTATGTGGATTATTTGGATTCACGGTGTATTAGAAATTTCTGCAATAATTTTAGCAGGAGGAGCTGGATTTTTACTTGGTGGAGGTTTACTTTTTCCGGGGACCTACACGCGTTTACAGTCTTTGCGAATTACAGCTAAAAGAAGTTTTAAAATAATTATCGGGTGTCTTTTCATGCTGATTATTGCAGGTTTTATTGAAGGCAGTATAACTCGATATACCAATATGCCAATGGCATTAAAGTATAGTCTTGTTTTAGGTTCTTTAGCGTTAGTTTGTTTTTATTTTATCGCATACCCTATTTATCTATACAAGACAAAAATAAAAACGGGTAAATTTATTTTTAATGATACGATTCCGCATACAGAACATAAAAAGATTCCTTTTGAAAAAGTTAGAGAGGTAGGGGATATTTTCAACGACACCTTAAAATTGTTTCGGCAATCTTTTGGCAATATTCTAAGAGGCCTATCCCTTTCAGGTTTTCCTTTCATGCTTTCCATAACAGTTTATCATTTCTTTTTTTTAACTGAATATGAGCAAGAATTAGATTGGTGGAAAACTTTGGAAAACGTTTTTTATCTGGAGCCATCGGGATGGGTTAACCTAATTTTTATGATGATTTTAATAGTACCTGTTTTTTTAAGTGTTTATTACGCTTTGTTTCTTTATAGAGTGAATCAAAAATTTAAAACCTATGGTTTCTATAAATATTGCTTTTTTGGACTTATAAAGATTTGGCCATTAATCATATTTTTGGTGTTTATGCATTTATGGCAAAATCCATTAATGATTTTAATTGGAGTATTTTTGGTTCCGTTTATTTTTCAGTTTTCATACTTTGGCTTTTACCATGAGGATAAATATGGACGACTTTACAGGACGGGAGTAAAATTAGTTTTTAAATCTTGGCTTGGATCAATAGGGGTATTCTTATTACAAATGGTAATTCCTTTAATTTTATTCTTTGCAGGCTTTATTTTGTCAAGAATTTTTGGCTCAAGTACTACAGCAGCGTTAGATTTTATAACTCAATTTTTCCTGGAGCATGTAAACCCTTTTACCGATAATGTAACGCAATATGCCAATGCATTAAATTTTGTGTTGTATTATTTTTTCTTGGTAGTGATAATTTCATTTGTTATTACTGGATTGGCAATCCAATTTCACTCTGTTAGAGAGCGAATTATGGCTTTAACACTATACAGTAGGTTACAAGATTTTGGAAATAAGAATAATTTATTTGAACATATAGATGAGGGAGATTTTTAGGAAGGTTGTTCTGGTTTTAGTTATTTTTTCTACTTTTTTAGTAAGGTCACAAACAGCTTATGATGAAGTTTATTATGGTCCGGATAAGAAAGAGTTTAATGCAAAAGAATATGAAAAGTTAAAGGAAGAAGTTGATTTAATTGAGGACATGGAGCAAAAAAAACTTCTTGAGGACAGCTCTCAATTCGGAGTTGGCTATGGTGTTGAAAAAGGTGATAATTATACAATTTATATTCATGATTCAATTACAGGAAGAAGTTATTATTCGGAAAAAAATAGAGGTGGTGGAGCCAACAATTCTGGTGATGGTGTTCAGCCCGACGCCCGAGAAAATACTAAAAGAAAAGAGTACCAAAGAAGAGTTGCTCTGGAAAGGTTGGAAAACAGAAAAAGACAAATTGAAGAAAATCGGCTAAGGAAGGTGGAGCCATCGGATAGAATGAGCGAGGAATACAGTTCTGAGATTAGTTATGGCGGAGGAATTTTTAAATTTATTTTAATACTTCTTATTGCGATTATTCTTGGAGCGGCAGCATATATGTTGTTTGTTAATGCTCCGATAGAGGGTTCCGGAGCTAAGATTTTATATCATCAGGAAATGAATCCTGATTCCGTGCAATTGTCTGAATTGGAAATAAACATCAAAAGAGCCAAGGAGTCAAAGGACTATAGAGTGGCTACCAGATTATATTTTGTCTGGGTAATTAAGGAGTTATCGGATAAAGGTTATATCAATTGGAAAAAGAGAAAAACCAATTATCATTATCATTTAGAACTTGCTGATAAGTCATTTTCAGAAGATTTCGAAGCAGGAGTAAAAAATTATGAGTTCATTTGGTATGGAAAATATAATATTTTATTGGATGAATTTAATGTGGTTGAGAAACATTTTAAAGAGTTGATAAGCAAAATAAAGTAAGTAGATCAAAAGGTGGCAATAAACACTTCTATGAAATATGTAATAATGATTGTCTTGGTTTTGCTACTCGGATGTGTTGCGTATTTTTTTGGAGAAAGTAATCAAGATAATGTTGCAATTAGAGAAAGAACCGTTGAGTCAATTAATTGGGAAAAAACATACGATTCAAAAAGTAAACATCCTTATGGCACTTTTTTTATCAGAAGAATTTTTGATAATGGCCTTGAGGGTCATTCCGTACATGATATAAATGTGTCTGTCCAATCTTACTTTGACAGTACTGAAATGCAAATAAAGTTGGATAACGTAACTTATTTTTTTGTGGGAAAATCGCTTAATTTATATAATAATGAGGTTGACAGTTTATTGCGTTTTGTTGATAAGGGGAATACCATGTTTCTTGCCGCTGAATTTTTACCGAATCATCTTTTAAAGGAAATTTTTTACAATTATAATGACTACAATTATTATGGTTACACCAATGATTCGTCGATATCTTTGTCTTTTGAGGACAGCAGGTTTACAGGTGAGTATGAAATTGCAAATGAAGTCAAAGGGAAGTCAAAAACAAAGAGGTGGTATAATATAAATTATGGTATAGAATATGGCTTTGATGGAAGAACGATTGGTAAAGCGGGTTATCGTCCGTGTTATGCAGAATTCAAATATGGAGATGGCAAAATATTAATTCATACGATACCACAAGTTTTTACAAACAGATATATGAGCTCTGAATCGGGAAAAGAATATGTGGAAACAGTACTTTCATATTTTTCGAGTAGTGCAATTTTATTTGACAATTACACTCATTACGCTTACGATGATGGCACTATGGAGATTGACCATCCTGAAAATGATTTTTCACGAGAACTAAATTCACTTGATTTCCTTCTGAGTAATCATGCTCTTCGATGGGGGTATTTTATTATTTTGGCAGGTGTAATTTTGTTTGTGATTTTTACAGGGAAAAGACAGCAAAAGATAATGCCCACAGTTTCCTCCAATGACAATTCATCTCTTGAATTTACAGAGACTATTGCTCGATTGTATTTAAAACAAAATCAACATAACAAATTAATCGTTCACATGGAGAACATCTTTAAAAATAAGATTAAGTCTCGATATTATATTGCTTCTTCCGAGGAAGAAGTATATGTAAGAAGAATTGCTCAAAAATCCGGTGTTGAAAAATCAGAAATTCAAGATATACTTAATTTATTTAAAGGGGGAGCAAACCTCACTGGTGTATCGGATGAATACCTGGTTAATTTGTACAAAAAGCTAAATAATTTTTATAAAAAAGCTAAATAATTATGGAATCAAACGAAAATCTGCAACCTAAAACTGATTTGAATCAAGAAAATGATCAGAATAATATTGAGGAATCTAAAACCGATATGGAAAATAGCTTGCCTTCTGTTGAGGAAGATACTGAATCGGTTTCTTTTGTACCGGAATCGAGGTTGAAATTACAGAATTTTCAGGCCAAGGTAGATGCTGTAAAGAAAGAAGTAAGTAAATTGATTATTGGACAACACCAGCTTATTGATCAGATTTTGCTGGCTATATTTTCAAGAGGACATGTTTTGCTTGAGGGTGTTCCTGGAATAGCCAAAACAATGACTTCTAAGGTGATTTCAAAAACACTTTCGGTTGATTACTCAAGAATTCAATTCACTCCAGATTTAATGCCGTCAGATGTTTTAGGAACATCAATTTTCAACGTAAAAACATCAGAATTCACTTACAAGAAAGGTCCTGTTTTTTCCAATATCGTATTGATTGACGAGATCAATCGTTCTCCTGCTAAAACTCAAGCTGCACTTTTTGAAATTATGGAGGAAAGACAGGTGACAAATGATGGTGTTAAGTATAAAATGGACCCTCCCTTTTTTATAATGGCTACACAAAACCCTATTGAACAAGAAGGTACATACCGATTACCAGAAGCTCAACTGGATAGATTTATTTTTAGAATAAAGTTGGAATACCCTTCTTTTCAGGAAGAAGTAGAGATATTAAAGCGCTTTAAAAATAGTATTAAAGATGTTTCATTTGATCAAATTAATTCTATTTTAAGTGCCGCTGAAATTGAAGAGTTTCAGGGATTAATAGAGGAAGTCAAAATAGAAGATCAGTTAATTGAGTATATCGCTAAGTTAATTGCTGAGACCAGAAACCACGCAAGATTATATATTGGAGCCTCACCCAGAGCATCTCTCTCTATTTTAAAATCTGCTAAAGCTGCTGCTGCGATTAGAGGAAGAGATTTCGTTACTCCCGACGACATTCAATACGTCTCGGAACCTGTTTTAAACCATAGAATTATTTTAACTCCGGAGACTGAAATGGAGGGCATTACTGCAGAAGATGTGATTGCTGAAATTATTCAAAAAATAGAAGTTCCTCGTTAATTTAGTTGTATGAGAATTTAATGAAAAAAAATAAATTCATAGCAAACATCTATTTAACAAGTTGGTTTTACTTTCTGCTGGGAGTTACAGCTTCTTTTTTCATGGTCAGTTTTTTAATTGAAATATTTTTCTTTTATGCTCAAATGTTTTTGTCGTTGGTCATAGGGTATTTGTTTATTGATATTTTGATTTTGTTTTTTGGTTCAGAAAAAATAGAAGCAGAAAGAATAGTAAAAGAGCAATTAAACCTTGGGGAAAACAATCAGGTTAGAGTACGAGTGAAAAATAAAAATTCAGTTCCAATAAGAATTAAAATTATTGATGAACTGCCTTATCAGTTTCAAATCAGAGATTTTTCTAAATTTCTAATCTTAAAACCCGGAGAAGAAGATGTTTTAAAATATAATTTGAGACCTGTAAAAAGAGGCGAGTATTTGTTTGGTTCATTAAATGTATTTGCAGGCTCATTTTTAAGAATGGTTCAGAGAAGAGTCCGTTTTTCTCAAGATTTTTCTGCAAAGGTATACCCCTCCGTTCGTTTAATGCGAGAATATGAATTAAAAGTTTTTACAAATTCAAATTTAAATCAAGGGCTTAAAAAAGTTCGTCAGATTGGAAATGCTCAGGAATTTGAGCAAATTAAGGCATATGTTCAGGGAGATGATTTCAGGAAGATAAACTGGAGGGCTACAAGTCGCAAGGGGGAATTAATGGTTAATCAGTTCCAGGATGAACGCTCGCAAACAATCTATTCCATAATAGATAAAAGCAGAACAATGAAAATGCCTTTTGATAATATGACTTTATTGGATCATAGTATTAATTCTGCATTGGTAATTTCAAACATAGCTTTACGAAAAGATGATAAAGTAGGTTTAATGACCTTTTCTGACAAATTGGGTGTTCATGTTAAAGCGGATAAATTAGGTGGGCAATTAAGGAAATTATTAGAGAATTTGTATCGTCAAAAAACAAGATATAATGAGGCTAATTTTGAAATGTTATACTATGGTATTCGGCAGAATATAAAAGGTAGAAGTTTACTTTTTTTGTATTCAAATTTTGAAAGTCTTTACGCTATGGAGCGCGCTTTGCCAATGCTTAGAAAAATCAGTAAGTTACATTTATTGGTAGTTATTTTCTTCGAAAATACAGGATTAGTTGAAAAATCTAATAGGAAAGCTGAGTCAATTGAAGAAATATATTTACAAACGATAGCCCAAAAATCTGTAATTGAAAAGCAAACAATAGCTGCTGAATTAAAAAAATATGGTATAAATACAATTTTAACGACCCCTGAAAGATTAAATATTGATACCATTAATAAATATATTGATTTAAAGTCTCGCGGTTTAATATAACTAGCTGTTAATTGAATAATTAACGGCTTTAAAAGATGCTGAAAGGAGGTCATATTTCGATTTTATTCTTTTTTGGATAAGAATAGCCTTTTTTAGTGATTGCGTTTTAACGCACAATATTTCAATTTTGCAATCTAGAAAGAATCTAAATAATAAATGATGTCAGATTGTAATTATAAAATGCTCTCAAGTAACGAAATTGGAAACGTGCTTTATTGTAAAGAATATCAGGAAATGATTATTGGTGTGGGCACTTTTATACTAAAGTTTAAAGATGAGCAACCAAAAATATTTTTAAAGGCATTATTAGGAACTAAGGATGAATATGATTTAAAAAAGAATCATTTGGTCGAAAAGGTCTTTTTAAAAACCCCGGTGAAAAATATGATGTTGGCTTTAAGTTGGGAAGAACTAAATTTGAGTATAGATTTATTGCAGGTAGCTTTTTTAAATCTTGAAGTAAGTGAAATTCTGGCGGTTAAAATTTAATTCCCATAATTAGGATATCATCAACCTGTTCGCGGTCTCCCATCCATTCATTAAAGCGCTGACTAATAATTTCCTTTTGATTTTTCATGCTTTTTGAATTTCCCTCAATCAACATCTCTTTAAATATTTTACTCTTGAATTTTTTATTTTTTGGTCCGCCAAATTGATCAGGATATCCATCAGAATACATATAAAAACAGTCACTCTTCTGATATTTCAAAGTCGTCTTTTCAAAAATCTTATTTTCAACATCTTTAAACCCTATTGATGTTTTGGTGGCTTTGTATTCAAAAAGTTCATTATTTCTGATCATTATTAATGGCCGATAAGCTCCGGAATATTCAATAGTATCAGCTTTTGTATCTATTGTAATTAAGCTAATGTCCATTCCATCGTTAGTTTCTGATTCACTATTTTCAAATGCCTTAAGAATACCTTGATCAAGTAGTCTCAAAATTTCAGAAGGGTCAGTTATTTTATTACCACCCACAATTTCATTTAAGAGAGCAATTCCTATCATGCTGGTAAGAGCACCTGGAACTCCGTGTCCTGTGCAATCAGCACAAGCAATTACAAATTTATTATTTGTTTTTCTGTACCAATAAAAATCACCCGAAACAATATCTCTTGGTAAATGGTAAATAAAAGAATTTGGCAGTTCTTCATACAAGTTTTGAAGTGGAGGAAAGGATGCTTTCTGTATTGTTAAAGCATACCGAATACTTGAATTTAAATCGTTATTTTTTTGTTCAATTTCTTTATTTACGGAAATCATTTCCAAATTAACGGATTCAAGTTCTTTATTTTTTTCTAAAACTTCCTGATTGCGTTCTTTTACTTTTTCTTCTAAAAACTCACGCTCTTCCTTTAATTTTTTCTCTCGATATTTGATGAAAAGTATGATAGCAAATATGATTACTAATGAAATCAGAATTATAAACCAAATTTCTGCCCAAAATGGAGGAGAGATTGTAAATGAGAATTTTGAAGATGTTTTATCATTACAAAAGTCATCTTTGTTACATGCATATACTACAAATTGATACTCACCGGGAGGAAGTTTTGTAAAATCTCTTTTACTCTCATTATTTATTTTTAAGGGAGCAAAAACTTCACCATCTCTTTCCAGATAGGAGTAATAAGTTGTTTCAGCTGAGTTATCATGGTTGATTCCTACAAAATGAAAAGTTAATGTTGATGAATCATGCGGTAAAACAAGATTTTTTGGCATTTTAGACCAGGCTTCTACTTCGTAATTTCTTTTTGCCCAGTTTATTATTTTATTTTCTAACTCCAGGGCGGTAAAATAAGTTTGTGGCGCAATATCACTGGTGTGATCAACACTTCTGTCGTGTTTTATAACTCCTTTATTTGTTCCAAACCACAAGTTTCCATCAAAATCTTCGCAAATTGCATTTCCATTTATTTGTCCGCCTGTAATTCCATCAGACTTTCCAAAGTGTTTAACTTCAGAAATATACTCTCCTGTTTGGCGCGTAATTTGGGGAGGATTGAAGGAAATTCTATCCAATCCTTTGTTTGTGCCAATCCATAACTGATTATCTTCGTCAAATAACATCATTTTGATGTTGTCTGAACTTATTTTGCTATTGTTTGTGTTGAATGTTTTATATGTGTTTCGATTTTCATCAAATTTTGTAATTCCTGCATTTGTTCCGATATAAATTCCTCCTCTTGGGCCTTTTGTAATACAATTAATGAAATTGGAAGGGATTAAACCGTCATCTTCACTAATCTGACCGAATTCAATTCCATTAAACCAATTAATACCTCTGCTTTTTGTTCCAATCCACAATTTACCTGATTTATCTTGAGTTACAGCGCTTATTTTTCCGTCACTCAGGCCATCAAACATTCGATAAAATTTTATTGTAGCATCATCATCAAGTTTTCCCAGACCACCTTCTGTTCCAATCCAGATTATGCCATTCTGATCTTCAAAAAAACATGTTACGGGATTCCTAACTCCGTCTAAAACTGAATAAACTTTTTGAATTACGCCATTTTGTATTTTAACTACACCTAAAAGTGTTCCTGCCCATATATTCTTTTTACTGTCTTCGAAAACGGTTGTTGTATAATTTACAGGAAGGCCGGATTTTTTATCAAATAATTGAAAAGAATCTACTCCATTATACCTTATCAGACCTCCTCTTGTAGCAAACCAAAAGTTATCTTTGGAATCTTGAATTAATCCATTAATTTTTTCATTTGGCAATCCATCTTTAATTCCTATCGACTTGAAAGAGGATCTCGTTATTTTATTAACTCCTCCACCTTTTGTCCCTACCCAGATATTATCGTGTTTATCTTCCAGAATTGATAATACCAAGTCTTCACTTAGTCCATTTTCTTCGTTGAATATTTCACATTCATAATTGTTGATGTTTAATTTTATCACCCCTGAATTTACTGTTCCTATCCATATATTATCACTTTTGTCCTGTTCCAGTGTTTTTACTGCATTAACAGGGAAATTGGGACTTGGGGTGAAGTTATTAAATATACCATCTGAAAAAACGGATAAGCCGTCTCTGGTTCCAATCCAGATATCTCCATTTACATCTTCCTCCAAATCATAAATGCTGTTTCCTATTAATCCATTTTTTGTAGTGTAGGTTTTTACTATACCGTTAAATATTTCTGCTAATCCTTGATTTGTTCCAATATAAATTTTTGCATCGGGGGTCTCAATCACTTTGTTTACAGAAAGCCTCCCCCTACCACCAAAATTTATGTCGAATGGAACAAATGTTTTTTTGTCTTTTGCAAAGTTGTCCAGCATACAAAGACCTCCATACTGTGTTCCAATCCAAAGTCTGCCAAAACCATCTTCACAAATTGACTTTACTACATTAGTGGGTAATCCATCTTTTTGAGTAAACGTATGAAATTCAGTTCCATCATATACGGTAAGGCCTTTATGTGTTCCAATCCAGATATCTCCTTTTATATCTTCATATAAGCAGTTTATGATGTTAGATGGCAAACCTGAACTATCATTTAAATTCATAAAACTTAAACCGTCATAAACTGATACTCCACCAAGTGTTGCCATCCAGATAGCACCTCTTCTGTCTTGAATTAAATCAAACACTTCATTTTCTGCTAAACCGTCCTCTACAGTTAAATTAAGGAAATGATAACTTTGCGATTGCAAAGAAAAACTTATCAAAAGAAATAATTTAAAGAGTATTTTCCTCATTTGAAATATATCTAATCCCTTACGGTTGTCTCAAAAAAATGTTTTGTAAAAATATATATATCGTTGAGTATATTTGTACTTATAACAAAAAAAAAGAGACTTCACTTTGAAGTCTCTTTTTGAATAAAATTAATTGTATTTATCTATCTTCTAATGAGACATAAGATCGTTCATTCTCACCGACATAAATTTGTCTGGGCCGTCCTATTGGCTCTTTGTTTTCGATCATTTCTTTCCATTGAGCTATCCATCCTGGAAGCCTTCCTAATGCAAACATTACTGTAAACATTTCAGTTGGTATACCTAAAGCTTTATATATTATACCTGAGTAAAAATCAACATTTGGATATAGATTTCTTGCCTTAAAGTATTCATCATTAAGAGCAACTTGTTCCAATTCTTTTGCAATTTCAATCAATGGATCTTCAATTCCTAATTTTTCCAATACATCATCAGCTGCTTTCTTAATTATCTTGGCTCTTGGATCAAAGTTTTTATATACTCTGTGTCCAAATCCCATTAATCTAAAAGGATCATCTTTATCTTTTGCCTTGGCAATCCAGTTCTCTAATGGAGTTCCGTCTGCATGTATTTTCTCCAACATTTCAATCACTGCTTGATTAGCACCTCCGTGAAGTGGTCCCCACAGTGCGATTACACCTGCAGAAATGGATGAATATAAGTTTGCATGTGAAGAACCCACTATTCTTACTGTGGAAGCAGAACAGTTTTGTTCATGATCAGCATGCAGGATTAATAACTTATTTAATGCGTCAGCAACAACTGGATCTATTTTGTATTTTTCAGCCGGTAAACTGAACATCATGTTCAGGAAATTCTCTTCATAGTTCAAATTGTTCTTGGGATAAACAACAGGATGTCCTACAAAGTTTTTGTATGCCCAAGCAGAAATTGTCGGCAGTTTAGCCAACAATCTGTAAATTGTCAATTCAATTTCCTCTTCTGTTCTGTTTGGATTCTGAGAATCTGGATAGAAAGTTGAAAGAGAGCATAATAATGAAGCAACAATACCCATTGGATGTGCTTTTGAAGGGTATGCTTCATAAAAACGCTTCATGTCTTCATGAATTAATGTGTGCTTGGTAATATTCGCTTCAAAATCAGCTAATTGACTTTTGTTTGGTAATTCACCGTTAATCAACAAATAAGCAACCTCAATAAAAGATGCTTTACCCGCTAATTCTTCTATTGAGTAACCTCTATATCTTAAAATACCGTTTTCACCATCAAGATATGTAACTGCACTTTTTGTGGATCCGGTATTTTTGTACCCTGAATCAAGAGTGACAGCTCCTGAAAGCGATCTTAACTTTGTTATATCTATTCCTTTTTCATCTTCTGATCCAGTAATGATAGGTAGTTCATATGTTTGTCCGTTAATCTTTACCTCTGCAATTTCACTCATTGGTATATTAATTTTAGGGATTTAATAATGTAATAGGTAAAGATAGTAAAGAAAAGTTGCTCGGATAAGAATAAGGGTATAAATTTTCATTTAAAATCAATAAAAATTGAATTAAAAAACAACTTTTGTTTTTTTCTTTCGTGGAAAGCCGCCAGATACACTATATGAATTATTCAAGCTCACAATTTGCATATGACACACATCAATTGATGGATGTTAAATCGGTAAGATTATCTTTTTCAGGAGAATTCTCTTCCGAACTGATTTCAGTTTTATTGCTTATGGCTAAAAAAACAATTGGAGGTCGGCCAGTTATGAAAAAAATTTACAATGTTATGATTGAGTGTTTGGAAAATATCACCAAGCATGCATTTATCATCGAAGGCGATACATTTCCTGCAATATTTGTTTTAGGAAAGGATAATGATTTTTATTATTTAGCCACGGGTAATAAAATTATTCAAGATGAAATTCCCAATTTACAAGGTAGGTTAGAAAAAGTGAATGGTTTGGATCGGGTTGGACTAAAAAGATGGTATAATGATATTTTAACTGATGATGAAGGTTTAAGTCAAAATGGCGGATCAGGTTTAGGAATTATTGATATGGCTTTAAAAAGTAAGCATAAATTTGAATATAGTTTTCAGAAAATTGATGTAGATCATTCTTTTTTCACATTGAAGGTTAAAATTAATACTGCAGATCAATTATGAATTCTTTAAGGATATATAAAGGGGATACAACGCCATCACTGGATTTCAATATTGAAACGATGGAATTCTTTATGGAAGGTGAATGCCGCCCGGAAAATGTTTTGACCTGTTTTGAGCCAATTATCAAATGGATGGATAGCTATGTTGATTGGTTAAAAAATAAAAAATCAGCAGGAAGGTTAAATTTTAATTTCAAGCTAGAATACTACAACTCGTCGTCTGCCAAATTTATTTTCAACATTTTTAAGCAATTAAAAGTTATTCAAAGTAATGGCATAGAAGTAAATGTGTTCTGGTTTTATTATCTTCTTGATGAAGATCTGTTGGAGTGTGGACAGGAGTATGAGAAAATACTGGGACTTAAGTTTCATTTTTTAGCACTTCAGGAGTAATCCATTTTTCAATTTTTTCTGCGAGAACATTACTTAGTTTAAAATGAGACTCATGTGTCCAGCCTGCAATATGTGGAGATAAGATTACATTTGAGGATTTTTTTAAATACTCAAGTGCGTTATTATCTTTTTTTGTGCTAAAAGACTCAAATGAAGCAGATTCATATTCCAGTACATCTAAACAGGCACCTTTAATTTTCCCTGATTTTAATCCTGATACCAAGTCCGCTGTGTTAACATTAAATCCTCTTGCTGTGTTAATTAATATAAAGGGTTTTTCAACTTGTTCAATAAAAGAAGCATTTATGATATATTTATTTTCCGGAAGGTAGTTTGCGTGAATACTGATTACATCAGATTTTTTTAAAAGTGTTTCTAATGAAACTTCTTTTGTAAAAGTGTCTGAATAGTTTTTTTTGTATTTGTCAAATGCAATAAGTTCTACTCCAAAACCATTTAGTCTTTGAGCAAAAGCTTTGGCCATCACTCCATAACCAATAAGTCCAATTGTTTTTTCTTTCAGTTCATGTCCTCTGTTTTCGGTTCTTTTCCATAGTCCATTTCTAACTTCACTATCAGCCCGTTTCAAATTGTTTTGAAGCATAAGCAACATTCCTAAAGCATGCTCGGCAACTGAGTCCCTGTTACCTTCCGGAGAGCTGAAAACCTGAATTTTTTTTCGATGGCAATATTCAGTGTCAATGTTTTCAAGTCCAGATCCGGCTCTGGCGATAAATTTAAGATTAGGAAGAGATGATAAAATCTCCTGATTTAATTGAAAACGCGACCGAATAACGATTCCAGTATATTCATTTAGTTTTTTGAATATTTCTGTTGGGTTGGATTTTGTACAGTCATCACAAATCCAACCCAATTTTGTTAAGCGTTCCCATAAAATAGTATGTACTGAATCGATAAAAATTACTTTACCTAAATTCATGTAATGAGTATTTTGCAAATGTAAAAATATAAGAAAAGTCCAAAAATGTCATTTGCAGTAGTGATAAATGGACCTGTTGCAAGTGCGGGGTCAATTTTTATTTTATTAAAGAATAAGGGAATCCAGGTTCCAAAAACTGCGGCAAATATGATAACTGATAAAAGTGAGATGCTTATGGCAAAGCTATATTCAAAGGATTTACCAATTAGAATGTTAACAACAAAAAGTAAAATCCCACATAATAATCCATTTACTATACCTACTCCAAGTTCTTTGAACAATTTACTTAAAATTGAGCCCGACAAAGATTGGTTTGCAATACCCTGAACTATAAGTGCGGAAGATTGAATACCTACATTACCACCCATTGCCGCAATTAAGGGGATAAATACGAGTAATGCCGGGGAAGCGTCTTTTTCGAAAAAATTGACAACCCAGGCACCTAATATTCCTCCAACCATTCCTACCAATAGCCAGGGGAAACGAGCTCTTGTTAATTGCCAAATGTTATCCGAAGATTCTACATCCTCTGAAATACCTGATAACATTTGATAATCCTTTTCAGCTTCTTCAACAATTACATCTACTACGTCATCAATGGTTATTCGTCCAACGAGATAGTTGTTTTCATCAACAACAGGTAAAACAACAAGATCATATTTGTCCATTATTCTTGATACTTCAGTACTATTTGCAGATGCTTTAATAGAGATAATATCTGTTTTTGAAATATCTTTTACCTGAGTATCGGGAGAATTTAAGATGAGTGCTTTAAGTGATATGATTCCTTCAAGCTTATCTTCTTCATTAACAACATAAACTGTATGAACGTCATCAACTTCTTCAGCCTGCTTTCTTAACTCAACTTCACATTCTTTTACACTCCAGTTTTCTTTAACTTTTATAAGCTCTTTTGCCATTAACCCTCCAGCAGAGTCCTCATCATAAGTTAGTAGATCCAATAAGTCCTGAGCCTGGTCTGTGTCCTCCAACGCATTGATTACACGAGATTGTTTTTCGGGAGGAAGTTCTGATAGTAAATCAGCTGCATCATCTGAATCCATTTTAGTTAAGACAGATTCTGCAATTTCGGTCGCGGGAAGCTCTTCGAGTAATTTTTCCCTTTCTTCCTGTTCTAATTCAGCTACAACGTCAGCACGAATTTCTTCATTAAGTAGACGGATGATTACAATAGCATTTTCATCTGAAACGGATCGGATAATCTCAGCTATATCAGCGGGGTGCATATCTCCAAGTTTGGAGATAATCATGGAAATTTCTCCTTTATCCAAATGATTTGGAAGTCTTTCTACAAAAAAATTTATTTCATCTTCCTGGCCTACCATTAATGCAAAAGTAATCTTTTATAAAGTGCCACAAAATAAAAAAGCTGTTTAGCATTGCTAAACAGCTTTTTCGAAATTAAATGATTTTTTATTTTAAAGTAAATGTTTCAACAAGAATCATATCGGTTTTTGTATAAACCTGTACTTTGTACAAACCGGCCTCGAAACTTTTACCACCTGTTTTTTCAGCGTAAATTATTACATCAGTAGATGAATTTTTATAATTTATCGATTCTTTAGTTGTGTATGCTAACTTTTCGTTTTTGTAATTAAATTCTTCTCCATTTTCAGAAATGATTCTATCACTTGGATCAAGAACTCTTAAGTAAAGATCAATTTCACCAGCATCGGCAATTTCGTTTTTTCCAATTGTAAATGCAACTCGTATCTTATCAGCACGCTTTGCCCGGTTCGTAGATTTTTCTTCTCCATTTCTTCTAACCTTAACACCTTCTGCAATTTTTTCAAATGTCTGGAGACGCTTACCTATAGCTACCTTACCTTCTAGATCATTATTTATTCCTTCAAGTTTAGCATTGTTTTCGTTTGCTCCAGCCAAGTCAGTTCCAAGCTGTTTGTTTTCTTCTTTTAATTTTGCGTTCTCTGAGATTAAAGCTTGGTTTTTAGCTTTTAATTTAGAAATTTCAGATCTCAGAGTGTAAACTTCAGTTTTTAATTTTGCGTATAGAGCTTTGAATTGAGCGAAATTACTGGCCTGACCATCTGATTCTTCAATTAACTCAGCTATTTGCTTTTCCAGAGTTGCAATTTTTTCCGCACTTTCTTTTCTTTTGGCCAGGATTTCTTCAACATCTTTACCTAATGCAACTGAGTCTATTCCGGAAATATCGATTGTACTTAAAAGAGATTTGGCTTTAGCAACATCACCTGTTAGTCGTTTAAATCGATCTTCCGCAGAGGTTGATCTACGTTCCAACATTTCATTTTCATTTAATTCCTGTTTTAATGTGTATCCCAAAAACAGAGATACACCTGAGAGTAATCCGATAGATACAAGTAATATAACAAGAACACTTTTCCCCTTTTTTTTCTGTTGTAAATCGCTCATAATTTTTTTAAATACTACGTAATTGAGAACAAATATAATCTATTTTTATAGATTACATAATCTTAAATTTCAGATGTTTAAAATCAGCCCTTTTTTATCTGTTTTTTATCCTGAGAGCTGTAAATCGTGTCAGGATATTTTAGTTAAAGGCGAGTCTTTTGTTTGTTTGCATTGTGAATTGAATTTTGGAGAAGTCATGCATACTGAATATGCGTTTTCTGAGGTTGATCAATTGTTTTGGGGCAAGGCAAGGATTGAATCAGCAGTTGCTGTTTTCCAGTTTTTAAAGCAAGAGAAGTTGCAAAGCATCATTCATGAATTCAAATACAAAGGGAATGCTGGTTTAGCTGTTCGAATGGGTGAGATTATAGGACACAATAGCGATTTATTAAGTCAAGATATAGATGCTGTTTCATTTGTGCCAATGCATCCGGAAAAAGAAAAAAAAAAGAGGTTATAATCAAGCTCAAAAATTGGCTGAAGGTTTTTCAACTGTTACTGGAATTACCTTAATACCTCTTTTGAAAAGAGTGGAAGCCGCCGAAACTCAAACCGATAAAGATGTTTTTGAGCGTTTTGAAAATATGGAAAATACTTTTGCGGAAGTCAATCTATCCAAAGAGATTAAACATGTAGTATTGATTGATGATGTTATTACTACAGGAGCTACATTGGCAGCTTGTGCAAGTCAGTTAACTGAAAAAGGGATTAAAGTAAGTCTGGTTTGTTTAGCTTATCGAGGTTTGAATTTTTAGAATCCACATTTTTTATCTCCACGCACATATAAAAAAAAATAAATGCCAAAATAATGCCTGCCAGATCAGCGAGTATATCCCGCATGTCAAATTCCCTGCCGGGAATTATGAAATGTTGAACAACTTCTGTGATTATTGCCAATAAGGCACCAATCCCAACAACATATTTTACAGCATCAAAATGTAATTTGGGAAATTGACTCTGCTTTATAAAACCTATTATAGCACTGAAAGAGAACAGAAAGAAAAGTATGCAGTGAATAACCTTATCTAAATTTTCCAAACGCGCTTTCGGTAAGTTACTTCCAGGTATAAAGCATCCAATAATAATTACGCTGAAAAAGAGAAGTGCAAATATGTTATATCTAAGAAACAATTTTATTTTTCTAACGAAATGTTAAGCTCATTAAGCTGTTCAGGATTAATTTCTGATGGAGAATTTATCATAACATCTCTTCCTGAATTATTTTTAGGAAATGCAATGAAGTCCCTGATGCTATCCTGGCCTCCCAACATTGCACAAAGACGATCAAAGCCAAATGCTAAACCTCCATGTGGTGGCGCACCATATTCAAAAGCATTCATTAAGAATCCAAATTGTTCTTTTGCTTCCTCCTCGGTGAATCCTAATAAGTCGAACATCCTTTTTTGTAGAGATTTATCAAAAATTCGTATTGATCCTCCCCCCAGTTCAACACCGTTCATGCATAAGTCATACGCATTTGCTCTTACTTCTCCCGGACTGGACTCCATTTTATCAAGATCTTCTTCTTTTGGGGATGTGAAGGGATGGTGCATAGCGTGAAATCTTGATGTTTCATCATCCCACTCTAACAGAGGGAAATCAACAACCCACAGTGGCTTGAAAACACCTGGGTTACGTAATCCGAGTTCCTCTCCCATATGAAGTCTAAGTTCATTTAATTGGCTTCGAACTTTATTGGTTTCACCAGCTAGTACCAGTAGTAAATCACCAGGCTTTGCATTTGCTTCAATAGCCCATTCTTTTAATTGCTCTTGATTAAAAAATTTATCTACAGAAGATTTCAAAGTTCCGTCCTCATTGTATTTAACGTAAACCACTCCATTTGCCCCAACTTGCGGTCTTTTAACGAAGTTGGTGATTTTATCCAGCTGTTTTCTTGAATAAGTTGCACATCCCTCTACATTAATTCCAACAACAAGTTCAACATCATCAAATACCTTAAAGCCTTTGTTTTTGGCAACAGAATTCAACTCAACGAATTTCATACCAAACCTTGTGTCAGGTTTATCGCTTCCGTATAGTATCATTGCATCTGCGTATGTTAATCTGGGAAAATCAGGCAAATCGATATCCAAAACAGATTTGAAAAGATGTTTGGTTAGTCCCTCAAAGGTTTCAAGAATATCTTCTTGTGTAACAAAAGACATTTCGCAGTCTATTTGTGTGAATTCAGGTTGTCTATCCGCTCTTAAATCTTCATCTCTGAAACACTTCACAATTTGGTAGTATCTATCCATTCCGGCTACCATTAATAATTGCTTAAAAGTTTGTGGAGATTGAGGTAGGGCATAAAACTCACCTGGATTCATTCTTGATGGTACAACAAAATCACGAGCTCCTTCAGGAGTGGATTTAATTAAGTATGGTGTTTCAACTTCAAGAAAGTTTTGACTTTCTAAATATTTTCGCGTTTGAAAAGAGACTTTGTTTCGCAGTTCCAGATTTTTACGAACTGGGTTTCGTCTAATATCCAGGTATCGATATTTCATTCTTAATTCTTCGCCTCCATCTGTTTCGTCTTCAATGGTAAATGGAGGAGTAACTGATGCATTTAAGATGATGATTTCAGCAACTTTAATTTCAATTTCACCTGTTGCGATTTTTGTTGTTTTTGAAAAACGTTCGATAACCTCCCCTGAGACAGAAACCACAAATTCTCTACCTGTTTTTTTTGCGATTTCAATGGATTCATTCGATGAGACTCCCTCTTCCAGAACCAACTGTGTGATTCCATATCGATCGCGAAGATCAATCCATAGCAAACCTCCTTTGTTTCTAACCTTCTGAACCCAACCACTTAAGGTTACATGTTCTCCAGCGTTTGAAATTCTTAATTCTCCGCAGTTGTGTGATCGATACATAATTTTTAATTAAGATTCTTTTGCAAAAGTAATAAAACGTAAACAGTCGGCCGAAAACTTTAACTTTGTAATATGAGTCTTTCTGTTTTTAGTGATGAACATTTTATGAAACTGGCCTATTTAGAAGCTCAGAAAGCTTTTGAAACGGACGAGGTTCCTGTTGGAGCGGTAATTGTTTGTGACAATCAGGTTATTGCCAAGGCTCATAACATGACTGAGGCCCTTAATGATGTGACTGCCCATGCTGAAATGCAAGTGTTTACAATGGCTGCTAATTTTTTAGGTGGGAAATTTTTAGATGAATGTACGCTTTATGTAACTCTTGAGCCATGTCCAATGTGTGCTGGCGCTGCATATTGGACGCGATTGAAAAAGGTCGTTATTGCTGCTCGTGATGATAAACGCGGATATAGATCAATCAATGAAAACATTCTTCACCCTAAAACAAAAGTAAAGTGGGGGGTGATGGAAGCGGAATGCAGTACTATTTTGAAAGAATTTTTCGCAAAAAAAAGAAAAGGCTTTTAATTAGCCTAACATTTTAAGTTGAGTAATTTCTGCTTCGGAAAGTTTGCGATATTCCCCTCTGGATAAATTTTTCTTTGTTATTCCTGCAAATGAAACTCTATCTGCTTTTTTAATTTTATACCCTAAGAGCTCAAATATTTTTGTCAAAATTTTAGGTTTATTATTTAAAATTTCGACTCCAATGGTATGTTGATTCCCTTTAACATAAGAAATGGATTCTGCTTTTGCCCAACCACCAGAAGGAAGGCGTATTCCTTGAGTTATTTTTTCTAAATCTTCTTGTTTAAGTGGTTTGTCCAGTTCCAATTGAAAAATTTTTTCAAATTCATGTTTTGGATTAGAAAGTTTTAAATAAAGATCATTATCATTTGTAAGTAGTAATATTCCAGTGGAATCTCGTTCTAGTTTTACAATGGGTGATAAAATATATTTTGTGGCTTTGTTGACTAATCGTCCAACAGTTCTTTCCTTTAATGGGTTGTCACAGTTTGAATTGAAATTTTTCGGTTTATTAATGGCGAAGTAAAAAAGTTCATTGTGGGAAAGAGTTTCACCTTCATGTTTTATAATGTCAGTGTTTTTAACCTTGTAACCCATCTCTGTGATTATTTTTCCATTTACTGTAATTGAACCCAATTGGATTAATTCATCAGCCTCTCTTCGAGAACATACTCCGGCATGTGCGATAAATTTGTTTAGCCGGGTTGTCCCATCACCCAGATTTGATGAATTGGAATTTAACCTTTTTTTGGGTCCTCCCCCTCTTTTTTTATCCTTACCAAATCGCACTGCAGCAGGTTCGTGATTTCTTTTCCTGCTCCCCCCTGTTTTCTTTCTGTTCGCCATAACGATATAAAGATAGCTTTTAATGGTAATATTAAGCAAAATGAAAACTTTTCAATACAGTTATTTCCCTTTCTTTAAAAAAGCAATATTTCTTTTTAGGCCTGTTAATTTAGTTCTTTTAACTGCACTTTTAGAAAAGAGTTTACTGAAGCTCTCCTGATTGATGTGATCCCAATCTTTTTGAGTCATAGAAAGTAAATCCGGATGAGGATTAAAAAGAGGTTCATTGTGTGGTTTGGAAAGCCGGTTCCATGGACAAATGTCTTGACAGATATCACATCCGAACATCCAGTTATCAAATTTTCCATTTACGGATTCAGGAATGGATTCTTTTAATTCTATGGTATAGTAGGAAATACATTTTGATCCATCAACTACCATGGGTTCTACAATTGCTTCAGTTGGGCATTCGTCTATGCATGCAGTGCATGTTCCGCAGTGATCAGTTACAGGGCCGTCACTGGGTAGTTCAAGGTCTATAATCAGTTCAGCAATGAAGAAAAAACTCCCTGATTTTTTATTTATTAAATTTCCATTTTTCCCAACCCAACCCAGACCACTTTTTTTTGCCCAGGCTTTATCTAAAACAGGTGCCGAATCAACAAAACCTCTTCCCGATACTTCACCTATTTCATGGTTAATAAATTCAAGCAATTGATTCAGTTTCTGGCGAATGACTAAATGATAATCCTGACCATAGGCATATTTTGCAATTTTAGGGGAATTTTTATTTTGTGTTTTTTCAGGAAAATAATTAATCATAAAAGAAACTACTGATTTGGCGTCATCTACCAGTAGCCTGGGATCTAGCCGTTTATCAAAATGGTTTTCCATGTAGTTCATTTTACCATGATGATTTTTTTGTAAATAGTTTTCCAGCCTCGGAGCGTCTTCTTCAAGAAATTCAGCCTTTGAAACACCAACATAATCAAACCCTAATCTGTAAGCTTCAGATTTAATTAACTCCTTATGTTTTTTCCCTGCTTTCAAAATTGCATGTATATGAATTCAGCACCATCATTGATGTTTCCAATTAAAAAGCAAATAAGCGTTAAAATGGAGACAAAGCCTATTGAAAAATTGGGTGATTTTGCCATTTTTTCAAGGTTATTTTCCAAAATAAGAAAGATTAAAATCAATGTTATAATCATTCCTAGTTGAAATTGTTGCTCTAAATGCCAACCGTTTCCTAGCACTGCGAATACATCGGTTTCCCATTTAAAGTTCCAGGATTCGATAGTGAAAACCTGTTGAGTAAAATTTAGTGAATTTTTCCATGTTTTTGAAACAAAAAATAGATTTGAAAAACTTATGAATAGAATTGTAAATAACCATCCAATCGATTTTGGCAGTTTTATCCCAGCTTTTTTACCAATATGTTCTGTGCTTAAATATACTCCGTTTAATATTCCCCAAACTAAAAATCCAGCATAAAGCCCATGCCATAAACCACTTAAAATAAATGTGACTAATATGCCAATAACGATACTGTATTTAGGATGTTTTCGAAGTTGAAAGGATATTGGGTAAAAGAAGTTTTGAGTAAGCCAGTCAATTAATGAAATATGTGTTTTTTTCCAATATTCACTAACAGAAGAGGATCTTAGAGGAATTTTAAAGTTTTCTTTCAGGTTTACATTGAACAATTTTCCAACGCCTAATGCAATATCAGTGTAAGCGCTGAAATTTAAATACATTTCGATAGTAAAGAGTATACTGGCAATCAGAATAGTAATTCCTTTAAATTCAACTTCTTCACCTCCAAATACTGTATCGGTTATAATGTGCAGGTTGTCAGCTAAAACAATTTTCTTAAAAATTCCGAACAGAATTCTGTTTATACCTGATGTGAAATTTTTTGGATTGAATTTAGAAAGGTGATCCAGAGCATTAATCTCTTTAGGCAGTAGAATTGGGCCTGAAATAAATTTTGCAAAAAAAGCATTTGCAAAAAGTAAATCTTTAAAGTTATATTCCTGAGGTTTATGTCTTATGCTCAAAAGTAATAAGCCAATGTTTTGAATGGCATAATAGGATAAACCGAATTTAAAAAAGGTGAGATTCTCTTTTGGAAGGTATATTGATAAGAGAACACCTAAATGGATGATAATTCCAATCCATGCTTTTGCCCTGGACTTTTGTAATAAAGTAGTTGCTGCTGTAAGGGCTATTAAGCAAAGAGCAGATTGCCAGCTTAAAAAAGATATTAATACAATTGATGCTGCGATGAGTATATCTTTTCCATTAAGCTTCGTTTTATAATAAACAATAAGGCTTACAAGAAAGATAGATATAGAAATGTATGGGACCCAATTCACCGTACTAAGTTACTGAACTGATTTACATTTTTTGCTCAATACTTTTAACTAATTCACCTATGTTTTCAAAATCCATAACCTCAAAAAATTCAAATTCAATGTTGAATTCTTCTTCTATTGTTCGGATTAAGTCCATATGATTTAAAGAATCCCATTCCTCAATATCATTAGCCGTAGTAGATGATTTGATTGCAAGTTTTTCTTTTTTAAAAAAGTCGCCGATTACAATATTCAGTGTTTTTAGTATTTGTTTGTCCTTACTCAAGTGTTAAAAGAAGTTAAGCAGATACAAAAATACGATTAAAGTGCGTTAATAAATCAGATACGTTCTTTTTAAAGATTAATTTTTCATAATTCTTATTACTGATTTT
This sequence comes from Flavobacteriales bacterium, assembly GCA_002720635.1. Classification (GTDB taxonomy): domain Bacteria; phylum Bacteroidota; class Bacteroidia; order Flavobacteriales_C. The sequence continues at coordinate 23,727 of PBJD01000047.1, read as the reverse complement.
CGATAATCAGATTTTAAGTAGGTTTAGTTTTGGTTAATAGTAATCCCGCCATTTACAGGCGGGATTACTATTTTTTATGCAATTTATTTACAAATTTAATTTCTTATGAGCTGAATAAACCCATTAATTAATCGGTTTTCAATACCGTTTAATCGTTTTTCTTTGATAGTGCAGCTGTAAAAATAAACTCCGGATGAACATGGGAGTTTTGTTATCATATGCATTCCGTCCCAATTTATATTACGGTCATTTGTTGTGTAAACAAGCTGTCCCCATCTGTTATATATTTTAAAGTCAACCCCTTCAACATATTTATATGGAAAGGGAATAACAATTTCATTGAAGTTATCTCCATTAGGAGTGAAAATATTGGGAAGTTCGTAAGAAGGACAATTGTCAAAACAGACTTCATGAGCAGGTTCAGATTCATTGCCCACAGAATCAATTGCTGAGAAAGTATAGCAACCGGCTACTTCTGTCAATTCACCATGAACAAATATTGAATCTTCCCAGGGAGAATTTATTGTTGAAAGCAAATTATATTCGTCTTTAGGATATCTTTTATAGAAAACAGTCAAAAAGCTTAAATCTGAGTTGCAATTTATTGTGTCTGGATTCCACGAAAATTTATTTTGATTTAAGTCACAATTTGACAATGCAGTGATTTCAGGAACACAAGGGGGAATCAAATCTTCAGGAATTTCGCAAATTTCCTGACTGTTATTAAGTAGAAATGTATCCGATTTATTGGAGCTGTATTCACCCAATGTTAACACTTTATAGCAATAGAGGTTACCATTGATCAGATTTGTATGTGTGAATGAATTCCCTGCTACAGAATCGACAGGCTCCCATATTCCATTGTTTTCGAGGAGAATTATTGTTGTGTCATTGCTCCATGGTGTTGAGAAATTCCAGTTTAGCTGAATAGTTTGGTCAGCCGGAATAGAAGTGAGAAATACCGAAGATGCGTTTTGAGAGGAGGAAAGAATGGTTTCTTCACCATTTAATGTTTCAATTAGTTCAATTTTATAGTTTTTTTGAAAAGATTGGGTATTGATGTTTTTATGAATAAAACTGGTATCATTTAGATTTAATGAGGTGTAAATCAGGTTTGGTATTCCTGCGTTAATTTCATAAACCTTGCAAAAAAGTTCTCCAGTAAAACTAAGACTATCTATATCTTTTGGATTTTTCCACTTAATGAAAATTTTTCCAGATGATGAATCCGTAATTTTTACATCAATATGAGTGGGGATTGGACTTATCTCTACTGTTTGGGTGCAGGATTCTTCACTGGCAATGCTTTCAGAACCATCAGGGTATATCGCCACAACCCTGTAGCAATAGATGTTTCCTTCTATTGCAGATTCGTCAAAATAGATACTGTTATCTCTGCCTTCTGAATTTCCGATAAGCACATATCCTGTATAGGAAGGTATTCCGGTTTCACATGAATCCGGAATCCAGTTCAAAGAATCATTTTTACGGTAAATTTTATAGCCAACGACTTCTTCGCAAATACTTCTTGTCCATGAAACATGAATTCCATCGGTTTGAGCATCAGTAACTATATTTTGGACTTTTGGACCAATTACCGTAATGTTTAATGTGTATAAATCAATTAATTGAACTTCACTGTCATTGTCTTGTGCCTTGAAAAAAATTTGATATGGACTATATCTTACATGAGAACATCCTGTACTCCATAAAAAATCACCAGTTACAGTGTCCTCTCCAAGAACTTCAGAAAAAACAGCTAAATCCCCGCTTACCTCGGTAATCGGACCACCACTCGCTGTAAGCGTAATAGTTTGATCGGTATCATTATCAGTTGCAGTAATATCAAAATCCAATACTGTTCCGGCTTGAACACAAAGGTGTTTTATGTGCTCAATTTCGGGTGGGTTATTTTCACATTCTTTAACACTTACCTGCATGTCCCTGATCATACTTCCGATTAAAAAGCCACTTCTATATTCCTTTATTAATATTGCTAAATTAAATTCTCCTTGAATAGTAGGTCTATCCCATGTTAATGTTCCGGTTTGGGGGTTTATTGAAACACCTTCGGGAAAGGAATATCCCGGAACGGGCTCCCCACTTAAACCATTTGCTTCAATTATTGAAAATGCTAAACTATCTCCGTCTTCGTCAAAAGCTGACGGATTGTGCTGAAAAATAGCATTAGTGCACGCTTCTTCTATGGGAGGGTTGAGTAGTACTGGAGAATTATTGTCTCCTAAGAAAGGATTTATGACTATTTGAGATTCAATATAAAAGGGAACATTTACACTATTGGGGATATTATTTATTTCAGCATTTCTATTCGGGTCCTCAAGATAAACTGTGTAGTTTCCTGGTCCGGGGAAAGTATGTATACTTTTGTATTCATTCTTATTGATGTCGGCAGCAATAAATTTTGGAAATCCTTCTGATCTGATTAGGGAATCGATTGATCCATCTCCCCAGTTAATTTCAATAACAGGACGATCTGCATCTGTTTCAATTCGTGTATAGGTGACGAGTGTAATTTCATATTGATTGACTCCGATTTGTTTGAATGATATTTCACCGGCTCTATTGTGTGTAGCTAAAGACACAAAAGAAATAAAATATAAGATTATGAAATATCCACACTTCATTCAATTGAACAAATAAAAGGGTTGGTTTTAATAACAATTCTAAGTTATGTATTTCAAATGAAGCTTTTTCGGAATAGTTTGGTAAATTACCTTAAAATTACAATTCATGGAATTAGTCCTGGAAAAAGAAGGCATCAAAAAAGGGAGCCAAATTATTGTTGTTGATTCAAAAAAAGTATTAAAAAGTAAGCTTAACGGCAAGGAGTATAAAGTTGCGATAGCTAAATTAAAGAAGGATTATCTTATTAATATTTCTGTACTTGATGAGCAGAAATATGTAGCTCTGTTAAATCTCAAGAATCAAGAAAAAAATCGAAAGCTGGGTGCTGAATTGGTTGATGAAATTTTCGGAAGGGCATTTTTATATGATTTTTCTACCAATTCAAAAGGGATAACCTCTTTTTTGGAAGGTATGATGTTAAAAGATTATACATTTAGCAAATACAAAACAAAAACTGATTTTAAACAGAAAAGGGTTGCTTTAATTTCATCGAATTTATCAGAAGTAGATATTCAAGAACTTAAAAGTTTGGTGAGCAGTGTTTTTCAAACGAGGGATTGGGTTAATGAACCTGTTAATAAACTAACAACCGGTCAATTTATAAAGGAAATTAAATCTTTAAAAAGTTTAGGTATTTCAGTTGATGTATTTCGGAAATCAAAACTTGAAGCACTTAATATGGGGGGAATAATTGGTGTGAATCAAGGAAGTCACGATGAAGCTGCTTTGGTAAAAAGTGAGTGGAAACCGAAAAATCCAAAAAATCCAAGACCAATTGTTTTAGTTGGAAAAGGTGTGCTTTTCGATACGGGAGGGATTAATATTAAAACAGGAAGCTTCATGAACGATATGAAAGCAGATATGGGTGGTGCTTCAACAGTTTTGGGAGTGTTAAGACTCATTGCGACACAAGAACTTCCTGTTCATCTTATAGTATTGACACCAATTACCGAAAATAGAATAAATGGGAAAGAGTTAGTTCCTGGTGACGTGATTAAAATGCACAGTGGAAAAACAGTAGAGGTTTTAAATACAGATGCTGAAGGAAGATTGATCCTGGCAGATGCGTTAACTTTTGCTAAAAAATTCAATCCTTTATTGGTAATTGACGCTGCTACATTAACAGGTTCAGCTTACAGAATAACAGCTAACCATGGCGCTGTAATTATGGGTACAGACGATAAAAATATTAAAGCACTAAAAAAAGCAGGTGAAGATGTTTATGAGAGATTAATCGAATTACCAATGTGGGAAGAGTTTGAAGAAACTTTAAAAAGTAGTGTTGCCGATATAACCAATTTAGGATCCAGCGAAGGACAGGTAGTATGTGCAGGATTTTTTCTGAAAAGCTTCACTGATTACCCCTGGGTACATTTGGATATTGCGGGTTCAGCTTTTCGAAATTCCGAGAGTTTTTATTTACCAAAAGGAGGAACTGGTTTTGGAGTAAGGTTGCTGTATCAATATTTTAAGAATAAGTTTGTAGTCTGAATATCTGTTATGAGCGAAAAAAGAGAGAAAATAAAAATTGGAATAACTCATGGAGATGCTAACGGCATTGGATATGAGGTTATTTTAAAAGCATTTAGTGACAGTAAAATGTTGGATCTGTGCACACCGATAATTTACGGATCTAAAAAGTATAGTGCTGAGCACAAAGAGAAATTAAAAATGCAAAATTCCCCTTTTTTCATTATTAAAAATTCGGATGATGCTAAAAGAAATAAAGTCAATTTGATTGACTGTTGTGATGATCAAGAAGAATTAACCATTGGTGAACCAACAAATTCATCGGGTAAATCAGCTTATCAATCTTTGAATAGCGCTGTGGAGGACTTGCTAAACGGCAGGATCGACTCTGTTGTCACGGCTCCTATCAATAAAAAAAATATTCAGCAGCAAGAATTTAACTTTCCTGGACATACAGAGTTTTTAGGTCAGAAAGATGGCGGAAAAAAAGGTCTGATGTTTATGATTTCCGACAAGTTAAGAGTTGGAGTTGTTACGGGGCATATACCTTTAAAAGACGTTGCAAGTGAGATATCAGTTGAAAAAATTCAGCAAAAATTGCAAGTAATGAATTTGTCTCTCATTAGAGATTTTAATATTCGTAAACCTAAAATAGCTGTTTTAGGGTTGAACCCTCATGCGGGAGATAATGGTTTATTGGGTATCGAAGAGCAGGATGTTATTATAACTGCAATTCAAAATGCATGCGAAGAAAAGATAATTGCGCATGGTCCATTTCCTGCAGATGGTTTTTTCGGATCAACTCAACATTCAAATTACGATGCAGTTTTGGCGATGTACCATGATCAAGGGTTAATTCCTTTTAAGGCATTAAGTTTTGGAGAAGGAGTTAATTTTACAGCCGGTTTAAGTTTTGTTCGGACATCCCCTGATCATGGAACTGGTTATGATATTGCCGGAAAAAATAAAGCAGATCCTTCATCGATGCGGAAAGCAATTTATGCAGCTATTGAAATATGTAAGAACAGGCATTTGAGTGATACGCTTGAAAAGAACGCAATGCGTTCTGAAGAACTAAAAGAAAACAGGTCTCAAAACCCTTCAGAACGTAAAAATAATCGAGGTGAGCGAAAATCTTACCACAAGCCTGCTCCTGATGTGTCGGAATAAATTAGCAAATGGCTGTTTTTATAAATTTTTATTTAGTAAATTTGCAGGCTCTTAATTTTTTGACATATGGAATTTGATCAGTTTTTAATCGGTTTCGAAGGCTTTAAATTGGGAGAGCACGACTTTAGGTTTTTAGTAGATAACACGTTCTTTGGAGGCTTGGAATACTCTGAAATTCAAGAGGGTAGAGTGATTGTTGACGCTGTTTTTATTAAGTCTGAAAGGCTTATGGAAATGGACTTGGATTTCAAAGGAGAAGTGATTGTTCCATGTGATTTATGTGGAGAAGATCTTGTTCAAACAATTGATTTTAAGGAGTCTGTTGTTATTAAGACAGGAGCTCAGCAAGATGAAGATGAAGGAATAATTATTCTTGAAAGAGGTGAAACAGATATTGATATTAGTCATTACCTGTATGAAAGTATTAGTTTGAGTTTACCCTCTAAAAGAGTACATGAGCAAGTTGAAGGAGAACCTAAATGCAATGAAGCATTGATGGCTAAGGTCAACGGTAACGAAGACGATAATGATGACGAAATTGACCCCAGATGGGCAGCTTTGAAAAATTTAAAATAAGAATATAATTAAACCATATACAAATGGCACATCCTAAACGAAAGATTAGTAAGACAAGAAGAGACAAAAGAAGGACTCATTACAAGGCTTCTGTTCCGCAAATCGCTGAATGTCCAACAACCGGAGAGTCTCATTTATACCATAGAGCTCATTGGCATGAAGGAAAACTTTATTACAAGGGTAAGGTTGTAATGGAAAAAACATCATCTTTATAGATTGGTTACAGATTTTTGTAGTTTTATAAAAATAAAACTATAAATAGTAAATGAGAATTGGTATAGATATAATGGGTGGTGATTTTGCTCCCCAAACTACTACCGAAGGTGCAATATTAGCACAAAAGGAATTGTCTGACGTAGAGTTAGTTCTTATAGGCGATGAATCTGTAATATCCTCTATTATGGATGAAAAAGGCGCCGATAAGAGCAATTTTTCTATTGTTCATACCACGGATATTATTGGTATGGGCGAACATCCAATAAAAGCATTTAAACAGAAACCTAAATCATCCATTGGAATAGGTTTTCATCTTTTATCGTCTGGTGAAATTCAGGGTTTTGCCGGTGCGGGTAATACTGGTGCGATGATGATTGGCTCAATGTATTCCGTCAAATCTATTCCCGGAATAATTCGTCCTTGTATTACCTCCGTAATGCCTAAAGAAAATGGTGGTGTTAATCTTATTTTAGATGTTGGTGTCAATGCAGATTGTAAACCAGATGTTTTGTATCAATTTGGTGTTGTTGGTAGTGTTTATGCTCAGAACGTTTTTGGTATAGAGAATCCCAGAGTTGGACTTTTAAATATAGGCGAAGAGCCTGAAAAAGGCAATTTATTGAGTCAGGCTTCAAATAATTTAATGAATGATTCCAAGGATTTTAATTTTATAGGTAATATTGAAGGTAGAGATTTGTTTGATGACAAGTGCGATGTTATTGTTTGTGACGGTTTTACAGGTAATGTAGTCTTAAAAGAAGCAGAGGCATTTTATTATTTGATGAAAAAACGTGGCATGCTTGATGATTATTTTAGTAGGTTTAACTATGAGATATATGGAGGAAGTCCTATCTTGGGAATTAATTCCAACGTTGTAGTTGGACATGGTATATCAAACGATGAGGCAATTAAGAATATGATTAAGTTAACTGCAGAATGTGTTGAAGCAGATCTGTCAAAAAAAATAAAAGAAGCTTTTAAGTAATGAGTGCTATTAACGCTGCAATAACTTGTGTTGGAGGTTACGTACCAGATTACGTAATGACAAACAAAGAATTAGAAAAAATTGTTGATACTACAGATGAGTGGATTACTACACGAACAGGAATTAAAGAAAGGAGAATTTTAAAAGGAGAAGGGAAGGCAACATCAGATATGGGGGCTGAAGTTGTCAAACAGATTTGTGAAAAAAGAGGAATATCTCCGGAAGAAATTGATCTGATTTTAGTGGCAACAGTCACACCTGACATGCCTTTTCCATCAACAGCAAATCTCATATGTCATAAAGTGGGTGCTTCGAATGCCTGGGGGTATGATTTAAGTGCAGCTTGCTCTGGTTTTTTATTTGCTTTGGTTACCGGTCAAAGGTTTGTTGAAAGTGGTGCTTATAAAAAGGTGATTGTTGTAGGAGCTGATAAAATGTCCAGTATTATAAACTATGATGATCGAACAACTTGTATTATTTTTGGAGATGGTGCAGGGGGGGTTCTGTTAGAACCAACAGAAGAGAAGGTTGGTGTTATGGATTCTGTTTTAAAAAGTGACGGTTCTGGAAAAGAGTATTTAAATATCAAAGCAGGAGGATCATATAAACCCTCCAGTTATGAAACGATAGATAACAAAGAACATTTTGTTTATCAGGAAGGTAGATCTGTGTTCAAATTTGCAGTTACGAACATGGCCGATGTAGCGGCAGAGGTAATGGAAAGAAATAATTTAAAGGGAAGCGATGTAGATTGGTTAGTTCCTCATCAGGCAAACTTAAGAATTATTGATGCAACAAGAGAAAGAGCAGGATTACCACAAGATAAAGTGATGATTAATATTCAAAAGTATGGTAATACAACTGCAGGAACTTTACCACTTTGTTTGTGGGATTGGGAAAAGAAATTAAAAAAAGGTGATAATTTATTATTGGCTGCTTTTGGTGGCGGGTTTACATGGGGATCCGTATATTTAAAGTGGGCATATAACGCATAAAAATTTTAAGAACGAAAACTCTTTTATTATGAAAGCGACAGAAATTCAAGACTTGATTAAATTCGTTTCCAAGTCTGGTGTTAGTGAGGTTAATTTAGAGACAAAAGATGTGAAATTAACTATAAAAAATGATGCGGTTAAGCGTAAGAAGACCGGTTCAATTGAACCTCAGATTTTACAGGTTCCTGTACCTCAGGTTGTTCAGCAGCCAGTTTCGGCAACTCCATTAGCAGCTCCTGCGCCAGTTCCGGCAGTTCCTGCATCAGTTGCCGCTGAACCAGCTCCTTCTTCTAATTCATCCAATGAAGAAGTTGCAGCAGAACCTGTTGAGGATACATCCAGATATGTGGAGATTAAATCTCCTATGATTGGAACTTTTTATCGTCGTTCTTCTCCTGACAAGCCGAATTTTGTGGAAGTTGGTTCAGAGATAAAGAAAGGAGATGTAATTTGTATTATCGAGGCGATGAAGTTATTTAATGAAATTGAAGCCGAGGCTTCGGGTAAAATAGTAAAAGTTCTGGTTGATGATTCAACACCTGTTGAGTATGATCAACCATTGTTTATTATTGATCCCAGTTAATTAATTTTAGGTTTTATTTCATCTTGTATATATTTAACGGTTTAAACTAAATTATTATGTTTAAAAAAATATTAATTGCCAATCGTGGAGAAATCGCTTTGCGGGTTATTCGTACATGCAAAGAGATGGGTATAAAAACGGTTGCTGTTTATTCCACTGCGGATAAAGATAGTTTACATGTAAGATTTGCTGATGAAGCTATTTGTATTGGACCAGCTCCATCCAACGAGTCTTATTTAGATATTCCAAGAATAATTTCAGCTGCTGAAATTACAAATGCAGATGCTGTTCACCCCGGATACGGTTTTCTTTCTGAGAACTCAAAGTTCTCAAGAATTTGTACTGAAAACGGGATTAAATTTATCGGTGCAACACCAGAGCAGATTGACGGGATGGGAAATAAAGCACAAGCTAAATCAACTATGGAAGAAGCCGGTGTTCCTTGTGTTCCCGGATCAAAAGGTTTGGTTAAAACTACTGCTGAAGCCAAAAAGATTGCAAAGAAAATTGGTTATCCAGTAATGATAAAAGCCTCTGCGGGTGGAGGTGGAAAAGGAATGCGATTTATTCCATCAGAGGATGAATTGGAAGAATTGATGGATAGTGCAAAGCGAGAATCTGCTGCATGTTTTGGTAATGACGATATGTATATGGAGAAATTCATAGAAGAACCTCGTCATATTGAGATTCAAATTATTGGTGATCAAACCGGTAACGCTTGTCATCTTTCTGAAAGAGATTGTTCTACACAAAGACGTCATCAGAAACTAGTTGAGGAGGTTCCTTCACCCTTTATGACAAAAAAATTAAGGGATGAAATGGGTCAAGCGGCAATTAAGGCCGCAAAGGCGGTAAAATATGAAGGTGCTGGTACCGTTGAGTTTTTAGTGGATAAGCACAGAAAATTCTACTTCATGGAAATGAACACGCGTATTCAGGTTGAGCACTGCGTAACAGAAGAGGTAGTTGGTTTCGATTTAATAAGAGAACAAATTAAGGTAGCAGCAGGATATAAAATATCTGGAAAAAATTATACTCCTCAATTACATGCAATTGAGTGCAGAATTAATGCAGAAGATCCAATAAATGGATTCAGGCCTTCGCCGGGTAAAATCAATGAATTACATACTCCGGGTGGTCATGGAATACGCTTGGATACACATGTTTATTCAGGATATGCTATTCCACCAAATTATGATTCAATGATTGCTAAATTAATTTCGGTAGCACAAACCAGAGAAGAGGCAATAGCAAAAATGAAAAGAGCATTGGATGAGTTTATAATAGAAGGTATTAAAACAACCATTCCTTTTCATATTAAATTAATGGAAAATGAAACTTTTGTTAATGGTGGAGTAACAACCAAATTCCTTGAGGAGGTTGAGTTTGATTATTCGGATATGAAGTAACGTTATTTGTTTAATAGTTTAAAAAGCCGGTATCTACCGGCTTTTTTTGTGTTGAAATTCTTATACTAAAAGGATTTACAGCGTGAATCGAATACTTACTCCTCCTTTACTTGTTGAGGTGGGAAAAGAGGTTGACAGATGGGGATTATTAATGGTTTGATCATAAAACGCTCTTGCTGTAACTTTCTCGCTCACCTTGTAATCTCCTGAAAGCTTTATGGCTGTCAATAGCCCCCCAACTGGCGGAGCCGGACTTTTATCAACATTAATTGTTATCAATCGGGTATTTTTTACAGAAACGTCCAATCTCAAGTTAAGATCAGATTTTAGTCTTCTTCCTTTTATTTCAACATTTGGAATTACTAAATCTTTTATCGTATACCCTCCTCCGATAATAAAGTCCCATGTATTGTTCTCTACTACTTGAGGTGTTCCCACATCTAAGTTAATTGTTCTTGTTTTTTTGATTTCCATTTTAGCGAGAATAGAATTGTGGAACTTCATATCTACTTTAGCCAGAGGACTAAATGTTTCCTTAATGGAAACAGCAACGTTGTAGAAATCAATATTCGTGACAAAGTCACTTAATCCGCTGGTATCTCTGAGTCCTGAACCGTCAAATTTCATATTGTTTTGAACTCCATTAATACTTAATGTGCTTTTGTAGGCGTGAGCAAGCGAAATAGATCTAAAATATTTTTTAATGATGGGGATTTTTTTTAACCCATTATAGTTAAATCGCCAATCAGGGATAGGAATAGAAGGAAAGAATCCTTTCGTTGATCCGGGTGTTTGGTTGCTGTTTATTTTTATATTTTGTGGACTCTGTCCTCTGTAGGCGGAAAGGAATGAATACAATAAAACCTCATGATGTTGAGCACTGTAACCTTCCGGAAAGGATGTTGTGGGATCAAATTGGCCGTTCCAATTTGTATTCTGTTCAGCCAGTCTTTTTGCAATAATAAATCTATTGTTTAGCATTTGTTTGTAGGCAGCGGATCCCTGATTTGTTTTCGTTTTTGAAAAAGCGGTTTTAAATGTGTTGGTTGAGATAGAAAATTGTTGTGTTTTGACGCGATTGTCCTCTCTGTATTTTTTTGCTTGAGTTGAATCTATTTGATAAAAATAATTATCATTAGTAGTCAAAGATCGGGTTCCGGATAAGTTAATTTTAAAACGTTTCCATGGTTCAATAGTAGCTCTTGTATTTAAATTTTGTCGATTTGTTTTTGCTACTTGTTGTGTTATTAGGTTGGTGTTCTCGTTAAACCAATTATTTTGAATTCCATCTGTTAGGATATCTTTTTGGCTTCCGAGAACAAACTGATATCCTGGTGCAAAAAGTTTGTTTACATCCATTCCCATTATGCTGCTTTCGCCCATAAATCCTGGTAGAAAAGTTCCATTGTTTTCACTATAATTAACGGATAGATTTCTTAGCATCATAATTGTTCGAACACCTTGATTTATGATGTCTTTTGGCGTAATGGTTATTTTTGGTTTGGTAACTTGAGTACTATCTTTTGGATTTTTTTTGGCTACAGGTCTTTTTTTATTCCCTCTATTTACCTTTTTTAGGTATTTTGATTTGTTGTACAGGTTTACAAAATTGAGTTGCCCATTAATTTGACGAGTATTGTTGTTGGAAATGCTGTGACCGATAGAATCTACAAAAGCAGGATTGGTAGCTTGCCAATCATATTTCCCGGTATATTTGGCATTTGCTGTTATCCAGCTTGTCCATGGGAATTTGTTAATTGGAATTCTGTAATTTGCACTTACATTTTGTGAAAACAGGGTGTTTCTTCCGAAGTCTTTAAGGTTGGTTAGTAAAGAATCCTTTTTTTCCTGATCATCAATTCTACCAAAAGGTTCGTCAATTATAGCTTTGTTACCGGAGTTGTAGTTGAGTTTTAATGTTTTAGTTAAGTCCCATTTAACGGAGTAATCTCTGTTAAAATACCAATTTTTGTTGTAGGTAGGTTCAATAAGCAAGTTTGCTGTGGATACATTTCTGATTTCACGTTCACTAAACATTCGATTCATATTTGTTTTTACACCTATTTGTTGGGGCATATATTGAAAATTAAAATCTCGATAGAGAGCCAGATATCTTGATCGTTTTAGTTTTGCTACATTTTTTCGATAATTTATTTTATCTTTTTTTATTTGCTTTACCTCTTTTTGCAGTATTTTAATTTCATCACTATAACTACTACTATAATTTCTTAATGATTTTATGGAATCTTCAAGAGACTTTTCTTTTTTAGTCAATTTTGCCAAGTGTTTTTTTTCAATATTTTTTATAATAGGCGTTTTTTTAAATGGTTGGATTGATTTTGGTCGGTTGTTATAGTTGTAGTTCAATCCACCTTTGTAGTTTTGTACTACATCAATTTTAGTATTTACATCCTTTTTTTCATTTTCATTGTAAGCAAATGTTGCGTCAAAGTTTGAAATATCATACAAACGTTTCTTTTTTGATCCTTTTCGCAGTTTTTTTACGTTTGAAAAATTGATACTCTTACTGGTTTGTTTATCCGGAGTAACGTCAAGTAAGTACGATTTATAAGGACTGTTTTTCAGGTTTTTTATTTTGATATCAGTGTCAAGTGGATTGTACTTCTGATCTTTTCTGATTTGATTGTAGCTTAAGTAAACAGGGAGTGATAACCCCACTTTTTCCGGAAGAAATTTGCCAATTTGAAAATTACCGGCGGCATCCAGATTTCTTACCGTCTCCCTGGATCGATCACTGACTTTTTGATCAATAGCTCCCCAACCCGGTGTACTGTAACCTCCCGATAGGGAAACATTACCTAAATCAGCCAACTTCATATTTAAGCTTGCTGTTGATGCCCAACCTCCTTGTTGATCAAATTCTGACAACCTAAGTTCGTTTACCCATATTTCTGCGCATTTTGTCCCTCCAGCTATTGTATCATTGTTTCTAACACCGATCATCAAAGAATTTATGTTAGCCATACTTGGTGAACCTTTTACAATTGCGATGTTTTTTCCGTCAATTGTTGAATATCTTTCAGTAACTGGAATATTCAGTTCGTTTCTTTTTGCTTTTAAGTTGGCAAATACTTCTTCGTAGTTAAAATCCATACGGTTTCTCACATCCCATATGGCCTCTCTTTTTGCGTCGTCTCCCGAAGGAATGTCGTGAGATGTGAACACAAGTGGGACTTCATATTCATAATAATTTTCTGTATAATCAGAACCCATTCTTAAGAAAACAGACATATTCGGATTTTCCAAATCCAACACCCTGTCATAAGGATCTTCAGCATGAATGTCCATTTGAATTCTCTTGTAGGATAATAGGTCCAGATTTACGGGTTTGTACATTCCTCGTGCATCTCCTGATTCAAGATCACAAACTTGAATTTGCATAGCTTGTTCATTTTGTTGATTTTGCGAGCCCAAATCAAATTGACGTTGAGTATTTGGGGGTAATACATATGGGATAGGATCTTTTTTAGAGTCTTCCTCTAAATTTACAGCACCTACATTAAATATTGGTACTGTTGCCGGTACTGAATTTTCTCGTGACAGGTCTCCTTCGTATTTTCGCCAGTCTGAACGAATTAAATCCAGTGAACCAAAGCGTAAAACAACAGGATCGCTCCATCCTTTTAATGCCATTCTGATGAAGCGTATGGATTGAAAACCCTGAATGTTACCAATAACATTGTCGGGTGATTTTATGGGGATTCTAAAGTTGTACCAATGTACTTTTTTACCCGATCCGGGGACGTCTGCAACAACTTTTTGAAAAAGATGATTTTGGCCAGCATCCTCTAAATCGTTTGGACGCATTGATATTTTATATTCGTAATAGCTTTCACCTTCGCTAAGTGTATTATCACGGTTTAAGTCTTCAATATCAGGTAGAGTAGTTGCTGTACTTACATAGTCCAATCCAGTTTGTTCCTGAGTAGGAGAGTTACCATCTGTTCCGTTAAAATTTTTGTAACGTTCTATTACATTGGCATTTTCATTATCGAGATTATCTCCTCTGAAGTATTGGTAGTTATCGCCGGCCGGATCTTTTCCAATAGTTCCGGGGGCATTGGAACTTCCTCCGAAAAAGTTTAAATAATCCGAATACATTGAAGACTCCTCTCGGTCATTCATGCCATCAAAACCAACATCTTGAAGCATTCTGGATTCAACATCATTATCAAATGCATTTACTAAATTTATTTTATTGGATACAAACCCCCAGGATGTTGTGTCAATATCAATATCAGGTTCACTGGGAGTTGGTAAGCCGTTTTCAAACGATTTTCGTCCATCGCGTAAAATATCTTCTGAAATATTACCAATATGCACATATAAATCTCCTCCTTCAAGAGAACCTTCAAATGCATCAATATAATCGGTTGAAGTCGCATCATAAGGGAATGGATCCATTACCCAAAACTCTATAAATTCAATGTTTTGGCTTGCAAAATCCACATAATCTATTTTTCGCATTATTCCACCCCATCGTGATGATGGGTCAATAAGTTTTCCTGTTGTTTTGTCAATACCTCCTGATAATCCAGAAGTTCCTGTAGTATCATAATTATAAGGCCCTCTTTCCTCGGGAAAATAAGCTAAATCCAATGTCTGCAGTGCAGGTGGTTCACCAACCGCTAAACTTTTGTAGGGATAAATTTCATTTTGTAATACTATTCTTTGATATAAGTTCTCCTGGATGTCTTTATTTCCTTTTATATGATTTGGAGTGTTGGCACCGTCCTTACTTCCAAAAAGAGGATCAATATTGTACCATGCTAATTTTGATCGATTGAAACCGTATGCTAAATCATTGATTAAGTCACCCTCCGGCCATTCAGGGTTTCCTTGAGGTGTAGAAGCTAATGTCCATGTTACTCTGTTTCGGATGTCAATTCCTGTCTGACCTGCTTCGAAGTCATCAATAAATGAAACGGCCTGACCATTATTTTCAATAGCATTTGGTGAACCTGGTATTAATTGAGCAAACTCTCCTTTTACTTCAACAAATGATTTTGCTTTTGTATTGAACAATAATTTGTCTACCAGTTTTGTGAGGAATTTCGATTCTGTTTTATAGTCTGTGTTTACTCCCCACATTGTATTTCTTATGGGTTCTTCTCCTTGATTAACTTTTTGTGTAAGAGGCCTTTCAGTTAAGTTGATAAATGTACCTCCAATATGAAAGTCTTTATTAACTTCATATTCTAAATGAGTTCCAAAAAGAGTTTTACTCATCATACTAAACATGGCATTACTCTCAACATTTACTCTTATAGGGGTGTTCGAATTGAGTATCGATTCATTTAATATCGTAACCTGTCCCATATTATAGTCTACTCTGAAATCAATTCCTTCTTCTAAATTTCTTCCCCCGGCAGTTACTGTAACGGCTCCTCTTGGAATACTAAATGAATTCAGGTTTATTACATTACTTTTTGAAGAGTATCGAGCATATATTCTAAATCTATTTTGAGTGGGAAATTCATTTTGTGCCCGAAACTTACTGACATTATATAAAGAGTCAAAAGCGAAAGTGTCTGCAATAGCATCATTGTTAATTTCAACCCTTAGTTTATTTCCAAAAGGTTCCAATACAGGGAAATAAATTTTACCATTTTGAAGTCGAATCGTTTGACCTTCAATAATGTCATATTTTCCATCTGGTTGTGGATTTTGTATGTTGTCCAATCGGTCTAAATCCATAATTTCCAGCCATCGCTTATTTTTTACATTTTCATTTGCATTATCAGCATTCAGAAAATTAATATCATTATTTGTGGATGGATCCCTATATCGAATATCAATATCCAGGGTGCTTGCATCCACTCCGTAAGTTCCTAATGAATACACGTTTTTCATCATTAATTCCCATAAAGGAACATTGGTGTTGTTTACTTGTGTTGATTTTAGCATTTTCAAGAAAATCGCCTCTTGTACATCGGTTACTTCACTTGCAAATTCTCCTACCTGGTAAACATCTTCAGAACCTCTAACTGAGTATTGATAGGCAACAGCTAAAACTTCATCGTCTTCCATTTTTCGATTTAGAGAAATGTAACCCAATTGCGGGTGGAAAAAGTATTCAGTGCCTTCATCCAGTTTTCGGGCATTTTCAATTTTATTGAAATGGATTCCGGCTGTGTAATTATAGTTTCCACCAATTAATTCTCCAGAAGCTGACGTATATTGTCGAGTTAGTGGGTCGCTGTTAATTTTACTGTAAAGATCGTTGCTTGAGTTGTCTGGTAAAACCTGAGATCCCGTTAATGTCTCATCATATGGGTTGTTTTCTGCTAAATCCATAAAACCAATTACGTTTCGAGCGCCCGCATTGGCACTAATCCCTATATTAGTGACCCAGACTTCAATTTTCGTAATACTTACAGCTGAGTTAAGGATTGGCGGATTCGACAAACTTTGGTTATAGTTGTCGGCAAAATATTGTGCCAAAAAGAAATGTCGATTATCTTCATATTCATCAGCTTGTATGTATACTTCCTTTGTTTGAACACCACCACTTAGTTCAATGGTTTTTGATTCCGATTTTTGTTGGGATAAAACAGTATTTACACTCAGTTTTCCAAACTGCATTTCCGTTTTTACACCAAATAGACTCTGACTTCCTTGAATTAAAGTTGAATTAAGTGGCATAGTAATATTACCCAACTCAATATTTTTTAAAATCTCATCTTCTTTTCCCTGATATTGGAGTTTCATTTGATTTTCAAAGTCAAATGAAGCTTCGGTGTTATAACTTGTTCCCAATTCAAGTTTATCTCCTATTTTACCGGTTACATTTAGCTGTATTTTTTCATCGAAGTCAAAACTTGTCACTCTTTGACTTTCAACACGAATAATTGGGTTTTCAGTTTTTGTGGAGGTGACTCCAAAAATTAACTCAGCGGAACCTTGAGGCTTTATTTCAATCTTATCGTTTCCAAAGATAGAATTAATTGCACCTCCACCTGGTATGAGGTTTTGATAAATGTCACTGCTGGAAGAAGTTCCTGAACTTTCTTGTTGTTTTTGTTTCCAATAATCTTTTTCAGCATCCTTGTATCTGTTTTTCCAAAAGTCATCAAAATTTTGTTCGTCACCCGGTCGGTACTCTTGAGTACCAACTTTTTCCTGGACCTTGTAGGTGTTTGTGACGGGGTCATATACAACTTCATATTCCACATTGCTGGGGTCTTCCAGGTCAAATGGACTTTTATCTTCATCATGTAAGTTGAAGGGAATACTTAAAGAGTCTTCTGATTGTGCTGAACCATGCATCCAGCAAATCACAAAAACGAATGAGAGTATATAGTGTGTTATGTTCTTGTAAAACTTCAATCTAAAGATTTTTCAACGCTTCTTTAATTAGATTTTCTACATCTAAGTCTGGTTGAGCCTTTAGTACCTTATTTAAAATCTTTTCCACCGAATTTTTGATGAAACCAAGTGCCAATAATGCTGATAACGCTTCATCTCGATTTGTATTGTTGGCAAATGTTAAAATATTTTGTTCTATGCCATCAATTTTACCAAGTTTGTCTTTTAAATCAACAATTATTCTTTGAGCTGATTTTGCACCAATTCCTTTAATACTTTTTAGTGCATTTACATCACCGGTAACTATAGCGGTTGTGATCTCTTCAGCGGTCATGCTTGAAAGCATAATTCTTGCAGTGCTTGCTCCAACTCCATTAACAGAGATTAATTGACGAAAAATTTCGCGTTCACTTTTTTCAGCAAATCCGTATAATGTATGGGAATCTTCCTTGATGGATAAGTGCGTAAATAATCTGCAGTTTTCATCATTACCTAATTTTGAAAATGTAATCAAAGAAATGTTTACAAAGTATCCAACACCACTTGCTTCTATAATAGCATGTGTAGGGGATTTTTCTACCAACCTGCCTTTTATATGATGAATCATTATTTTTTTATTTGTTTTACTTGAGCATCCACTACAGCAAGAGTGGTCATATTTACAATTTCTCGAACACTTGCCCCTAATTGCATAATATGAACAGATTTGTTCATGCCTAATAAGACAGGTCCAATCACTTCTAAATCGCCCATTTGCTGCAATAATTTATAAGAAATATTTCCTGAAGATAAATTCGGGAATACTAAAGTATTGGCTCTTTTTCCCTCGAATTTGGAAAATGGGAATTGCTCATTTAACATACTTGGATTTACTGCAAAATTTGCCTGTATATCTCCATCAACTATAATTTCGGGATAATAGTCGTGCAATAATTTAACAGCTTCCCTTACTCGATCAGGTCCTTTACCTTCAACTGAACCAAAGTTGGAATAGCTCAACATGGCAATTCTGGGTTCAATATTAAATTCTTTTACTGCTTTATGTGTAAGCAATGCGATATCTGCCAGGTCTTTAGCAGTAGGATTCTGATTTATAGTTGTATCTGCAAAGAAATATGGTCCATAATTTTTAGTTAAAACTAAATACATACCTGCCAGCTTACCTATTGTACTATCAACACCAATTGTTTGTAGTGAAGGTCGTATTGAGTCTTTGTATTTTCTGGTTACTCCGGTAATTAAAGCGTCCGCCTCTCCATTTTCAACCATCATACTACCAAAGTAATTTCTGCTTCGCATTATTTTACTTGCCTCATATCGGGTCACCCCTCTTCTGTTCCTTTTCTGATATAACAATTCGCCATACTCTTCTATTTTAGCTTTCGCTTCATCAGATCGTGTATCAATAATTACTACACCTTCTAAATCCAACTGATATTCCTTGATTAAATCTGTGATATTTTCTTTATTTCCTAATAAAACAGGTTCACAAATTCCTTCATCGAAAACAGTTTGCGCGGCCTTTAAAACTTTATAGTTATCCGCTTCAGCAAAAACAACCCTTTTGGGGTTTTGTTTTGCCCTGAAACTAACCTGTTGCATAATTGTACTGTCGTATCCCATTCGGCTTATCAGGTCTTGTTTGTAAGCTTCCCAATTTTTAATCTCACTATGGGCTACACCGGAATCCATAGCTGCTTTTGCAACGGCTGGAGCAACAATTGAAATTAACCTTGGGTCAGTTGGTTTGGGAATGATATATTCTTTCCCGAAAACAATATTTTTCAAATTGTAGGCTTTGCTAACTTCTTCAGGAACAGGTTCTTTGGCTAAATCAGCAATGGCTTTAACAGCAGCGATTTTCATTTCTTCATTAATGGTTGTTGCATTAACATCCATTGCACCTCTGAAAATAAATGGAAAACCTATAACGTTATTTACTTGATTCGGATGGTCTGATCTACCCGTTGCTAAAATGATATCTTCTCTTGAATTAATTGCTACATCATAAGAAATTTCAGGATCGGGATTTGCGCATGCAAAAACAATTGGATTGGGCGCCATAGTTTTCACCATTTCTGCAGACAGAATATTTCCTCTTGAAAGGCCTAAGAAAACATCAGCATCTTTAATGGCTTCTTCCAAAGTTGAAGCATCTACTTCATTAGCGAAGTATTCTTTTTGTTCCGTTAAATTACCTCTTGATGGTTTAATAACACCTTTGGAGTCCAGCATCAATATGTTTTCTTTTTTTGCGCCAAGAGATATGTATAATCTTGCACAGCTTACTGCTGAAGCTCCTGCTCCATTTACAATAATTTTAACATTTTCGATATCTTTTTCAACAAGACTTAAAGCGTTTAACAGACCGGCAGTGGTAATTATTGCCGTTCCGTGTTGGTCGTCATGCATAATTGGAATATCCAGTTCCTCCTTTAAACGACGTTCTATTTCAAAACACTCGGGTGCCTTTATATCTTCTAAATTTATACCTCCAAAAGTTGGCGATATTGCTTTTACAGTATCAATGAATTTATCAACATCAGTTGCATCAACTTCAATATCAAAACAGTCTAAATCAGCGAATATTTTAAAAAGTAACCCTTTACCTTCCATAACGGGTTTTGATGCTTCGGGACCAATATCTCCTAATCCTAAAACCGCAGTTCCGTTGGATATAACAGCAACTAAATTTGATTTTGCAGTATATTTATAAACGTTTTTTTTATTTTTTGATATTGCTATACAGGGTTCCGCAACTCCTGGTGAATACGCAAGTGATAAGTCTCTTTGCGTACTGTAGGGCTTTGTTGGAACAACTTCAATTTTTCCTGGTTTACCGTTTGAGTGATAATCGAGCGCTTCCTTTTTTCTTAGTTTAGCCATTTTTTAGTTTTAAATAGGATTCTTTTTAAAAAGAATAAAGCTCACTAAAATAAGGAATATATGAGTAAAATCATTTATTCTAAGAGGGAATAGTATAACCTTTTTTGGTATTTTTCCATCATGCAAAAAATAGTCGTTTTATCAGGTGCCGGAATAAGCGCAGAAAGTGGTATTTCAACCTTCAGAGATAATAATGGTTTATGGGAAAATCATAAAATAGAAGAAGTAGCAACTCCAGAGGCCTGGGAGATGAACAGAGAGTTGGTTATTAAGTTTTATAATTTGAGAAGAAAACAGCTTTTAGAGGTTGACCCGAACCCTGCTCATATGGCTTTAGTAAAACTGGAGGAAAAATTTGATGTTCAAATTATTACTCAAAATATAGATAATCTTCATGAGCGGGCTGGTTCATCAAATATTTTGCACCTTCATGGAGAATTAAACAAGGTTCGTTCAACCTTGGATCCTGGTCTTGTTTATACTATGAAAGACTGGGAGTTAAAAATAGGAGATACCTGCGAGAAAGGAAGTCAATTACGCCCTCATATTGTTTGGTTTGGAGAGGAAGTACCAAATATTTCAATTGCTGCAGATATGGTTAAAAAGGCGGATTGTTTGATTGTTGTCGGAACATCTTTAAATGTTTATCCTGCAGCAGGTTTAATTCATGAAGTGAGACAAAATATCCCGATTTTCCTGATTGATCCAGGTAATGTTGATTCAGGTTTTTTGAAAGAAGTAAAAATTATACAGGCTAATGCCGGTGAGGGATTAACGCGTTTGGTTAATGAGTTATTGGAAAATAACAAAAAATGAAATTCAACGTAGCAGAGCCATGAAATTAAAACCTAAAATTCTTGTAGTTTATACCGGTGGAACTATAGGTATGATCAAATCAGAATCAGGAACTTATGTCCCATTTTCAGTGGATGGTATTTTGGATTATGTTCCTCAAATTTATAATCTTGACGTTGATATAATAGTAGAGTCTTTTGAAAAACCTATGGACTCAGCTTTTGTCGGTCCTGAGCAATGGTTGCGTATTTCTAAAATAATTACTAAAAATATTGATTTAGTAGATGGTTTTGTTATTCTGCATGGAACCGATACCATGGCGTATACCTCTTCTGCATTAAGTTTTTTATTGAGAGGGATCAACAAACCTGTAATATTAACAGGAGCCCAGGTTCCAGTTTATGAAGAAAAATCGGATGGTGTTGATAATTTTATAAACGCTTTGGAAATAGCCCGTCAAGGCGTTGTAAAAGAGGTAGCTTTATGGTTTTGTAAAACTTTATTCAAAGGGGCATGTGTTACTAAATCTGACAGTAAAAGCTTCTCTGGATTCAGCTCTCCCAATCATGAGCCTTTGGCAAGAAAAGAGAAAGAGATAAAATATAATAAAAGTGCTTTTGACAAGGGTACTTTTGATAGAGTTTTCTTTAATATTATGGATGCTGAGATACTGTTTTTGAATTTTTCACCTTTAATAAACAAAGAAATTCAAGCTAAACTAATCCGAGAAAATCCAATTCAGGGAATTGTTTTATCTGTATTTGGTTCGGGAACAGTCCCTTTAATTAAGAAAGATTTACTTGCAACTGCGCTGAGAGATAAAAACATACCAATTATTGCTGTTTCGGAGTGTTATAGAGGCGGGGTTGAGATTGGAAAATATGAGGCCGGTTCAATATTAAATGATTTGAATGTTATTTCAGGTGAAAATATGACGAAAGAAGCAGCAATAACCAAGTTAATGGTAGCGATTGGTAATTTTAAAACTGATCAGGATGTAAGGAGTTATTTAATTGAAAATCAAGTAGGCGAACTTTAGATTACATTTTTTTTCAGGAATTTCATCTTCAGTAATTACACTGGAAATGGTACTTTTTGGATAGTTTTTTAGTAGTATAAATACAATTAATTCAGATGTTTTATCTTAAAACAATCTTTCATCCTTTTTAATTTTTAAGTTGGTGAGCCTGTACTCAATATATTTAATCGTTTTTCCTTTTTCCAACCACATATTTTCATAGAATGTTTTAATCGATAATTCTTTTGCCAGTTGAGAATCTGGATTTTGAGGAATGTATTTGGTGTAAATATCATCGCAATCAAACAAAATTTCAAGATTTTTCTCTAGGATTATTTCTTTAGTAAATTCATAAAAGAATGTGCTATCGGATTTAAGTCTCATTTTCCCATCGGTCTTTAAAAATTGCTGATATCTGGCCAAAAAGAGTTTGTTCGTCAAACGTTTTCTACGTCTGTTTTTGTTTTTTTGAGGATCTGGAAAAGTAATCCATATTTCATCTACTTCATTTTGTGCAAAACAATTGGCAATGAAGTCAATTCTCGTCCTCAAGAAACCAACATTATCCAATTTTTTGTCAATTGCTTTTGTAGCCCCTTTCCATATTCGGTTGCCTTTTATATCAACTCCAATAAAGTTTCTGTCTGGATACATTTCTGCCATTCCAACCGTATATTCTCCACCACCACAAGCCAACTCAACGGTTATAGGGTTCTTGTTTTTAAAGAATTCACTATTCCATTTTCCCTTCAAGTGAATTCCTGTTTTCATAACCTCTTCCATAGTGGGTTCTACGCAATTTTTGTAGGCTTTGATCATTGCGAATTTCTCAAGCTTTCCTTTGCTCATGTTTAGTAATTTCTATTTGTTGGGCGAACAATGATTTGTTCAAAATTAGCTCCTGTAGATGATTTAAGTATCATTTCAGTAGCGTCTATTAAATCTTTAGTTTGAACAAATTCCTCCTTTGGAGCTTCAATTCCATCCCATGAAGAGGTATTGATTGATCCTGGAATTATTTCGGTTACTTTAATTCCAAAATCTTTAAGTTCATCAGTAAGTACTTTGGTGTATCCGTGCAGGGCAAATTTTGAAATTGTATAGGCAGAAATGTCTTTTCTGGGTTGCTCAGTTACAATGGAACCGATGTTAATTATTGCTCCTGATTTTTGAGACTTGAATACCTTTAAAAGGCCTTGCGTGATGGAGAAAGCGGCTTTAAAATTAATGGCTAACATTCTGTTTACCTGCTCAATGTTGGTTTCTTCAAGACCTCCCATTTCAAAAGCTCCAACATTATTAATGAGTACATCTATTTGCTTAAAATCAGCTTGTAATTCGTGAATAAGTGACTGGACAGCTTCTGAAGCTGTAAAATCGCACGTATATGTTATTACACTACAGTTTTTTAAATCCTCGGCAACATGTTTTAATCGTTCTTGATTTGAGGCTATAATGCCTATCGTCCCTCCGAATTTACTCGCAAATTTTGCAAATTCTTTACCCAAACCTTTACTGGCGCCTGTTATTATAAAGTTCATTAGAGTTGTTTTAAATACACATAGATTTCTGGAATAATGCGTGATGTAAAATTATACTTATAAATTTGAACTATTGTTAGAGAAAAAGAAAATATTATTTGCTGTTCT
>PBJD01000046.1 GCA_002720635.1 Flavobacteriales bacterium | reverse complement strand
TTATGTACAGCGCCAAAACAATTGGTGATAAAGGAAACAACCACATTTCCTACAACGCATCCAAATTATCCAGCGGTTCCTACTACTTCATTCTGGAGGATGAAAATGGAAATCGTATTCAGCAATTGGTGATTAAATAAGAGGGAAGGTTAAGATATAGCTAAATTATGCTCATAAAAAGGGTTGTTAAAAGAAATTTAACAACCCTTTTTTATCAAAAATAACAGATTTAAACAGCTTATTGCGCTACTAATTCTTGCTTGAACTCTTCCAGGACCTGCGCGCACCAACCATCAATTCTCTCCGGTGTTTTTTCTTCTTCGGTATCTTCATCTAAAGCTAAACCACAAAAATAACCTTCTTCCAGTTCTGCTTTTGAATCAGTATGTAAATAATCATCAGATGGCCATTTTCCAATTAGTTTTCCACCCGAATCCAGTATCTGCTGGCCTAAAATACCTACTCCATCCACAAAATATTCACAGTATACAATTTGATCTCCCAACCCATATAGTGCTACTGTTTTTCCTGTAAAATCAATTTCACAAAACTGACTGAAATTTGTGTCCCAATCACTTTGCAACTCTCCATCGTGCCACGTAGATAATCCTAAAATTAAATAATCATACTTTTTAATTTCTTCCGGGTCAAAATCAACAACATCATACATATCGATGTCCAGGTCCTTACCAAGAACCTCATTAATAACCTCAGCCACTGCTTTTGTTCTGCCAGTATCTGAACCGTAAAATAATCCAATTTTCATAGTGTTATATTTATATGCTGTTTTAAAAATTTAATTTACTGATATATCACTCAAAATACCTTCCTGATTTGTGTTAGTCATTTGCTTGTAATTTATTTCAGGATTTTGATATTTTTCAATTTCAGAAGAAATTTCTTTTAAATAATTTAAAAATCCGTTGATTTCATTTTTATTAACCACTACAGTTACATTCTTTACGTCATCTGTAATTCTAAAATATTTACATTTTTTGGATTTGTGTTTTTTACATGTGTAATTAATCAAAGCATCCAACAGCTCCTGGTGTCCATTTATACTATCAACAATTTCAACATCAGAATATTTTAAGCTATACTGAGTAGCACAAAAACTACAAATCCAATTCTTATATATTAATATTGAGTTTCGAATCATCTGATTAAAAATTTCAAGCTGCAAAAGTATTTCGATAAATCCAATATCACAATACCAAAGATTGGGTATCCTCAAGTATTTTTTGATCTCATTTAATATAAAAAATATAACATTTTTAAGCTTTATGATTTCACAACTTATTGCTCTTTTACAACGTACACTAGCTATATGCCCTTGAGTATTTTGAAATATTTAACAACTTACCTTTGCCTTTTTATTGCCTTTAATAGTGGGGCGCAATACAGTAAAGCACATTACCTTCCTCCTACTTACAACCAAAATTCTTCTATTCAATTCTCTACTATTACGGTAACGACTTTAGTAGACGACCCATTTGATGTTTCTATCACAAATGCTTCAGGAACCTATTCAAATATCTTATCGGGTTTGTCTAAAACTAATCCAATCACTATTACCTTACCTAAAGGTGATAATGATGGCATTTTTAAAGGTAGTGAAGGCAAAACAAATATTGTTCTTAACTCAGAAGGTTTTATTCTTACCGCAGATGAACATTTTTTTACAAGTCAAATCCATTCTGTTTCCAATCAAGCTGCGGTAATTGCTCCCAAGGGATCAGCAGGTTTAGGAACCGAATTTTACAGTGGGCACATGTATTCTCAAGGAGGAAATAAAGGTGTTCGATCACATTTTATTTCAGTAATTGCCTCAGAGGATAATACAACTGTCACATTTGATAACCAAACTATAAACTGGGAGGGACAGCCCAAGACGTTCAGCGCATTTTTGAATCGGGGTGAATCTTATGTTGTTGCTGCTCCATTTGACTATATCGATGCTTTAACTGTTTCAGATAAATTCAATGCATTCAATGGAACTCATGTTACTTCGGATAAACCAATAGCAATGAACTCTGGATCTTTTCTTGCCAGTTACTCAAATTCCGGTCAGCAGGATGCAGGAGTTGATCAAATTGTACCTGTAGATCAATTGAACAATGAATTCATTTTAGTTAAAGGACAATCAACCAATGACTTAATTGAAACCGCTATGATTATTGCTTCTGAAGATAATACAGAAGTATACGTAAATGGAAGTTCAACCTCAGCTTACATACTTAATAAAGGAGAATATGCTTTTATAACCGGAGACAACTATGAAAACAGTACAATGCATATAAAAACCTCCAATCCGACAATGGTATATCAAAATTTAGCCGGTAGTAATAGTTATGCTACTCTCGGAATGGTATTTGTTCCCGGATTAATGGAAGATGCTTCAAGATCTGTTTTGATTTCCGGTGCCAATAGTATAGGCAGCATTAGTATATATATTGTTGCTAAAAAAGGAGAAGCAGTAACTATCAACGATGTTGAAATTGAAAGTATGCCAATTGAAAATCCCGGTAACTCAGAGTGGGTAAGCTACCGAATTGTTCCGGCTGACATAAATTCCTTGTACTGCAATTCGGGAAACTCCTGTGCTAACAAAGATGCTGATGCAGACTTCTTAATCGAATCAACGGGACCAATTAATGCAGCTATTTCAATGGTTAGCGGGGTTGTTGGTGCTGCTGGTTATTTTTCTGGATTTGCATCGGTAAATACAGACGTTGGAGTTTCAGACTTCGGAACTTTGGAATATACCTTACCTTGTATTCAGGATACGGTCACTCTTTTCGCTAAAGGGGCCCATTCATATTCGTGGGATAGTCCTTCTGACAATATGAATTTGATTACAGAGATAAATGATTCAACTTACTTATTTAATTATGACCAAAGTGGTGATGAAGGACCTTTTACATACAAAGTCATTATGGAATCAACTTCTATCCTTGGATATGTTCAAAATGACACCGTGACATTAACGGTGAATGTTGATTTCACTCCTGAATGCGAAACCAATTATATTGACAGTGACTCTTTGTTTATTTGTTTGGGAGATTCCATCCAGATTAACGCTGAAAATGTAAATGAAACTCAATGGTACGGTGAAGAATCATTTACACTTATTAACGACAGCACTATTGAGGTAAAACCCTCAAAAACAACCACATACTATTTCAGTAATTTTATTAAAAAAGAAAACGCCCTGATTAATGGAGGATTTGAAAAACCTGACCTTGGAGTATTCAGTTACCAATTTGTTGATGCATCTTCAGTTCCTGGTTGGAATACAACAGCATCGGATAATAAAATTGAAGTTTGGTACGATGGATTTTTAGGAGCTCCTGCATACAAAGGAAAGCAATTTATTGAACTAAATGCAAACATGTCTTCGGCTCTTTATCAAGATATGCCCACCACTCCAAACACAAAGCTTATGTGGGGATTTGCTCACAGAGGCAGAGATGCTGTGGACGATATGGAATTTGAGGTTGGGCCACCCGGTGGTCCATATGAAAAAATAGGTACTTTTAGTGATGGCCCTACCTGGAAATTCTACTCCGGTGTGTATGAAGTACCTGAAGGACAAACCATAACAAGATTTTACTATACATCAACTCAGGGAGGATCTTATGGAAATTTGTTAGATGCAATTGAATTTTTTAATGTCGAAGAAGAAAAAGACAGTATTGTTATCATTGTTAATGATTTACCTGAGGTTTATTTAGGAAAGGACACTACTATTTGCCTGGGAGACTCATTTACTGCCACAGCTGATAGTGCCAAAAGTTATTTATGGAATACCTCTGATACAACTTCGAACATTACTATTGACTCAGCGGGTGAATATATAGTTACTGTTCAAAATCTGAATCAATGTGAATCGAAAGACACTATTTCAATAAATTTCATATCGTGCAAAACGAACTTCCTGACCAATGACACTATTGAAATATGTCAAGGCGACACGGTGTTGATTCATGGAGGTAACATCACCAACGAATCATGGTGGAGCGATCATACATTTAATCTTATAAATGATTCCTTAATTGAAGTTTTTCCAATAAACTCTCCCGCTGTATTTTATATCGGAAGCTCTGCTATTTATGCAGATTCAATCGTTGTTCTTGTTCATGAAAATCCAAATGTTCAACTCATGGAAGATACTACTATTTGTAATGGTGATAAAATTACTTTAACAGCAAATGCTTCAGGGAAATATACCTGGAGCAGCAATGAATCTTCAATTGAAATTGAAATAAACCAGGCAGGAGTGTATTGGTTAGAAATTGAAAACGCATATGGTTGTTCAGGAAATGATTCCATGGAATTATTCATACAAGATTTACCGGTAGTAAACCTTGGAAATGATACTACAATATGTAGTGGTGAAAATATAATTTTGGACGCTGAAAATAATGAATTGAATCCAAAATGGAGTACAGGTGATTCTACAAGCCAGATTACAGTTAACTATGAAGGAATATTTCACGTTAATGTGTTTGATAACATTGGATGTTCTGACGTTGACTCTATTGAACTCTTCATCAATGAACTACCTCTTGTAAAACTTGGAAATGACACCTCAATTTGCAGAGGACAAAGTTTTAAGTTAACTACTGACTATCCAAATCTTAAACATTCCTGGAATAATGAGGATACTGCAAATTCTATTTCAGTTTTTACGAGTGGAAAATATAGTGTTACAGTCATGGACAATACAGGCTGCCGTAGTTCGGATTCTATTGATGTAAAAATTAATGAATTGCCTATTTTAAATCTGGGTAATGACACCTTTATTTGTAGCGGTGAATCAATTGAGCTTAATGCAGAAAATATAAATTTTAATCTGATCTGGAATACAGGTGAGACAAACTCAAAAATAGCAGTATCAAAAGAAGACACATATCATGTCCAGGTAACAGACACAAACGGATGTTCAAATTTTGACACTTTAAAACTTTTGGTTCATAATGTTCCTGCTGTAAATGTTGGCGAAGACACCTCTGTTTGTAAAGGCAACTCCATTGAATTAATTGCAGAGACTTCTGCACAAGAATATTATTGGAACACTGGTGATCTCACGAAAAAAATCACCGTAGATACGGATGGTTACTATACAATAGAGGTTACAGATAGTATGGGATGCAAGGGAACCGATTCCATAAAGTTAAGTTTCATAGAATTACCTTCGGTTAATCTTGGAAATGACACATTAATTTGCGAGGGGAAAAATGTTACTTTGAATGCATTCAACCCGGGAGCTACTTATATCTGGAATACCAGAGATCGATCCCACCTCATAACTGTTTTTGATGCAGGAACTTACAGCGTTACAGTAAGTAATGAAATCGGGTGTACACAAAATGACTCTATAAATATAGAAATCAGGGATTTACCTGATGTATTCTTAGGCAATGACACTTTAATATGTAAGAATGAAAGCCTAACATTACATGCTGATTACGGAGAGAATTACACCATATCGTGGAGTACCGGTTCTGACCAGAATCAAATTACCATCGATCGAAAAGGACTTTTTGTAGTAGATGTCATTGATGACATTGGATGTGCAGGCCGAGATGAGATTTATGTTTCCCAAGAAATTTTACCTGATCCTTTCTATGAAAAAGAATTGAACTTTTGCGAAGGAACAGGACTGGAACTTACACCGGCGTCTGGTTACGAAGATTACCCTATTTATTGGTTACAAAATAAATATAGTACGACACACACAGTGTTTGAATCAGGAGTATATTCAGGTATTATAGAAGGAGATTATTGTATAGATACTACTGAAATTTATGTTACAAAAATTGACACACCAGATGCAGTTATAATAGACGCAAATTCCAAGAGTCACTATTGCTTTGAATATGAATCTACCCAACTGAATTTATTATTTGAAGATAAAAATGAATTCACATTTATATGGGATGAATTTGGAGAAACCAATAATGTCGAAATTACTCAATCAGGAAATTATCCTGTTACGGTTTATAATGAAAATTGCAGTTCAAGATACTCGTACGAAATTAAAGATTACTGTCCGGGTAATTTGTATGTCCCAAATTCATTTACTCCTAATAATGATGGGCTTAATGATGTTTTTATACCTGTTTCATATGGAACAATTGATAGTTATCAATTTACCATTTATAACCGTTGGGATCATGTTGTTTTCTTTACAAATGATATTCATGAGGGATGGGATGGTAAATTAGCCGATAAAATACAAATGAATGACGTTTATGTGTACAAAATATCATATTATTATGTATCAGAACTTGGCGGATTAAAGAGAGATGAAAAAATCGGCACGGTAACTTTATTAAGATAATAATTCTTTAAAAGTATTTTTTATCCCTCATAATCTTCCAAAGATATTTCATCAGAATTATCCTCTAAATCATCATTATTGGTACCAAAAAAATTAATTTGAGCAACGAAATATATTCTTGTCATTTTTACATCTTCAGAAATACCTAAAGCTTGTAAATCAATATTTTGCATGGGTTGCTAATTTTAAGAGCATTCCAAACTTAACTAAGTGACTTCAGGTAAACAATAACTATTTTAAGGTATACTTGAAAATAATTATCCCTAAACAGGTAAATTATCTGATCACCAGTTACAAAACAATGTTAAAAAATCAATACGTTGTCGTCATATCATTATCATCTACAATGATATAATCAGCCAACCCAATATATTCTTCATTTAATTTGTTTAACTTCTCTTGATTCACTGTAGATATGGAACTAAATTTAATTTGAGGGTTTTGCTGTTTGATATACCATAGAATCCCTTCATAATTATTGCTATGATAAGAACCATTATAATGCAGAAACGTATGATTTTCTTTCAAATTTTTTAGTATAAAATGAGCCATTGTAGCATCCTTGGATGCTTGAGCTTTTATTATATCCGGATTTCCATGACCTTGGAACATCTCCAATATAGCTTTATAACTGGGAATGTCCGGATCATAAGGAAATGGGAGTGGCGCAATCCATAATTTCTCTTGTGAGGAAAGAGAGTCTAAAGCTTTAAAACCTCCTTTTTTATAGACCATAGAGGCATATCTCCTGGGAATGTTGGTTGCAATAAAAGGTAAGTTATTGTCCCTGGCATAATCAAGCAATGGCTTATAATCTGTTCTATAATTGTCCCATAATCGAACCATAGTATCGAGATTATGATTATTTAAGGAATCATTTAGATATAAATCCAGGCCTTTTTGATTGTCAGCTTCAAACATCTCTGCACCTAAAATCAGATTATTTGTTTTCCCTAATTCTTTGGTTAACTCTAATTGTAACCAATGTGAAATTGGATTATTATGGATCTCTCCAAACAATATCAATTCCTTTTTTTTCAATTGAGAAACCATTTTTGAAAAAGTTGTTTTTTTACCTTTGGAATTATATAATACGTAAGCAGGTTTACGATTTTTAAAAGCAAAAAAAAGAATTATCAATAGGAGAAACAGAAATATTTTACGCATTCTTATTTTTTTTTCAAAATTAACTCTTATTGTGAATTTTGAGGTGAAAAATAAAAAAGGAGCGCTAACGCACTCCTTCCCTTTATTTACCTACATGGTTGATATGTATTTTTCAAAATAAATATCAACTAAAAACAAACACTTTGACTCTTGTTTGATACAGTGCGAAATTAGGTAGTTACATGAATTTTAACAATCGCTTTTTTTAGGTATTGTTCATTTTTTATTCCTGTGAATTGGAAATTATTTTAACAACCTGTAAAAAAAACCACTCCGATTGGAGTGGCTCAAGAAAATTAACAATTTATCTAATTGAGATGGAATTCCTGAACTTTATGGAAGTTCAGAGGGAATCCCTGAGGGATAAACTTTTTAAAAAAATTCAAGGTGGCTGCCACCACCTTGAAAATCACAAACAAATGATATAGGTGTAAAAACATCCAATATCATACCGATTAAAATGGTCTTTTTTAATTATAACTCCAGCCAACAAATACTCTATACTCTCTTGATGACATTATAAATGTCTCAAATAAATAGTTTTCCTGAACTAAATATGCATAGCAATCAATTGGTTCTTTATCATCAATTAACCAAAGTGGCTCGTCCTCTCTCCGATTATTTAATGAACTTACTAATTTCTCTGTTGCAGATTTTGAGGACAAGCCTCTTATATCAACACGCTTAAATGCTAAGGCCATAATTTAATTTTTTAATGAGCTTACCATATTTAAAGGAACAACCCAACTATCAAACTGGGATGCGCTTAAATAATTTAACTCCAAGGCAGCTTCTTTTAACGTTTTATTTTCTTCATACGCTTTTTTTGCAATTTTTGCAGCTTTCTCATAACCAATATGAACATTAAGCGCAGTTACCAACATCAATGAATTATTCAAATGTTCATTGATTCTGGGTTTATTAGGCTGGATGCCTACTACACAGTTTTCAGTAAATGATTTTGCAGCATCAGCCAGTAAATTTGCAGACTCTAAAAAAGCATGTATCATTACTGGCTTATATACATTTAATTCAAAATGTCCATTTGCTCCTGCAAAAGAAATAGTTGTATCATTACCTAAAACTCTTGCACAAACCATAGTAATTGCTTCAATTTGAGTTGGATTAACTTTCCCTGGCATAATAGAGGATCCCGGTTCATTCGAAGGAATAATAATTTCACCTATTCCCGACCTTGGTCCAGAAGCCAGTAACCTTATATCATTAGCGATTTTATTGATACTGACCGCTAATTGTTTTAAAGCATTATGCGATTCTACTATAGCATCGTGCGCGGCAAGCGATTCAAATTTATTTGGAGCGGTTTTAAATGGTTGATCAGTCAAACTTGCTATATGCTGAGCCACTAAAAAATCGTATCCCTCCGGGGTGTTTAAACCCGTTCCAACTGCTGTTCCTCCTAAAGCCAAATGGCTCAAATGAGGCAAGCTGGATTTTAATGCTTTCAAACCATACTCCAGTTGTGCAACATAACCTGAGAATTCCTGTCCTAAAGTAAGGGGAGTTGCATCCATCCAATGAGTTCTACCGATTTTAACAACGGTATTCATCTCTTCAGATTTTAGATTCAAATTATCTTTTAATAATTCTAAACTTGGAATAACCTTTTTAATAATTTTTAAATACGCAGCTATGTGCATTGCTGTTGGAAAAGTATCATTGGAGGATTGAGATTTATTTACATCATCATTTGGATGAATAAATCGATCACCTTCTCCTAAATTATTACCCAATAGCTCATGACATCGGTTAGCGACAACTTCATTAACGTTCATATTAGACTGAGTTCCTGATCCTGTTTGCCAAACCACTAATGGGAAATGCTCATCTAAACTTCCATTTATAATATCATCACAAGCAACTTGAATAACTTCGCTTTTTTTATCCTCAAGTACACCCAACTGATTATTAGTAATAGCAGCAGCTTTTTTCAAATATCCAAAAGCTCTGATGACCTCAACAGGCATACTTCCCTGATTACCAATTGGGAAATTTGTAATTGATCTTTGCGTTTGAGCGCCCCAATATTTACTGGTAGGAACACTTACTTCACCCATCGTATCTTTTTCAACTCTATATAACCCTGGCCTTTCTAATAATTCTTCCATCTTTAAGCTTATTTAGAATAATTCTAAACAAAGATGTGTAAAAATTACAGTTAATACAGTACCTTTTTTTTGGTATAAAACAGATTTTCAGACGTTTTTAATTAAGTTCCTTTA
The DNA here is from genome assembly GCA_002720635.1 of Flavobacteriales bacterium. Taxonomy (GTDB): domain Bacteria; phylum Bacteroidota; class Bacteroidia; order Flavobacteriales_C. The sequence goes on along the minus strand of PBJD01000046.1, from coordinate 33,744 downwards.
GTTTAAGAACATGTGTTTATAAGGCCAAAAGCAATCAAAATCCAGACGATTCCTTTAATCAAAAAAAATAAAAAACCTCCTAAACCTATTTTTTTTAACCAGGAACGTTTTCTTTTTTTTTTCATGACTTAAATTTCAACTAATTCTTTTTGATGAAAGAAAATTTGCTATTCAGGAACAAAACTAAAATATCAAAGAATAAAATCAATAATAACATTATAAATATTGATTTTTATGATTTAACAGTTAAAAGAAATACCCTAAACAAGGTAAATTACTTGATTTATGTAATACATTAAAGGATTTGATACTATTTTAACTTAAGTTACTATTTTAGGAATATTAGCCAATAAAAAATAACACAATGAAACGTAAATATTTTGCTCTTTTAGTTATTAGTATCTTGATATCCTTCATGGGCTGTAAGGAAAACAAAACAGTCAATTACTCTGATGATTCGAAAGGAAAATCAATCAGAATTGTTTCACTTAGCGGAGCTTTAAGTGAAATTATTCACGGACTTGGTTATGAATCAAATATAGTGGCAACTGATATAACCAGTAACTACCCGGAAAGTGTAAACAAACTGCCAAAAGTAGGACATAACAGAAGTATACAGGCAGAAGGAATTTTGGCTCAAAATCCGGATGTAGTGGTCGGTATAGAAAAAGATTTAAATCCAAAAGTTATAAAACAAATAAAAGCTAGTGGAATTAAAGTGGTTTTATTCAATCAGGAACATTCCATTGAAGGAACCAAAAAGCTAATTCAAGGAGTGAAAGACAGCCTCAAGTTTGATATTCAAAACGATTCGCTGAATATATTTATTGATCAATCAATTAACAAACTGAAAACATTTGAAAACACACCCAAAGTTTTATTTATTTATGCGAGGGGAGCTGGTACAATACTGGTTGCAGGTAAAAACACTCAAATGGATCAAATGATATCCATTGCCGGAGGACAAAATGCCGTTAACAATTTTGAATCCTTCAAACCATTGACTGCTGAAGCTATTGTAACAGCAAATCCTGATGTTATTTTGATGTTTACAACCGGCGCTGAAAGTCTGAATGGTGTTTTTGATAATGTACCAGGTATAATGCAAACAAATGCAGGTAAAAACAAACGAATTATCACAATGGAAGGCCAGTATCTGGCTGGTTTTGGACCACGTGTTGGTAAAGCTGCTTTAGAGTTGAATGAAAAATTAGGTGAAATTTTTCAAAAATGACCCAACGAGTAAAGCTTACTTATATTTCACTTTTCATTTTGTTACCAGTTTGTATTGTTTTAGGTACATCTCTTGGTGCCTTTAAAATTGAATTTAAACAATGTGCAAATATTTTGCTCAATTTATTCGGAGCTGATAATTATAGTGATTTTACAAACCCTCAACACAATGTATTACTGCATATAAGACTTCCAAGAGTTTTTTTAAGCATGATGATAGGAGCAGCATTAGCTGTAAGTGGTGCCGGCTTACAGGGACTTTTTAGAAACCCTCTGGCAGATCCCGGCTTAATTGGAATTTCAGCTGGGGCCATGCTGGCTGCATCTATAGCAATCATATCAGGACTTCAATTTACAAATGGTTTTTTAGGATATTATAGTATCTCAGTAGCTACCTTTATTGGTGCAATTACTACAACAATAATTGTGTTCAGGTTATCAAAGGCCCAAAACTCAACCAATATCGCAACAATGCTTTTGGCAGGAATAGCAATTAACGCTTTAGCTGGAGCAGTTACGGGTTTCATTATTTACTTATCCAATGATGATCAACTCAGAGACATAACATTTTGGAGTCTGGGAAGTTTAGGTGGAGCAGATTGGGAAAAAGTTATCGCATTGATACCACTTATAATTTTACCAATTATCATGATTGCCCGCCTGGCAAAAAAGCTGGATGTTTATGCTCTGGGAGAATCTGAAGCAATGTGTTTAGGTGTGAATGTGAATTCATTAAAAAGAAAGCTTGTTGTATGGGTTACCATAACTGTAGGAGCCTGTGTTGCTATTGCTGGTATGATTGGTTTTATTGGTTTATTAATTCCACACATTACAAGATTATTAGTGGGACCTAAGCACAGAAACCTGATATGGATTTCTGCAATTTTAGGCGGTTTAGTACTCAGTATTGCTGACTTATTGTGTAGATTAATTGTTGCCCCTGCTGAGCTACCTATTGGAATTTTAACAGCTATTTTAGGAACACCTCTGTTTTTGGTTTTATTAATTCAGCAAAAGAGAAAAATTAATGGTTAAAGCTAAAAACATTTCCTTTGATGCTGGAGAGAAAAAAATCCTTAAAAAAGTAAGTTCAAACTTTGAAAATGGGAAAGTAACTGCAATTTTAGGGCCGAATGGAGCTGGTAAATCAACATTGGTAAAATGTATTGCGGGCACAATAACTCCCAAAACTGGAGATATTGAGTTTAATGGTAAAAATATCAAGAGTATTTCATTGGAAAATTTCGCATGTAAAAGAAGTTATCTGAATCAACAATTCAATTTATCTGTAGGATATACAGTTAGAGACATTGTTTCCATTGGAAGATTTCCTCATTATAAGGTTTATCCGTCAAAAAAAGATGACGAAATTATTACCTCGGCAATGAAATTGCTTGATGTAATTTCTTTATCAGACAGGACCACAAATACTCTAAGTGGAGGAGAATTACAAAGGGTTCATTTTGCTCGAACTCTGGCACAAATATGGCCTGATTCAAGTGAAGAACAAGCAGAAAAAAAATTATTGATTTTAGATGAACCAGTGAACAATTTAGATCCTCAATATCAGCATTCAATTTTAAAATCAGCAAAAGATTTTGCAGACAATTATAATGTATGTGTTATTATAGTACTCCACGATTTAAATTTAATAGCTCAATATTCAGACTACTCTATATTAATGAAACAAGGAGAAATTATTTCCAAAGGAAAGACAAGAGAAGTATTGACCGAACAATTACTTGAAGAAGTTTATAAAGTGCCTGTATCAATTATAAAAAATAAAAATAATTTTAATATAATAACAGGCATAAAATACAATCAAATAAAAAAAGAATTAATCAAATAAATTATTTGAAAATGAAAAATTTAAAAGTTAATGAAGATTCAACATTAAAAAGTCAATGGATTAAATTCAAAACAGAAAATCCAAAAGTAAGAATAAGAGATGCTGCCAAAGTATTAAATACTTCAGAGGCTGAATTATTAGCCACGGGTTGTAATGATACTGTAACCAGGCTTGATGTCAACTTCAGTGATTTTCTTGAAAAAGAAATACCCAAACTTGGAAAAGTTAAAGCCTTAACTAGAAATGATGAAGTGGTTCATGAACGAAATGGAGAATACTTAAACCCCAGCTTTGGTAAGAATGCTCACGTAGGATTATTTGTTGGAGAAGATATTGACTTGAGAATTTTCTTACACCATTGGAAGTTTAGTTTTGCAGTTTCTGAATTTGCTCGAGGACAGGAGCGTTTAAGCATTCAATTTTTCAGTAAAGACGGAGTTGCTATTCATAAAATTTACCTGATTAAAGAAAGTAACAAGGAGGTTTTTTTAAAAATTAAAGAAACCTACAAGCACACTATTCAAGGTATTGAGAAAGATGAAATTAGTTCTGAAAAAATTGATTCTGAAAAAAGAAATGAAAATCCCGATAGAAAAAAGTTTCAAGAAGATTGGCTGAATCTAAAGGACACACACGCTTTTTTTCCGCTGATGAAAAAGCATGCTGTAAGCCGATTACAAGCATTGGAATTGGCACCCGAAAAAGATGGTGTTAAATTTGCAAAAAAGGTTTCTAACGATGTAGTAAAAAAATCATTGGAGAAAGCAGCGGAAACCAACACGCCAATAATGGTTTTTGTTGGAAACAAGGGTATGCTGCAAATTCATACGGGCCCTGTGAAAAAATTACTTGAAATGAAAGAATGGTACAATGTAATGGATCCAGATTTCAACCTGCATATTCGCACAAACAGTATCAAAGAATGCTGGCTCGTAAAAAAACCAACTTCAGATGGCGATGTGAATTCAATTGAAATATTTAATTTCAATGAAGAACTCATTTGTACACTTTTTGGAAAAAGAAAACCCGGAATTCCGGAAGACACGAATTGGAGAGCAATAATAAATGAATTAGGGTAATAATTTCTGAAATTCGAATTTCATGTTTCCTTTTAGACCATTATCATTGAAAAAGTCAATAAAACGCATTTTAAAATAAAAATCTTTACTGTTTTTTATGATATAATTCTGGTGATAATTGATACTGTACACCCCGGCATCGTGATCATAATTCTTCCAATCATAGCCAATCGTATTTTGATCTGTTAGATAATTTAATTCTTCTGCAATTTCAAAATTCAGTGCTTCAAATCCGTAATCTACATCTTTATGAACAGATGTAGAGTAAGAATTTATTAAAACACCTGTTACGCCATATGGAATAGGCGTGTTTTGGTCATTATAAAATGTATGTGTATATTTTGTAAATAACAAATCCCAATCTTTCTTTGGAGGTTCAACTGTAACAGTTTTACTGTTCAGTATGGATAAAAAGATAAAATTATAATTATCATCTTTCCTTAAATAAGAAATAAATTGATTTTCACCGGATAAATCAGAGACCTTAACTTGATATTCATTGTTGGCAAATCCCAATATTTGAAGCTTTTTGAATCCTAAATGATTATTTTCAGAATCTTTTCCAAGATTTAAAACGTAAACCTCATTCCTTGAAATTACACTATCTTCATTCATTATCCACCAATCTCCAATTGCAGTTGAGTCAAGAATCCCATTTGGATTATCCCAGTTCCATGTGGCACCGGCGTAAGATTGGACTGCTGAAAAATCGACTTGACCACTTGCCCATACATTCATCCCTCTGCTTGAATTCAACTTTATATGATGGCCATTGTCACCGCATTCAAAAGCTAAATCCCAATCTGTTGTTAAATTTCGGAGAACTTCGGTATTTGTTTCCAAATCATAAAAAACCTGATATTTATAATCTGGATCTATGAAAACTGAAGCCGTAATTTGATCAATAGAATTGGATTCTTTTTCTACAATTTGTTCCTCTGTCTCACAAGAAGTGAGCAACATTATTACCAAAACTAAGTTTATACAACATATTTTTTTATTATTCATCTTTATTTACTTTTACTTTTTTATAACGATTCGCATCTAAATTAATTCTTATTGCTGTAAAAATTGAAGCACCCCAACTCATTGAAACATAACCTGAATTAGAAGAGTGAACCCCTGAAGGACCTTGAGATACAATATTTTTAACGTTAAGTAGATTCTTCCCTCCGATTGTCCATTTTAATGTATTTTTCCAAAATCCCTTAATTATCGTCAGATCAAGTGTAGTGAAATCATCTAAGAAGTTTTGCTGCAAAGAATCATTTCCGTCTATATAGTAACCAACAACCTCTCCTGAATACTTACAAAATCCTGAAAAGTTTAAGTTATATTTTTTCAAGTTATATGTGACGTTACTCCTCAATTCAGGAGAGTAACTAAAACGATTAACTTCTAAATTTTCCGATAGTGAATTATAACTTCCGGTATAAGTTCCCGTTAGGATTGCTTTCCACTTTTCCATCGTAATCTCAAATTGGGTCTGGGCTCCTAGAGTTTTAAATTTATCCAGATTGAAATATGAATAAGCAGTACCTTCGCTTATTGCTAATGTTATTAAATTATCAATGTCATTATAAAATCCAAGACCTGTTATTTTAAAGACTTTATTTCCGTTAATTATAGTTTTGACTGCTGAAAAACTAAAATTATGGGAAGTCTCAGCAATAAGGTTTGGATTACCTTGAATATCATGGTTGCTGTCAACAAAATCAAAGTATAAATCCTTTATCGATGGAGCTCTGAAACCAGAGGAATATGACCCTCTGAATATCCATTTATTAAGATTGTATTTTAAATTAAATGATGGAGTTAAAGGAGATTTATAGGATGTGTTGTAAGAGTATCTAATGCCTGGTCTTAAAATTAAATTTGGAAGCCATTGGTATTCTATACTTGAAAATAATGCAGCGTCTGCTATTGTTTGAACTTTTTGCTTAATTCTTTTACCTTTTCCGGACTCGACATTCACATCATATCCTAATGAATAATTGAATTTTGATGAATCATTGAAGCTTGAATAAGTACCCCTCGCCATGTATAAATCAAAAATTGTAGTGTCCTGATCGAGATAGCCTCTTAATTTTTTCTCAAGAGTAGTTAAATCAATCCTGTAGCTGTTTTTCTGTCGCCGAAAATAATTATAAGCAAAAATCAAATTTAATTTTGTATTGTTTCTATTTGTTTGATTTAAATTAAGATTACTACTCCACCTGTCTGTATTGTAATTATCATCATATGCATGCTCGTTGTAAGGTGCCATTGGGTAACCTTTATTGGTTATTTTTTCTTTAAAATAATCAGAAGAAAATCTGTAATTAATATTTTTTATGATGCTATTTTTCAGGAACAAGTTCTTGCCGGAACAAGCAAATTTCATAAATTTTTGTTCTTTTGGTTTCCAAGCATTAAATCTGGATGAATCAGCTATTTTTTTTAAATCAGTTTTGAGAAAAGGATCAGTTATATTCCAACCATCAAAAAAATTTCTACCTCCTGAAAGAGAGTAACTATATACTTTTCGATTAAATTGAAGCCCCCCGTCAATATTAGACTGGCCTGCTGTTTCATAGTAAGAATTAAGGTTTAATTTATTATTTTTTCCAGATGATTTTTTTGTGATTAAATTGATTGTTCCAGCAAGAGCATTTGTACCATACTCCACCGAAAGGGGTCCCTCTATTATTTCAATTCTATCTATATCATTAATATTGATTTGACTTAAGTCAATATTACCCCCTACTCTTCCAATTACAGGAACACCGTCTATTAATATTTTTATGTTTTGCCCGCTCAAGCCCTGAACACTGGTACTGCTACCTAAAATATTATCCTGGGTTATTCTGACATTAGCTTCATTGGTAAGAACATCTCTTAGGTTTACGGCACCTAAGGACTCTATTTTTTTTCGATTAATAACTTTAACTTTATGAACTGCTTTACTCGAACTTTTTTGTGAATATTGAGCGGTGACTACAACTTCGTCAATATCAAACATTTCATATTTTAAAACAATATTTTTAGACGTATTGGAATAAAGCGTATCTAGAATTGATTTAAATCCTATACATGATATATATATTTCCGTGGTACCATAAAACGGATTAAATACCAATCCATCTTTGTCTGTAAGTATTGATTTTATATTAATATTTTTGCATTCCAGGCATGTAAACTGAACATGTGCATTAGAAACAGGATTATTGTAGGAGTCGATTACTTTGACATAAGTTGTGCCTTGTCCAAAAGAACTAAAAAAAGAACTAAAAAAAAGCAATATGGCTAGTCTAAATCTCAATTTTAGCTATTGTATTAAAATTCCAAAGGAGAAAATTCTCCTTTGGAATTTTTGTTTTTAAAATAAACTCATCTATTTGACAACAAATTTTTGTTGAACAGATAATTCTTGATTTTCAACATTAATCAGATATAATCCTTTTGAGAAATCACGAACATTGAGTTGTAAGTTATTTAGTCCGGCATTACCTGCAAAGTTACTTGAGTAAACCAATGAACCGGATAAAGTATAAACAGAAACATATAAATCATCAGCATTGTTTTGATGAAGAACAATATTTAGGAAATCCGTTGCAGGATTTGGGTATGTAGACAAATCCAGAACAGTTAAACTTTCCTCTGCATCAACTGACAAAAGCATTTTCTCCTTGGTAAAATAATAGTTTCCATTTGCAGATCCACCGAATCCAGTCATAACTAACTTCCAAACATCACCTGTGGTTGTTTTCACGAAATGCGTTGTACTGTCTCCTACTTCATATTGGAAAGTAGAGTAATTTAATGATTTCCAAGACCAACCAATTGATGCAATGTCACTCACAAATGATGTTGAGAGTGTATCGGCATCCTCATTATGCACTCCGGAAACTTTATTTACCTGAACTCCCTCATTAGACAGAACACCTGTTACTCCATATGGAGTGAGACCATATTGAGAGTTCACAGGAGTATTGTATTTTGTAAACAACAAATCCCAGGTTGAGTTTTCTGGTTCTCTGTCAAGTTTAGTTGAATTTTGAATTGAGTAATAAGCAAAGTTTTTATTTACATATTGACTTTTTACAACTGTATCATGAACTAAATTTGATCCATCAAGATCAGCATATTTAAAGTAGTAAACTCCGCTCTGAAGTCTATCAATCCATAATTTCTTAAAATTCCCATTAGAAAGTTTTATTACAAACAATGAATCACCTGAAACGACATGAGAGTCCATGCTGTAGACACCCCAACCCATATCGTAAGTGTTAAATACTGGATCATAATCTCCGGTAGAAGTCTGACTAAATGCACCAATAGACCAGGTTGAGTCTGAATTGTAATACTTAGTCCATCCTGAAATACCAGATGTATCAATACTTGACCATGCAGAAGTATCTCCTCCTGAATAGAAGTATAATGAAGTTCCACTTCCCTCATTAGTTAATATTGTCGAGCCGTAACCACCGGAAGCGAATGCTATATCCCAATTTTCTCTCTCAACAGAGTGAATTTCACCATTTTCCAGACTATAGTAAACATCATTAACATAGGATGCACCGGTTGAAACAGTATCTATGACCTGTCCATACATACTGAAAGCTGAAAAAATTCCAGCAAAAATTAGAGTAATTTTTTTCATAAGCGATAGTTTTTAGTTTAGTTAGTTTAGTTTTAATTCAAGGTGCAAATATGAAAAATCAGTAAATTGATTGCAATAACTAGAACTAGTCAAAAAAAACACAACCTACCATCAATAGGTTAGCTCGATAATGTCATTATAAATTGCATAAAGAACCAATTCTGTAGTAGTGTTTACAGCTAATTTTTTCATTGCATTTTTCCTGTGAGTATGGACGGTATGGTGGCTTATTCTGAGTAAATACGCAATTTGTTTATTTGTTTTACCCAAAGCAATATATTTAACAATTTGCTGTTCACGCTGAGTTAGATTGCCATCAATTTTAGAAAGTACATCATGCCTATCACTTTCATTAACAAGGATATCTATAATCTTGGAACAAAAATATTTTTCTCCCTCCGATATCTTGGTTATTGCCAATATAATTTCATTTGTATCACTACTTCTCGTTAAAAAACCATGAACACCCAATCCCAGAACTTTTTTTACTCTGACAATTGAAGAATCATCTGAAATAACAAGTATATTTATTTGAGGATATTTTTTTATAATATTCTCTAAATCCGAAATAGAAAACTGCCCGGTTTCTGAATAATCAATAACACATAAATTCGGTTCGTAAGCTATAATTCCCGATTCAATATGTTCACTTTTGTTTACTCGATATATCTTTTTGGCAATCTGATTTTCTGACAAAACCTGTTTTAATCCTTCCGCTGCTAAAGATTGATTTTCAGCATGTAACACCTTTAATTCCGACATCCTTAAATGGTTCTGAATTGACGGAGCAAAGCTCGTACTTAACTGACTCAATCCCAATAACTCAAACATGGTAAAGATGAATGGTTAATACCCCTTTAATGGTATTTTTCTGACGAAAATAAACTTGAGTAAATTTTCTTCTACCTCAACTCTGCTCCTAATTTATCTTGAAATGCTTTTTGAAGCTTTTGCATTGTATTTTCAATCTGTTTATCCTTTAACGTTGATTCATCAGATTGCAAAATAAAACTTAAAGCATAGGACTTTTTACCTTTGGGAAGTTTGGAACCCTCATATATATCAAATAATTCAACTTTTTTCAAAATTTTTCTTTCAACTTCGAATGCTATTTGCTCAAGATCTGAATAATTAATTGTATTATTTAATAGTAAAGACAGATCTCTCTTTACTGGATGAAATTTTGATATTGGAGAGAGTTTTGTTTTTTGGTATTTGAGCAATTTCAATACTTCATCCCATTTAATATTTGCAAAATATACATCTTGCTTAACACCTGTAGACTTTAAAAATTTTTGTTTTACTTTTCCGTATTCTGCAATCAAAGTTTTTTTAGAATATATTGCAACTCCTTCTGACAAAAATTCATTTTGCACTGTTTTGGATTTTATTTTTGAAATCCCAAGACGACTAATGATATTTGAAACATAACCTTTTAGTGTATAAATGGATACTCCAAGAGGTTCTGTACTCCAAGAATTTTCTGTTTTTAACCCTGTAACTAAAAGAGATAAATTCTTTTCCTCTTGATAATCACCTTCTGCATTTTTAAAATATGTTTTACCAAATTCAAAAAACTTCAAGTTTGGATTTTTCATATTATTGTTGCGTGCGATATTCTCTAACCCACCAAACAAAAGATTTCTTCGTAAAATATTTAAATCCTTACTTAAAGGGTTTAATAGCTCAACATGATTTTCTTCTAATGTTTCTTCTAAATTTGTATAATATTCCTTTCTAGTAAGGGAGTTATTCATTATTTCGTTGAATCCATTTGAAACCAATAAGTTGGATATTGCCTTGACAATTTTCTCTTGAGGGATTCCTTTGGAAACAATAATGGATGATTTTAATGAAACAGGAATGGGAACAGAATTAAAACCGTAAATTCTTAATATTTCTTCAATCACATCACATTCTCTTTGAACATCAACTCGATAAGTAGGAACTTTTAGGGACAATGTGTCTTCTGTTTCTTGCACAATATCAATTTCAAGACTTGTCAAAACTTGCTTAATTGTATCTTTTTGTAATTCATCACCTATCAAACGATTACATCTTGAATAACTAAACTCAACTTCAAAAGGTTTTTTGCTTTCAACAATAACATCTTCAACTTCAGATGCTATTTCTCCTCCTGCAACTTCCAAAATCAAATTAGCAGCTCTTTGCAGTGCTTTAACCGTTAATTCGGGATCAACCCCCCTTTCAAATCGATATGAAGCATCTGTTTTTAATCCATGACGCTTACTTGTTTTTCGCACAGAAACAGGATTAAAACAGGCACTTTCCAAAAATATATCTTTGGTCCCATTTGACACTCCAGATTCTTCTCCACCAAAAACACCAGCGATGCACATCGGTTGAGTAGAATTACAAATCATTAATTCACCACTTTGTATGGTTCTCTGTTGTCCATCTAATGTGATAAAATCAGTACCATCCAAGTCACTTTTAACCTCAATTTCACCACCACATCTTGAATAATCAAACGCGTGTAATGGTTGACCTATTTCAAACATTACGTAATTCGTAACATCAACTATGTTGTTTATTGGAACTAAACCTATAGCAACTAAACGCTTTTTTAACCATTCTGGAGATTCGGTTACATTTACCCCTTTTATTGTTATCCCTGAATACCTTGGACACGCCTGCTTATCTTTTATGGATATATTAATGGGCAAGTTACCAACTTTTTCCAACTTTTTCAGCTCTGGAAAACTTGCCTTTAATACTTTACCATGAAATTGATAGTATGCAGCTAAATCTCTTGCTACTCCGTAATGAGATAATGCATCTGCTCTATTTGGAGTTATATCAACCTCGAAGATATAGTCTTCTTCAACATTGAAATACTCTTTTGCTAAAGTACCCACTGGAACTTCATTTGGCAAAACAAGTATCCCGTTGTGACTTTCTCCTAGCCCTATTTCGTCTTCTGCACAAATCATCCCTTCGGATAATTCACCTCGTAATTTCGATTTTTTTATCTTAAAATGATCATTACCGTTATACAAAACTGTTCCTATAGTAGCAACGATGACTTTTTGACCTTTGTCAACGTTAGGTGCTCCGCAAACTATATTTAATAATTCATCTGCACCAATATCAACTTTCGTACAACTTAGTTTATCAGCATTTGGGTGCTGCCATTTATCCTTAACTTCACCAACAACCAAACCTTCCAGTCCTCCTGCTATAGACTGCACCTTTTTTAAGCCTCCTATCTCCAAACCTAAATCTGTAAGTATAATGGATAACTCTTCAGGTGACTCTTCAATTTGGATATATTCTTTTAACCAGTTGTAAGAAATATTCATGATGATAAATTTATGCGAAAATACAAATAAGTTATTGGGCTACCTAGTGGTCATTTAAGTGAGTTACCTTGTGAAAACCCAATCTTTATTGGATGATAGCTCCTCATTAAAAATATACCGGTCTTCAGTATAATTTTTAATCTCTTCTGAAGAATTTATGTTGTTTTTAATTATCCATTTTGCCATCGCTCCTCGAGCTTTTTTTGCATACATCATAATGACCTTAAAATCGCCATTTTTAAACTCTTTAAAGTGAGGTGTAATTACTGTCCCTTTAAACTGCTTCAATTTTGCGGCCTTACTGTATTCATTGGAAGCTAAGTTGACTATAGTTTCCATCTCCTCACACTGAAGAAAATTTAAGATGTCGTCTCCCCAAAAGTTATATAAATTTTTACTCTCTTCAACATCTAATTTTGTGCCCATTTCTAATCGATAAGGCTCAATGACGGTATTTGGTTTTAAAACTCCATATAGCCCTGAAAGAATTCTAATTTTTTCTTGAGCAGATTCTATTTCACTTAATGAAAAAGATTTGAAATCAAGACCAGTGTAAACTTCGCCATTGAATGCATGTGCTGCCAATGCACTCTCGTTTTCCTTACTACCCATTAGTTGATATCTTCTATAATTCAAATTAGAAAGTTCTGAACTCAGTTTCATTAAAGTTCCTAATTGATTTGATGATAAAGATTTCATTTTTTGAATCAATTTCTCTGTTTTATCCGGAAAAATGAGTTCACTGCCTTTTTTCTCATTTGCAGGTATTGAAAAATCAAGCTTCTTTGCCGGTGACAATATAATTTTCATAATGATCAAATTTCACCAAAAATATCATTTTTAGAATCATTTTAGCACAATAACTTTTAAAGAGAAATATCGTATTAATAAAAGACGAATTTGAAAAATGAAAAAATATAAATCAATCGTTGTAGACGATGACCCTATTTCACAAAAAATTGTATCGCAATGTGTTAACAGAAGTGGCGTATTTGAAGAACCCATATTGCTAAATGATGCTCTGGGTTTAAAAGAAATTTTACTAAAAGAAAAGGTTGATGTAATTTTTTTAGACATTGAACTGCCTGAATTATCCGGACTGGATTTCATAAAAGCTTTTGAAGACTTGCCTACTGTTGTTCTAATGAGCAATATGAAGAAATATGCAGTGGATGCCTTTGAATTCGAAGTGCTGGATTTTCTCCCTAAACCAATTGAATATGGTCGGTTTTTAAAAACTGTAAATAAACTGGAAAAAGTTTTTACATCAAATAATAATACAGAAAGCGACAGTATATTCTTTAAAGTCAATGGAAAACTCCAAAAAATTAAACTTTCGCATATTCTTTTTTTTGAATCCATGTCCGATTATGTAAAAATCATTACTAAAGAAAAAACATATGTTGTTTTACAAACGATGACTAAGCTTCAAAAAACACTCCCAAATATATTTATTCGATGCCATAGGTCATATATAATTAACCTGGAAAAAGTAAACGCATTGGATGATCGAGTTCTGGAAATGGAAGGTCATGCAATACCAGTGTCCAGAAGTTACTACAATGAAATTAAGAATGAATTACACGTTTTGGGGTAAACTTAATCACAAAAAACCCAATTCTTAAGAATTGGGTTTTTGAACTTTTTAATATCACTAATCTATGCATCTATATTAGCGTATTGGGCATTTTCCTCAATGAATTCTCTACGGGGTGGTACCTCATCCCCCATTAACATTGAAAATGTTCTATCGGCTTCTTGAGCATCCCCTATATTCACCTGTCTTAAGGTACGTGCTTCGGGATCCATCGTTGTAGACCACAATTGCTCAGCATTCATTTCTCCCAAACCTTTGTATCGTTGCACACCTACACTTGAAGCGTTTCCAGAACCTTTCATCTTTTGGATGGCTAAATCTCTCTGATCATCATTCCAGCAATATTCCTGTTGCTTTCCTTTTTTGACTAAATACAAAGGTGGCGTGGCGATATAGATATATCCTGACTCTACCAACTCTTTCATATGTCTAAAGAAAAAAGTTAAGATTAATGTTGAAATATGAGAACCATCTACATCGGCATCACACATTATAACAACTTTATGATACCTTAGTTTTTCAGTATTCAATGCTTTTGAATCTTCTTCTGTTCCAATTCGAACACCTAATGCCGTGTATATGTTTTTGATTTCTTCATTTTCAAAAATCTTATGCTGCATGGCTTTTTCAACATTCAAGATTTTACCCCTCAATGGAAGAATGGCTTGGAATTCTCTATTTCGTCCCATCTTAGCGGTACCTCCTGCCGAATCTCCCTCAACAAGATAAATCTCACTTAAAGCAGGATCTTTTGAAGAGCAATCCGACAATTTTCCTGGCAAACCAGAAACCTGCATAACATTTTTTCGCTGAACCATTTCTCGGGCCTTAGTTGCAGCATGTCGCGCTTGAGCAGCTAAAATCACCTTTTCAACGATGGTTTTTGCTTCAGATGGATGTTCTTCCAAATAATTGGAAAGTGCCTCAGAAACAGCTTGATCTACTGGTGCAGAAACTTCTCTATTTCCTAATTTTGTTTTTGTTTGCCCCTCAAATTGCGGTTCGGCAACTTTTACAGAAACAATTGCGGTTAACCCTTCACGAAAATCATCAGAATTTATCTCGAACTTTAATTTGGAAAGCAATCCGGATTTTTCAGCAAAACTTTTTAATGTTCTTGTCAACCCTCTTCTGAAACCCGTTAAGTGAGTACCTCCCTCATATGTATTGATATTGTTTACGTAAGAGTGCACATTTTCTGAATAAGAGGTGTTGTAACACATTCCTACCTCAACCGGAACTCCATTTTTTTCTCCTTCAAAATAGATTACATCTGGAATTAATTGCTCTCTTGCACTATCAATATATTGAACAAACTCAGTTAAACCTGCCTCTGAATAAAACAATTCCGTTATAAATGAACCGTCTTCTTCTTTCTTAGCAGAAGCTCTTCTATCAGTCAAAGAAATTTTTATCCCTTTGTTTAAGAATGCTAATTCACGCATTCTTTTTGCCAATATATCGTATGAGTAAGTTAAATCATCAAATATTTCAGGGTCTGGCTGAAAAGTAACCTCAGTTCCTCGCTGATTTGTCTCTCCAACCACTTTAACATCATACTTTGGTTTTCCCTGTGAATATTCTTGTTGCCAAATTTGGCCTTCACGATAAACCGTTGCTTTTAAATCTATGGAAAGGGCATTTACACAAGATACTCCTACTCCATGCAAACCACCGGATACTTTATACGTGTCCTTGTCAAATTTCCCACCTGCATGAAGAACAGTCATTACAACCTCTAAAGCGGATTTTTTCTCCTTTGGGTGCATTGCTGTTGGAATACCCCTACCGTTATCCAATACAGTTATTGAATCACCCTCATTGATAAATACCTGAATATAGTCACAATGTCCTGCTAACGCCTCGTCAATAGAGTTGTCAACCACTTCATATACTAAATGATGTAATCCCTTAGCGGTAACATCACCGATATACATAGCTGGTCTTTTTCTAACCGCTTCCAATCCCTCAAGCACCTGAATATTACTTGCTGAATAATCTTTTTTTTGCTCTTGATTTTCACTCATAGAAATCTTTTTTTTTGCACCTCTATCAAAGATAGTTGATGACTGCACTAAAAGCACCTGAAACATTAGTATTTATGGTGAATTTATCAACACGAAATTAACATATTTTTTTGATTCAAAAAAGTTGAATTATTCACGAAAATATTTATCTCTTTTATTTGATTATTTTTGATGAAAATCAAACTATGAAGTCAGGTATTAAATTAGATTCTATAGACCTAAAGATATTACGGATTTTACAAGACAAAGGAAGAATTACGAATCTCCAATTATCTCAAGAAATCGGACTTTCTCCGGCTCCAACATTGGAAAGGGTCAAAAAACTGGAATCTTCTGGTGTTATTGAAAGTTATCATGCACAAATTAATGAAACGATACTGGGAATAGGAATTAAGGCGTTTATATCTATATCTCTGGAACGTCAAAAAGTAGATTCAATTGTCACTTTCAAAGAAAAAATACAATCTATACCGGAAATTATTGAATGTTATCAGATTACTGGTAATGCGGATTATTTTTTAAAAGTAGTTGTAAAAGATATCCCATCATTTGAAGGTTTAATTTCAAACAAATTGAGCCAAATTGAAGAAATTGGTCAAATGCAAACAATGATGATTCTTTCAAAAGTTAAAGATTCAAAAGTAATGCCTGTGGAAATCGACTAAATAACCCGTGAATTAAAATCCACTCCTGTAAAACATTATATCTATTGAATTAAGAAATAAAATATGATAATCAATCTAAAACAGAAATTGATTTTTTATTTTCATCAATAGATACGCAGGTAAAATATGCCTTAATTGCCTCCTCTGTTTTATTGGAATACATATCTTCAATGATTACCCTAACCAAAATTTTCAAGGACGTTTTTCCCACTTTAGTTACCTCTCCAGTTACTTCAATTATTGAACCAGCAGGTATAGGTTTAGTGTAATTTACTTCAGAACCAGCAACTACAAAACGTTTTCTGGAAAAACGAGTTGCTGTTATGAAAGCAATTTCATCCATTATTTCCATTGCTTTACCTCCTAACATGGTATTGTGATGATTGGTCAATTCCGGAAATACTGCTCTGAAATGAGAAGTTCTTGAGTTTTGTATTTTTTCTTGAATCGAGAGTTTCATAATAAACCAACCTCAAATAAAATATTGAAACAAATCAGGATCTTCATTAATCACAGTATAGTTAATACCATACTTTTCCATTCGATCAATCAAGCCTTTATAATCTTTTGGATCGGTTAATTCAACTCCAATTAATGCCGGACCAGCTTCTCTGGCATTTTTTTTCACATATTCAAACCTTGAAATATCATCTTTAGGACCTAAAACTTCATTAACAAATTCCTTCAAAGCACCTGGCCTTTGAGGAAACCGTACAATAAAAAAATGTTTTAATCCTTCATAAATTAAAGCCCTCTCTTTAATTTCCTGCATTCGAACAATATCGTTATTGCTACCGCTAACCAAACAAACTACTTTTTTACCTTTTATTTTATCCTTTACGAAATCAAGTGCAGCAATTGCTAAAGAACCTGCAGGCTCAACGACGATAGCCTCCTCATTATACAGTTGAAGTATAGTTGAGCAAACTTTACCTTCAGGAACCAATACAACATCATCAACTACATCTTTCATTACATCAAATGTATTTAAACCGACTTTTTGTACAGCTGCACCATCAACAAACTTATCTATTTTAGACAATTCCACCGGTGCGCCTTTTTTAAGAGCCTCCTTCAATGAGGGCGCCCCTTCAGGTTCAATTGCAATAATTTTTGTTTTTGGACTTTTATGTTTAAAATAAGATCCCGTTCCACTGGTTATTCCACCACCACCGACAGGAAGCAATAAATAATCAATATCATTTGTATCTTCAAGTATTTCCAATCCAACAGTGCCTTGGCCCTCCATGACTCTGTGATCGTCAAAAGGATGCACGAAGGTCATTCCTTCTTCATCACAGGCCTTCATGGAAGTTTTAAAACTATCATCAAATGTATCTCCTGTCAAAATAACGTCAACACTATTTTTACCGAAAAACTTAACCTTTTCAACCTTTTGCTTTGGTGTTGTGGAAGGCATATATACAGTGCCTTTTATTCCCAATAAATTACATGCATAAGCAAAACCTTGTGCATGATTACCAGCACTTGCACAAATTACACCTTTGGCTAAAGATTCTTTACTCAAGGATTTAATTTTATTATAGGCTCCCCTGATTTTATAAGATCGAACGGGTTGTAAATCTTCTCGCTTTAAATAAACATCGCATTGATATTTTTCACTTAAAGCCAAGTTTTTTTGAAGGGGTGTTCTTTCCGCAACACCTTTTAAATTTTCAGCTGCCTGTTTTATATTTTCTATGGATACTAATCCCAAAACTTTTTATATTATATGTTGGCCGCTATTTT
This sequence comes from Flavobacteriales bacterium, assembly GCA_002720635.1. Lineage (GTDB taxonomy): Bacteria > Bacteroidota > Bacteroidia > Flavobacteriales_C. The sequence goes on along the minus strand of PBJD01000046.1, from coordinate 15,580 downwards.
AGTGGCTAATTCTTTAAATTCCTCTTCCGATAATTTTACTCTCTTTTTAGTAAAATCCAAATCGGATATTGAGTTTATAGGAACCAAATGAACATGAGCATGTGGTACCTCTAATCCAATAACTGAAACTCCAATTCGCTCACAGGGCACAACTTTTTTAATCGCATGTGAAACCCTTCTTGCCAATGTATTTACATTTTGAAATAATTCATCATCCAAATCAAAATAGTAATCTACCTCCTTTTTAGGAACAACCAAAACATGCCCTCTTGCAAGCGGAAGTATATCTAAAAAAGCTATACAATCTTCTGTCTCTGCTACCTTGTAACATGGGATTTCACCATGTACAATTTTTGTAAAAATGGATGCCATTTACCTTGAAATATCAATTACTTCCAATTTCAATAATCCAGCCGGAACTTTTATTTCAGCAATATCTCCCACTTCTTTTCCTAATAAACCTTTACCAATTGGGGAACTTACTGAAATTTTCTTTTGCTTTAAATTTGCTTCCTCTTCAGAGACAAGTGTATATTCCATTTCCATTTTGTTGGCAATATTTTTCACTTTTACCTTCGAGAGAATAAGCACTTTTGAATTATCAATTTTACTTTCATCAATAACTCGGGCATGCGCAACAATCTCCTCCATTTGAGCAATTTTCATTTCCAACAATCCCTGTGCTTCCTTCGCAGCATCATATTCTGCATTTTCGGATAAATCCCCTTTATCTCGTGCATCAGCTATTTGCTGAGAAACACCGGGTCTCTCAACCTTTTTCAAATAATCCAGTTCAGCTTTTAATTTATCTAATCCTTCCTGTGTGAAATAACTAGTGTCTGCCATATTCTATCTTTTGTATCAATAATAAAAGAATCCTGATTCTATCATCAGGATTCTTTTACTTGCTTTATTATTTTTACTAAGTACTAATTTACAAAATTATTCTTGCTCCGAAAGTATGAATCCCTTCAAAAGGATTTGTGTCTCGATAAGTATAATCAAAACCAAAGTAGCGATCATCTTTTCCATAAGGTAATTGTAAGCTAAAACCTGCTGATGGACCAGTTATTGCAGTTTGCCGAGTTGACATATCAAATATTCCTTGTTCATGCACAAACCCTCCTCGTATTTGTAAATACTTTTTAAACCGATACTCAAGGCCCAATCGAGTTTGATCATTCAAAAACATCCGGGCTGAGTAGGCAAAACCAGTCTGAAGAGAATGGGTTGAGTTGAAATCAAATCTATACCCAAATCCTAAATTCATAAGTAAAGGAAGGGTATAAGATGCTGATGAAACTTGTCCGCTTTGATTATTGCCATTGGGAAATGTCATTTCCATTTTTAATCCATTTCCATCATATTTCATATTTGGGCCCGCATTTTTTAATGCTACTCCAAAACTTATATGCTCTTTTTTACCGGTTACATATTTCACACCTGCATCAACTGCAATTCCAAAAGCATTCATATCATGAATACCCTCAGAAATCAATTTTAAGGAAATTCCGCCATCAATATTATTTGAAAATTCCCTTGAATAGGTGAACCCTCCATTTACAAATTGAGGCCGATAAGTACCTATACCACCTTCTGGATTATTCACGGTAGTAATTTCAATATCTCCGAGATTAAAAGACATGATAGATAAAGCCAAAACCGTCTTTTCATTGAATCGTTGGCTTACCCCGAATGCATTGATATAAATTTCACTGCCCTGTAACCAATTTGAACGCGAAAAAAGAAGATCCGTTTTATTTGTCCCTGAAACTCCCGCGGGATTCATATAAACCATTTCCACTCCTGATCCATATGCGGTATTAGCACCACCTACTCCTGAAGATTTACCCCATGGATTTATAAGCAATTGTGTTGCTCCTGACTGCCCTCCTGATTGGGCATTTGAAACTTTACAAATAAGTAAAAACAATAATACTTTTAAAACTGTTTTCATTAAAAACTATCTAAATCTATTTGCCTTTGAACACCAAACCACTTGATGATTTTCTCACCAATTCCCGGAGCATCAATATGAAATATATATATACCTGAAGCTATATTTATACCTTTTTCATTATTTAAATTCCATGAGATGAAAGTCTGATCATCACTATCTTTTTTCAGAGTTTTTACTAATGAGCCATCCAAAGTAAAAATCTTAACAGTACACTCCTTAGGCAAATTGGTTATTTTAATTTCATTATTTATTTTACTTTTCTCATACTCACTAAATCCGTAATAAGGGTTGGGTACAACATTGGTTTTATCAAGATTGGCTTTTGCCGAAATATTTTGATTAGCCGCAGCATAAATTTCATCTGTATTAAATTCGTAAACAGGCAATTCGTTACCATCGGATGTATAGGGCTCATTTACACGCAATTTAATTGTAACGTCCGTGGCAAGATATGGAAATGCATCATTTTGAATTGGATAAGCATAAACCCATGTGCAACTTTTAAAAATCTTTTGCTGCTTTCCAAATAATCCTTGATTAAAAATATTTAATATTGATGCTCCTTCATCATATTTGCTAATGAAATCATAATTTCTAAAAATGAATATTGTATGAAAACCACCATATAATGGATTTCCTTGATTATCATAAACACTACTTGTGGGATTCCACCTCATATCTGTCCCATTATCTCCTGCTAAAAAACTATATTCTCCAAAAGCCAGATTCAATCGTTCTCCTGTTAATACATCAATCGCATATCCTGGAAAATAACTTAATCCACCTTCAAGCGTATTCCCATTCCAGTCAGTTGTCGTGCCGCTTTTCAAAGTAAGCTTATCATCCCCGTATTGAGAGATAGGCTGGTCATCAGACATCTCGAAAACCGGACATATTGACCACTTGGTCTGATCACTGGTTATAATTAAATCAACATTATTTAATCCAGAGATATCATTAGCACCTTGAATTACTTCCGGACCAACAGCCGGTCCATATTTTTCTCGAGAACAATACTTAAATGGAGCAACCCAGCCATTAATTAAATTTTCAAAATCACCATCGGTATCCTCATCTGCTTGACCTACATAATAATCTTTAAAATCAATTTCAGTAATAACAGAGCTTTGATTATTACCCGCTCTTATCCAGTTCTGCCATGCATCTCCTTCTTCATCTGAAACACCGGAGAGCCAAGGCATACTTGTATTTTTATATTGAATAGAATCACCTATAACTCCAAAATTTTCAATTCCTGGAGTTCCAACATCATTAACTTGCGAAATGTTTACTGATATGCCCCAATTCTTTAAAATCTGCTCATTCTGCTTTGCTATATTTTTATCGGAATATACTGTGTCTGAAAATTCCTCAGCGTTATCAGGCTTGAACAGAATTCGCCAATATGCATCACTCAAGTCATTAACCGTTATTGAGTCAAGAAATTCTAATCGAAAATACCCTTTAGGTACTTTAAGAGGATCAATAATTTTGACACCTATTGGTGCTCCATAAGAACTGTAAAGAGGTTGCTCAATAGAACTGGATGACGATGAAATAATTTCATCAATGGACTCTTGAGATAAATTAACAAATTGTCCACCATTACCATTTCCTGAAATTCTTTTTATTTTAGGAGACATTCCATAAAAGGAATTTATATCGGTTCCATTACCTTCCAAAGAAGCATCATGCGGGATTGCGGTATACTGCTTTATATTTCTTCGACCAGCTTTATAAGGATGTTTTTGACCTTCATTACCTGGCTCATATGACAAATAATTATTGTAGGCATAAGCTAAAATCAAATAGTAGTATTCCTTATTATTTACCAGTCGATCATCTCCAGTCGCAAAATAATCCTTTGTTAAAGAAAAAGAATGCGAAACTCCTTTATCATGTCCATCAACCATAATTTGAGGAACATTAAAACCTATCTCTTCATCAAATATATGATTCACCAATTTATCTACACCGTCTTTAACATCACTTTGCCAAACTAACCTTGCTTTGGAAACATCATCTAATTCAGAACTTGAAACAGTAGCATTGGCCAATTGAAAAACCTGATATCCCTGAAACGTATATATTGAATCATAAGAAAGACCAATTGGTGAAACAATGGTAGGGTCAACTTCTTGATATTCCTCTTTGTAATTGTTGCTTGATTCAGAATTTTCCAAATAAAAAATCAGCTCATTTTTCATTTCCTGAATGATTAAATCAGGTGCATCTGGTCCGTTCAAAATTTTAAAATCATTATCAAATAAAGCTTGAGCTAAATCATCTGCTTTTTTCAAATTTTGTACTGCTGACCATGGACCTCCTCCGGGACTTGCTTGTGCCCATACAGCTCCGGTAGTTATATAGTTTACAGCTCCCGGCTCCAAAGTGAAAGGTCCTGCGGATTGAATAAACCTCCTGTCTCCTGGAGGATTTCCTGCTGAAGTCTCACTCCAGGGGGCTACTACAACTCCGTTTGTTCCCCAATATTGCTGTTGATCAGAATCATCCGGAAACATAAAGTCGCAGCCTATTCCAGAAGTGTTGAATCCATTACCGCCATATTCCATAGCGGATCCATTTTTCCAATGCCCTCTTATGTAATTAAAATAATCGGTTGCTGTATTTGGATCACCTTGATCTCCCGAACCGATGTTATAGTACATAAATTTTGACATCATAATTAATTCGCCTTCTTCATCAACTATTCCGTCTCTATCATTATCAATTCCATCATTTGGATCCGCCATTGGTCCTTCAAAGAAATCTACTCCAACTGCCGGCGGATCATTACCATATCCCCCTGCATTTTCATCATACGCATCTCCGTTATAACAATATCCTAATCCTCTTTCCACGTCACAACCAACGTAATCATCATAATAATAACCCAAGTCAGTATCCGCCCAAACGGCCATATAACAATCCTGAATAGTAAACGTAGATCGATTAATAATTTTATAATTGTAAAATGTCATATCATTAATTTCATCGTTAGTGGCAAACGCAAAAGCCTGAGCTTGAATTTCCAATCCAATGGCAGCTGCACCAGATTCAGTATGAACGTTCCCAACATCATTAAATATCCACCATATATTTTGGTCTCCTCTTAATTTTCCATTAGCATATCGTTCATTGTCTCCACCCAAATCAAATGCAGGATAGTCTCCACTTGATGGATTATATGTACCGTTTGAGTCTGCATCAAAAAAGGGCGCTAAATAGTAATCATGACCATCGGCAACACTACCATGAGCCGGATAATTTAACATACTTAAAGGAACTGAAGGATTTTCTCCAGCTACAAATGCAGAAACATATTCTTCAACATCTTTTCGATTAACTTTGAAATGCTTATCGTACTCATCACAAACATCTGGTGTTGTAGTAACATTATTTTTATTTATTGGACCCGCCCAAAAGTCAGACCCCTTGCTACGATGTGTTAATGCGGCCATTTTTAGATTTCCTGTTTCATCTCTTCCACCAATCATAATTGATCCGGCAAATATTGAATGCTTTCCACTTCCTTTCGGAATTTCATATTTCGCATTATCCAGATCCCACCACATATCACCGCCATTCAATATAGTGGTTCGAACGTTATTTATGTCTAAATCAATTCTTGATGTAGGCGCCTTACATTCTGAAGATTTAAAATTAAATTGACTGGAATTATCAGCCCCCGCTTCTTTTTTTATATATGAAGCCTTTGCACTAAAAAATGCAATAAAAACGAACGCTATTACTATTAATTTTCTCATTTAAAAAGTCATTACAAATCCTATCCTAATTTGTCTTGGCAAAGCATAATTATTTGGATTAGCAATTTTTAAACTGTATAAGTCCAAATAAGATTCATAATTGGTTTGTGCTACAATATTGGATTGAGAAGTGGCAGCATCTAAATAACCATCGTCTTCTGGGTTCCCTGTTGCATTATAAACATTTACAATGTTTTTGGTGTCAAATAAATTCTTCACTACCAAATAAAATTCGGTTTTAAATCGATAACTTGATTCCTTCCTTAATCCAAAAACAAATTTTTTACTCACTCGAGCATCAGTTGTATAAATCCATGGTAATCTATTTCCATTTATTAATCCATCCAGTGCTCTTCTTTCAGCATTTATAATATTACCTTCCGGGGTAAAGTTTGATTGTCCGGTGTAAGGTCTTCCCGAGCTCAATTTTGTAACAATATTTGTGGATAATCCACCCAGAATTGCCCTTCCCTTGCCGTTCCAGTCGGGACCGATATACTTTTTACCAGGTTGAAAAGCGTAGTTGAAAACCCCCCTGATAATATGGCGTTGATCGAATGTCAGAGGCAACATGATTTTTAAATCAGGAACTCCTTGTGAAATCAAACTCGCACTTGAAACAGGAGATGAACCGGTTCCATCCGCAAATTGTAAGGTATATCCTGCATTTAAAGAAACATTCGAATTAATTGGTCGCAAATCATACTTCACAGAAAAACCTTTTACTAATGCTTTATCAAGATTTCCAAACGTCAAATAATTAACTGGGTATGCATAATTAATTGCTGTAATTTGAATTAAATCTTTCATTTCACGATAATAGGTAGAAACTGTAACAGCGCTTCTTATGGTTAATGCCTGTTTATAGCCTACTTCATAATCTATTGTTTTTTGCGGTTTTAAATTCGAATTACGAACAAAAGTTCCCACATTTCCCTCGAGAAACAAATAATCTATAGGGTTAAACATATTTTGACTCAAAGCAGGCCGTTGAGTCAAAACATCATAATGCGCAAAAAAGGATGAGTTCTCAGATAAATTAAATGTAAACGAAATCCTTGGCATAAAACTATATTGAGATTCATAATCCTTAAAAGTAGATGATGGATCATAATTTGAGTCCCCAATTTTAATTGAAGGATCTTTTAAAAATGGAGTTACTTCACCACTACTGGATGCCTCCTCAATAACAGACGGATCAGTAATTTCTTTTCCAGACTCATCAAACCAGCTATTGCCCAATCTATAACCAACAATTGAAGGAGTTTCCATTTCCAGTGAACTAACATAAACTGTAGCTTCTTCATCAATAGTATTGGGAACTGAATACGTGGAATTTAAATCTTTTACTTTAAATGCATCATAAAGTACATAAGGATCTTTCAAAACAGGTTGATTTGCATCAAATCGATCAACTCTGATACCTATATTAAAAACAATATTATCAAATTGAAATTTATCCTGGATATAACCAGAAGCATAAATAGGTTGATAGGGATTCGTTTTCCGGGTATAGGCTCCATTTTCATCTTTTTCATGAAAAAAATCATACAACGCCGAGGTAGATATTGGATTTCCTAAATAATCATAACCTTGGGTAGACAAAACCCCATTTCCTTCTGCAAACAATTCATCCGGAGAAAATAAAGAAAGAGAATAACTCTCCGGACCATAAAAATCACTATCAAAATATTCACTGTAAGCTAAACCAAATTGGTCCCTTACATTTTCATAAAAACCTTTACCTCCTGTTTCTTGATATAAATAACTATAATTTACAGTATCTGTAAAAACACCATTACTGGATGTAAGAAAAGGGTTATCTAAATCCAATTCAGTATTTTTGGAATTAGATAGCTGTCTCATCCTGTTCCAAAGACCAATTGGAGATACTGAATAATTCCGATATTCCCTTTCTTCATATTCAAATCCTGCAACTATATTGTGTTTTTTAAAAATTTTACCAGTAATATTTCCTATAACTCTTTTTTGATTTGAATTTGATTTAGAGTATCCATTATACTGTCTACCTGTATTGTACCATATTCCGTAAACATGTTCGGGCCTGTCGCCGTTCAGTAGAGCACCTCCATTGCTGGCTTGCAAATAGTTTTCATAATTACCCTCCTCAAGACCTGCATATAAACTATAAAATTGAGAAGCATAATTGGATGCATTGGGATTTGAGCCTCCTCCCAAAAAATCATACAAAATATCCTTTTCTCCCTTATAATAATAGGCATCTCCATTTTCACCATCCTCTTCGTATTCATATAAGGAACTTCGATGGGTTTTAAATTGACCTACATGTCCATATTTAAATAAATCATCCTTATGAGAATCATCCCAGTTTAAAGATTTTTTTTCTGTATAATCAACTTGAATTTGATAGCTTAAACTTGAAATCCATTTTAAAGAATCCACATTGAATTTCTGTTTCCACCTAAAAAACAAATTCGTTTGATGATTTATGTATTCTGGGTTATTTACAGAATTGAATAAAGAATAATCATATATATATGAATTCCCTTTTGAGTAATTATGATTCCCTCCCGTTGTTACAAGTATATTTTTATTCAACTGACAATCAATTTTACCAGCAAATCTAGAATTTGTACCGGAAACATTTTGATTTGCTTTTTGCCACTTAAAATCATCACTTGTTACGAATTCAGAATTTCTTAATGTTCCCATTCCAGATGAAGCCACTCTTAAAGGATTGACTTCCAAGTCATGTAAAACATCATCATCAATTCTCCACACACCTAAAGCTGAAGGTCTTGAATCCATCAGGTTTTTAAACTCTCCGGTAAACAAAAAACGCAATGGTGATGGTTTAATTAAAATACCATTTGAGTCTTTTTTTCCTCTTAAAATCGGACCTGCATAACTTCCTGTAGCTAAATTATACCCATATCCATCAAGTCCATTCGAAGTGACACTTTCAAAAGCGCCATATCCTTTCGATCCTCCCCCCTTTGTAGTTATAATTACCACACCTCCAATATTATCTCCATACATGGCCGGAATACCTCCAGAAATAACCTCAACCTGTTCAATGGCATTTTGAGGAATACTTAGCTTACCATTAATTTTAATACCATCTACTATGAATTGAGTTCCTTCGGTTCGCTGTCCTCTTATGTATACATCGCCACTACCATCATCCTGGCTGACAGCATCAACGGATGTGGAGACGATGTCTTCAACATCACGAACTGCTAAGTTTTCAATCTCTACAGCTGTATATATTTTGGCTTGCTTATCTTTATCAATCAAAGGTTTTCTGTATTGAATAATCTCCACTACATCAACCTCTCTCGAACTCGATAGTAACGTAAAATTTAATTCTACCTTTTGATTGGTTCCTACAAGCACCCCCTGAATGGTTTTAATTTGAAAACCCAATGATTCAATAGTTACATCATAACTTCCCGGGTCAATACCCGAAAAAAAATAGGCACCATCAAAATCAGAATAAACGGCATCAATCTGATTTCCCTCTTTAAAAAGAGAAACAAAGGCAGCACCAATTGAATCTCCATCAATATTTATTACTGTTCCATAAATCTCCCCGGTTTGTGCTTTTATTTTAAAAGCGCAAAAGAGTACAATTATAAATATCTTCAATCTGTAAAAACTCATTGGCTTTGCGGATTTAAAAGTAATACAAAACCAAGGGTTTCACAAGGCAAACTAAATTCGTTTTCTTCGCTTCTTTTGTTGCTTTCTACCAAACCAACGGTCCCACCATGGTTGTGGAGCTTTTCCTTTTTTACGTCTCTCGGCCTCTCTTAATGATTTTTTCATTCTCTTTCGAGTCGCTTTCTCCTGCAATTTCAAATGTCGTTTCACCAATTCTTTTTCGACCTCTTCCTGACTTTTTTCCTTTTGCTTATTAAGCTCTTTTAATGCTTGTCTTTCTTTTGAATCCTGTGGAAATGAAATTTGTGGAAAATTTAAAAATAAGGATAGAAAACAGAAAATTAGAATACGTCTTTTCATATGGTTTAAATTCCGAAAAATAAAGTTAATTATTTTCAACCTTAGTAATCCACTTCTTATTTCTTTAATTTTGCACTATGAAATTGTTTCTGAGAATTCCATTTTTTGCTCTTATTATACTATTTAGTTGTGAAAATCAATACGAAGGAATTCCTGATTTCAATGTGAACCAATATATAAATATTCAAAACCCACAATATCAAAATCTTTCAGGAATGGGATCATGGGCATATTTAGAAGGAGGTTCCAAAGGAATTATTGTTTTCAATCTGGATAACAATATTTTTTTAGCTTACGAAAGACACTGCCCTTATCAACCTCAGAATGAGTGTTCTAAAATCTCAGTTGATGAAACAAACTTATTTGCTGTTGACACCTGTTGTTCAACCCGGTATCAATTAATTGATGGTTCAGTTATTAGTGGACCCGGATCTATTCCTTTAAAACGGTATAATACTAGTTTTGATGGAAATATTATTCACATTTGGAACTAATACAAAATTGTTAAAATAAGAAGGCATCTTGCGATGCCTTCTTATTTTAAATATTTAATATCTATATGCTTCCGGTTTATAGGGACCGTCAACCGGGACATCAATATACTTCGCCTGTTCCAATGTTAAAACTTCCAATTCCACTCCAATCTTTGACAAATGCAGTTTGGCTACTTTTTCATCTAAATGTTTCGGTAAAGTATACACTTTATTTTCGTACTTATCTGAGTGATTCCACAGCTCAATTTGAGCTAGTGTCTGATTGGTAAATGAATTACTCATAACAAATGATGGATGACCGGTAGCACAACCTAAATTCACCAATCTTCCTTCTGCAAGAACAATGATCTCATTTCCTGATCCAACCGTATATTGATCAACTTGAGGTTTAACATTCAATTTAGTCGAACCATAGTTTTTATTTAACCATGCCATATCAATTTCATTATCGAAATGTCCGATATTACAAACAATAGCTTTATCCTTCATCGCCTCAAAATGACGACCAACGATTATGTTAAAATTACCTGTAGTAGTTACAACAATATCCGCTTCAGGAATAGCATTATCCATTTTCTTTACTTCAAAACCTTCCATTGCTGCCTGTAATGCACATATTGGATCAATTTCTGTTACAATTACTCTGGCTCCGGCACCTCTCAGAGATTCAGCAGAACCTTTTCCAACATCTCCAAATCCTGCAACTACTGCAACTTTTCCTGCCATCATGACATCAGTTGCTCTTCTTATACCATCAACCAAAGATTCTCTGCAACCATATTTATTATCAAATTTCGATTTCGTAACTGAATCATTTACGTTTATGGCCGGCATAACAAGAGTTCCATTTTTTTCCCTTTCGTAAAGTCTATGTACACCTGTTGTTGTTTCCTCAGATAAACCTTTAATTTCGGGCACTAATTCAGGGAATTTATCAAAAACCATGTTGGTTAAATCACCACCATCATCCAAAATCATATTCAATGGCTTACCATTTTTAAATGCAGTTAATGTCTTTTCTATACACCAATCAAATTCTTCATCATTCATTCCCTTCCATGCAAAAACCGGAATTCCTGCAGCTGCAATTGCAGCTGCAGCATGATCCTGAGTCGAAAAAATATTACACGAAGACCAGGTTACATCGGCACCTAATTCAACTAATGTTTCGATTAAAACAGCAGTTTGAATGGTCATATGAAGACAACCTGCAATCCTGGCTCCCGCCAAAGGTTTTGATGAACCATATTCCTCTCTAAGGGACATTAAACCTGGCATTTCAGCTTCAGCCAGATGTATTTCTTTTCTTCCCCAATCCGCCAGGGAAATATCTTTTACCTTAAAATTTTCAGTTACTACAGACATACAATTAAATTTTAGTTAACAAAAATAGCTTGTTTCTGTTCTTTATCAAAATAAAATATATATTACCGGTCTATTTTTGTATAGAGTAAAGAATGCACTATTTTAGTACTCAATAAATGGAGAAGGTTTTAGAAAAGATATTACATTTAAAGGAAAATAAACAAAAAGCAATAGCCATACTTATTGATCCGGATAATCTTTCAAGAGAACTGTTAATTCAACAGGTGGAACTTGCAAAAATTAATTCCGTCGATTTTTTCTTCATTGGAGGAAGTATGATCACAGAGGACTGTCTTGAGGAAACTTTAGATTATATAAAATCAAATTGCAGGATTCCAGCCGTTATTTTTCCAGGAAGTGTTCATCAGGTAAGTAATAAAGCTGATGCTATTTTATTTCTATCATTAATTTCCGGAAGAAATCCAGACCTGTTAATTGGTAATCATGTGCTTTCAGCCCCAACCATAAAGAAAAGTGGAATTGAAGTGATTCCTACAGGCTATATGATTATTGATGGTGGAAAACCAACAGCTGCTTCTTATGTAAGCAACTCTTTTCCCTTACCAAATGACAAACCTAAAATCGCAGCAGTCACTGCTCTGGCAGGAGAAATGCTGGGTTTGCGTTTAAACTTTTTAGATGCAGGAAGCGGAGCTGTTAAAAAAGTATCGAGAGAAATGATTCAGGCAACTGCTGAAGGAACTACTAATCCTCTAATTGTGGGAGGTGGTATTAAAACAGCGGAAGGAGCAAAAGAAGCATGGGATTCGGGAGCTACAATAGTTGTTATAGGAAATGCTATCGAAACAGACCCAAACATCATAAGAGAAGTATCAAAGATTAAATTAAATGAAAACAATTGTATTATCGGATCAAAGATCAGTTGATAATGAAATTGATATAGTGGTTCGTCTTTTTGAGTTAGGTTTAACAAGTTTTCACTTGAGAAAATCTCATTACTCAAAGCAAAAAATGAGAAACTATTTAGATAAAATACCTTCTGTTTATCACAATAGGATTATAATTCATTCACACCATAAATTAGTAAAAAAATACAACTTAAAAGGAATTCATCTTAGTTCAAAAGACCGAAGATCAAGTTTTAAAAACTGGCTAAATATTAAGTCTTTAAAACGCAGAAATCCTTTTTTAAGAGTTTCAACATCTTTCACAACAATTAGTGAATTAAATAAATACAATGATTTATACGATTATGTATTTCTGAGCCCTATTTTTGATTCTACCTCAAAAAAAAAATACCAGAGTGGATTTAAAGAATATAGTTTGACCAGTGCTACTCAAAGATCCAACTATAACGTTGTTGCATTAGGTGGTGTTGATGTTGACAATATTAAAAAAGCATTTAATATGGGATTTTGGGGCTGTGGATTTTTAAGCACAATATGGAACAGTCCCAACCCTGCTGATAAATTTCAGCAACTTAAATTAAAGTGCAATGAATTCCAATATAATCCGATTCTTTAAACAAAAGAAACCCATTTTTATTTTTGACGCATAAAAATGTTTATTGGAACTCCGCAAAAATCAAAACTTTCTCTGATTTTATTCTCCAGAAAACGCTTGTAAGAATCCTTTACATGCTTAGGATGATTACAGAAAAAAGCAAAACTAGGTGTATAAGTAGGTAACTGAGTTATATATTTTATTTTAATAAATAAACCTCGATGTGAAGGCGGGGGATAATTCTCAATAAATGGCAATAAAATATCATTTAGCTTTGAAGTGGTAATCTTTTGTGTTCTATTTTCATATACTTGAATTGCCGTTTCAAGGACTTTTAAAATTCTTTGCTTCGTAGGGACTGAGGTAAATATTACGGGAATATCAGTGAAAGGTGCAAGCTTCTCGGCAACCCTGTTTTTATAGATTTTCATAGTATTTGTATCCTTCTCAACCAAATCCCATTTGTTGATTACAACAACTACTCCTTTCTTGGCTTGTTGAATGTTATTGAACAGGTTCAAATCCTGAGATTCAACACCTAATGTCGCATCAACCATCAAAATACAGACATCACTATCTTCAATTGCTCTTAACGTTCTTAAAACAGAATAAAACTCTACATCTTCTTGAACTTTCTTTTTCCTCCTTACTCCTGCTGTATCCACTAAAAAAAAGTCATGACCAAAGGCCTTGTAACGTGTATGCAAAGCATCTCTCGTAGTACCTGAAATATCGGTAACAATATTTCTTTCTTTATTCAAAAAAGCATTAATAATAGATGATTTTCCAACGTTTGGCCTACCAACAATTGAAATTTTAGGAAGTCCCTCAGTATTTTCTAATTCATCATCATGAAACTCTTTAACAATTGCATCTAACAAATCTCCAGTTCCTGCCCCACTATTTGCCGAGATTTGATAAATTTCACCGAAACCCAAATTATAAAACTCAGCTGCTGCTAATTGATGACTGGAGCTGTCAACTTTGTTTGCAACAACGAAAACAGGCTTATCTGCTCTCCTCAAAATATTTGCCATATCCTCATCCAAATCGGTAATTCCAGTATGCACATCTACCATGAATAATACTACAGAACACTCATCTAATGCAATAAAGACCTGCTCACGTATAGCTTCATTAAATACATCTTCATCATCACTGACATATCCACCAGTATCTATAACGGTGAATTCTCTACCGCTCCAGTCTACCCTGCCATAGTGACGATCTCTTGTAACCCCACTTTGTTCATCAACAATAGCTTTTCTTGACTCTGTTAATCGATTAAAAAATGTAGATTTTCCAACGTTGGGCCTACCAACTATCGCAATAATATTTGCCATGCTAGATTTTTTTAATGAAAATATCCGAAACGTTTCAATTTTCTCTCATCTGATTTCCAATCCTTATTTACTTTCACAAATAAATCTAAGAAAATCTGTGTTTCAAAAAACTTTTCAAGATCCATTCTCGCATCTATACCAATTCCTTTTAAAGCTTGGCCTTTATGTCCTATAATAATTCCTTTTTGAGAATCTCTTGCAACATAAATTATTGCTCGAATTCTCGTTATGTCTTTAGACTCTTTAAATTCTTCAACAACAACCTCAACAGAATAGGGAATCTCTTTTTTAAACTGTTGAAGTATTTTTTCCCGAATTATTTCTGAAGCGAAGAACCTTTCTGGCTTATCAGTCAAAGCTTCTTTATCATAATATGCGGGTCCTTCAGGTAATCGTGCTAAAATCCAATCCATAACCAATTCAACATTGGCTTTATGCAATGCAGAAATTGGAAGAATATGAGCATCGGGTAACTTATTTGACCACGCCTCAGTTTTGGCTTCCATTTTTTCTTGGTCAACCAAGTCCAACTTGTTAATAAGAACTAAAACAGGTGCATTTGTCTTCTTTAACCTTTCTAAAATTTCTGGATCATTTAACTCATCTTCGAAAAAATCGGTTACCAATAGAAACAAATCTGCATCCTGTAATGCACTGTCCACAAACTGCATCATACCCTCTTGCAATTTATAAGAAGGAACAAGTACCCCGGGAGTATCTGAAAAACAAATTTGATAATCATCTTCGTTAACAATACCCAAAATCCTATGACGAGTAGTTTGTGCTTTTGATGTAATAATAGAAAGCCGCTCACCAACCAATTCATTCATCAAGGTGCTCTTCCCAACATTTGGACTGCCAATAATATTTACAAAACCACTTTTATGAGCCATAATCGCATCAAAGATACCGCCAAAACAATGGGTGTGCAAGGATTAATAAAGATTCTACAAATCATTTATACTTCAAAAATGTAAAAAAAATGAAGAATAATCTCATGTTTATGTTTGCATAATAAACAAAAAAGAACGTATCTTTGCGCCACATCGCGGGGTGGAGCAGTTGGTAGCTCGTCGGGCTCATAACCCGAAGGTCGCAGGTTCAAGTCCTGCCCCCGCTACTAAAAAAACATAAGAGTCAGCTAATGCTGGCTCTTTCGTTTTTGCTTTTACGTTAGGTTTT
>PBJD01000045.1 GCA_002720635.1 Flavobacteriales bacterium | reverse complement strand
GTTGAAGATAAAAGATGGAAAATTGTTCAGTACGTACAGACTCTTCAAGGCAATACCTTAGATGAGTTACAATCAAACAAAAAGCAGAATGCAGCTTTGTCTGATTCTTTATATACTGGAAATGACGCGTTAAAATTAACTGATTAAAGCACCATAGGAAATGGATTACGTTTTTTCTAAAAAGTCAAAAAATATATCAATAAGGGTAGCACTAGCTGGTTTATTGATATTTGTACTGGGAGTCATATTTGATGGTAATGAATATGCACCCTTGGTAGCGGAGGACGGTCATAATTATGGATCTTCTCAAAGAGTTTGGGTAGCATTATTAACCAATGGAATTTTTTTCTTTTTTATTTCCTTAGCTGTATTATTTTTCATCGCTCTCCAATATGCTGCAGAGGTCTCATGGTCAGTCGTTTTTAAACGTATTTATGAGGCTATGTTATCTGCTTTACCTTTAATGGTTGGAATTATACTTTTAATAATAGTAATAGGACAATTCGACGGTCATCATATTTACCATTGGCAACATTATGACACTTCGCTTACCGAGGGTATGCATGGTTATGATCATTTATTGGATCATAAGTCATTTTTCTTTCATCCCTTGTTTTATTATCCAGTACTCGTATTCTTCATGGGGTCTTTTATATGGTTTGCAAGATACTACAGAAAACAGTCTTTATTGGAAGATCAGGAGGGGGGTACCAGAATCCACTTTAAAAATTTTGCTAAATCAGCTTTGTTCCTAGTAATATTTGGTTATGGTTCATCTGTAATATCATGGCAACTTATTATGTCGGTTGACGCACATTGGTTTTCAACCTTATTTGGTTGGTATGTTTTCTCTGGAATGTGGTTAGAGGGAATGGTTTATGCATTAATGCTTATAATATATTTAAAAGGAAAAGGGCTCCTAAAGGAGGCTAAGGGAGGTCACATACATGATATGGGTAAATGGGTATTTGCATTAAGTTTCCTTTGGACCTATATGTTTTTTGCACAATTCATGCTTATTTGGTATGCTGATGTCCCTGAAGAAATTACGTATTTTCAAGCTAGAATTAATGATTACCCTGTCATTTACTGGGTAATATTCTTTGTCAACTTTGCTGTCCCTATGTTGTTTTTGATGGATGCAGATGCTAAGAAAAATAGAGGATTATTGGTAATGGTCGGATGTATAGTTTTCTTTTTCCACTGGTTGGATATATTTATCATGATTAGCCCCGGTGCCATGAAAACAGAGGCTGGTCTGGGTTTAATAGAAATTGGGTCTTTTTTATTGTTCTTGGGCGTGTTTACATACATTGTTTTGAAATCACTTGCCTCAAGACCACTGCTAGTAAAGCAACATCCATATTTAGAAGAGGGAAAACATATTCATCATCATTAGTTTTGAATATAAAAAGGTAAAGAATTATAAAAATTAGAAAATGGGATTATTACTTACAACTATAATATCAGTTTTACTTGTAGGGGTTGCATTTGCAAAAATTCTTCAGGCTAAGCAGCTAGTTGATGAACTTAAGGATAAAGATTCTGATTACATCACTCGCGCAGAAATTAAAACAAATGCATTAGGATTGCTTGTTTTCGCGCTTGCAATGTTTGCCCTGTTAATCGCCCAGATGGTGGGTTGGAGTAAATATCTTCTTCCTTCCTCTGCATCTGTTCATGGGGAAGAAATAGATACGCTGCTTGATGTAACAAACATTCTTATACTGTCTGTCTTTTTTATTACTCAGTCTCTTTTATTTTGGTTTGGATATAAGTACTATTTCCGAAAGGGGAGAAAAGCATATTGGTTTCCGCACAACAACAGCCTGGAAATGGCATGGACAATTGTTCCTGCGGCTGTATTGATTTTATTAATTACATACGGAATGAGTACCTGGGGTAAAATAATGAACCCTGAAGATGAACCAGATGTGCATATAGAATTCGTTTCGGAACAATTTAAATGGACTGCCAGATATGCAGGTCTGGATAATAAACTTGGAGAAGCTTCTTTTTCGTTATACGGTAAAAACGCCTTGGGTATAGCCACAGAGAAATCAATACAGGAAAGACTTAAGGAATGTGAAAAGATGATTTCGGAATCAGGTACAGTTGAAGAATTTTACAACAAGCAATTTAAAGTACCTCATCACGATTTGAGAAACGCGCTGAAAATTTATGAGAGAGTTAATGAGAAAGGAGATACAACGATTGCTTATAAAGGTTTAAGAGCAGATTCGGCTACCTATGAACTTCTAATAGCTGAAGATTGGAACCGTAAAGAAAATTTAGATGTTGTTGAAAATAGCCTAAGAAACTACAAAGCAAATATTTTAAGGTTGGAAAGAATGTTGAAAGACTATAAGCAATCTCCTCAAAAATACGATAACGGTAAAGATGATATCGTTTTAAACGGTAACAGAATTAAATTGCCAAAAGGAAAAAAAATAAAATTTCAATTCAGATCCAAAGACGTTATACATTCTGCCTATTTCCCACATTTCCGGGCTCAAATGAATACCGTCCCTGGAATGAAAACGTTTTTTACTTTCGAACCTAAAGAAACTAATCAGGAGTTTTTTGATAAGGTTGTTGAAGAAGGTAAAGTGTATATGCATATTACCAGAGATGAGGAAGGCAATATTCTCTCTAAAGAGGAGCGTCCTGGTACAACGGGATATGT
Organism: Flavobacteriales bacterium; assembly: GCA_002720635.1. Lineage (GTDB taxonomy): Bacteria > Bacteroidota > Bacteroidia > Flavobacteriales_C. Next base: position 16,208 of record PBJD01000045.1, on the reverse strand, counting down.
ACTGATATGTAATAAAATCTGTGGTGCTTCGCATTATAACATGAAAATGTTTATCGATGTTGTAGAGCCCGAAGAATTTGAACAATATTTGAAGGACCTAACATTTGGTAACGACGAAAAACAAATACCGATATCAGTTTTTGAGAATGATTAAATTATTTTATTGAAAGCATAATAACTAAATATAAACAGTTATGGGTGGAGCACATCATCACGAGACATTTATCAGTAAGTACATCTTCAGCATGGACCATAAAATGATTGGAAAACAATTCCTGATCACCGCAATATTCATGGCTGTTATTGGGATGGGGATGTCAATTTTGTTTAGACTACAATTAGCATGGCCTAAAGAAGGTTTTGCTTTTGTTAACTTTTTTCTTGGCGATAAGTGGGCACCAGAAGGTGTTCTGGACCCGAATATGTATCTGGCATTAGTTACTATCCATGGAACTATAATTGTCTTTTTCGTTTTAACCGGTGGACTTTCTGGTACTTTTTCAAATATTTTGATTCCTTACCAATTGGGAGCAAGAGACATGGCTTCAGGGTTTATGAACATGTTGTCATATTGGTTTTTTTTCCTTTCATCGGTTATAATGATCGCCTCTTGTTTTATTGAAAAAGGACCTGCGTCAGGTGGTTGGACGGTTTACCCTCCTTTATCTGCCCTTGAAAAAGCAATGCCTGGATCTGGCCTAGGTATGACACTTTGGTTGGTCTCAATGACGGTTTTTGTTGCTTCATCTTTAATTGGATCTCTTAATTATATCGTTACAATCATCAACCTAAGAACAAAAGGTATGACTATGGTAAGAATGCCACTTACGATTTGGTGTTTCTTTATTACTGCAATTCTTGGAGTATTATCATTTCCCGTGTTGCTATCAGCTTGTCTTCTTTTAATGTTCGACAGAATGTTAGGGACATCCTTTTATCTTGATTCCATTTACATAGGGGGAGAGCCTTTAGCTCAAACGGGCGGTTCACCAATTTTATACGAGCATTTATTTTGGTTTCTTGGACACCCGGAAGTATACATCATACTTTTGCCGGCACTTGGTTTAACCTCCGAGGTTATTTCTACTAATGCCAGAAAGCCAATATTTGGTTATCGAGCCATGATACTTTCTATATTGGCCATAGCTTTTCTATCATTTATAGTATGGGGGCACCATATGTTTATGACGGGTATGAGTCCTTTCTTAGGAACGGTATTTACTTTTACAACGTTATTAATAGCAATTCCTTCAGCAGTTAAAGTATTTAATTATCTTGCTACTTTATGGAAAGGTAATATTAGACTAACAACCGCTATGATGTTTGCTATGGGTATGGTTTCATTATTTATATCCGGAGGTTTAACTGGATTAATACTTGGTGATTCTGCTTTAGACATCAATATACACGACACCTACTTTGTTGTGGCTCACTTCCATATTGTTATGGGTGCAGGTGCGATATTCGGAATGTTCGCTGGGGTTTACCATTGGTTCCCGAGAATGTTTGGCCGATTAATGATACCTCAACTTGGATATTTGCATTTTTGGGTAACTATGATAGGAGTTTATGGTGTATTCCTTCCAATGCATTTTGTTGGTTTAGCGGGTGTTCCCAGAAGATACTACACCAATCAGGAATTTGAAATGTTTGCTGATGTTCAATTTATTAATGTTATTATAACACTCTTCGCTATTATGGCTGCGTTAGGTCAAATTATATTCATATTTAACTTCTTCGCTTCTATTTTCAGGGGGAGAGTAAGTAATCAAAATCCATGGAAATCAAACACGCTTGAGTGGACGGCTCCTGTTGAACGAATTCACGGTAACTGGGAAGGTTCACTCCCTGAGGTTTATCGATGGCCTTACGACTACAGTAAACCGGGATATGAAGATGATTTCGTTCCACAAACCGTTCCGCTAAAGGACGATGAACACGATGGACATTAAAAAAAAGAATAAAAAAGGAGCATTTTGCTCCTTTTTTATTGTGTTTCCGTTTTTCTTATTAGTTGAAATGCTTCGGCTTCTTGTTATAAATATTCTTCAAAAGCACCTTTTAAATTGTCGGCAATCATGGTTGCTGGACAACCTTCAATGTTATGTCTTTCAACCATATGAATAAGTTTACCATCTTTAAATAACGCCATAGAAGGTGATGAGGGTGGATAGGGTAACATATATTTTCTTGCCTGTTCAACAGCTTCTTTGTCGAATCCTGCAAAAACAGTTACTAATTTTGGAGCTTTAGGGTGTTCAGAGGCTATTTTTGCGGCTGGTCTTGCATTTCCTGCGGCACAACCACAAACGGAATTTATAACGACCAGAACGCCATCTTTAGTTGCTATTGCAGAGTCTACCTCCTCTGATGTTGTTAAATCTTCAAAACCGGCATCCACCAGTTCTTTTTTCATTGGTAATACTATTTCAGCTGGGTACATAATTATAATTTTGTTTACCATAAAGTTAGTTTAAAGATTGGAGGCAAGCATGATATTCGATTACTTTTTCCAATTACTTAATTGTTTTAACCTAATCTTTTAACAAAGGTCTCAGTTTTACTTATTTTTGTGGAAACAATTTATTTGATGTCTGAACTTAAAGTTTATAATACACTTAGTAGGGAGAAAGAAATTTTTAAACCTCTTAATGCGCCTCATGTTGGTATGTATGTTTGTGGGCCAACCGTATATAGTGACGTTCATATAGGAAATTGTAGAACAATTGTTTCATTTGATGTTATATTTAGATACTTACAATATTTAGGTTACTCCGTTCGATACGTTAGAAACATTACAGACGTTGGACATCTTGAAAATGATGCAGATGAGGGTGAAGATAAGATTGCAAAAAAAGCAAAACTTGACAACATCGAGCCAATGGAAGTAGTTCAGAAGTATACAAATGGTTTTCATGAAGTAGTTGAACTATTAAATACTTTAAAACCCAGTATTGAACCTACTGCTACAGGACATATGGTTGAACAAATTGAATATGTTCAGGGAATTATTAATTCTGGTTATGCATACGTGTCTAATGGTTCGGTATATTTTGATGTTGAGAAATATTCGGAAAAGTACAATTACGGTGAAATATCAGGAAGAAAAATCGAAGATTTAAAAAACAATACAAGAGATTTAAAAGGTCAAGGTGAAAAGAAATGTCCCTTAGATTTTGTGATTTGGAAAAAAGCTGAGCCAAAGCATACTATGCAATGGAATTCTCCATGGGGAAAAGGGTTTCCTGGATGGCATTTAGAATGTTCCGTCATGAGTACTAAATATTTAGGGGAAGAATTTGATATTCACGGAGGAGGGATGGATCTTAAATTTCCACATCACGAATGCGAATTGGCTCAAAATACTGCTTGTTCAGGTCATTCTCACTCTGTTAAGTATTGGCTTCATTCGAATATGCTTACCTTGAACGGTGAAAAAATGAGTAAGAGCACGGGGCAGTTCTTTCTCCCAAAGCAAATTTTTGAAGGTACAACCGAACTTTTAGAAAAAGCCTATAGTCCTATGGTAGTTCGGTTTGCTATGATGCAATGTCATTATCGTTCCACAATGGATTTAAGCAATGACGCACTATTGGCAGCTGAAAAAGGACTCACAAGATTAAAAAATGGTTTGGAAGCAATTGACTCGTCAAAGGAGGGTGAAGAATCTTTTTTTGACATTAATGGTATAGAAGCTTCTTTTAAATCCGCAATGGATGACGATTTCAATACGCCTGTTTTGGTTGCTAATTTATTTGATGTTGTGAAACAAATAAATTTAGCAATTAAGGAAGAAAAATTAATTTCAAAAAATGATCGTGAGGCATTGAAAAGTTTGTTTGATGTTTACCTGACGCAAATTATGGGTGTTGAATTGAATACAAATGCTCAATCTGACAGTGACTCAAATCTTGTTGAGGATGATTTAATTCAGTTAGCTGTCGATGTAAGAAACCAAGCTAAGAATAATAAAGATTGGGAAACATCGGATTTGATTCGAGATAAATTGACAAAACTAGGTATTCAATTGAAAGATTCAAAAGACGGAACTCAATGGTCAAAATAGTATTTATTAAAATATTTTTTAGAGCTATACTTTGTTACTTTTGTTTGTTTTTGATTTCTTGTTCTGATGCAGAGGAACCAAAAAGAAAAGCTACTCCTGCTAAGCCTAAATTTACTCTGGTTAAAACTCCACAAGTAAACCCAGATTCAGTTTTTTATTTTGTGCAAAAGCAAGTTGATTTTGGACCAAGAACGCCAAATTCTATGGCTCATGAAAAGTGTGCAGATTGGATGGTTGAGAAGTTAAAATCATACAATTTTAAAACAATTGAGCAAAAAGGTAAACAATTGGCATATGATGGTAAAGAGCTTGCGTATAGAAATATTATTGGTCGTTTTGGATTGAACAAAAAAAAGAGGATTATGCTTTCTGCTCATTGGGATACAAGGCCATGGGCGGATCAGGATGTTGAACGAAGAGATGAACCTATTGATGGAGCAAATGATGCGGGTAGCGGTGTAGCTGTAATATTAGAGGTAGCTCGATTGTTGAATCAAGAATCTCCAAATATAGGCGTAGATGTTGTTTTATTTGATATTGAAGACTACGGAAAATCCAATGAAACATTTTGTTACGGATCTCAAATATGGTCAAAAGATACGCGATTGGATTCCTTACTACCGATTTATGGTATTAATCTGGATATGGTTGGTGACCCAAATGCATTATTTCTTTACGAAGGATATTCACAAGAATATGCAAGACCTGTGTTGGATAAAGTTTGGACAATTGCTAAACATATGGGATACAGTAGGTATTTTAAAGTAATTCCTGATGGTCAAATTATTGATGATCATTATTATGTCAATCAAGCAGGAATACCTTGTATTGATATTATTCATAGAGATCCTCAAAACGGGAGTTTTGCCAATTCATGGCATACGCATAACGATAATATGGATAACATTTCTGCTAAAACATTGAAGTCTGTTACAGATGTCGTTATGCAAACAATATATCGGGAAGATTAAGTTTTTGGGACAATCTTAATAAATCTGTAAATAACTTACATTTTTTGTTGGTTTTTTCTTTTTGATTTAGCCTGTAAATATTGGATGTATTCAGTAATTTGGATACGAACATTTAACCAACTTAAACCATTCTTATGGCCAAAAAGAAACTTTTTTTGATTGATGCATTTGCGATTATATTCCGATCTTATTTTGGTTTTGGTAATAATCAAAGGTATAACTCTAAAGGATTAAATACTTCTGTTACTCTTGGGTTTTGTAATACGTTATTGGAAGTCTTACAAAAACAAAATCCTTCTCATATTGCCGTTGTTTTTGATGCGCCTGGTAAAACCTTTCGAAATGATATGTATGCTGAATATAAAGCCAATAGAGATGAAACCCCAGAAGACATAAAAAGTTCTATTCCATACGTGAAAAGATTAATACAAAGTTTTAATATACCCATTATCGAAAAGGCAGGATATGAGGCTGATGATGTTATAGGTACAATTGCCAAAAAGGCTGAGAGAGAAAATTTTGAAACCTTTATGATGACGCCGGATAAAGATTTTGCTCAGTTGGTTTCTGAAAATATATTTATGTATCGGCCAGGTAGAGGTGGTAAACCTGCCGAGATATGGGGTATTCATGAGGTTCAACAAAAGTTTGAGGTTGAATTTCCTCATCAAGTTATCGATATACTGGGTATGTGGGGTGATTCATCAGATAATATTCCTGGAATTCCTGGGATAGGGGAAAAAACATCCAAAAAATTGGTGAAAGAATACGGGTCGATAGAGGGTTTGTTACAAAGTACAGATGATTTAAAAGGAAAGCAAAAAGAAAATGTAATCAACTTTGGTGAACAAGGACTTTTGTCAAAAAAATTAGCGACTATAATTGTTGATGTGCCTGTTGATATTGATTTTGATTCAATGCTCATTAACAATTGGGACGAGGATTCTTTGTTGGCTCTTTTTTCAGAGATGGAATTCCGAACACTTGCTAAACGAGTTTTAGGTGCAGATATTTCTTCTTCAGGTAAGCCAGCAATTGTAAAGCCTGCTAATTCCAATGGCCAATTAGATTTGTTTTCTTCAATCGAAGAAGAACCCATTGAGTTGGATGAAAATTTACCATCGGGTAGTATTAAAACAATAGAAGATATTACACATGAGTATCATTTAATAGAGTCGGATAGTGAAATCAATGAGTTAATAAAATTGATTGAACAACAAGATTCGGTTTGTTTTGATACTGAAACAACGGGCCTAAATCCTTTAACTGCAGAACTGGTAGGTTTGTCATTCTCATGGGAGGCACATAAAGGATACTATGTGCACATCAATTTGGGAGATGAACAAAGGGTAATTGATTTGTTCAAACCTTTTTTCAGCAATGACAATATTGGTAAGGTTGCACAAAACATTAAATACGATATCAATGTATTATTGAAATATGGTGTTCAAGTAAAGGGCAAATTATTCGATACAATGTTAGCACATTATTTACTTCAACCTGATATGAATCATAATATGAATTTTTTGTCCGAAACGTATCTGAATTATAGGCCAATATCAATTGAATCCTTAATAGGAAAAAAGGGTAAAAATCAAAAAACAATGCGAGAGGTTGAGAAGTCTGAACTTGTAAAATATGCTGCCGAAGATGCTGATGTTACCTGGCAATTGATGCAAAAGTTCTTACCTCTTATGGATCAAAAAGAGGTTCGAACACTCTTTGAAAAAATTGAAATGCCATTAGTCTCTGTATTATCTGCGATGGAAAACAATGGAGTTTCGTTAAATTCAAATACGCTTAAAGAATTGTCGGTGGATTTGGAACACGAGATTAAAAAACTGCAAGAGCTTGTTTTTGAGCAGGCTGGAGAGGTTTTTAATTTGTCTTCACCCAAGCAGTTGGGAGTAGTTCTTTTTGAAAACATGAAAATTGACGAGAAGATTAAGAAAACAAAATCAGGTCAATATTCAACATCGGAGGAAACGTTGCAAAAGTTGGCAGGAAAGCATTCAATTATCGATAACATATTAGAGTTTCGCCAACTCAAAAAATTAAAATCTACTTATGTTGATGCTTTGCCTGAATTGGTAAATCAAAACACGAATAAAATTCATACTACTTATAGTCAGGCTGTAGCTGCTACAGGTCGATTGTCCTCTGTTAATCCTAATCTTCAGAATATTCCCATTAAAACTGAAAAAGGAAGGAAGGTAAGAGAAGCTTTTATAGCTAGTGAAGGGAATGAATTGTATGCCGCAGATTACTCTCAGGTAGAGTTGCGATTAATGGCTGAAATGAGTGGGGATAAAAATATGGTTGATGCGTTTAGAAATGGTCATGATATTCACACAGCAACTGCTTCCAAGGTTTTTAATGTTTCAATGGAAGATGTCGATCGAGAAATGAGAAATAAGGCTAAAATGGTGAATTTTGGAATTATTTATGGTATTTCAGCCTTTGGCTTAAGTCAAAGGTTAAATATCAAAAGAAAAGAAGCCAAGGAATTGATTGATGGGTATTTTACAACCTACCCTGGGGTTAAGCAGTTTATGGATGATTCTATTGATAGAGCTAGAGAGAAAGGCTACGTTGAAACTATTTTCAAAAGAAAGCGATTATTAAAAGACATTAATTCTAAAAATGCTGTTGTAAGAGGTTATGCAGAACGAAATGCAATCAACGCTCCAATTCAAGGGTCAGCAGCAGATATTATAAAAGTTGCCATGATTAATATTCATAAAGAAATCCTTGAAAATAACTTGGAATCTAAAATGATTCTTCAGGTTCATGATGAATTGGTTTTCGATGTGGTTCCCAGTGAAAAAGATAAGATTGAAAAAATAGCTTTAGAACAAATGAAAAATGCAGTTAAAACTTCTGTTCCATTGGAAGTGGAAGGTGCTTTTGGTTTAACTTGGTTGGAAGCTCATTAATTTATTCGGATACTTTTAATTTAAACCCCGTTCCATGGACATTAATTATTTCAATACGCTTGTCTGAGTTTAAGTATTTTCTAAGTTTAGTGATGAACACATCCATACTTCTTCCTTTGAAATAATCGTTTTCTCCCCAAATGACTTTTAAGGCTAACTCTCGAGTCAACAATTGATTTTTATTCAAACACAGTAGCCGTAATATTTCAGCTTCTTTTTTTGTTAAGTGTTTGTTAGTGCTTTCAATAGTTAATTCTTGATTTTTATAATCAAAGGAGTAGTTTCCTATTGTAAACAAATCTTTTTTATCAGTTGTATTAGCTTGGGCTGAAAAGTGTCGCTTGAGTAAGGCTTGTATTCTCAAACTCAGCAGCTCCATATTAAAGGGTTTTGTTATGTAATCGTCAGCTCCAATTTTAAACCCTTGAACTTTATCAGGATCTAAGGATTTTGCAGTAAGAAAAATCATAGGTGTATTTTCTCTTAACATTTTGATTTCCTGTCCTAGCTGAAAACCATCTTTTTCAGGAAGCATTACATCCAGAATACACAGGTCAAATTTATCTTGACAAAACGCTTCAAAACCTGTTACTCCATTTTTAGCCCAGGTTACTTTGTAACCCTCAAGTTTTAAGTTGTCTTGAGTTACGAAACCTAAGTTTTCGTCATCCTCAACGAGTAAAATATTTGCTTTAATCATTTTTATGCTTGTTTTTTGGTACTAGTACTTCAAAAGTTGTGCCCTTATTTTTGTGACTGTTGACTATAATGGATCCATTATGCATTTTTACAATTTGTTCAACATAGCTTAATCCAATTCCAAATCCTTTAACGTTGTGGATGTTTCCAGTTGGTGCTCGGTAGAATTTTTTAAAAATATGTTTCATTTCTTCTTTTTCCATTCCAATTCCATTGTCTTTTACTTTAATGGAAATTTCTTTTCCTAAATTGACGGTATGAATTTGAATAAAGGGGCTTTTTTCTTTACAGTATTTAATGGCGTTATCTATTAAGTTTGAAATTGCATTGCAAAAGTGATGTTCATCTATTTCAGCAAAAAAGGACTCTCCTTCAATTAAGTAATTTCCATTTTTTTCTTCCAGTAATGGCTTATAAGGCTCAATTGCTTTTTCTATCATTTCATTTATAGCAACGGATTGTAAATCCAGACCGAAGTCTTTTTGCTCAAATAAAGCCAGCTGAAGGACTCTTTCAACTTGTGTTTTTAGTCGGTCATTTTCTTGATTAATTATCCCGGCATAATGTTTAAGTCTTTCAGGTTGATTAATTATATTTTTATTCATAATAACATTACTTGAAAGAGATATTGTGGATATGGGTGTTTTTAATTCGTGTGTCATATTGTTTACGAAGTCAGTTTTCATTTCATCTAATTTTTTTTGACGTATGAGCATTGTGACAACGTAAATAAAGAAGCCTACAATTCCAAAAATGACAACCCCAGAGGCTATCCCAATGTTAAGGTGTTGCTTTAAAGGGTTTATTTTTGGAAAAATAACACCAAAATTATAACTGTTGATATTCCAATCTACTCCATAGTCTTTTGCTGCAACATAATTTTCGTTCTCAGATCCTGAATGAGCATAAATAACACTATCAGTAAAGCAATCGTATATGGCAATTTTATATGGAGAGTATAACTCTTGAGCCATAAATTCAATTTGAAGAAGTGAATCAATTGTTGTCGGATTAACAATATCTTGAACCTCTACAACGTATGAATTATCAGTTAGCTGTTTAACAAGGTGTATTTTGTCAATTTTAGAATGGTGTATGAGTTTAAGTTTGTAACCAGCATTGAGTAATCCAATTTTGACTTTGTGGTTAAACTGTTTGCTTTCAAGATGTATCAAGTTTTTAGCCCAAAAAAATTGAACGATAAACAATAACAAAATTGAAAAAACACCACCAAATATGATAATATGTAAGGTTCTTTTCTTCATCAAAAATTAAGTTACTAAATTTTTATGCAAACAATAGTTATTATAAATTCGTATCAGGTATTCTATAGAGTAATATTCCAAGTTCATCGCATGCGTTTATTCATATTTTTTTCTTTTGTTTTTTCTGCATTAAACCTAATAAGTCAGGCAGATAAATATGTTCATTTTATTAATCCTCAAACGGCAAGAAAACATTTAGAGTATCTGGCAAGTAATGAATTAGAGGGAAGAGAGGCTGGAGAAAAAGGTCAAAAACTAGCAGGTGCTTATTTGATGCAAAATTTTCAAAGTTATGGTTTGCCTCCAATAAAAGGAGAGTATTTTCAACGGTTTAATCTACGAGTATCGTCTCCAAAAAAAATTGTTCTACAAGTAAATGGGGATACATTAACTTATTTTGAAGATTTTTTACACAATTCAGATTTTTCAGATTCTAGTTTTCAAAATGCTCAATCGGTATTTGTGGGATATGGCATAGAATCAAAAAAATACAATGAATTGAAAAGTGTGGATGTAGAAAATAAAGTAGTTTTTATGCTCGAGGGCTTACCTAAATTTAAAAAAGGAAAATTTACACCCAGTGACATGGAATCCATCGCAATTTGGAGTGATAGAGATAGGAAGGTTAAAAATTTGGTGGACAAAAAGGCTAAAGCAATCATCGTTGTGAATTCTAAAATTAATCTGCTAAAAACTTCATATTCACATTCATTTACCTCGTCAAGAATGAGATTAGCTACCGACTCATTTCCAGCAAAGGTTCCCCTACTTTTTATCTCTGAAGAAAAGGCCGATAGCTTATTCAAAGTAGGTGGTTTACTTACAGATTATAAAAAAACGAAAAGTAAAATCGCTAAAAAAGGGATTCCATTGAGTGCAGAATTGTCTTTAAAAATAGGTGTTCAATCCAATATTATTAACAGTAAAATATCTTCTGAGAATGTTTTAGGGTATATTGAAGGAAGTGATAAGAGGGAAGAGCTTATAGTTGTAACCGCTCATTATGATCATATTGGTAAACATGATGGTAAGATTTTCAATGGTGCTGATGATGATGCTTCCGGTACAACAGCATTGTTGATGATGGCAAAAGCATTTGCAAAGGCTAAAGAAGATGGAAATGGGCCTAGAAGAAGTATTTTGTTTATGCCTGTTTCAGCGGAAGAAAAGGGTTTGTTGGGAAGTAGATATTACTCTGAAAATCCAATTTTTCCTTTAGAAAATACTATAGCAAATTTAAATATCGATATGATTGGAAGAGTTGATCAGGCACACCATGATAATGAGGGGGTTCCGAACCCTGATTATGTATACATTATTGGCAGTGATTTTTTGAGTAAAGAATTGCATCAAATTAATGAACATCAAAACGAAATCAACACAAATCTAGAGTTGGATTACAGGTTTAATTCATTAGACGACCCTAATCGTTTTTTTCAAAGGTCAGACCATTACAATTTTGCAAAACATACGGTCCCAGTTATTTTTTATTTTAACGGAACGCATGAGGATTATCACAAGCACACCGACACGGTGGACAAAATTGATTTTATGAAGTTGTCCAAAATTACCAAATTAGTATACTATACTGCTTGGGAGTTATCAAATAGAGAAAACAGAATCAAACTGGACTAATAAAATAAGCTTGGTGTCAAGATGAGAAAATTGTTTACCAAGCAGATTTAAATTGATCTAAGAATCGAACGTCATTTTCGCTCCACATCCTTAAATCCTTAACCTCGTACTTAAGCATTGCCATTCTCTCAATCCCCATTCCAAAAGCAAATCCAGAATATTTTTTAGGGTCAATACCTGCATTTGACAAAACATTAGGATCAACCATTCCACAACCCATAATTTCAAGCCATCCAGTATATTTACAAACATTACAACCTTCTTTTTCACAAAGTGAGCAGGAAACATCAACCTCTGCACTGGGTTCAGTAAAAGGGAAATATGATGGTCGTAATCTTATTTTGGTACGCTCTCCAAACATTTCTTTTGCAAAATATTGAATGGTTTGCTTTAAGTCTGCAAAAGACACATTTTCGTCAATATACAATCCTTCAACCTGATGGAAAAAACAATGTGCTCTGGCCGAAATAGCTTCATTTCGATACACGCGACCGGGCGATATTGTCCTGATTGGCGGCTGATTGTTTTCCATTACCCGCACCTGAACTGAACTCGTATGAGTCCTAAGAGCAATTTCTTTTTCTTCTTTTTTAATAAAAAAAGTGTCTTGCATATCTCTGGCAGGATGTTCCGGCGGAAAGTTTAATGCCGAGAAGTTATGCCAGTCGTCTTCTACTTCTGGGCCTTCAGAGACACTAAAGCCAATTCGTCCGAAAATATCAATAATTTCTTCATTGATAATACTCAACGGATGACGGCTTCCTAATTTAAAATTATCACCTGGTAAGGATAAATCCAATCCTGTATTTTCTTCACTTTCCTCATTGACACATTCAGTGAATTCATCAAATTTTATTTGAGCCTTATTTTTTAGAGAGTTAATAGACTGACCTACTTCTTTTCGTTTTTCAGCAGCAACGTTCTTGATTTCAGCAAACAAGTCTTTAAGAACATTTTTTGAGCCTAAAAATTGAATTCTAAATTTCTCTAATGTCTCTTTGTCTTTGATATTGAAATCTTCAATCTGCCGACCTATTTCTTTAATTTTATCTTCCATTAAGTTGAATGCGTTTTCTGTATTACAATTTTTTAATGGTCATTTTTACATCCTCAAAGGGACGGTTCATCTTGTCTTTTTTCTGAGTTGAAATTGAATCAATAATATCTAATCCTTCAATTACCTCTCCGAAAACAGTGTAATCCATATCCAATGAAGGAGTCCCTCCAATAGAGTCATAAAGTGCAATTTGTTCAGGAGTATAGTTAAATTCATTTCCCGTATATAAAGAATCAATTTTTGCTTGTATAAGAATTCCGTAATAGTTAATACTATCCTGTAAACCCATTTGACGTACTCTCATAAAATTATTTTTAAGTTTAGCATTGTTTGGATCATTTAAAACTTTGGGCCCTAATGCTCTTTTTTTCATTGCATCTTTTCGCATAGATAGTGAACGCAGTGATTTGTTGTTTACTTTATTTCCATCGACAATGTAGAATTGACAACCTGATGATTCTTTTTTTGGATTTACAGCATCACCTTGTCTGGCAGCCGCCAAAGCTCCTTTTTTATGAATTAGCCTGGAATTAAATTCCGCAGGAATGGTATATCCCATATTGCCCATGCCAAGCTGCTGTCCTTTAGTTGCGTTTTTCGAGGTAGGGTCTCCGCCTTGAATCATAAATCCATCGATAACTCTATGAAAAAGTGTTCCGTTATAAAAAGAATCGGCTACTAATTTTTTAAAATTATCTCTATGCAGAGGGGTTTCATCAAAAAGTTGAATGGTCATCTCTCCGAATTTTGTTGATATGATATATGTATTTTCGTTAGAACTTAATTCATTTTCAAAACTTGCATTTTCATTATTGGAATTTTTGGTTGATCCGCATCCAATGAAAATTATACATATGTTCATTAAAAGGAGTACTTTTTTTAAGGCTGACTTTATCATCTTGTAAAATTAGCTATTTACGTGTGGATAGTGAATTTTTAGCGAAATAAAATTTTATTATATTTGTTCAGTCGGGATTATGTCTCTGCATATGGAATACCTTATACATAAGTTACTATGAAGACTTCTGAATTTCTTTTAATTGTTATGGCTTCAATTTTTATCTTTGCCTGTACACCTTCCCCAACAGAGGGCATAGTATCGGTTATTGATTTACATTCAAATGCTCCAGTTCCAAATGCCGAGGTTGAGATATTTGTTGATGATCCAGCAAATGAATTTGATGGATTTTATTTATGTAATGAATTTGAACCAACGAAAAAAATGGTTTACAAAACCAATTCCGGGGGAGTAACTGAAAGAGTCTGTTTCAAATTACCAGCTGTTTTAAAAGTTAGTGTAAAAGCTGCTGCTAATGATACAATCTTTACGGGTAAAACAGGGTCAACAACCCTGGCTTTAGAGGAAGGAGAAACAACTACTGTAGTTTGTAAAATTTCTAATTAATAGATTTCTCCAAAGTATTCTAAAATTCCTTGTTTCATAAGTTTTAGCTGTTCTCCAGATTTTAGATTGGGTAGCGGCTTAATGGATTCATAATAGGGCCATCCATCTTGATCAGAGTAGCTAAGTTTATAAAAACCAAAAGGTTCAAGAATTCTGCATATGGCTATATGAATAACATCCAGTTTTTGGTCTTTACTGAATTCTTGTGGTCCTTTTCCCAACTCTTGAACACCAATTAAAAAGAGTATTCCTTGAACATCTAAATCTCCACCAAAATTAATGTCTATCTTATTCTTAAGCTCTTTCCATTTTTTTTCAAAATCACGGTCAATCATATATGAAAATTGTAAGTTAAAATGCCCATTTATTAGTGAATGGATTAAATATGTTCAACCCAAACTTAAACATATTTAATAAGTTTGAATAATTGGAATAAGCAACTGCATAATATCCACCAAGTTTTAACTGAGTTTCTCCCAGTCTAAAAGGAAATTCCAATCCATTATATATTTCAGTATGTTGAAGATTATTGTCATTTATGTATAGCATTCCGCCCCCTGTTACAGCTTCAATTTTAGTTTTTTTCAAGTATGGAATTTTTTTACATATTGCTCCATGAAAATGATGAATATAATTAAATGAAATATAATTTCTAAGTGAACTATATGTTTCGCCTAAAAGTTGAAATGTGTATAAAGGATGAGAGAAAAAATAATTATCAGTGCCACGAAAAAAGGCGTAATTAGGGATTTCAACATGATTTGTGGATAAATATTGTCCATACCGACTTTTAGCTTTGGAGGTTCCTAACAAACCTATTTTAAAGCTATGGTCAAACCCTATTGTTATCTTTTGGTAATCAATTTTCGATAGTAAAATATCGGGTAGACCCTGTTCCCATCCTATGGTAAAAGTGGGCCATCTACTTCCTTGGACAACTTTTTTTCTTCCTTCAAATGCGAATTTTTGAAAAGGATTATAACTCAGTAAAAGTTTAACGTTGAACTCGTTGTAGTCTTCAAATTGAATTGGTTGGTTGGTGTTTGGAAACAATTCATTGCTCCATTTCGATAAGGAAAGATTTGCTATTGACGAACGTTGAAGGTATTTTATGTCAACATCCAAAAACAAACCATTTAGAACTTCAATGAAATGCCCTATTCTAACAAAATCATTTTGTATGAAATTCCCTCTGCTAAAAAGCGAAGATAGGTTTTGCATATAGGTGAGCATCTCATATTTACTTCCACTACTAAGACGAAATTGTGCGAATTGTTTAGGAGAGTAGGTGTACTTGATACTTCCATCGCTTAGTAAATCTTTATTTTTAAATCCATAATTAATAGTGGCATCAAAAAACAGTTCGTTTTTATTTTCAAATTGTTTAATTAATTTCCCTCCTAAAGCGTGTCTGTATCCACCAATCCCAAATACCCTTGCTTGTTGTACAAGAGGGTCAATTCTCCATTTTATACCTTTTAAAGTGTTGTAATGGTCCATTCCTGTAAAGGTAAATTCCCAAAAAGAGGTTTTGTTTTTTAGAGAATCTTTAAGCTTTATATATTTCTCTGATTTACTGAGCTCATTTAATTTCTTTGTAGCTTCAATAAAGTTTTTTTCTTTTGTTTTGAGTTGTATCGAGCGTTTATCTTTCCAAAAGTCATCTGAACGGATGGAAGCTGAATCAGCTGTTATTTGGGTAAGGTTGCCAATTTTTATTTTTTCATTTGAAAAATTGTAATTCGTGAATTTTGAATAAACAGTTCCATGATAGTGTTTCGATCCTACTCCCGATGTATAATGAAAGAAAAATTCTTGCCTATCCAGAAGCCTTACCTCGTTATGAATTGAAAATCTTTGATATACTTTAAAGGAGTTGTATCTGTGTAAATTTTTTTCATTCATTTCAAGTTCAACAGCAACAATAGACCAGCTGCTATCTTCTATTTGAACAACTCCTTTAAAAACAGACTCTTTTGGTCTTTTTGGTGTTACTTTTATTTTATAAATCCTTCTTCTGTTTTCTTCATATGAACCTAGGTAGGAATATTGATAAGTTGTTAAAGCAAGTGGCCCAAGAGGAGAAATAAAAGGGTTTTGAGCAAGTTTTGGAACGAGAATGGTACTCTTATAAAAATTAAAATTTCCTTCAGAAACATTGGTGTAAAACAAAT
>PBJD01000044.1 GCA_002720635.1 Flavobacteriales bacterium | reverse complement strand
CAGGATGTATATGTTTATCGATTGAAATATACGTATCTGAACGTTGAGGGAGGTACTGTAAATAAACAAAGAATTGGTAGAATTGCCCTTATTCGATAATCAATTTCTTTCTTTTGAATTAATTTCACTTTTATCGTTAAAACTGTTAGTTTTGCTCAAAATTCTATCTAATGACACAAATCAAATTCGGTACTGATGGTTGGAGAGCCATAATAGCAAAAGAATATACTGTTGAAAATGTTGCAAGGGTTACTCTTGCTACTGCTCAGTGGTTGAACGAAAAATACAACAATCCTTCAGTTGTAATTGGGTATGACTGCAGGTTCGGCGGGAAGATGTTTGCAGAAACTTCTGCTAAGGTTTTGGCTTCAAATGGAATTAAAGTTTATTTATCATCGGAATTTGCTTCTACACCAATGGTTTCATTAGGTGTTGTCAAAAAGGAAACGTCAATTGGTGTTGTAATAACTGCATCACATAATCCACCTGAATACAATGGTTTCAAATTAAAAGGAAGCTATGGAGGCCCAATGTTAACCAGTGATGTTGACGATATTGAAAAAATTATTCCTGAGGTTTCGGGTTTTGATGTAAACACTGCTATTGAACCGTTTGTTGAAAATGGATCTATTGAATATATTGATTTAGAAGATATGTATATTAAGCATGCTGAATCTGTTTTTGATCTGGATGCGATTCGAAATTCAGATTTGAGTTTTGCATATGATGCTATGTATGGCGCAGGAAGAGATGTGGTAAGAAAACTTCTTCCGGATTTAACCTTTATGCATACTGATGATAATCCAGGTTTTGAAGGGGTAGCTCCTGAACCTATTTTACGAAATTTAGGTGAGATGTCAGAGGTGATCAAATTGAGTGAAAACATTGATTGTGCTGTTGCTACTGATGGTGATGCCGATAGGATTGGGTTGTTTGACTCAGCGGGTAATTTTGTGGATGCGCATCACATTATTTTACTGTTGATTAAGTATCTGAAAGAAGAGAAAAATTTTGATGGTGAGGTAATTACTGCTTTTAGTTGTTCAGAAAAAGTGAGTAAACTTTGCAAACATTACGGACTGGAACAAACGACTACTAAAATTGGATTTAAATACGTTTGTGAGTTAATGCTTAAAGGAGGTTTCCTTTTGGGGGGTGAAGAATCCGGAGGGATGGCTATTCAAGGTCATATTCCTGAAAGAGATGGTATCTGGATAGGGTTGACAATATGGGAATATATGGCGAAAAGTGGAAAAACCCTGGAAGAGTTGATTGATGAAGTGTATGAGATTGTTGGTCCGTTTGCATTTGAAAGAATTGATTTACACCTGTCGGAAGGTCAAAAACAGTCGGTTATGGCGGATTGTGCATCAGGAGCGATTAAAGAACTTGTAGGGAGGCCAATTCAGCGTGTTGATGACACGGATGGATATAAATTTTTCTTCAATGATGATGAATGGATTATGATTCGTCCTTCAGGAACTGAACCTGTTTTAAGAACGTATTGTGAATCTACATCCAGTGAAGAAGCTATAAACTTGTTAAAAGAGACGCACAAGCAATTACTAAACTAGTGCAGGGAAAATTGAATAAATACAATAAAGGTCCGATTGTTATCATAATCGGATTTTTTTTTATGCATCAATGTTGTTTTTCGCAAACAACTGCGAGGCTGTTTGAAATTCCTGATTCTGTTTCCAGAGTTCGAACATGGTCCGTTGGGAGCGTCTCCTCTTTAGGTACGGGTATTACATTAGGAATATTGTCAAAAGAATGGTACGGAGATTATCAAACGGTTCCTTTTCATTTTTTTAACGATAACGATGAATGGTTGCAAATGGATAAATTAGGCCATGGGCTTGCTTCTTTTTATGGCGGTTATTATGGGTATAATGTCCTTCGGTGGTCAGGGTTAAAAGAAAAAAAATCCATTTTCTATGGAGGTATGTATGGTTTCTGTTTTTTATTGGCTACTGAAATTATGGATGGTTTTTCACAAGCCTGGGGAGCTTCAGGGGGAGACCTGTTATCCAATGGATTAGGAACGGGTTTGTTTATGGTGCAACAGCTTTATTTTAATAAGCAAATCATCACTCCAAAATTTTCTTATTGGCCTACAAAATACGCTGGGTATAGGCCATCTTTGCTTGGTGATAGTCATTGGAATCGGTGGTTGAAAGATTATAATGGACAGGTATATTGGTTGTCTTTTTCGTTGTCGGACATGAATGTTAATTCAAAATTCTTTCCAAAATGGTTGTCGTTGGCTATAGGATACAGTGGGGACGGTATGGTTGGAGGGGCTTCCAATCCTTTTTTTAATGAAGAAGGAGAGCCTTTGCCAATGTTCAACAGGCAGCGTGAACTTTATGTTTCGATTGATTTAAATTTTCAAAATATTAAAACAAAGTACTCTTTTTTAAATGCTTTTTTCAAAGGTGTTTCATTTGTTAAATTTCCTGCTTCTGCTATACGATTCAGAAAAGAAGGGCTGAAATTTATACCTATTCACTTTTGAGGATAACTATCTGAGCAGAACAAGTTTTTGTATGGCTTTATCGGTATCTCCTTTGCTGTTTTTTGCAGTTATTTGATAAACATATACACCTTTACCAATTTTGTCTCCAAACTCATCCAGTCCATCCCAGTGAATTGGTCCTATTCGTTGTGATGAGGCACTATAAACTCCTTCCAGAGTTTTAATTATTTTACCTGATATGGTATATATATTTATAAGTATCTCAAGGTCTTCACTGGTTTGATTGTGTTCAAAATAAAAGCCGGTGTTTTGAGTGAAAGGATTTGGATAATTGAGCAGATGTTTCAGGGCAAGCTTAGGATTGTTTTCTATGATAAATTCAGTATACGCTTTCGAAGAATTGTTTTGATTGTCAAATGCTTTAAATTCAAAGGAGTGTCTACCTTCTCTTAACTGCTCGATTGGAAAGATAACTACTCCATTCTTATAGTTTGTTGTAGATGGAGTATAGTAGTTATTTAAAATGAAATTTAAATCAGAGCGCCCATCAATTGTTAAAACAAGATCTTTCCCAACATCATCAGGGATTATATTTATACCGCTTGAATCGGTTAAAGACGCAATAAATATAGGTGAAGGAGTAACGTTGTCACCAAAAACAAAAGTTGTATCGTCCAGGAAAAGAGTGATGTCTGGTCCGGTATTATCCTGTATAATGTTTTCTTCTGTGCCTCCAATAATTATACTTTCATCATACCCTGTTGCATCCCCTAAACTGGAATCAACAGCATAAAAGCTCAATCGAGAAAAATCAAAATTTTGTCTAACATCTTTGGGGACAAATATACTTGAAGAAAAATGACCATTTATCACATTTCCTTTTCCTATGAACAGAAGGTTTTCCTTTGAGCGGTAAGAGAAAGGATTTGCGTTTTCGTCATTTGCTAAAGTTTCTATAGTTTGTTCTTTGTCAAACAATGTTATTTCAATCCAACCATTGAAATTCAAAGAAGTAGCATTATCCGACATTAAAATTCGCCCGTGCAGGGTTGGGGAAGAAATAGATTTAATAGTGTCTGTTTTTAAGTTTTCATAAGTGATGCTGTCAAGAACAATTTTGTTGGATGGTACTGCAAGCCGAAGCGCAGGATCACCCAGTAAAGTAAAGTTCCTGTCATTTTTGCCTCCGTTGTTTGTCACTTTTGTGTTTTTAAATATATCTCCAATTACAGTTTTATTATTTTTTATGGAGGATTCCAAAACAGAATAAAAAGCTTCATTAAGGTAAAGGTTTGGTCTTGAGAAAACCAGCCTTACTGTTGTGAATAAAGCAATTGCTCCTCCCTGGGGTTGAAGGATCAAGTGTTCACCGGCACTAACTTGATTCGGACAATCAAAGCGACTGAATTCACATGTTGCGGTCATAAAAAGAGGCAGTCTATGCCGGTTGGTCATCGATTGAATATCGTTTACTAAAAATATGCGTTCACTTGCCCATCCCAATTCGCCTCCATGACCTGTATAGTTAACTATAAGAGCTCCTTCGTGAAGAGTTTTATTTAGCTTCTTATTTGTTTCGGGAGATAAGTCTCCTGCGCTTGATGATTCTTGAGGGAAAGCATCTACAAATATTTTTTTTTGATTAAGTGTACTGATTGTTGTGTCTGCTTTTTGAGCTAAAGAATTAGAATTATTCATGTGTTCATTAAAATCTCCATCATCCCCTATAAAAACAATATTGTTTTTCCAGCTTCCTTTTGAGGTGAGCAATTTTTTTTCATAATTTGTTGCTTTATCTTTTTCGGAGTATTCGTCATAGTATTCATATATTTTATCAACTACATTTTTTGCTTCTTGATTGTTTTTAACAGGTATTCTTCCTATGCCAAGGTCTAATAAATCTCCATTGGAGTAGGTTCCTTCATGTTCATCCATTAAGCCGTAAAAGTCATCTGTAACATAAGAGCTCGTTAGCTTAACGGAATTAATGGATTGAAACGTCGGTATATAATTAATGTTGTTACTGATTCGGTTTTTTGGATCATAGCTGCCTTTACCGAGAAGAAGTACGTAACAGAGTGAGTCTTCAGTTTCCTTTCCACGTTCATAAAGCAGTTTTATAAAATCACGAATTGCAGTAGCTTCTGGTCTTCCACACGAGAACTCATTATAGATGTCATTTATGAAAACAACCTGTCCACTTAAATTGTCATGTCTTGTGTGTAAGTCTATTAGCCGATTAGCCTGACTTGAAAACTGTTTTTTTGTTAATATCAAATAGTTTGTTGATGATAGCCCGTGTAAATTTTGGTTAACTACTTTAGACACAAATTCAGGTGAGTGTATATTTTTTTCTTCAAAGAAAATAAACGTTTTAATGGTGTCAAGTTCTGAATTGAATGTAAATCCTGAATCTGTCATATTGGTTTTAACTTCTTTAATTCTGGAGGTGTTGGTTATATCCCACACGACAGGGTTTTTGAAGGTTGATGACACATTTATGGCATTAACCTTATTGTTCTGGTCAGAAAAATGTACAATCATTTCTTCCTTTTCAGTTGTTATTCGCTCTGTTGTGTTTATGGTGAAATAGTCAATCCATGCTTTTGTGTTTTCTGTCTGATGATAAAAGAAATTTATTCTCAGACTGTCTTTTTGCAGGTTTTTGTAATTATTTGTTTCATAAGTATTGGTTGAAAAAACTACATAGTCTGCATATGGACCCGTATTAATCTTTTTCATTTCAGAAAATGAAACGGTGTCATTATTCAGGATTAATGAAATTTTATTGTCAGCAGAAATATTGCTTCTGGCACAAACTTTATATTTAATCTTTAATCTGGGGGGCTTTTGAACAGGAGGAGTGTAAAAATTATTCCAGGTTAAAGGATTTTTATCAAAATTCTCACCCAGCCATTCTCTTCCGCTTTTTATAAAGTTAATCAGTTCTTTTTCGTGGTGGTTTATTTTTATATAATCAAATACCGTATCTGAAGGATTGGATAGAGCTGTATTTGAAATCTTATTTCTTGACAAAGCACTTGTGTTAATATAAATGAAATTGGTGTCTGAATACAGGTTAATTTCATTTTTAAAAATTTCATTGCTTTCGTCATAGTGTTCATGTCCATTTGCTTCAGCGTAAAAAATTAAAGAAGAACCCGGACCAAATATTGAACTGGAAACGCCATTTATTTTAGAGGTTATTTCTATTAAGTCTTGCGGCCTTTTATTTCCGACTGTAAAGTCCAGCATCCTGGAAGGGTTTGAAAAAACAGAAATCTGGTTGGTTGAAATTGGTTCCTGAATGATATTCAGTTCAACGAATTCTTCATAGGAGATCCTGTACATTCCGGATTCGTGAATTTTAAACTTGAACCAAGTTCCGCTGTTTAATACGGATTCAGTAATTTCATCTCTTGATTTAAAGTTTGTAATGGTTTCAATTTTAGAATTCTGTACATTCAGTTCAATCTCTTTGATTTTATGCTTTGCTCCGTTCCTGAGAAAATAGGGGTACACTTTTACGGTGGAATAAAAATTATTGTTTGAAATACCGGTTTGAATTTTTACTGTAGGGGAAGATTTCCAGGTCCAGTTTTCAAGAATTATTTTTTCTTCATTTGAGCAGGGCTCTGAATCAATTGAAATAATTGAGAAATCATTACTCAGTTTCATCTTTAAATTAAGTTGATGATAAGCATGGAAATATTCATCGAAATAACTGTTTTGAAACGATACTGTTTTGAATGATCCTATATTTGATATTTGGTAATTTTTAAAATTAAACTGCACGGATTGGCCTGACAATGTAACCTGTATTGCCATAAGTATGTATATGAAAACGCCGCGCATGAATGATTAGTGAAGTCTTAGTTGTTTAAAAATACGAGATTATTGATGAAGAATTGTATTACATGTTACTTTTTTAACACTTAAATGTTATAACAATTATCGTGTATGAGAATTGTTGATTGTAGATTTCAACAAATATTCATTATAATTGTAAATTGTAAAGTTTTGAATATGAGTAAAAGAAACTTGCTTCTATCATTTGTTGTTCTGTTTGTTTCAGTCTTTTTTAACAAAGAGGCCATGGCTCAAGACCCTGAATTTACGCAGTTTTATGCGAATCCTTTGTATCTTAATCCTGCATTTGCCGGAAGTTCGAGATGTCCCAGGATGGTTATGAATTATCGTAACCAATGGCCAGGTATAAATAAAACTTACATTACCTATTCAGCTTCATATGATCAGCACGTTGATGCATTGGCCGGAGGATTTGGTATGATTGTTACTCAGGATGCTGCAGGAGATGGAACTATAAAGACTACAAACGCAAGTGCGATTTATTCTTATTATTTACCAGTAACAAACTCTTTCTCAGTAAAAATGGGTTTACAGGCTGCTTATGCTCAGAAAAGTGTTGACTGGACTAAGCTTACTTTTGGGGATATGATTGACGAAAGATATGGTTTTGTGAATCAGACCGGGGAACAAAATACAGCAAGACCAGTTAATAATGTTGATTTTTCAGCAGGTTTACTTGGTTACAGTTCGTCATTTTTCATCGGTGCTGCCGCGCATCACTTATCACAACCAGATGAGGCACTTTTAGGTGGTTTTAGCCCTCTGCCTATGAAAATAACTGCTCACACAGGGGCTATTATCCCAATAGGTCATCAAAGTCAGCGGTATAAGAGGAGAAGAAGAAGAAATGCAAATACGCTTCCGGAGAGTTCTATATCTCCAAATATTTTATATCAAAAGCAAAAAGATTTTCAGCAATTAAATCTTGGTTTGTACGTTACAAAGGGCCCGATAGTTGGAGGTTTATGGTACAGAAATCAGGATGCTTTTATACTGTTGGTAGGGATGATGACTACTAATTTTAGATTTGGATACAGTTACGATGTAACGGTGTCTAAGCTTAGTAATGCGAGTGCAGGTTCACATGAGTTGTCGATGACAATCCAGTTTAACTGCAGGCCTAAAAGGAAGAAATTTACACCTGTAAGTTGCCCTTCCTTCTAGAAAATTTGAAAAATTGTGTGTGTTAATTGTTACGTTTTTAAAAATAAACGTTATTAATTTTAAGTAAACGAAAACAAAGATGAAAAAGTTGGCTACAAAGTATTTTAATTTCGGTGTTTTTATGTTCGTGGGTGTTGTTTTGTTAAGCTCATGTCGTAAAGAAGTTTCAAGTACTACTGGTTGGACTGTAAATAATCCAAGGAATGGTGGTTTTGAAGTGGTACCTTTCTTTGAACAGGAAACAGGTCCAGGTTTGATTTTAGTTGAAGGAGGTCGTTTTACAATGGGTTCGGTTGAACAGGATGTTGTGCATCAATGGAATAACGTTCCCAGAACACAATCTGTGTCTTCTTTTTATATGGATGAAACAGAAATACGAAATGTAGATTGGAGAGAATATGTGTATTGGTTAAATCGAGTATATGGTGCTGACTATCCTCAAGTATCTGTAAATGCTCTCCCCGATACATTGGCATGGAGAGATGAGTTAGCATTTACAAAACCTTATGTTGAGCTGTATTACAGGCATCCTGCTTACAGCGAATATCCTGTTGTTGGAGTTTCATGGCTGCAAGCTACGGATTACTGTGTTTGGCGAACAGATAGAGTTAATGAATGGATATTAATTCGTGAGGGAATATTAAAAGTCAATCCCAATCAGGTAAATGAAGATAACTTTAATTTAGATACCTATCTAAAAGGTCAGTATGAAGGATTGGTGAAAGATGAAATGATTGATCTTAATCCAAACAATGAATTTAGAAAGGTGAATGTTGAAGATGGTATATTGTTACCTCGTTATCGCCTTCCAACTGAATCTGAATGGGAATTTGCTGCCATTGGATTAATTGGAAATACGATTGATGAGCGTATTTTAGATAGAAGAATTTATCCATGGAATGGTCATTGGGTTCGAAACAAGGAGGACAACTGGCAAGGTGAGATGATGGCAAATATCACGCGTGCGAAGGGTGATTATATGGGGGTTGCTTCCAGGTTGAATGATGCTGCTGATATTACTGCTCCCGTCCGTTCGTATTGGCCAAATGATTACGGATTATATCAAATGGCTGGTAATGTGTCGGAATGGGTAATGGATGTATATAGACCTTTAACTTTGGAAGATGCAAATGAATTTAGATCGTTCAGAGGTAATGTATATGAAACCTATGCAAAAGATGATGATGGTTACTACCTTGATAAAGATTCTTTAGGAAAAATGGTAATGCGTCCTGTGGATATTAAAAATCCTGAAGATGAATTAGATAAAAAGAGAAACTACAAGGTTTCACAAAATATCGATTTCCTGGATGGTGATTTTGCATCTTCTGTGTACTACAATGAAGCAAGCTATGCGGGACCTGCAAAGGAGAAAAAAAGGATGTATGAAACTAAGATTCACTCTTTACAGTCAAATAGTGCAAGAGTTTATAAAGGCGGAAACTGGAAAGACAGGGTGTATTGGATGGCTCCTGGCACTCGAAGGTTTTTAGATGAAGATCAAGATCAGGATAATATAGGTTTTCGTTGTGCTATGCATAGAGTTGGTAAACCAACAACCTGGGAATAATGAATTGAATAAATTAGCAAAAAGCCTTCTGAAAATTTCAGAGGGCTTTTTATTTTTATAACTATGGAATTAAAGAAACTTTATAATATATATAAGCAATGTGGATATCAGGTCTGCACCGATACTAGAAAAATTGTTGCTAATTCCTTATTTTTTGCATTAAGTGGTGAGAATTTTAATGGGAATAAATTTGCTTGTGAGGCACTTGATAAAGGGTGCCTCTATGCTGTTTGTGACGATAAACGTATATCGGGTGATAATATAATACAGGTTTCCGATGTTTTGAAAACGCTGCAATGTTTAGCAAACTATCATCGATCCAAATTTGATATACCAGTTCTGGCAATTACAGGAAGTAATGGAAAAACAACAACAAAGGAGTTATTGGCTTCTGTTTTAGTGCAAAAATTTGATTTGTTATTTACGGGGGGGAATTTAAATAATCACATTGGTGTGCCATTAACGCTTCTGAATTTACGAGACAATAACGACTTTGCATTAATTGAAATGGGCGCAAACAAACCAGGAGATATTCAGGAACTTTGCGAAATAGCAGATCCTACCCATGGTTTGATTACGAATATTGGTTTAGCTCATATAGAGGGCTTTGGTAGTAAGGATGGAGTGATACAAACAAAGTCTGAAATGTACCGGTATGTTATCAAAAAAGAAGGTGTTTTGCTTGTGAATAATAACGAGCCTTACTTATTGCCACTAACTGAAAACTATCCACATTGTATAGAATATGGTAAAGGAAGTCAGTTCGATTTTAAGCTGAAAGCAAATGATTCTAAACTGGAGTTTTCCATTGAAGGAAATCTGATTAAAACTAATTTATTTGGGAAATATAATGCGAATAATGTTCTGTCAGCTTATGTTGTTGGTAAACAGTTTGATGTTGAGACTTCAAAAATAGTAAATGCTTTGGAGCAGTATACTCCTACAAACAATCGAAGCCAAATAAAAAAATCATATAAGGGCAACCATTTAATTTTAGATGCATACAACGCCAATCCATCAAGTATGAATCTGGCAATTGATGAATTACTTTTACAAAAAGGTAGAAAACTATTCATACTTGGGGATATGAAGGAACTGGGTGCTATTTCTGAAACGGAGCATAAAAAGGTTATAACAAAAATAACAGAAGCCGGTTGTGAAGCTATTCTCGTAGGTCCTGTATTTAAAAAATACAACCGGTCTGATTTTATTGTTTTTGAAAAAGTAGAAGAGCTTATTGAAAGCAATATTTTGAAGAAATTTAAGAATTTTAAAGTGCTGATAAAGGGATCCAGAAGCATTCAACTCGAAAAATTAGAAGCATACTTATAACCATTTGAATAACGTATAATTTAATCAACTAAAGGATGTCCGTGTTCTGTCTTTAAACAGGGTGCTTAATCTTTGTCTTTTATAGAGTTTGTTTGGTTTTTAAGGGTTTGTTTTTCAATCACTTAGGGTTTGTTTTTGTTTTTTGTTTTTTGTTTTTTTTAAGGTGCTGCTTCTTTTTTGTGTAATATTTTTTTTGTGGAAAAGTCAGTTTATATATCGTATATTTAACAGGACTTTATTACTTTTGTTTTGATAAAAAGGTTCATTTATGGCA
The DNA here is from genome assembly GCA_002720635.1 of Flavobacteriales bacterium. GTDB lineage: Bacteria > Bacteroidota > Bacteroidia > Flavobacteriales_C. Next base: position 14,141 of record PBJD01000044.1, on the reverse strand, counting down.
AAAGGTTCTAATGCAGTTGTCGCGAAAGATAAAAAAACATTGAAGTATTCGAAGAAGCAATATTTAAAGTGGTACGAGGAAATGTTATTGTACCGTAAATTCGAAGAAAAGGCTTCTGCTTGTTATATTCAGCAGAAAATTCGAGGGTTTTGTCACTTGTATATTGGTCAGGAGGCCATTATAGCGGGTTATGAAACTTCCTTAGGAAAAGGCGATAGCGTTATTACAACCTATCGTGATCACTGTCAACCAATAGGAAGAGGTGCTGATCCAAAAGTTATTATGGCGGAACTTTTCGGGAAAACATCTGGAATTTCCAAAGGAAGAGGAGGTTCGATGCATATGTTCGATAAAGAAAAAGGGTTCTATGGTGGTCATGGAATTGTTGGTGGCCATATTCCGCTTGGTGCAGGTATTGCTTTTGCTGAAAAATATAGAGGTACAAAAAATGTAAACATCTGTTTGATGGGGGATGGTGCTGTTCGTCAAGGTGCGTTTCATGAGGCCTTGAACATGGCTATGACCTGGAAGTTACCTGTTGTGTTTGTAATTGAAAACAATATGTACGCAATGGGTACATCAGTTGAAAGAACATCTAATGTAACCGATTTATATAAATTAGGACACGCTTATGAAATGCCTTCTTTTGCTGTTAACGGAATGAAGGTTGAAGATTGCGCTGATGCATTTGAAGAAGCCGTAGAAAGAGCCAGGAAGGGAGATGGTCCAACTTTGCTGGAAATCAGAACTTACCGATACAAAGGCCACTCTATGTCCGATCCTGCAAAGTACAGGACTAAGGAAGAATTAAATAATTACAAAGATAGAGACCCGATTGCAGATGTTCTGAATACGATTCACGAAAATAAATTTGCTACTGAGAAAGAACTCAAATCTATAGAGGATAAGGTTAAAAATATTGTTGCTGAGGCCGAGAAGTTTGCCGAAGAGGGAGATTTCCCTGAGGATGATGATATTTATGAAGGAGTTTATGCAGACGAAAATTATCCATTTATCAAAGAATTTTAGAAACAAGAAAAGAAAATAAGCTATGGCTGAAGTAGTTTTAATGCCAAAATTAAGTGATACTATGACCGAGGGAGTCGTAGCTGAATGGCATAAAAAAGTTGGTGATAAGGTTGAAAGTGGTGACTTACTGGCTGAGATAGAATCCGATAAAGCAACAATGGAGTTTGAATCCTTTCAAGAGGGGGTTTTATTGCATATTGGCGTGGATGCGGGGCAGAACGCACCTGTTGATTCTATATTGGCTATTCTTGGTGAAGAAGGAGAAGATATTGCAAAAATTATTGAGGATGCTGAGAAGAAAGCCAAGAACAATGTCGCGGAAGCTAAAGACGATGTTGCTCCTGAAACAAAACCATCAGAACCGGCTCCCGCTCCAAAGGTTGCTCCGGCTCCCGCTCCAACTCCAAAGACTACTCCCGCTCCAGCGACAGTTTCAGCGCCAACAGCACCATCTGCTGCACCATCTGTATTGAATGATAAGGTAGTAGCTTCACCTCTGGCGCGAAAGTTAGCACAAGAAAAAAATATTCCTTTATCTCAGGTTCCAGGTTCAGGCGACGGAGGTAGAATTGTAAAAAGAGACGTTGAAAACTTTATTCCCGGTGGTGTTGTTAACGCAAGAGAGAGTTTTACTGAAGTAGGATTGAATTCGATGAGAAAGGTAATAGGTCAGAGGCTTTCAGAGTCTAAATTTTCTGCACCTCATTTCTATCTTACACTGGATATTGATATGGATAATGCTATTGCTGCCAGAAAATCTATTATCGAAGGCAAGGGTACCAAAGTATCTTTTAATGATATGGTAGTAAAGGCAACTGCAAAAGCGTTAAAGCAGCATCCTGGAGTGAATTGCTCGTTCCTGGGAGATCGTGTTCGCTATAATGACCATGTGAATATTGGTGTTGCAATGGCCGTTGAAAACGGTTTGCTGGTTCCTGTCGTTCGATTTGCAGATCAATTGAGCTTGCAAGAAATATCAGCTCAGGTAAAAGACTATTCAATAAAAGCTAAAGAAAATAAATTAACTCCAGATGACTGGGCGGGTTCAACTTTTACCGTATCCAATTTAGGTATGTTTGGTATTGAACAATTTACATCAATTATCAACTCACCAGACGGTGCTATTATGGCTATTGGTGGAATCAAACAAGTTCCTGTGGTTAAAAACAATGAGATTGTTCCTGGTAATGTGATGAAAGTAACTTTGTCGTGTGATCACAGAGCTATTGATGGAGCGATTGGAGCGGCATTCCTTCAAACGTTCAAATTAATACTTGAAAATCCTGTTTTAATGTACGAGTTGTAGAAAAACTTGAGTTAGTAGTTAGGCTGCCTTTTGGTGGCCTTTTTTATTTTTAAAAACATGAAACAATCTAAACATATTGATTTTGAGAGTGAAACCCATAACCTGGATATTGTTCTGGTTTGTGATAAGTTGGAGTCTCCTGCCAATATTGGAGGTGTTCTTCGGCTTGCCGATGCTTTTGGAGTTTCTCAAGTTGTATTTTTGGGTGGTAAACAAAAATTAAGTCCCAGAGCTAAATCTGTATCTCGAGGAACTGAAAAGTATCTTGATTATCGTTTTGTTGAAAAAATTGATTTTGATGAAAGGGATTGGTTTTGTTTGGAATTGTCGTTAACGAGCAAACCGATTAGGAATTTCAGTTTAACTTCTCAAAAAATTGGTATTGTTGTCGGTAATGAAAAAAATGGCGTAAGGGAGCAATATCTTTCTTTATTTCCATGTTTTCATATTCCTATGTTTGGGAACAATAGTTCTATGAATGTCGCGAGTGCTTTATCTGCTGCTTTGTTTCATCTCACTGGCTTAAATCAATAATTTAAAATATCGTTTAAAGATCCTGGTCTTTCATCGCTTTTCCAGATAAACCCTTCCAGTATTTGCTTGGATTGTGGGAAATCCTTCAAAGGGTAAAACGTGGCTTCAGGCATGGTAATGAATTTAATACGATCAATTTTACCTTTTTTAAATTTTATTTTGATGTCACTGCATATGGCTTTATTTACACCTGTATACTTTCCATCCTCTTCTCGTGCATAGTATATGGTTTGTCCATTGCCCAGTACATCCATAAGAGCGAGTTTTCCTCTTTTAAAATGACCGATTAAATTCCTTCCTTTGACTTGATCATATCGGTAGGGGGTTGAATCAGCTAAAGAAACAATAAATCCGTTGTTCCTGACAAATAATTTCTGAATCTTGTTGTCGTAGTGCAACAGCTCAATGGAGTCACCTGTGAGTTGGCTCTCACCATTCCATATTACGGGGTCGTAAAACAATTTAATTAAGGAGTCTTTCATACTGTAAGCAAGTGAATCGCACTTCCCTTGCATTTCAGCCTGAAAGAGTTTAACGTTCCAGTAGGCAAAAAAACTTTTATTTGAATCGTTTTCTTCTTGTAAGAGTAAGGTGTCGCAAACTAAATATAATGTATCGTCTTTTTCTGAGCCCTGAGCAAATAAGACGTCTTTGGTGATGAATGAACGGTTGGTGTTTCTATCAAAATAACCATATTCTCCCTGGACTTTTAAGCTTTCTTCTTCGTCAACGAGTACTACATCCCTGAAAGCTTCAGAAAAGTTTGTTCTCTTTTCAAAGTAAATACTGTCGGCCTTTAAGGATTGCTCATTTTGTTTGAGTTCTGCGTTTTTTTCAAATTGACCAATTTCCAAGCTCCTGTTGTAAAATCCCAATTCACAATATATTTTTTCTTCTGTGAGTTCAATAAATGTAGGCCCCAAAAAATAAGATGTTTTTGAGTTGGTAGAATATTCCAGCGTATCGGCTCTGATGGTGTATTCTGGATTTTCAATTTGAACTGAGTCTTTAAGTTTTAGATATTTATTGGAGGTGTTGTAAAATCCTTTTTTTGAGTAGATTTTGGAATCATCCTGTATGGTGTTCGCTCCATTTAAATAATAAACCAGGTTTCTGTTTTTATCAAAATAAAGTAATGACGTTTTTAATAGCGAGTTTTCACTTTTCATTTTTACATCACCATAAAGTTTTCCAATTCCGCCAGTACCTTCATAAATTAAAGAATCACCCCAGGCTTTTAGTTGATTTGTCTGGTTGATATATACCTTTCCCCAGGCTTTGAAATCATTGGTTCTGGCATTTACTTCAGCAATGTCACAAAAAAGTGTAGCGTCACTGTATTTAAGGGCAACATTACCAATTAGTTTTTGATGATCTTCAGTTTGACCGGGTTTGAGTTCATTGGCGCTTAAAATCTGAACAACCTCCTTTTGAGAAAAAAGGAGGTTGTTGGCAAATAAGATAATGAGTAAAATGTTTTTAGGCATTTACAGCTTCTCGCATTAGTGTTTGAGTTCTGTCAGGTCCAACAGATACAACAGTAATAGGGACTTCTAATTCTTTCTCCAGATACGTTATATAGTTGTTCAGTTCCGATGGTAATTCAGAAATGCTGGACAATCCTGTTAAGTCTTTATCCCACCCTGGTAATGACGTGTAATTTGCTGAGAGGTTGCTTTCGTCAATATTGTAAGGAAATTGTTCTACAGTTTCACCATTATAATTGTAGGATGTGCATACCTTTAACTCTCCAAATTCAGAAAGTACGTCAGCTTTTGTCATAATTAAATCGGTAACTCCATTTAACATGATAGAGTATTTTAGAGCCGGCAAATCCAACCATCCGCATCTTCTTGGTCTTCCGGTTGTGGCACCAAATTCATGACCTGCTTTTCTTAGGTCTTCGCCGGATTGGTCATGAAGTTCCGTAGGGAATGGACCACTTCCAACACGAGTACAATACGCTTTGAAAATTCCGTAAACTTTTCCGATTTTATTTGGCGCAACTCCCAAACCTGTGCAGGCACCTGCGCAAACGGTGTTTGAAGAGGTTACGAATGGGTAGGACCCAAAATCGATGTCGAGTAATGAGCCTTGAGCACCTTCTGCCAGAATTGATTTTCCTGCTTTCATGGCTTCACCAATATAATGCTCACTATCTACAAACGTTAATTCTTTTAATGTCTCCAGTGATTTCATCCACTTTTCTTCTTCCTCTTTGTAATCGTACTCGAAATCAAATTGCTTAAGGAGCTCAATATGTTTGTTAACTAGCGCATCGTAGCGTTGTTGAAAATCATTTAGTTCCAGGTCACCAACTCGTAAACCGTTTCTTCCTGTTTTGTCCATATAGGTTGGTCCGATTCCTTTTAAGGTTGATCCAATTTTGTTTTTCCCTTTTGCGGCTTCGGATGCAGCATCCAATACTCTATGTGTTGGAAGAATTAAGTGAGTTTTTCTGGAAATTACCAGTTTATGTTTAACGTCTACGTTTAAAGCTTTTAGTTCTTTGATTTCTTTTTCAAAAATTATCGGATCCATTACAACGCCATTTCCGATGATGTTTATGGTATTTTTATGAAAAATTCCGGAGGGAATTGTATGCAGTACATGCTTTATTCCGTCAAATTCCAAAGTGTGACCTGCATTTGGTCCACCTTGAAAACGTGCGATAATATCATACTTCGGAGTAAAAACATCTACAATTTTACCTTTTCCTTCGTCACCCCATTGCAACCCTAATAATACGTCTACTTTCATTTTAATTATAGTAAAGCCTTCGTGGCTAATTATTTAATATATTTTATTTTGTGTCTTTGATGCATTTACCTTGATTGCAAATCCCATATACTGTCAGGGAGTGCGATTTTATTTCGAATTCGGTAAATTTTTTAAGATTTTCCATTACCAATCCCAGTCTTGGATCACAAAACTCAATTACTTTACCGCAGTTTTGACAGATTAAGTGATCGTGATTTGCATAACCGAAAGCTTTCTCAAATTGCGCGTGATTTGAACCGAACTGATGTTTCACCACCAGGCTGCAATCCATAAGTAAGTCAAGTGTGTTGTAAAGTGTAGCCCTGCTTACACGATAATTTTTTGCTTTCATGTTTTCATATAGAGTTTCAATGTCGAAATGATTCTTATATGAATATATTTCATCGAGAATAGCAAATCGCTCAGGCGTTTTCCTATGGCTATTTTTTTCTAGAAATTCGGTAAATATTTCGGTTACCTTTTCTTGAATTTCAACACTCACTTTTTTAGTTCATTTGAGAATACACTAATTTAACAAAAAAGAGGGTTTAATACCAATTACAACCAATTGATTCAAGTAATAATTATCAACACCAGTGGAAAACAATCGACTGCTTTATCAGTTTGTGGCTAAAGGGTGTTAATTTCGGCTAATTATCTTACCATCCCCGCTATAAGATGTAACGTTTACAATAGGAGGATTCCCCCAATAGTTGATGTCGCTCTCTCCATTTTGTTCGATGTGCAGCCATGAGTTTGCGATTATTTCGGTAATTCCCTTAGAGCGGCTGTGGCATCTGAAACTATCCACTTCAAATGTTTTTGCATAAAAGTGAATAATTCCGGCATTATAATAATTGCAATACCTGGTTGAACCGGTAACATGAATATCATTGCTGCCACTTTCGAGATAAAACCTGGTGAATTCGTTGTCGATTTTTAAATTCATTGTGCCTTGATTAGCAATACAATTTACCCAGAGGTTGTGCTTCATGGTATCCTTGAACAAAATTTTACCGCTGCCTTTAACCGTTAATGTATCCACAAATGGACAAAATACAGTAACGGAAATGTCGTCGACATTTCTTCTCATAAATTTACAGCCGTTATTGTTTTTAAGGACAAGAAAGTTTTTTTTTATGTTGTAAGAGATTCCCGGTATGAAATTTTCTCCTCCTTCTATTTCTATTTTATATTCCGAACTTTCCTGCCAGTTAACATCTATAAAATCTTTGACTTCAATGCTTGAAAAAGCATCCATGTATAGCGTTTCAGATGCTGGTTTACCGGACGAAATTAAACAGTTGTTTTCTTTTTTGCATGAAAACAAAAAGATCGTAAATAGCGCTATGTAAAACCCTTGTTTCATTTAAATTTGTATACTATTCCAAACTCAGTATTGTCTGCAGATCCCAAATGAGTCCTTGCAGATACCTGAGCGCATATGTTTTGTGCGATGTAGTATTTAATTCCGATTCTGTTGTATAAGTAGCCTCCCTTATTGGCAAAGTCCCAGTTCCCAGTATAGGACTGGTATGGGGAGTGAAGGTAAAAACCTATACCGATAAAAGTCCCGATTTGACCAAATTTTTTTTCGTAGGTTGAAAATAAACCCAGAATTACGTTGTCAATTGATTTAAATTCATAATCGTATTCACTCAGAAAGGGTAGGCTTTGGTCAAAAATAATATCGGCTTGTAGATTTATGAAGTCGCCTCTTGTGAAACCAAAGGAATAGCCTCCCGAGATCTGGAAAACATGGTAACGCTCTGTAGGTGCAAAAGTCAGTGTTTTTGTTCCATAAAAAGATCCAGCAAAGTAATTGTTTTTTTCTTTGGTTATTTTGGGTTCACTAATTGTGTTTTTGTGCCTTTGGTTTTCTGCTTTTATACAAATCGATAGGTAGGGTAGGTTGAGTCCGAGGTTAGGACGAATGAATGCTCCGTTTGAAAAATGCTGTAGGCCAAATCCGATTTTTGTAACTATGCCCTTTGTAAGACTAGTTTGGTACTGAAGTGCAAAATCGGTTATGTTGTTGATGTAAGAACCAAGAGCCATGTTTTTAGGGTTGGTTATTTCGTTAAAGGGTTTTTGTATATATCCTAATCCAGATGCTAATCGAAATTTCCACTTAGATTCCTTGTTTTTCAGAAGATTCATGCTGATGTAAGGCAATATTCCGAAACCAACACCTAAATTTTCATTATTGGTTAGTGGTGAAAAATTAAATACAACGCCCCATCTGTTAAGGGGGAAATTGTTGTGAAAATGATTGTTTCCATGGTTTGGGAGCTCTGCACCAATTTCATAAACGGGAAAAGTTCCGTTCATAAGCGACTTTACAGCTCCGGAGTGCGGCATCAAAAAAGCGCCTTTGAAATTCAGTTCAGCGTGGTACGCTTTTTTTTTGATGTTTGATTCCTCTTGTGAGTGCACGTAAAAATTTAATGTGCATAAAAGTATGGTCAAAACTGATTTCACAATTGCAAATATAAGGATTCTAAAAAGTTGACATTATTCTTTTTATAGCTAATTAACTTAGCCTTGAGACATGTTTATTCAAGCTTATATTCAGTAACTTTGGAATATGAATTACTTATCGGTATCGGGATTGTCTAAATCATTTGGCGAGTTCAAATTGTTTCAAGGAGTTTCTTTTGGTTTGGAAAAAGGACAAAAGATAGGCTTAGTGGCTAAAAATGGGGCGGGTAAGTCAACTTTGTTCAAGATTCTTATGGAAAAAGAGATCCAAGATGAGGGGCAAGTGGTTTACAGAGACGGATTGCGAATTGGGTGGCTTGAACAAGAGCCTGATTTTGGAGAGGCTAAAACAATCGAAGAGTATATTCACAAATCTGAAAATCCTCTAATTAAGTTGATTAATCAATATGAATCTTTATTGAAATTGGGAGATACAGAAAGTGATGAATTCAATAACCTCATGAATGAGATTGATGAGTTGAATGCATGGGCTATTGATGTCAAAATAAACGAGGTACTAACCAATTTAAAGTTCACCAATAAACAGCTTAAAATTGAAAATTTAAGTGGAGGACAAGGCAGGAGATTGGCTTTAGCTAAGTCGTTAATTGATGAGCCAGATATCCTGTATATGGATGAGCCTACAAACCATCTCGATTTTGATATGGTAGAATGGCTTGAAAAGTTTGTTGCTGAAAGCAACTTGACTCTATTGCTCATTACACATGATCGATATTTTTTGGATAACGTTTGCAATGAAATTATTGAATTAACGCCTAATGGAGTGTATCAATTCAAAGGGAGTTATGAATATTATCTGGATAAAAAGGCGCAAAGAGAACACAACCAGCAGGTGGTTGCCAATAAAGCTAAAAACCTTTTTAAAACAGAGTTGGAGTGGTTGAGAAGGCAGCCTAAAGCAAGGGGTACGAAGAGTAAAAGTAGGATTGAGGCAGCTTACAAGTTGGAGAAAGTCTCAAAAAGTGTGCAGGCTAAGAAAGAATTGGAAATTTCATCGGTAATGACGCGCATGGGAAGAAAAATTCTTGAAATAGAGTACCTGACAAAGTCTTTTGGAGACCTTAAAATTTTACAGGATTTCACTTACTTTTTTAAGCGGGGTGAAAAAATAGGAATTATTGGAAAGAATGGAACGGGTAAATCCACATTTTTAAATTTAATTACAGGTAAGGATAAAGAATACAAAGGTTCAATATCAACAGGGAGTACAGTTAAGTTTGGGTATTACAATCAAAAAGGATTGAGCTTTAGAAACGACATGAAAGTGATTGATGTTGTAAAAGATATTGCTGAGGTGGTTCAAACTAAGGAAGGTTCTAAGATTACTGCCAGTCAAATGTTAACCCATTTTCAATTTGATCCTAAAAAACAGCATACTCAGGTTGAGTTGTTGTCGGGGGGAGAAAAGAAAAGGCTTTATTTGGTAACGGTTCTGATGGAAAATCCTAATTTTTTGATTTTAGATGAGCCAACGAATGATCTTGATTTAGAAACGTTAACGGCGTTAGAAAATTATTTACTGGATTTTAATGGATGTGTGGTAATTGTTTCACACGATCGATTTTTTTTAGATAGAATTTGTGATCATCTTTTTGTGTTTAAAGGAGAGGGGGAGGTGAAAGATTTCCCAGGTAATTATACAGAGTACAGAGAGTACCTGAAAGTGGGTAAACAAGAGGCAGAGGGTAGGAAAGTAGATAAAAAAATAGTAAAAGAAGAGAGGGAGAAAAAGCCGAAGCCCATCAAGTTAACTTACAAGGAAAAGTTGGAAATGGAAAGGTTGGCCCAAGAACTTGAGCAACTTGAGGACCAAAAAAGTAATATAGAAGGGCAGTTGTCCTCTGGAAACATAGATGGAGAAAGGATTAATAAGCTATCGGTTGAGTTGGGAGAATTGGTTGAAAAAATTGATTTGATAACTTTGACGTGGATGGAATTGGCGGATAAAGAGGGAGAATAAAATTTTTAGCTTAATATAAATTGCATTGAAAATATACAAAAAAATAGTGCCGCAGGGTTTTGATTATTCCAGTCAAAATGAACTTTACGGCCAGATGCCTCAAAATATAAAATCGGTTTTAGGTAAAAAAAATTCTTCAAAACGAATGTTGAGTTTGTTAGGGTGGCAACTTTTAGCTGAAAAATTACCGAATGAAGTGTTGCTTTCTGAAGTGCAGTTTGAAGAAAAAGGAAAGCCTTTTATACCGAATTCAAACATTTATTTTAACATTTCAAATACTAAGGGAATTGTTGTTTTGGCAATACACAACAGGCCTGTTGGGATAGATGTGGAAAGGTTGCGTGAGCCAAAAGAGGTTATTTATTCAAGAGTTTTTTGCTCAGAGGAGGTTCGGTTTATTAAGTGTCCAGAGGATTTTACTCGGTTGTGGACAAGAAAAGAGGCTGTTGTTAAGCTTTTTGGTGGAGGCTTATCGATGGGGTTAAATTCTTTTTCGGTTTTAAGTGATGAATTTGATGTTTTTGGTAAGCGCGTTAAGTTAGAGCCGGTTATTATTGATGGCTTTATAGCCCATTCTGCGGTTTATGCTTGATACAACTAAAAATAAAAATGTCCCACCTGAAAAAGTGGGACATACTACCTATTACTAAAATAATTTAAAAATCTACCGACACATATACGCATTATGTTTTAATTGGTTCCGTTTTTTTATTTTTTTAATTATATTTCTTTAAAATCAACATGATAGTGTTCGTCATGTAGTGCATTAATTGTTGGGCTCAGTGACTTTACAATGTAGATACCACTTTCTTTTAGTTTCTTTCCATACTTCCCATGAAAAAGCTCGTCTTTTAACTCTACTTTTAGGATTACTTTTTGAATTTTCAGTTTGTGTTTTTTGGCTTCTTTTTTTAGGGTTAGAAGATGTTCTGCAATGGATTCAAAATCTATTGTTATTGATGTGTCTTTATTGTATTGGCCTTGATTGTTGAATGTGAGCCAATAATGATTGATTCCAAGGGTGTCGAGACCGTAATAAGGGATAGTGTTTTTAAGCTTTGGTACCATAAAATCAACGCTTAAACCGTTTTGGTGGGTTCGGTGTGGCCATAGTTTCCCTCCGTTTTTGTGCGCGCATTCCATTATTTTAAATGTCCGATTGGGTTGAGTGGTTTCTAAATTTTTGTATCCATCTAAAATTGTATGCAACACTTTTGAATTCAAAAACGCTCTTCCGCTTAAATAGCTGGTTTCATCGAAATAGGAAAAGTTTTTTCCCTGAAAAGGAATTAGTTTTCCATTTTTTAAGCTTCCATTTGATACAGATCCTATTGATTGACTAACTAATGAGTCGTTTTGGTTTTGCTGTATGTACTTTGAAAGTTTTGTGCTTGGTTTTTGTGGTGTTTTGAGTTCGGTAATTTCAATTTGTGAATATCCAAGAAATGATAGTGCGGTAAGTAAAAGTGTTAGTCTCATGTTCTTTAAACGATAGGAGTTTAGCAATAGTATTGCTCGTTTTGTTAAATAGTGTGAATAAACGGAGGTGTTATTTTACTAGAATCGTATACTCTTTTCCAGAACGAGCTTTGCCGTGATAAAAAGTATAGGTGTAGTTTTCATGCGTTATTTCCTGAAAAGTTCCTCCAATGTGATCGTTCTCAAAATTAAAAGTAGGGTTTCCTCCAAAAACAGGGTTTCCTGCCTCTTCAATGAAGTTATTAGAGTTTAATGGTGCATGGAACTTACCGATACAAACATCCATTGGATTGCCTTTGTTGAGGTTGGTATAACTGCCTACATTCTTTATGCCTGTTGTCCATAGATGAATTTGGTTGTTCATAATTTTGACTTGTGCACAAAGCAGGTTTGTCATGCCTGAATTCCAACCTTTATTTCGAATGAGTATATTTTCTTTTAGAACCTTCCAATCTAATAAGTTAGTTGATTTAGCAACGCAAAGAAATTCTTCATTTTGTTCGTTTTTTGAAGTGTAATACATCAGCCATAATGAATCGCTAAAAACAATTTTAGGAAAGTATACATCGTGATTTGAAAAATCACTTTTTGAGTTTGGAGAAATAAGGGGGCGAGGATGGATTGTGTAGTTTCCCTCCAAAGAGTCAGAAATTAATACGCTTATATAGGTTTTTTCCTTTGCATCATCCCCGTATGCAAAAGAGTAGTATTTTTCGTTGTGATATACGATATCGGAAATCAGTGGGGTAACTTTCATTTTATGATTTTTATCAGGAACATTCCAGGGAATGTTGTTAAAATCATCGGGTTTGAGTAAGCGTTTAATTGTCCAGTTGCTTAAATTTTTACTGCTTGCCAAATATAAGTGTACTATATCGGTGTCGCATTCAAACAAATGTGTTTTGAAAAGGCTGTCTTTTTTGTCCAAAATAATTTTAGAAAACCCCCAACTTCCACTCAAGGAATCGGAGAATTTAATTGGGTATGGGCCCAACTTCCAAAAAACAACAGGTTTTGAAAGGCTAAAGTATTCGTTGACAGGACTTGTGATTAAAGCATTCAATTTGGGTAAAACCGTTAAAATTGGCCAGTAATATTCTTTTCCAGTATCGTAATAGGGTTTTCCAGAGCCCTGTCCAACTATCCATTTTCGGTTAATGTTTTGAATTAATTTCGAACAGGATTCATCAAAAAACAAAGTGTCTCCGATTTTATGATCAATATAAATATGGGATCCCTCTATGGTGTTGTTGCCTTCTGTGTTTGAGTAGTAATAGTGTTGCTTTTCAAAAGGAACATCTGAATTGTTGTTTTTGCAGTGCACTAAAAGAAATGGTGTCGCAAGAGTTATGATGAGTTTTGAAATAAACTTCATGGCTCAAATTTACGCGCAAATTTTGAATATCAGACACACTCAATTGTCTATTGTTCATTAATTTGGTTTTGAGGTTATTAACATTTTTTTTGGTTTGATTACATCACTAAATCAGGCAGTTATAAAGTAAATAAAACTGGATTGTTAATAAAATTCTCCGTATCTTGAGCGCCCATTTCGAAACAAAAAGAGGGATGAAGGTTGTTCGTTACGGAATATTATCGGTTTTGTGTGTTTTCTTTTTAGGGAAAATACTAGGGGGAGAAGGGGTTGAAAAAAGTACGCCATCCAGTGAGCTTGTGTCTTTAAATTACATGGATTTTCTCAAAAGTAAATTTAAAGAAGGTGTTGATAGAGAGTATCTTATATGTTTGGTAGACAGTTTGTTGAGTAATGAGTATATCGATCCAAAGGTGGTCGATATGCTAAACGATAAGATTCAAGAGACGTATGTTGACGAATGGCCGGCGGATACCAATCCATATCCTGCGCACAACTTGTATAAATCATGGAATACACTTCTGCCTCATCCTTACAAAAATGACATTTGTGCATCCGATACCGAATCGACATTTTGTCTTACAGATAACTATATGAATTGTGGTTATGGACATCCTTTCGAAGGGGTGATTACATCAAGATTTGGTTGGAGGGATGGTAGACATCACAATGGTATTGATATTGACTTAATTCGCGGTGACACTGTTGTTAGTGCATTCAGGGGTGTTGTTCGATTAGCGAAATGGACAGGTGGATACGGTAGAACTATTATTATTAGACACCACAATGGGCTGGAAACCATATATGCTCATTTGTATAAATTTCTAGTTAAACCTGGAGATATCGTTGATCCAGGGCAGCCTGTTGCGAGAGGGGGGAATTCCGGAGCTTCAAGAGGAAGCCATTTGCATTTTGAAACACGATTTAAAGGTAAAGCGTTAAACCCAGAGTCGTTAATAGACTTTAAAAAATTTCAACTGCATTCAGATTCATTGGTGATTCGAAAAACCCGATCGGGTTATGTGGCTTTTCAACCAGGTACATTGTTTCATAAGATAAAAGGAGGGGATTATTTGTATAAAATTGCCAATCAATACGGGGTATCTGTAAATCAGATTTGCAAGTGGAACGGAATCAAAAGAAATACTATTTTGATAGCTGGTAAAGAGTTGAAAGTCAGTAATTAATATTTTTTT
>PBJD01000043.1 GCA_002720635.1 Flavobacteriales bacterium | reverse complement strand
TGGATTTGGATTTTCCAAAACCGTGGATCAGAATTATGAATTAATTAATAATTTGGAAGATTTTACTAAATTAAATTACCCTTTCTTAGTTGGTTTTAGTAGGAAGTCCATGATTTACAAGGTTTTGAAATCTTGTGCCGCTGAAGCTTTAAATGGGACAACGGTTCTAAATACTATTGGCCTTTTAAAAGGTGCAAGTGTTTTACGAGTTCATGATGTAAAGGAGGCAAAGGAGGCTGTGTCGCTTATTGACAAATTAAAAAGTATTCATCGATGAGAAACCCTCCACAGTAAGGAACCTGTGAAGGGCTGAGAACAATATAAACCAAAAGGTTTGAAAAGTATTAGCTAATCATAGCTAACTGAGAACATGGATTATTACATTCCAAAACCGTAGTAAGCTTTCGCTCCACTGGGGTATATACCTTCAATTAAAACACCTCCTTTCAGAGTTTTGAGCATGTTGACCAACTGGTCTGGTGATTGGATGGCTTTTTGATTGATTCTTGTAATGATAAAACCTTTTTTAACTCCTTGTTGCAGTAGTTTTCCATGGGTTAAATTGCCAATTTTGACACCGCTCTCGATTCCTAATTCTTTCTTTTCTTTGGAAGAAATTTTTCCAATATGAGCCCCTAAAAAAAGTATCTCTTTTTTCACAGACTCCGTGGTTCCTAGTTTGTTTTTAAGTGTTAAAGCTGTATTTTTTAATTTGCCTTCTCTTTCAAATTCAATATTAACAATATCACCAGGACGGTACTGACCAACTTTTTCTTGAAGTTGTGAAGGTGATTTGACTTTAACACCATTTATTGCTCGAATTATGTCTCCACTTTTTAAACCACCATCCTCAGCAGCACTTTCATTCATAACTTTTGATACATATATTCCCTCCAGGTTGGACGTGTTATTTTGTTCGGCCAGCTCCTGGTTGATTTCTCTAATTTGAATTCCCAATAGTGCTCTTTGAACTGCGCCATGCTTTGCTAAATCTCCCATGATTTTTTTCACCATGTTTACAGGAACAGCAAAAGAATACCCTGTATAAGAACCTGTATTTGATGCTATTGCTGTGTTTATTCCTATTAATTCACCATTTTGATTTACCAATGCCCCTCCGGAATTACCTGGATTTACCGCAGCATCTGTTTGTATGAAACTTTCTATTGCATAATCTTCCTTTAAGATGTTTATGTTTCTGCCTTTTGCAGAGACAATTCCTGCAGTAACCGTAGAAGTTAAATTAAAAGGGTTTCCAACTGCTAAAACCCATTCTCCAATGTTTAAGTTGTCCGAGTTTCCATAATAAATGGCTGGCAAATTTACTTCGTCAATTTTTATAAGTGCTAAATCTGTTGTGGGGTCAGTTCCAACAATTCTTCCGTTGTAAGTTTTTTTATCATTTAAAGTCACTTCTATTTTAACAGCGCCCTCTACTACATGATTATTGGTCGCAATGTATCCATCTTCAGAAATTATTACGCCTGATCCGGATCCTGAAATCTCTTGTTTCGGAGATTTTTTTGGTCTGCCAAAAAAGAAATCTTCGAAAGGATCAAATTGCTGATGTACTATTTGTTTTGTAGCAATTGTTTTGATGTGAACAACACTATTAACTGTTTGTTTTGCCGCCAATTCGAAAGTAGGCATGTTTTTAAGTGCTGGAACAGCAGTTTTCGAAAGTTGAATTTTTGGTGATTCAGGAACCACTACAGGAACATTAGTTGTTTTCTTCTGGAAATTACTTATTGCGTAGAATCCGCCTAAAGCAAATGCTGCGCCTAAGCTGGCTGCAACAATATTCTGGCTAAATTTTTTCATTTTAAATTGCTTTTTCAATATTTATTCAATCAAGCGCTTTGCTCAATAAACCCCTCATTAACAAATTTAACGCGGAGAAAGATATACATGTACAAGTGTCCGGTTAAAAAGTGTTAATTTTACGTGTTAATAAATGTTAATACATTAATCATCTATGGAAATTGAATTTTATAAATATCAGGGAGCTGGCAACGATTTTGTGATCATTGATGATCGAGAAGAACATTTTGATCGATCCAATACCGATTTGGTTAAATTTATTTGTGATCGTCGATTTGGAATAGGAGCAGATGGATTAATGCTTTTAAGGAATAAAAAGGGATGTGATTTCGAAATGGTATATTACAATTCCGATGGCAATGAATCTTCCATGTGTGGAAATGGGGGGAGATGCATTGTTGCTTTTGCTAAAAAAATCGCTGTTGTTGGTCGAAGTTGTTGTTTTCTGGCTGTTGATGGACCCCATGAAGCGAATCTTATTGATACGGAACATGGAGAATGGGTCAGTTTAAAAATGATTAACGTTGAGAATATTGAAAAAGGACCCGGATATTGTTTTATGGATACGGGATCTCCCCATTACGTTGTCTTTGAATCAAATTTAAAAAAGTTTGACATTATTGAAAAAGCAAGAGCCATAAGGTATAATAGTCGATTTCGAGAAGAAGGAACAAACGTTAACTTTATAAGCTTAGAGGATAATCAACTGCACATCCGAACGTATGAAAGGGGGGTTGAGGATGAAACATTAGCTTGCGGTACAGGAGTTACTGCGGCTGTTTTAGCGGCTCATGCAACTGGACAATTTACGGGCAATCAGCTGGACGTGAAAGCACAGGGAGGTTCGTTAAAAGTGAAGTTTGAGCAGTCTGGTAAAGGATATGAAAACATTTGGTTAGAAGGTCCTGGAGAATACGTTTTTAAAGGAACGATAAATGTCTGATTTTAAAATATTAAATCTTCAGCCTCTCAATGAGCAAGAATTAAATTGCGGGGTTTATTTACTTATTTTGAATGCCCGGACAGTGCCTCCTCATATATCATTAACTGTTTCTGGTAAAGTGTATGGAGTAAATACCAAAGGCCCGACTTTTGATAAGGATGTAAATGTTTACTTAAATTACATTAAAAAGTATAATACGGAAAGTGTTTTCGTCCGCCTAAATCTCCCTTCACTGTATACAGATGAGGAAATGTTAAGTTCAGTTAGAAAAGTAGTTAAGGCATACCCCAGGGTTGATATTGGCGCAGCAACCTGCTTAACTCCAATAAAAGAGTTTATGAATTCCGCATATCAAACAGAGGTTCATGATGTTCATTTGCTTTTTGATTTACTTCCTAAACTTCAATCGCAAAATATTATTGAAGGATATTATCAAATGAATCTGGATGATGCAATGCGCAAAGGTGAATTATCAATGAAGCGCTATTCTGTTTTTGAAGTGAATGAAGCAATTCATAAATCACTTCTGAATGAAACTATTTGAAAAATCCATTAAATTCGATTCTTAATTCAGCGCACTTATGTAATTTTTTCTAAGTTTGTTTTATGTTATTATCCGGTGAAAAAGTTAGTTTGAGAGCTCTGGAACCATCAGATTTAGATTTGATTTACTCCTGGGAGAATAACCCAGATATCTGGGAAATAAGTCATACATTGGCGCCTTTTTCAAAATTTGTCTTAACTCAATATTTAAAAACTCAACATTTGGATATTTATTCCTCCAAACAATTGCGGCTGGTGATTATGGATAAAACCAACTCGGCAATTGGTTTGATAGATTTATTTGATTTTGATCCAAAGCACAGGAGGGCAGGTGTTGGAATTTTAGTTGATTCAAGTGCAAGAGGTAAGGGGTGTGCACATGAAGCTTTGGAATTAATTGAAACCTATTGTTTTAATCATCTGGATTTTAACCAGATATATGCAAATATCGGTTTTGAAAACACTGTAAGTCTGAAGCTTTTTGAGTCCTTGGGTTATCAAAAAGTTGGCGTTAAAAAAGATTGGATTAAAACGAGCAATGGATTTATTGATGAAATCCTTTATCAAAAAATAAATAATTAAAGAATTACGTTTTATTCATCATTTCAT
Organism: Flavobacteriales bacterium; assembly: GCA_002720635.1. Lineage (GTDB taxonomy): Bacteria > Bacteroidota > Bacteroidia > Flavobacteriales_C. The sequence goes on along the minus strand of PBJD01000043.1, from coordinate 22,482 downwards.
GGTAATTCTTACCAAGTCTAGAAAGCATTTTTGTAATTCTGTCAAAGGATTGCTGTGTTTGGGAAGAAATCTCTTTTTTTCCAAGTTTTAGAATCCACAAACCAAACATTCCGTTTATGCAAGCTTCAATTTCCGTACAATCATCCGATTGCTTTTTCTGCAAGTCATAAATATCAGCCTTAGCGTTATTATATAGAGGATTGTATGATTTATCCTGAAACGTTTTGAGAAGTGTCTTATGCAATACTGTCAATTCAGTGATGATGTCTCTTGTAAATGACAAATGACCTGTTTGCTGAAGGTTTTGACTTTTCATTTGCCGGATTAAGTCCAGGTACCATTCTATAACCAATTCCTTATCATTGTCTGTAAGTCCTAGTTGGGCAACAACGTTTGATTTTATTATTTCAATATCAAATTTACAGGCGCGAATAATATTCTCTACCTGCCACATATAAAGGATGTATTCAAGGATGTTGTTTTTCCTCTTTTCTTGAGCTATAAACATGGTTTAATGGTTGTTTACCACTAGTATTATTTGATCAGTGATATCATTTTTTGCATTTAGTGGAAAAACAGATGTGTTCATCCCGTCTTGAACAAGAACAAAATCCAGTTGTAACTTTTTATTAATTTTATCCAGGGCTTTTTGAACTGTATTATTTCTTTTCTCTGTGATTTTTAATTGAGCTTTTTGAAGCTTTTCAGCTTTGGGTTTTAGGTTTAAAACTTTTTGTTCAGCTTCTACTTGCTTCTGTTGCATTTGCTTTAGTTCCATTTGATAGGTCATTTGATCAAGCAAGCCTTTTTCCTGCATGCTTTTAAGCTCCTGTTCTTTTTTTATTCTGTATGCTTCAAAATCCTTGTAGATTTGTGTCTCTTGCCTTTGAAGACTTAGTTGCTGCTTTTCCAATAATTCAATATCTTTTTTGAGTTCTGGACATTCGCTTACAACTTTAAACATATTTATAAACCCAATTCGGCTGTAATCGGCCTCTTTTAAACTGTCTAAATATGAATTGTCAAGAACACTAACCAAAACAGCTGATGAGTCTGTTTTAAGAGAGTCTGAACCTTCTTCTTTGTTTTCAATAGTGTTATTTTGTATTTTGGGAGATGAAAATTGCAAAATGTACAAAACAATAATTGCCAGTGTTAAAATCCCGATGATTACATTATTTTTCATGATTACGCAATTTGAGGTACAAATATAAGGTGTTAAACTTCAGATTCATAAGTATTTTTTAAGTAAAGCAATTTTTAATAATTGAAGTTTCTAAAAGAAAATAGTATTTGTAAAATTCGTTGGCTACATCCAGTGCTTATCGAATTAGTGTAACCGTTCCGACCTTTCTAAAGTTCTGTAAAACACCCAGCTCTTTAGTAACCTGACGATAATCTAAATGGTATACATAAGTTCCTTGAGGAGCGTTATCTCCCGTCCATCTTTTGTTTAAATCATAACTTTCAAAAACAATTTTGCCAAAACGATTTATAATTTTAAGATGGTATCGGTAGGTTTCAACTGCTTCTGCTCCGAAAGTTTCGTTTAAATTATCTCCATTTGGAGTAAACGAATTTGGAATGAAAAGTTCTGTTGCGCAAAAATCTTTAATTTCCATCCTGTCCGACACAAAACAATTTGTTCCATTGTATAAGGTAACATCATACATTCCTGGGGTCTTCGCGGTAAAAGTCTCCGAGGTGTCAATTCCATTCGGATGATTCCAGATAACCCATTTTGCACTACCCGGGTTTAAAGCCAGTCCACCCTTTATTGATAGACAAACTGTGGTGTCTTCATAAAGCGCGCTTACTGGATCGCCAATTCTCCCAACTTTAATGGTATCTGCACCAAAACAGCCTGAAGAATGGGTTATTTTTAAATAGTATATATCGGGTTCGCTGATAGTTATAGTTTTACCAGGATCTCCAGTTGACCACTCGTAGTAATAATTACTATTGAAAGTCTTATCAGCGGAGAGAAAAACAGTATCTCCCGGACAAATCAAAGTATCCTCATTGAGTTTAAAAACTATCGAGTCAACTAATGTAATACGAACAGAATCTTCTTCATAACAAACTTTATTCAATGAAATATCATCCAAAGCAAAGTCATTTCCATTACTGGCTCTGTTTTCGTTGGTAATACAAATTTCTGCAGAAGTATTAAGGCCTGAATTCCATATTTCAAAAAACTCATTCCACTCACACTCTGCAGGTTTAGCTGAAAAAGTTTTGCCAACAGTATCTGAGTTAATGGTGAATTGTAAAACTGCGTTATTTAAATTTAATACAGGTGTAATCCATACAGAAAGTGCATAGTCATTATTTTGTTCTACATCAACTGTCTGACACCAGATTTCTTCATCAGGTACAATAGCTCCATCCGTAACAAACATTTTACCAACTCCAGGGTTTGTTCTGTCAGTACAGCTTTTCCAGGTTGACCAATAAGTATCTGTTCGAGCGCTTATGCAGTAGCTTCCTTGAGGCATACTTCCTTGAAAACAACTGGACCAATAGTTTGATGTAAAACCTTGATTACCAGCCTCAAAATCTCCGTTAACTATTAAGTTTTCAGAATCTAAAACACGGTTGCTTACATAGAATGTTGTTGATGTTGAAATGTAAGCATTTATCCTCCTTAATGTATCTTCACCGGTAATATCACTCCCTTTCCATTTAACTCTGTCCAGGTTGTTGCCACTTACCCACAGCTCGATTTCAGAAGGTTCGCAAATGACTGTATCATTCATTGTTTGGAAATTACAATTTCCCTGGCCAAAGCAAATGGTTAGAATACCTGTTTGTAAAAATATGATAATTCGAAATATCACTAAACTAATGTAACACGAACTTTTAGCTATGTCAAGTTTAGATCAGGACATCCTTAGGACAATTAAAATATTGTATAAAATTCTTTCATAAGTTCAGAGTAAGGTTTTGAATACCCCACGTCTTGATTTCCTGAAACAAATTCTTTGTGAATACTATTGCAGGATTCTAATTGAAATTCAAAAATTGTCCTTTTAGAGGGTTTTTGTTTTTTGGAGAAAATTTTAGTTATGGTACAAATATGTAAATTCAGATTACTTGCTTCAAGAAAAACGCGGCTTGCTTCCCAGGTAGGATAAATTAAAAAGAACTTTCCTTCTTTATTCAGTAATTTTTTTACGTTACCTAAAAGCTGTATTAAGGGTAGGTATTTTTCCTGACGAGCTTCGTTTCTGTCTTTATCAGAACTATCTGTATCCTCTGAAAAAAAAGGAGGGTTGGATAGTATTAAGTCAAATTTATGCTCACAGGAAAACGATTGCAGGTTTGTTAACAAAAGGTTTATCTTTTTTTCAAACGGAGAATTTTTAAAATTAATTTTCGACTGAATGAAAGCATTTTTGTTGGGTTCGATTGCAAGTATATTTGCATGCTCAAAACGTTGTCTTAGGATTAAAGAGATTAAACCACTTCCAGATCCAATGTCCAATATTTCCAAAGGATTTTTGTGATGAGCCCAAACAGCCAGTAACGCTCCGTCAAAACCAACTTTCATAGCACATTTGTCATGCTCGACAGAAAACTTTTTAAATTGAAAAGGTTTGATTTTTTTATTCATTAAGATTAATTATTCCCTCTGGTAAATCCATATTGACTTCTTTTCTTGAGGTGTTCACAGCAAGAATAAACTCACTAACAAACGGGATAACAATTTCATCATTTTGAGTTTCAACAAACAAAATTGTTTGGCTTGTTTGGTTGTTAACTTCATTGATAATACCAACTTTCCCGAATGTTTTATCAATTAATACGCATCCTACAAGATCATGTAAATAGTACTCGTTTTTATCCAGTTTAGGCAATATTTCCTTTGGTAAATAAATAGAAAGGTTTTTTATTCTATTAACATCTTTATCACTTGTCATATCTTCAAATTTGACAATTGCATTACCTTTTGGAGCGGTTTTAAAAGACGCTACAGGGTAGGTGACCAGCTTTTTACCCACTAAAATGAAAATTTCATTTAGAGTGTCTGGTGAAATAGGTGTGTTTTTATCAATTATAATATTTACTTCACCTTTAAAGCCTTTTGGTTTTCCAATTTTCCCAAAATAAAAACAATCCTCTATTTTCATAATTATATTTGTTGCAAATTTAATATATGAAAAGAACAGAAGTTAATATTTTGTCCAGTTTTTCAAATTTAGAGGTGGAAGAAAAAACGTTATTTATTGGATCTTGTTTTGCTGAAAATATTGGTCAAAAATTCAACGAACTTGAATTGGATGCTTTTATAAATCCATTTGGAGTTATATTTCATCCTATTCCGATTTTTCAATTGTTTGACAGAGCTTTATCCGATTACTTTTTTGAACCGAAAGATTTTTTTAAGTTTCAAGACTATTGGTTTAATTATCAACTTAGTGGAAGTTGTGCGAAATTTGACAAAAATGAAGCTGTGGATTTTGCAAATCAAAAACTAAAAGAATTAAAGGCTAAAATTACTTCTTCAGATCGTTTGTTTTTAACTTTTGGAACCTCTGTTTTGAGGAAAATCAGTAATGATCCTGTTGCTAATTGTCACAAGCAATCACCTGAATTGTTCACAAAAGAAATTTCTACATCTGCTGAAATACAAAAATGCATAAGACCTGTTTTAGATCGTATATTTAGAATCAACTCAAACTTGAAAATTTCATTATCAGTTAGTCCAGTTCGACACTCTAAAGAGGGCATGGTGGAGAACTCCTTAAGTAAATCAAATTTGGTAGTGCTTTGCAATGATTTAAAATTCATTTATCACAAAATTGAATATCTTCCTATTTATGAGGTTGTAGTTGACGAGTTAAGAGATTATTCCTTTTTTAAGCAGGATTTAGTTCATCCGAATAATCAAGCAATAGAAATGGTTTGGCAAAAGTTGAAAAAAGGACTCGGTTCCAGGGTGTTTATTGATTTTTGTAATCAATTCGAACAATTGTTACTTTCAATAAAGCATAAGTCCATATATCCAAAATCAACACAAAATATACTTTTTCAAAAAAAAATGTTGACTTCAATTGTTGAACATGAAAAAAAATATGGCGTAAATTGGCAATCAAAAAAAGAAATTATACAAACGAGATTAAAAAACCTGGTATAATCCTTGTTTTTTAGGAACATTATATATTGCGATTGCGTAAAAGACCGACGCAGGTTTTTTTTATGAAAAAAAATTATCTAGTAAGCATATTACTTCTATTCATTTTTCTTCAAAATGTTGGTGCTCAAAATAACAAGCCGACACTTGAGTTAGCAACTTTTTTAAAGGCAAAAAAAAAGGTTAAGGATCCTGTTATTACTGTTTTGGATAAGGAAGGGCAAAAGGTGGATTTGAAAACAGGTACTACTGAAGCTGGCAGAGTTTTACTATATTTTCCATTTAGCAATACGTATAATGTTATCGTTGAACGTGAAGGTTATGTGACAATAAATTTCGTTGTTAATACGGAACTTCCGAGTAGTCAAAAAGCTGAAAACATGTCAAGTGATCTTGATTTAAAAATGATTGAACAACCTGTAGATGGCTCAAAGGAAACTATTGATAAGCCTGTAGCTAAGGTTAATTATATTGATAAAATAGGAATGTTTGATTACGATTGGGATTATGATGATGAGATCACTGAGGAGCTGAGGGAGTTGGAAAAAGCTATTAGAGAAAAGAATAAAAGTTTTGAAAAGGAGCAAAAGCTGAAAGAAGATGAATTGGCTACCGCAGAATTTGAGGAAACAAAAAAAGAAGAGGAAGCTAAAAAAGCTGCAGCAGAGGCAGAGAAAGAAAAGGCCCGCTTGGCAGCTGAGGAAGAAAAACGTAAAGCAGAGGCTGCAAGAATTGCTTTAGAGGAGGAAAAAGCCCGAATAGAAGAAGAAAAAAAGTTAGCGGAGGAAGCCAGAAAAGCTAAGGAGGAAGAGTTGGCTAGATTAGCTTTAGAAGAAGAAAAGGCTAAAAAAGCAGCTGAAGAAGCCCAGAGGCTTGCTGAAGAAGAGAGAAAAAAAAGAGAGGAGGAAGAAGCCCGTCTTCTCGAAGAGAAGCGTTTAGCAGAAGAAGCGCAGCAAAAAGCGGAAGAAGAAAGGCTTCGTCTTGAAGAAGAAAAAAGATTGGCTGTAGAGGCAGCAAAAGCTGCAAAAGAGGCAGAAGAAGAGCGCTTAAGAAAAGAAGAGGCAGCTCGTGTTGCAGAGGAAAAAAGGTTGGCAGAAGAAGCTCGAATTGAAAAAGAAAAAAGGTTGGCGGAAGAGGCAAGAATTGCAGAAGAGAAAAGATTAGCAGAGGAAAAGAGATTAGCAGAAGAGGCCGAGCGTATAAAGCGAGAAGAGGAGATGAATGCGGAACAAGCCCGAATTGCTCGAGAGAAGAGATTGGCAGAGGAGGCTGAACGGTTGAAAAAAGAAGAGGAAGCAAGGCTTGCAGAAGAAAAGAGACAGGCAGAAGAGGCGCGGCTTGCAGAAGAAAAGAGATTGGCAGAAGAGGCGCGGCTTGCAGAGGAAAAAAGGTTAGCAGAGGAGGAAGCAAAAGCAAAAGAGTTGGCTCGACAAGAAGAAATTAAGAAAGCCCGATTGGAAAGAGAGCGATTACAGGCCGAAAAAGAAGCTGCAGAAGAGGAAGAGCTAAGAAAAATAGAGGAAGAGCGTCAAAAAAGGTTAGCTGAAGAAAAGCGTGAAAAGTTTGTTCAAGATAGCTTACGCAAAGTGGAAATAGCTAGAATAAAGGCAGAGGCTGAAGAAGCTGAAAGGGTAGCTGAACAGGAAAGGAAAAAAGCTGAGGAAGCGGCTCGAATGGCTGCTGAACAAAAAAGACTCGAGGAGGAAGCAAGGTTGAAAGCGGATGAGGAAAGGAGGAAGAGAGAAGAAGAGGAATTAAGAATTGCAAAAGAAAAAGAAGAAGCAAAGTTAAGGGCTGAAGCGGAAAAGAAAAGAGCGGAAGAGCGAAAAAGACTTGCTGAAATTGAAGCTGCCAGGGAAAAAGCCAGAACAGATAGTATAAACCAGGCAAAAATTGCAGAAGCTGAGAAACGAAAAGAGGCAGAGCTGGAGGTGGCGAGGAGAAAGGAAGCTGTTGAAAAAGCAAAAGCAGAACAAGAAAAAAGCGCACAAAAGCTGGTGGCTTCTACAGAGCCAAGCGATGTTGATATTTCAAAATTACAATCTGCTGAAAAAGCGACCTATTTATCAGGTTTAGCTATTAAATACGGGGAAGGTAAGCACACCAGGAAAATTGAAGAAAGGAATCGTGTTATTACGATTGTGGTAGTTGTTGATCAAGGCAAAGCAACGGAATATAAGTGGGTGAAAACCTCTTTTGGAGGAAACTACTATTTTAAAAATGGTTTCTCAATATCAAAAACTCAATATGGCCTCGGGACTTCCTGAATGTAAATAGAAGTTAAATAAAATACTATTTCATGCAGGCGTTATTCTATGGGTTTATATATTTGCGACAAATATTAGGGTAATGGTTCAGGATAATAAAAAAAATTTAGCTCTTCAAAAAGATTTACTATCAGAAGATAAAGCTGTTGTCATAAGAGGAATTAAGGAAGTCGCCAAAAGTGGTTCTCCTGCTGTTGTTCATCATTTATTATTAGCCACTTTTAAAAGCGGATTTCCCGAAGCTCTGGAGGAAGGAAAAAAAGTACTTTTCAATATAAAGGATCAGAATGCGGTTGGTGAATTATTTAATGCATTAAAAGGAGATGATTTTATAGAATACAGGGCTGATATTGCTGCTTCAATTTGGGAGGCAGGTTTAAACGCTGAGGATCGTTTAATAGATTTGGTCGAAATTGCCGTAAACTCAGATTACATGACAATTGTTGAAATAACTACTATTATTGAAAATATAGAATCTGGTTTTCCATATGATGAGGTAACAGAGGCATCACTAATCATCAATGAACATATTCAAGAGCAAGAAGATGAAAGTCGAATTGCATTACTTTCCAGTTTAGCAGAGACACTTAACTCTATGGCTGCTGAATAAAAGCAGCGTGTTTTGGTTAATTTATTGCGCAACAATACCTCAAAAGCTATTGGGGTGTTCTCCCACAAACATTGTATCTTTGCAAAAAATAATAGTTTGATATGTTTACAGTAAACAACTTAACCCTTCAATTCGGAAAAAGAGTTTTATTTGATGAAGTAAACTTAAAGTTTACTCAAGGCAATTGCTATGGTGTTATAGGAGCCAACGGTGCAGGGAAATCAACATTTTTAAAAATTCTTACGGGTGATCAAGACGCCAACAAAGGTACAGTTTCTTTAGAGCAGGGAAAAAGAATGGCTGTATTGAAGCAGGATCATTTTGAATTTGATGAATATACTGTTCTTGATACAGTGATTATGGGGTATAAAGAACTGTATGATGTAATGAAAGAAAAAGAGGCAATTTATATGAAGCCTGATTTTTCTGATGAAGATGGTATAAAAGCCTCTGAACTTGAGGAGCAGTATGGTGAAATGGGGGGGTGGAATGCTGAATCAGATGCCGCTCAGCTGTTAAGTGGTCTGGGAGTTCCTGAACATTACCACTGGACTCAAATGGCTGACTTGGATAATAAATATAAAGTAAGAGTGCTGTTGGCTCAGGCACTATTTGGTGAGCCGGATGTTTTAGTTCTGGATGAACCTACAAACGATTTGGATATTCAAACAATTTCCTGGCTTGAAGATTTTCTTTTGGATTTTAAAAATACAGTAATTGTGGTGTCTCATGACAGACACTTTTTAGATACGGTATGTACTTATATTGCTGATATTGATTTTGGAAAGATTTCTCTTTTTACAGGGAATTATACCTTCTGGTACAAGTCAAGCCAGTTGGCTCTTCAGCAGAGGGCTGATCAGAACAAGAAGAATGAAGATAAGAAAAAAGAATTGCAGGAATTTATAATGCGATTTTCTGCAAACGCTTCTAAAAGTAAGCAGGCAACTGCACGAAAGAAAATGCTGGATAAAATTGATGTGGAGACCATTAAAGCATCTACAAGGCGTTATCCGGCATTAATATGGGATCAAGAACGTGAAGCAGGTGATCAGATTTTAGAAGTGGATAACCTTACCAGTTCAAATGAAGAAGGTATGTTGTTAAATAACCTTTCTTTTAGAATGGCAAAAGGAGACAAAATAATGTTTTATTCGAAAGACAGTAAGATAACTACTTCATTATTCCAGATATTAAGTGGTACTGAAAAGCCTGATTCTGGTAGTTATAATTGGGGAACAACCATAACAACAGCTTATGTACCCAATGAAAATCGAGATTATTTTGAGCATGTAAACCTTGATTTGGTGGATTGGTTAAGGCAATACTCCGAGGAAAAAGATGAAGAATTTATCAGAGGGTTTTTAGGTAAAATGCTTTTTGGTGGAGAAGAGGTTAAGAAGAAATGCTCGGTTTTGTCAGGAGGAGAAAAAGTGCGCTGCATGTTGTCTAGAGCGATGCTTCAAAAACCAAATGTTTTGCTTTTGGATGATCCAACAAACCATCTTGATTTGGAATCAATTACGGCGCTAAATAATTCATTGACAGATTTTAAGGGAACGATATTGTTTACCTCTCATGACCATGAATTTGTTCAAACCATAGCTACGAGAATAATAGAAATTACACCAAAAGGTATTATTGATAGAATGATGCCATTTGATGAGTATTTATCCAGTGAAAAAATACATACATTGAGAGATGAAATGTATGCTTAAATAAAACGATATGAATTTAGTAGAGCAGGGAAGTAAGCATTTGGAAAGCGGAGAGTTTGAATTATCCATAGATTGTTTTTCCAGGTATCTGAACACCGACGATTCAAATCCTAATGTTTTATGCTTAAGAGGAATAGCGTATCGAAAAATTAAAAATTTTGAAGCCTCAATAAACGATTTAAAAAAGGCAATGTCTTTGATTCCTTCCAACGCATCTGTATATAGTGAAATAGCAGTGACGCAATTTCATATGAAAGAATTAAAGAATGCTCTGGAAAATATGAATAAGTCGCAACAGTTAGAGCCTGAAAATCCATACAGATATTCAAGTAGAGCATACATTAAAGATGCTTGTGGAGATACAGAAGGTGCTATTGCGGATTACAAAAAGTGCATTGAACTGGATCCTGATGATGCAATAGCTTATAATAACCTAGGAATGTTGGAAGACAAGCTTGGTCGAAAACAGAAGGCCGAGAATCATTTCAAAAAAGCAGATCAACTCAGTAAAGATGAGAAAAGTCCTTTTTTTGGCAAGTTCAATATGGAAGGAGAGCAGGTTATGAGTCAGGAAGAGGCCAGGGATGAGGTACAAAATGTTATTGACGATGCACATGCAAGAGAGGAAATTGAGAAAAAACAAAAAGAAGAAATAAATACTTCAAAAACAACGAGGCAGTCAATAGGGGAAGTAATGATGAGTGTTTTTAAAAGTAAACAGGAATTTAAATCTTTTATTCAATTTATTAAAAATGGTTTTAAGGTTTAAATTTGATGGATGTTAAAATTTAAATTTATAATTTCATAATAAAAATTAGACATATGATTACAGCTGAAATAATTACAGAGAAAGGGACAATGAAGGTTGAGTTTTATGAAAAAGATGCACCCAAAACTGTTGAAAATTTTGTAAAACTATCAAGAGATGGTTTTTATGATGGATTAACTTTTCATCGAGTATTGCCTGATTTTGTAATCCAGGGTGGTTGCCCCCAAGGTACTGGTATAGGTGGTCCGGGATATCAAATTAACTGTGAGTTGGATGGTGATAATCAATTTCATGATAAAGGTGTATTAAGCATGGCGCATGCAGGAAGAAATACAGGTGGTTCACAGTTCTTTATTTGTCATTCGAGAAATAATACCGCACACCTGGATAGAAATCATACATGTTTTGGTAAAGTCGTAGAAGGATTAGAGGTTATCGATGATATTCGTCAAGGAGATGAAATTGAAAAAATTTTAATTTCGGAAGAGTAATAAAAAGAAATCTAAATGAATGGGCGGATATTTATTCGCCCTTTTTTGTTTAATATTGTTTTAAAGTGAATAAAATATTTCAAACACTATTACTTGTTCTTTTTCTTGCGTCATGTGATGATGATTATCAAGACGTTAAGGTGTATTATGAAACCGGAGAAATAAAAGCAGAAGGTGTTATGTACAAGGGACATGAGCATGGACCCTGGACACGGTATTATAAAAATGGAAAAAAGGAATCTGAAGGTTCTTTTTATTTTGGAACACAAGTCAGCGATTGGTATTGGTATTATGATAATGGTCAATTAAAAGAATCCAGTCATTTTGAACAAAATGATGCCCACGGATTATCTAAAAGGTTTTATAAAAATGGTAATCCAAAATCAACGGACTATTGGGCTTTTGATTTAAGGGAGGGAACGGCTTACTCCTGGCATGAGAATGGAAAGAGCAATTACATTGGCTTGTTTTACAGAGGTCTTAGAGATAGTGTTTGGGTATGGTATTATGATAATGGACAAATTGAGGATAGTGTTTATTTTGATAGAGGAGATGAACAAGGACTTGGTGTTTCCTATCATAAAAATGGTTCTAAAAAAGCATATGGGCAATGGAACCTGGGATATAAGTTTGGTATTTGGAGATACTTCAATGAAGAAGGGGTTTTGATTATGAAGGGAGAATTTAACAAATATGGATATCGTGATGGAGAGTGGTTAATTAAAGATTCATTAGGCCTTAATGATTCTATTTTTAGATATAGTTATGGTTTTGTTGATACTTCATATGCAGTAGAGTCAGACACTATAAATCTTGATTCTATGGATATTCAGCCTTTTGAACTAAAAGGTAACGATATTCAGGATACAGAAGAAACACCTTATTCAGAAAATCAGGGGTAATGAAAGTTCCTGATAATAAGATTTCTTCGGTTAAGTCGTATTTTTTCGAATCTCTGAAATCCTTTAGTCTGGATGAAGTCAATAATTACTTTTCATTTTTATGCGATGCATGGTTGGATTTATCCAAAGCAGATTTGCTTTTGAATCCCGATGTTGAGATTTCAGAATCCGAATTATTAAAGTTTTTATATGCAATTAAGGACTTAAAGAAAAATAGACCAATACAATATATAGCAGGGAAAACTTGGTTTTATGGCATTGAAGTATATGTCAAAGAAGGGGTTTTAATACCTAGGCCTGAAACAGAAGAGTTGGTTCAATGGGTAATTAGTGATTGTAAATACGAAAAACAAATTCTTGATATAGGGACGGGAAGTGGTTGCATACCGCTTGCCATAAAAAATAGTTTGAGAGATATACATCTTACTGGTTATGATGTATCCAAAGATGCCATTGAAATAGCTCGAAAAAATGCAGGTCTACTTAACCTCGAAGTGAATTTTAATGAGTTTGATATACTCAATTGGAGGTTGTTTCCTCAAGAAAACAAGTTTGACACCATTGTTAGTAATCCACCCTATATTCCTGAGTTTGATAAAAAAATAATGCATAAAAACGTATTGAATTATGAGCCAAAATTAGCTTTATTTGTTCCTGATAATGATCCGCTTGTTTTTTATAAGGCGATTGCTGATTTTTCTCTCATAAATTTAAATGAGCAAGGGAAGTTGTATCTGGAAATTCACGAGTCATATGGACGAGAAGTTGTTCAAATGTTAACGCAAGTTGGGTACGGTAATATTGAACTGAGAAAAGACCTTCAAGGTAAAGATCGTATGATTAAGGCATCGCTCATTTAGAAAGGGAGCTGTTTACTTTGAGAAATAAGGTAGTCCATTTTTCAATTATACTTTCAAAAAAGAAATCACCTTTAACGTATGCATTTTTCGGAGTTGAAACAGAATTTTCCAAGGCTTTATAAAAGCCACCTGGAAAATCATAAAGTACTCCTGATTTTTCGTTCTCCAGCAAATGCTCTGGATAAGCTTGATGTTTTGGTAAAATAGCGAAGCAGCCATAGCTCATGGCTTCAGCAACACTCAATCCAAAGAAATCATGTTTCGATGTAACGGGTATGTGTGTTGCTTTTGAAAGAAGGGAGAGATATTCTTTGTTTGTTTCAACATATCCGCAATGCAATAATTCCTCTTTAAACCTTTTTTCAAAAAGCTTTTTCACCTCTTTTTTTTCCGTTCCTTTTCCAAGAACAATAAGTTTAAAATCGATTGATTTTTCTTTAAGGAACTCTAGGCCCTTCAAAAATAGAGTGTAATTTTTATCGTGCTCCCACCTGTGATTCCACAGCAGGACCGGGATTGAATTAGTTTTGGGTTCAATTGTAGGTGGAGTCTGAATTCCTGGGTAAATAATATGGGTAATTAAGTTTTTAATCTTTATGCTATTATTGGGTAGCTCTTTAATTAATTTTGACGCTCCTTCTAAAAAGGATACTTTATTAAACTCTGAATTAAAAACGAGGTGATTTGCAAATAGAGCAGAAGAGAGATTTATGAAACTGTAATGATTATCTCTCCCTCTTATTTTGTCAGTGTCTAGACTGCTTTTGGGGTATGCAAATTGGTTCTCGTGAAAATAGATTATACACGGTATTTCTTTTGTTGTAATCCTTGAAAAAGCATAGAACAAAGGAATGTTTACCATGTCGGTTGCTATAATTATTTCAGGCTTTTCAGAAAGTTTTTGAAATTTTTGAGCGAGCTCATATGCGCCACCTTCCATTCTCCATTTCCAATGTTTCCCAGACAGGGTAAGCAATTCAGTTTTAAACGGCAATCTTTTTTGTAGCTCTAGTCCCCAAAATTTATGAGAGCCTGTAAAAAAAGAATCAATAATTAAAATCATTTTGAAATGTTTTCAATGGTATAAAAGCATTCAAAGTAGTTTCCTGATTCTAGATGGATTACTCCATATTTGTTTTTAAAGTCTTGATTTAAATTGGCTTCATCAGCCATTCCATTCCATGGTTCAATACAGATAAATGGTGCATTGTTTAGGGGTTTCCATATACCCATATGTGGATAATTGAACCATCCGATTTTTACCCTTTCTTTTATATTTTTCTTTTTTGATCCTATAGTCAGGTATGTGCTTTTTAAATCATCGAAGATTAAAGCATCCTGATTAAAAAGATCTTCACTAAGTTTTATGGTATTACCGGATAACCATTCTTTTGCTCTTTTTCCTGTTCTAAAACCATTATCATTCAGTAATATTCTATCTGAGGACTCTGTTTTCTCAAATTCCAGTTCATAATCAGAAAAGTTAGATGCTTTATCAAATGGACAATTAAAGCCAGGGTGGGCACCTATGCAGAAGTACATTTTTCTTAAAGAAGGATTTTCAACTCTGTAAGTAACTTTGAGTTCCTTATCAAAAATAGAGAACATGACCTTCAAGGCATAGTCAAACGGAAAAAACTCTTTTGTTGTTTCAGAAGCAATATTAATAAGAGTAATTGACGAATCAGACTGTTCAACGACACGGAATTCTTGATCTCTTGCAAAACCGTGTTGACTTAATGTAAACGTTTCTTTTTCAAGCTTATATATATTGTTGTTTACCTTGCCGACTATTGGGAAAAGAATAGGAGCGTGTCGTTTCCAATGAGATGGGTCAGCCTGCCAAATAATTTCCCTTTGTTTTTGTTTATCATAGTAACTGCAAAGTTCAGCACCTGTTCCTTTAATTTTTACGGCTATAAATTCGTTTTCTAAGCAGTATAGCATTGTTGCAAATTTAGTTCGCTAAAGATAAGTTTTATCTAAAAACTATTTAATATCCAAGTGGAGATAAAAAAATTTTGTTTCCCCTTGATTATTATTACTTTTGTTCCCTAAAATTCTGTTTTTATGAAGTTCATCTATTTTAAGTTTTCGTGGTTATTGGCAGTGGTGTCTGCCGTGTTTTTTTTGCAGTCGTGTAATGAAACAAAAGTTGATGAAAAAACTGTTTTTAGTATTGATCGCCCATTAGGTTCGGAGATTGATGTTTTTTGGAATTTGGTAGAGAATGGTTACAAGGGTAAAAGTTCTTATTTATCTGAGTTTATGATTACTAACAATTCTTCGAAAACCCTAGACAGTACTGGTTGGGCAATATACTTCCATCAGCCGCGAAGAGTTATGATGGAAAGCACATCAAAAAATATATCAATAACACACGTTAATGGAGATTATTTCAGACTGGAGCCTACAGCTTCTTTTCCTAAATTAAAAAAAGGAGAAGATGTGGTTGTTTCATTTGAAAGCGATGCATGGGCTATAAAAGACGTTGATGCGCCGAATGGATTGTTTGTTGTTTTTTCCGATTCTTCTGGTGTTGAATCAAAACCAGAGGTTTTAACAAATGTATCCTATAGTCCTTTGGTAAGGAAAGAACAAACTGATCGATTTAAAAATGATCCGTTACCTGTTCCTACAGCTAAGTCACGTTATGATTTTAACAAAAAATTGAATTTTGAGGATTCAGACGATTTAACAAAAATTATTCCTACTCCATTTAGATATGAAGAATCTGACGGTGCTTTTGAATTAAAAAGTGGTTTGACTATTGCCTATGAAAAGTCGTTACAAAATGAAGCAAATTTTTTAGCTCAAAAGTTAAAAATTGATGTAGGGATTGAAACTAAGTTAAGTGAAGGTTCGGAAGGTACTATTATATTAAAAAAAGCTGATGTTAAGGTTAATGGTTCTTCAGCCGAAGCATACGGTTTGGTAGTGTCAGATAGTGGTGTAGAGATACAGGCTTTAGATGGCGTTGGTGTTTTTTATGGAATACAGAGCTTAAGAGCTTTGATTTCTGTCGAAGATCTCGCTTCTAAGTCTGGTAAGGCAATTGTTCCATATGTATATATTGAAGATGCTCCTCGTTTTGGGTATAGAGGTATGCATTTGGATGTGGTAAGAAATTTTTCAAAGAAGGAGACCGTTTTGAATTTAATTGATTTAATGTCGTTTTATAAACTCAATAAGTTTCACTTTCACATTACTGATGATGAGGGTTGGCGTTTAGAGATTCCAGGACTTCCTGAGTTAACAGAGGTTGGTTCCAAAAGAGGGTATTCCAAGAGTGAAACAGAGATGTTAAATCCTGCCTATGGATCAGGTCCTCATCCTAATGGCGACGAATCATGGGGAACAGGTCATTATAGTAAGCAAGATTTTATTGAAATATTAAAATATGCCAAGGAAAGACACATTGAAGTTATCCCGGAACTAGATTTTCCAGGACACGCAAGAGCGGCTATAGTTTCTATGAAAGCTCGTCAGAAGAAATTAATTGCAGAAGGGAAGCAGGCTGAGGCTAATGAATATATTTTACACGATCCCAATGATGCTTCCAGATATAGATCTATTCAGCTTTATGATGATAATGTTATTTGTGTTTGTCAGGAGTCAACTTATCGATTTTTATCTAAAGTTACAGATGAGGTAATTTCTATGTACGAGGAGGCGGGGATGCCCTTAAAGCAAGTTCATATTGGTGGTGACGAAGTGCCTCATCCTTCAAAGGAGGATCCTGAGCATGGTGCGTGGAAAAAATCTCCAAAATGTAACGCTTTGTTGGAATCAGATGAAGAGTATGAAAATTCCGAGCAGTTGTTTTATTATTTTGTTGATCGTTTTTCAAAAATATTGGAAGATCGAAATATAGTAACTGCTGGTTGGGAAGAAATAGGTTTAGTTAAAAGCCACAATGAAGAAGGTGATACCAAGGTAGATTTGAACGAGGATTTTAACGAAAGAGGTTTCGCTCCTTATGTATGGAATACAGTTTGGAGCTGGGGAGATGAGGATAGAGGCTACAAATTAGCTAATGCTGGTTTTAAAGTAGTACTCTCCAATGTTTCCAATAACTATTTTGATTTAGCATACGACAAAGATCCATCTGATCCAGGTTACTATTGGGGAGGTTTTGTGGATACGAAAAAAGCATGGGAGTTTGCTCCGCTGAATGTTTATGCTGAACCATTAACCAATAGAGATGGGGTTAGGCTAAATGTTAAAGAGGATTTTAGGGATCACGTTAGACTTACAGAAGAAGGAAAGGCAAACATTCAAGGTATTCAAGGTCAGTTATGGGCTGAGACTGTAAAAGGAAATGAAATGTTGGAATATTACATTTTTCCAAAAATGTTAGGTTTAGTAGAAAGAGCTTGGGCAAAAGATCCGGTTTGGACATCTATTGAAGAGGATAGTATCAGGTTTGATGTTTTAAATAAAGATTGGAATCAATTTGCAAGTAGAATTGGAAACTTTGAATTGCCTAGATTAACTTATCTAAACGGAGGTGTTAATTATCGAGTAGCTCCCCCTGGAGTGGAAGTAAAAGAGGGTGTTTTGCATGTGAATACAAATTATCCAGGTGCTAAATTTACGTATACAACTGATGGAACAGAACCTACACTTGAGTCAGTACAATATAGTTCACCTGTAGCCATTTCTGGTAAAGAGGTAAAGGTTATCGCATTTTATCCAAATGGTAAAAAGAGCAGAGCATCAATCGTCGACTTGACTCCTAGTATTGTTAAGAAGTAACTCAATATTTTTTACGCCACGAAAAATATTTTTAATACAGGAAATTTAAAATAACCTGCGCTGGTTTTTTAAGTTGTTGAAAAAACATTCTTTAGTCTTCTTACTTCAAAAGGATCTTGAATCATTTTTAACAATTTTTCATATAAAAACTCTTTCCCTGTTATTCTGTTTAATGAATTAAAAAAAAAATTAAACAAAAGTAAATTTCCTGTAACGCAGTAAACATAGGACTTTCGAAATGTTTTTCTGATAATCTCGTGTTATTTGAAAATAAATAATGCTCGAATTATGTGCATTTTTAAAATAATTTCATTTAATTGGTATCATAAACCAATAAAAAAAGAGTTATGAATTCATTATTAATCAGCAAATTAGCTACCGACGATTATGTCGGCTTTACGTTTTTTGTCGGTTGTATGGCCATGATGGCTGCATCCGTCTTTTTCTTTTTTTCATTAAATTCCTTTGATAAAAAGTGGCGTACTTCAATTTTAGTATCTGGTCTGATAACATTTATCGCAGCAGTACATTATTATTACATGAGAGATTATTGGGCGGAAAATGGTGAATCACCAACCTTTTTTAGATACGTTGACTGGATTCTTACAGTTCCATTAATGTGCGTTGAGTTTTATTTAATACTCAAGGTAGCAGGAGCGACCAAAAAACTGATGTGGACACTCATTGGCGCGTCAGTGGTTATGCTTGTAACGGGTTACTGGGGAGAAGCTGTCCCAGGTAGTAATTCAGCACTATGGGGAGGTATATCCGGAGCTGCTTATTTTTATATTGTTTATCTGATTTTCTTCGGAGAAGCAAAAGCTCTTGCTATGGAAGCAGGTGGACATGTCTTAAATGCTCATAATATTTTGTGTAAATTCGTTTTGATAGGATGGGCTATTTATCCTTTAGGGTATATGGCAGGTACTGCTGGGTGGTACGGAGCCGAAGGGGTCTTGTTTGGAATGAATTTAGATATGGACGTTATTTACAACATTGGAGATGCCATTAACAAGATAGGTTTTGGTTTAGTTGTATATAGCTTAGCAGCTAACTCCTCTGCTAGTTCTCAAGCTGCATAAGTAGATGTAATAGTACTATTAATTAAAAAAAAGGAGGAACTACCCTCCTTTTTTCTTTATAGGATTTTACTAAAAAACGTTTGGTTTTTACAACGTTCCTTTGGTACTTGGCAGAACCAAATGTTCAGAATCTCTTCGAATAGCCATTTTAATGGCTCTTGCTAAAGCTTTGAATATACCTTCAATTTTGTGGTGTTCATTTTCACCTTCCGCCTTTATATTAAGATTTGCTTGTGCAGTGTCTGAAAAGGATTTAAAAAAGTGGAAAAACATTTCTGTTGGCATTTCTCCAATCATCTCTCGTTTAAAATCAGCTTCCCATACTATCCAAGGTCTTCCTCCAAAATCCAATGAAACCTGACACAAACAATCATCCATTGGTAAAGCATAACCATAGCGCTCTATACCAATTTTATTGCCCAAAGCTTTCTTAAATGCTTCACCCAAGGCTAGGGCTGTGTCTTCAATGGTATGGTGCTCATCAATTTCTAAATCGCCTTTAACATGAATTTTTAAGTTAATTCCAGAATGCTTTGCAATTTGTTCTAACATATGATCAAAAAAACCTAGACCTGTTTTTACATCACTTGTTCCCGTTCCGTCCAGATCGATATCTATGGATATTTCAGTTTCCTTTGTGTTTCTTTGCACAGAATACTTTCTTTCTCCTGCAGCAAGGTGCAAATATATGTCCTTCCAATCGGTGGTTTCAATGGCGATAAACCCTTTTAATTCATCAATTTTACTGGTAATTTCTTTTAATCCTTTTTTATTTTCATGGTTTATCCATATTGCTTTCGCGCCTATATTTTTTGCTAATTCAACATCGGTAATTCGATCTCCAATGACATACGAGTTGGCTAAATCATATTGCCC
Source organism: Flavobacteriales bacterium (assembly GCA_002720635.1). Classification (GTDB taxonomy): domain Bacteria; phylum Bacteroidota; class Bacteroidia; order Flavobacteriales_C. The sequence continues at coordinate 3,012 of PBJD01000043.1, read as the reverse complement.
ACTCATGTATTTTTTCTCTAGCAAACCTGTTCTGGGTTTTCGAGTTGGAGCGTTATCCTGAGGGAAAGTTTTATCAATTAAAATATCATCAAACTTAATTCCCTCATTTTCAAAAGCTTTAAGCATGGCGTTTTGTGGAGCTAGAAAATCCTCTTCAGGAAAAGAATCGGTTCCTAAGCCATCCTGGTTGGAAACCATAACAATTTCAAAATCCGTTTTTCTTACAATTTCTCCCAGCCATCGGAATACACCAGGGTAAAATTCCAGCTTTTCCAAACTGTCTAATTGATAATCAACAGGCGGTTCAATAACTAAAGTTCCATCTCTATCTATGAATAGTGCTTTTTTCATCTTGTAATTTCTTTTATTGCATTTAATAGTTTTTCATTTTCAGCTGGTTTACCAACTGTAATTCTTAAACAATTTTCGCAAAGTGTAACACTTGATCTATTTCGAACAATTATAGATTGTTCAACAAGTTTATTGTAAATATTCGTAGCGTTATCGATTTTAACCAACAGAAAATTAGCATCACTTTGATAAATTTTTTGCACCCCATCAATTTGATTTAATTTTTCTTTAAGCTTTGCTTTTTCAGCTAATATAGCGTCAATAGTCTCATTTTTTTCATCTAAATATCCAATTGCTTCGATAGCTTTTTCTTGAGTAAGGCTATTTACATTGTAAGGTGGCTTAATTTTATTCAGAACAGAAATTATTTCTTTTGAACCAAAGCCCATTCCCAATCTTATCCCCGCCAGTCCCCATGCCTTACTTAATGTTTGAATAATGAATAAATTGGGGTGAAATTCAAGAAAGTCAATCCAACTTTGAGAGTCGCTAAAATCTATGTAGGCCTCATCAATTACTACAATTCCTTCAAAACATTTTAAAACATTTTTAATGACTGCTGGATCCATAGTGTTTCCAGTAGGATTATTTGGAGAGCAAAACCAAATTATTTTTGATTTTTCATCAACAGTTTCTAGTAAACTCAATTCATCAACTTCAAAGTCTGAGGTTAAAGGAACCTTTTTCGTTTTAACGTTATTAACATCTGCACATACCTGATACATGCCATAGGTAGGAGGGAATATGATTACTTCATCCTTACCGGGCTCACAAAACGCTCTAAATAATAAATCAATGACTTCATCACTCCCGTTTCCAAGGATTATAGACTCTTCACAAATGTTTTTAATTTTTGAAATTTCTTTTTTTAAGGCCTTTTGATAAGGGTCTGGGTATCTGTTTAGACCATTTCCAAAAGGATTCTCATTTGCATCCAAATAAACGTCAGCTTTACCAGTGAATTCATCTCTGGCAGAAGAATAGGGTTTTAACCCTTTTATAGAGGAGCGTACTATTTTATTTAAATTGAAACTCATTTTAACTTAGTTCTTTTAGCCTTAATGTTACTGCATTTTTGTGTGCATATAACTCTTCTGCTTCAGCCATTACTTCGATAATTGGGCCAAGGGATTGTAGCCCTTCTTTACTTATTTTTTGATACGTTATTTTCTTTGTGTAAGAGTCCAAAGATACACCGCTGTAGGATTTGGCATATCCGTTTGTAGGTAGAGTATGGTTAGTCCCTGAGGCATAATCACCCGCACTTTCAGGAGTGTAATTGCCTAAGAAAACTGAACCAGCGTTCGTAACTCCATCAATGAATAATTCTTCATTTTTTGCTCCTATAACTAAATGTTCAGGCCCATAATCGTTGATCAATTCCAAAGCTTCTTTTTCATCTTTTATAAGAATTAGTGTAGAGTTGTTCAGTGCTTTGGAAGCGATTTCTTTTCTTGGTAAATCGTTTAATTGCTTTTCAACAGCAATTTTTACTTCATCAATCAAACTTTCTACACAAGTAACAAATATTACTTGAGAATCGGCACCATGTTCAGCTTGTGAGAGCAGGTCAGAGGCAATAAAATCCGGATTTCCTGTTTCATCCCCATAAACCAGAACCTCACTTGGCCCAGCAGGCATATCAATAGCAACTCCGTCCAGGCTGGCAAGTTGTTTTGCAGCAGTAACATATTGATTTCCAGGTCCAAAAATTTTGTATACTGAAGGAACAGATTCTGTTCCGTATGCCATGGCTCCAATTGCCTGAATTCCTCCTAACTTAAAAATCTTTGTACATCCAACTGCAGCAGCTGCGTAAAGTATAGCCGAATTAATTTTACCTTCTTTGTTTGGAGGCGTACACAAAACAATTTCTTTACAGCCCGCAATTTTAGCTGGAATGGCCAGCATTAATACAGTGCTAAAAAGAGGTGCCGTGCCTCCAGGTATGTATAAGCCAACTTTTTCAATTGGCGTTATTTTTCTCCAGCACTCAACTCCAGGCTGGGTTTCTACTCGCTCTTCTTCAGCTTCTTGTGCTTTATGAAAATTGAAAATGTTTCGAATTGCATTATCAATTGCATTTTTCAGTTCTGATGGTGTAGAAGCTTCAGCTTCTTTTAGCTCTTCCGTAGATACCTGAATGTGGTCCAAGCTAGCACCATCAAATTTTTTTGTAAAATCCCTTAGTGCGCTATCTCCATTTTTTCTTACCTTATTGAAAACATCAGTTACAACAGCTTCTAAGTTAGTTTTTTTTTGTACCGGCCTTTTCAAGAGTTCCTCCCAATTCTCTCTACCAGGATATTTTATTGTTTTCATAATTCTTAATCAATTGTTCGATTACATTCATTAAATTACCATTTTTTCAATTGGAACAATAAGTATTCCTTGAGCTCCATTGGACTTTAATTCATCAATAGAATTCCAGAAATCACCTTCTTTGATTACTGAATGAACAGAACTCCAACCTTTTTCGGCCAGAGGTAAAACGGTTGGAGACTTCATTCCAGGCAAACATGAGATTATAGCTTCTAATTTATCATTTGGAGCATTTAATAGGACGTACTTATTTTTTTTCGCAGAATGAACCGCATTAATCCTAAACATAAGCTTATCCAGTATTTCTTTTTTTTCACCCTTTAAACCAGGGGTAGCAAT
>PBJD01000042.1 GCA_002720635.1 Flavobacteriales bacterium | reverse complement strand
ACATTTTTCTCAAGTTTAGTAGGGATTATTACTGTTTCATTATTTCAAAAAATTAACTTGCTAAAGCCAGTTGTACTTGCTTACTTAGGAACTCTTTCATTAATTGTTTCAGGAATTATATGGCATTTTAGTGATTTGCCACAGGATCAAGTGCAGGCTCATTCTACTTTATTGGCTGGATTGATTTTAATGTCATTTATCATTGGTTTCATTGCCTTAGCTGTAAGTAATAAAATAAATGTATATCATTCATTTTTGGAAGGAGCCAAAGAAGGGTTTGAATCATCAATAAAAATAATTCCATATCTAGTTGGTATTCTTGTTGCTATAGGTGTATTTCGCGAATGTGGTGCCTTGGATTTGCTTTTGGATGGAATTCGATTTGTAATTTCATTTTTTACAGATTCTACTGGTTTTGTTGATGCTATGCCGACAGCGATTATGAAACCTTTAAGCGGAGGAGGGGCACGTGCGGCTATGATAGAAACTATGGATGCATATCCATTAAAGGAATCAGGAGGATTTCTGGTTGAATCTTTTCCATCATTTTTAAGTGGGGTTTTTCAAGGTTCTACAGAAACGACTTTTTATGTTCTGGCTGTGTATTTTGGGTCGGTTGGTATAAAGAATACCAGGTATGCTTTAGGTGCCGGATTGTTAGCTGACTTAGCAGGAATAATTGCTGCTATTGTAATAAGCTATATCTTCTACGCCTATTAACCTTTTATTTTTCCAGGATTGTTTTTTAGAAAGGAGTCCCATCCTGAATATTTTTCGCTTCCATTTGGTGAATTGGATTGAAAATGATGACAAACCGCGGCTGCCAAACCGTCTGTGGCGTCTAAGGGTTCAGGTAGTGATTTTACCTTGAGAATATGAACAAGCATTGCTGCTACCTGTTCTTTGCTTGAGTTTCCTTTTCCTGTGATGCTCATTTTAATTTTTTTCGGAGCATATTCTTCAAAAGGAATGCTTCGAGATAATGCTGCTGCAATTGCTACACCTTGAGCTTTCCCCAGTTTAAGCATCGATTGAACATTTTGACCAAAAAATTGTGCTTCAATTGCTAATTCATCGGGTAAATAAGTATCAATGAGTTGAATCATTTCTTCAAAAATTAATTTAAGTCTTACACCTAAATCTTTTTCTTTTTTCATGTTTAAAACACCTGAATTTAAAAGTGTTATTTTTGAATCTATTATCTTAATCACTCCAAACCCCATTATGTTTGTTCCAGGGTCTATTCCCAATATGATTTTTTCCTTCTGCAAATTCTTCCGTTCTTTATATATTAATTGATGTGAGCAGTAAAAATAAACAAATAAAGAAGATTGTAAACCTAATCCTGAAAATCACTATTTCGGTTGGTTCAATAGCTTATTTAGGTTATTTATTGGGAATTGAAAAAGTAGGATTATTCGAACAGGTTAGTACTTATTTTTCGAAAACAGATGTTGCTGGTTTTCCTTTATTTGTTGTTTTTTTCTTAATGTTTGTGAACTGGGGTGCGGAAATTTTTAAATGGAGATTGTTGGCAAATTATATGATGCCGGTTTCATATTTTCTTGCTGTAAAGAGTACTTTGGCGGGAGTCGCAGCTTCTGTTTTTACACCTTTCCGGGTAGGATCCTACTTTGGTAAGGCAGCATTATTTCCTCATAGGTTGAGGGGTAAAGGATTAATTTTACAATTGTTTAATGCCATGGCAATGTTCGTTGTGAATTTCTTCTTTGGTTTATTGTTTATTGGGTTTTTAGGAAGTTATGCTAACGATTCTGTTTTTGGAGTTAACACGAATGTGCTATCATTTATTGGTTTTTTTAGCGCAGGAATAGTTCTGGTCTTTTGGTTTCTTTTTGTTTATGTAAAAATATTGATGACTACTTTTGATCGATGGAAATTTACCATGAATTGGAGAAAGTACTTCGATTTGGTAAATGATTCTGGATACAAAAAACTTTCGATAACACTTATTTTAGTTTCTGTTTTAAGGTATTTAGCCATTACATATCAATATGTTTTGGCGTATGAGGTTTTTGGGGTTGGTTTAGAAGGGTGGCAGACTTTTGTGGCAGCAGGAACTTTATTTTTTGTTTTTCAATTTCTTCCTGTTTTTAATGCTGTTGAATTAGGTGTTACCCGCACGGCAATACTTTCCCTAATCATAACAACTTTTGGGTTAATCCCTGAGCTCACGCCGATAATTACTTTAAGTATTACCTTAGCATCTTTCTTTATTTGGGTGGTTAATTTGGCAATTCCTGCTTTAATAGGTAGTGTTTTTTTAAGTCAGGTAAAGGTTTTAAAAGAGTGTTGATGTTGTTAATATCAATAACGCTTATCTATGGAGTTTTTGCCTTGTTGGGGATTTACATAATTCGGGCAGATAAATCAAACAGAGTTTCTGTTCCAGTATCCAGTTCTGTTTCTGTAATTGTTGCCTTAAGAAATGAGGAAAAAAATATTAATCGACTTATTAAAGGTCTGATTCGTCAAAAGTACCCCTTTCAAATTGAATACATATTTGTTGATGATAACAGTTCCGATAAAACTTTAAATTTGTTGAATAAATGGGCTTTAAAAGACAAAAGAATACGAGTTGTTTCAAATGTCGCAGAGGGAAAGAAGTCTTCTATCGCTACCGGTGTAAAATTTGCATCAAACGCCATTGTTGTTCAAACAGATGCTGATTGTGAAATCGGGCAGTACTGGATTATGAGCTCTGTTAATAAACTCCTCTCTTCAAGATACGATATGGTTATAGGGCCGGTTTATCCTTTTCAATCAAAAACTATATTAAATGGTTTAATACGTTTAGAGTGGTTGGCATTGCAATTTATTACGATTTTAACTGCAAGATTAAAAAATGCAGGTATGGCAAATGGCGCTAACCTTACATTTTATAAAAAAGATTACGAAGATTTTAATCTTTCTAAATATGGTGAGGAATATGCTTCTGGTGACGATATGTTCTTTATGCGGTTTTTACAAAAAAATAATAAAAAGGTGGTTTTTAATTTAGATCAGGAGGCTATAGTTAAAACTGAAATGCCAATTTCTTTTAAAGGTTTAATTCAACAGAGAATACGTTGGGCAACAAAAGCAGGGAAAACCACAAATTCATTAACTTATTTTTTTACTTTTTTAGTTGTTTTGGCAAATTTTTCATGGGTTGTGGCCGCACTGTTGGTGATAAATGATTATAGTTTATTTACTGTTTTTAGTGTTTGCGTGGTATGGAAATTAATAACGGATTTAGTCATTTGTTGGAATATGGCGCGCTTTTATAATGATTTCAAGGTTTTATTTTTACTGCCGTTAATTTTCCTTTTATACCCTATTTATCTGATAACAGGATTTGTCTTGTCATTTACAAAAAGTTATCACTGGAAGGATAGAACCCTCCATTAATAGTAAAAGAATTTATTTTTTACTTTATTTTTTATTCTGGAATAATTCTGTAATTGATCACAAATCAAATTTTAATTAATCATTTTATCTTATTGTAACAATAATCTATTCCTCTTATAAAATTTATTTTTTCTTTTGAATCTTAATTCTGACAACTTTTTTTGATTTTATGCGTTTATTACCTTGATATTAAAAAAAAACAAATCATTTAATAATGAAAAAATTTATATTCATCTTAGCCATATTTGTAATGGCGATAGCAGTCTCCAGTTGCTCCAGTTCTGGGCCACAGAGTCAAAATCACAATAAAAGCTGCGGTGCCTACGGTAATCCTTGATGATTTTATCTTGCTTAAACTTTAATGGGTGAGATGTTGTTTTTTATGCAAAAATTAAACAGAGTATTTTTGCAGCTTAAACAGGAACCTTGTCATACTTTACGTTGTTTGCTATAGAAGAAAAAATAAATAGAAATATCCGAAACAAAGGAAACTTTTTCCTTGTCAAAAAGTATTTATTATAAAGGGGATTGTTGACATCATTTCTCAAATAAGAATCGTACTTAAATTTTTCGGATATGAAAACGGAGGAGCAATATGATGTGATTTTGAAAAGGATTATCATGCTTTTGAATACAGATAATAGATCGGATATTCAAGAAGATGAATTGTTGAATTTATATCAGCAAATTGAAAATTATACAATTTTTGATTTCACTCATTTTACAAATAGTAATTAATACTGTATTAATAATCAGTCTATTGCAGGAAACGAAAATGAATTTCCGTGTGAAACTTTTTTAGAATTTATTAGTATATTCACACAACAAATTTATTTAGTATGAAAAAGGTTGCAAACATTCTGATTCTATTTGCTTTAACCATTTTTGTTCTTGGTTGTGATGAGGAAGCGGAAGTTGATAAAATCAAAAAAGTTGAAACAAAAGTTGCTGTTGCGCCTGAGAAAGATGATAAAGAGGAAAAGCTAAATGATAATTTAACCAAAATATCTGACCCTGAAAAAGTTGCTGAGTTAAGGCAAAAACTTTTGGAAGAAGAGGCTTTTAAAAAGGAACTGGAATTTGAAGATTTGCAATCAAGATCCTTTGCAGAAAGATACAAATTAGGAGATACCTCTATTGTAGAAGATTTAATCGAAACCCTTACCGTAGGTGAATATGAAGACCGAAAGGAAGCTTTCAAAACGCTTCAGTCCAGATATGATGCTCCATCTGACTATAGAATACGACAAAACGAACTTCAAGCTGCTATTTTATCTCAAATTAATGATGAGAAATTTGGTTATCATGCTATTCAATTGGCAGGCATTATGAGAATAAATGGTTATGCAACTTTATTCGAAAAAGAAATCTTAAAGGGTGAATCAAAGAATATGGGTAGATTGTTCTATTGGCTCGGTGGATCAGGAAGAAGCATTGAGGGGTTGGAATTTATTGAAACGAAAATAAAGTCCAACAAACTTGATAAGTCCATTCAAAGAGATATCATCAGTGGGTTAAAACAATTCGGTAGAAGTGGTGGGAAAACTATTAAAGAAAAAGTAGGACAAATCGCTTTATCAATATACAATAAGAAAGTTGTCCCTGCTAAAGCGTTTGAAGACTTAAAGAATTCCCGATTGGGGTATAGTTCCGCAGATAATATTTTATATTGTTTATATAATTATGGAGATAAAAAAGTAGCACCTATAGCAACAAGTATGTTGAAAAAAGGTGTTCGGGAAGAGCAGTCGTTAACTGCTCTAATCAGATTGAATGGTGAGCCGGAACTAAAAAGAATTAAAGACTATCTGGGTGATTCAATCAGATATGACTACGCTTTAGCCCCTGCAAAAGTATTTCATGAAACGGTTAATAAAAAAGCTGAAATCCCGAAATTGATTTTAGAAAACTTAAATAAATTCAAGAACAACAGTATTCGAAGAGTTGACAAAGTTGTTGAGACTTTAATTAAAATGGATCAGACTATATGGTTCACTAAACTGGAATCTGTTATAACTTCTGAAGTTTTGATGGATAATTTATTAAATTCTTATGCTATTCTTAGAAATAATCCTGAAGAGATTGCCGAAGCTTTATATTTAATTGGTTTAATTGATACTCCAATTCAATCTTCTATAATTTCTGAAGCAAAATATAACGATAGGTATTTTGGTGAAAATGCACATATCTATAATTTGCTCCATTTTTCAGGTCTGTTTATTGATCTGGATACAAGTCTTGCCTCTGAACAAATAGCATCAACTGTGGACTATTTATTTGAAAACAGTTCAAATGCTTTCGAAAATACGCTTATAGGAACAGAGTTAGAAGATGAAAATGAAGTTTCAATTACTTTGATATTTAATGAAAATGCATATTTATATAATTCAAACAAAGAAAATAATTGTTACATAGAAATGATTGATCTTTTGAATCAGGTATTGGAAGATAATGATGTTGATGAAAGATTTTGTTTGTTAAGTTCAACCGATGAGGGTATTAGATATCTTTTTGGAGATCAAGAGTACGTTAAAGTGTTTAAAACTCAATGTGGGCTCATCCCACCTGTTGAAGATTCAGATGATGTAGAGGGTGAGGAAGATTCAGAAGATGAAGATGAATCAGAAGAAAATCAAGACGAGAGTCAAGGAGAAGAGGAAATATCTAACCTTAATTAGCTTGGGGAATTCAACGCCAAGGTTAAAAAAGTACAGTTTTTTATTTTTGTTTATTCTAGTTGTGAACAACTAGTTTAATGGTTTTGAAAGAACCATTGGAATTGACTTTCAAATAATAAATTCCTGAGCCTATATCTTTTGTTTCTAAAACTTTGTGTTTGCCTGATTGTATTCTTTTTCCAGATGTATCAAAAAGCTCCCAGTGTAATTTTTCAGCCCCCTTAATAATAAAGAACTCGTTGGCAGGGTTTGGGAAGATTGTAAAGTCTGCTGTAACTTCTCTTGAAGTATTTATTTTGCTTAGGTATACAAATTTAGATAACAATCTGATGTATTCAGTTTGATATCCATTTGAGTTCTCTGTTACTTCCCAGGAATTACTGGGCCATCCGCTATTAAAATCCAAATACGACTTTTGATCCGGTTGGTTAAGCAGGTTGTCTCTGCCGTTAAAATCACATTTAGCATTGTTTTCTGAGCTTCCACAGCCGCCAGGGCAACAACCATCAATCGAGTATTGGGGATTGGCTCCACCCGTTAAAAATCCAGGTGCTGGTCCATACAAGGAAAACCCATATTCATCATAATCAGTTCCTTCATAAAACCAGGAGTGGTAAAATTGATTCACGCAATTATCTCCTCCGTAGTCATACATATTACTCAGATACATTAGACCCATTGGATTAACGCCATGAATGTAGTGAAGGTATTCTTCGGCAGCTTCAATACCTAAATCAGCTTTTGAAGAGTTGGCATTGTATTGCTCTACTTGATAAAACATGTTTCCTACTGAGCATTTTTGTTTGTTTGAACCCCAGGTATAATCCTTCATGTGAGCTCTGTAAGGGTCTTTTTCATTTTCGTAAGCGGAAAAGTTATCATTTCCATTCATGGCTGTAGAAAATGTTGATAGGATATTGTTTGCTATACTTTCAGAGGCATCGTTTAATCTTGTGTATTCCAATAAAATATCTTGTTCTTCATCTTCAAAGGGATAAGCGTGTGTCCATTGCATCATATGAATTTGTGAATAATTATTATCGAAAAAAGTTTTATAATTTATTTCACCTGTTAACTCTAATAAGTATACAGCGGCTCTTAATTTGTATTTCAATCTGCCGTAGTCGTCTACTTCTTGTTTCCCTGCTCCAATTCCTACTGAACTATACGCAGCATCATTGTTTTGCCACAGAGTGTTCGGATTTATAATTGCCCAGTTCCAGGCTTTTTCAGCAGCAATTTGCAACTCATTTGCATAGGATGACATGCCTAAATTTTCAAAAACAGTCGCTCCCAGCGCAAATGCACCTGATGATGCCAGAGTTGAACTTGTATTAACACCTCCATATAAGGATTGTTCTGTAGCTGCGGAAGGTGGGGAAGCATGGCCGGCATCTACAATGGAAATTATACTACCATCGTTTAATTGTAATCGTAAAAGATGATCTAGTCCCCATTTAACTTCATCAATTAAATCAGGAGTCCCATTTCCTGATTCTGGAATATTATAATCATCCGTCCAGATAGTTGGATTTTCTTGGTATGCTCTTAAAAGTTCAACAATATAGTTTGATGTCCAAATAGAATACTTATTATAATCACCTGCATCATACCATCCACCATGAACATCCAATTCTGTTGATGAATCGTTTGAAGAGTCATATTTTCTACAGTTTAAATCCTGTAAATCACCAACATGACTTGCGTTATCTGCCCAATATAAACCAGCGTGTTGAACAGTTTTTTCATGCCCGGATCTTTGATAGAAAAAGGCTCTCACTGCATGTTTTAGAACTTCTTCATATACGTTTTCTGCAATCTTAAAGGTATATGATTTTACGTTATTTGTTGGGTCATAAACATAATACGATCCGAAGGTAGTGACCGTTGAGAAATCAAACCACCATGCCTGATCACCTGATGATGTGTTTTCTGCACCAGAATTCCAGGGTGTAATGGTTCCTGAATAAGCAACTTGTTGATTTTCGGAGTTTATAACTTCGTAGGTTGAGCCAGGAGAAAAACTTTCACCAGCGTCAAATCCAGTTTGAGGGTTTCGAATTATGGCTGTTTTTTTTGATGTAGGGCGATAACCAAATTGATCGATAACGATTTTATTCGTAATATTTTGAGCACTTGCATACATGAACACGAATACTAAGATTAGAGTAAAAAGCTTTTTCATAGTTAAAGATTTGCGGCACAGTAAGATAAACAATTATTCTCTTGTCTTGTTACACGAAGAGATTTTTATTTGGGGTGGCTAGATCAGTTCGAGTGGCGCTCTGATTAACTTTTTTTGTTCGCTTTTTCCTCACTTGTTCATGGTTTTTCAAACTCCTCGGTTCGAACCGGTTCGAGTCCCGCCATATACCAACAAAAAAAGCCATTCCAAAAAGAATGACTTTTGTTTGTCGGGGTGGCAGGATTCGAACCTGCGACCTCCTGCTCCCAAAGCAGGCGCGATGACCGGGCTACGCTACACCCCGTTTCTTTAATTGTGTAGTAAAATATACACTAAAAAAGGGACGGCAAAGATATATCAATTTTTCATTTGAGCCAAATTATTGATTTAAGAATTCCTTTTTCTTCAAACCATGAAACAAAAGTTGTGAATTGATAGTAATTAGACGCATGAGTCGGAAACAAATGAAATGCGTTTTGATAGATGATGAGCCAATGGATTTGATGGCCTTATCTGAGTTAATGAGTTCTTATGACGAAATTGAAATAGTTGGTAAATTTCATGATCCGATTGAAGCAAAAGATTTTGTAAATAAAAGTAAAGTCGATATTATCGTTCTTGATGTTGAAATGCCAGAATTAAATGGTCTGGATTTTATAAAGTCTGTTGTAAATGTTGAGCATGTTGTTTTAATTAGTTCTCATAAAACATATGCTGCTGAATCATATGATTATAATGTTACTGATTATATCGTGAAACCAATTAACAAGAAGCGTTTGGATCAGGCTGTAGAAAAGATTAAGTTGGTTTCGGATAGTATCAAAACATCTTTTGACAGAGATTTTGCTTTTGTAAAGGATGGTACAAAAATTATACGAATTGATTTTAAAGAAATTTTGTTTATTGAAGCTTTGGCCGATTATGTTCAGATAAATACAATTCATGGCAGATATACTGTTCTAGCAACCATGAAATCAATGCAGTCAAACCTACCTGAAGATGACTTTTTTAGAATTCACCGATCATACATTGTTCGAAAAGATAAGATCAGAGTAATTGAAGATAATATGATTTTGATGGAAACTAAGAATATTCCAATAAGCCGCTCTTCTAAACAAGAATTTTTTAACACGTTTAATTTTCTGTAATGGCAAAAGAAATTAAACTTCTGGTTGTTGCTAATGATATTGGTGTTCAAAAAATAATAAAAAAGGCTTTAAAAAAATCATTTCTTAATACAAAAGTAGATTATGTAAGTAAGGTAAGCGAAGCTTCCATATTACATAAAAAGAATAGTTGGGATATCGTTCTGACGGATTTCAATTTAGACGAGAATAGTAGTGGTGAAACGATTCGTTTTTTCAAGATACAAATATGTACTCCTGTTATTGTAATTAAGGATCTTCATGATGAGGAATTTAATCAATTAATTGGGCATAATGAAGGTTTCGATGTAGTTAGCAAAAATCTGATATCATCTAATGCAATTGGTTTTGTTATCATAAACGCAATGCGCTCTGCTCATCAGCAAGAAAAAATAAATGGGTTGTCTGAGGAGTTGAAAAATAAAGAAAAACAAATTGAAGAATTTCAAACTCTTTCAGGATTAGGCCTTTGGGAATTATCATCGGACAACAAAAAAATTATCTGGTCAAAAGAAATTTCGCAGATATTTAATAAGGATCTTATTACAGAGATTTCGTTAGGTGATTTTTATAATATGGTTGTTCAGGAAGAACGAGAACAGGTTGTTCACCTTTTCAATTTGATTCTTAAAAAGGGTATCGGGTTTGAAAGAACAATAAGCTTCGAGGTATTGAATAATCAAATTGTTCATGTATTGATTTGTGCAAAATGCAAAAGTGAGGATGGTATGTTGTCAAGAGTTCATGGAACTATGATGGATGTTTCTCATCAAAAAGCGGTTGAGCGATATTTAATAGAGGAAAAATTAAATGCAGAGAAATCAGCAAAAACAAAGCAGGATTTTTGGGCTGGAATTAGTCATGAAATAAGGACTCCAATGAGTTCAATATTAGGATTTACAGAAATTATATTAGAAAATAATTTAGATCAAGGCATAAGGGATAAGATTACCAGCATTAAGACTTCTGGTGAGAATTTAATGGTTATTCTTGATGATGTATTAGACATTGCTAAAATAGAATCCGGACAGTTGGAAGCAGAGAATACTGACTATAATTTAAAGGATGTTTTAAATCATGTTAACATTCAGCTTAAGAGTTTAGCAAAAAGAAAAAATATAAAGCTTAAACATCATATTAACAAAGCAACACCTATAGAACTTAAAGGAGATCCGGTTCGTCTGGGCCAGATATTAATCAATTTAGTAAACAACGCATTAAAATTCACAGAAAAAGGTTCTGTTGAAATCAGGGTAAAGCCAATAGAGGAGAAAGGTTCTGCAAAGATTCAGTTTGAGATAGAGGATACTGGGATTGGAATCTCAAAATTAAATCAGGACACTATTTTTGAAGCCTATAGTCAGGTAAGCTCTTCTGGGAGCAGGAAATATGGTGGAACAGGTTTGGGGTTATCAATTGCAAAGAAACTTGTTCATCTTTTAGGTGGTCAGATATGGTTGGAAAGTCAGGAAAATACAGGAAGCACATTTTATTTTACTATTTCTAATGAAAATAGAGGTAATATCAACAAAAAGATTGAAAGGCAAAGTGCCGAAAAATTAGATATTGAAGGAGTTAAATTGTTATTGGTTGAGGATAATAGTATTAATCGAGAATTCGTTATTCATTTTTTAAATGAATGGAAGGTAAGTTTTCAGGTTGCCGTTAATGGTAAGCAAGGGGTTGAAATAGCTCAGATGACAGATTTTGATTTGATATTAATGGATGTTTCTATGCCTTTACTCGATGGATATCAAGCTACAAAAAAAATTAGATCATTTGATAATTTAAGAAAGTCTACTCCAATTCTTGCTATGACTGCAAAGGTGTTTGATGAAGATGTTCAAAAGTGTTTAAGTAGTGGTATGAATGATTACATCTCAAAACCCTTTAGAGCAGATGAACTTAAGTTTAAAATTCACAATCTGGTCAAGGTTAATCGTAATCTTCCGCTTCATGAAAATTATATTAGGAAATCAATAGACGATAAAAAAGAACAAGTTTTTTCATTAGACTTACTAAAGGAGATGGGAGGAAACAATCAGGCGTTTATCAATGATATGATACGCATTTACATTGAGGAATCTCCAAAAACACTCAAAAAATTGAATGAAGCTCATAATCACTGGAACATTGAGGGGATTAAATCCGCAGCTCATAAATTACGTTCTCCATCTGCCATGATGGGGGTTTCAAAGGCTGTTGAATTAACTGAATTTATAGAGGTAAATGTGTCTAAGTCTGAAAAACAAGATGAGGTGAAGTCCGCTATTATTAGTTTGATCAAGTTGATACAACTTGCTATAGAGCAAGCGAAAGGAATTTCATGATTTTTTTGTTTACGCGAAAATATTTCAAATACAATCATTAAAACTCATCTTTTTTTAGTGTAATCCTCAATTGAGATTAAAGACTTACTTATTATTCTTTAGTTCAGGATAATCCTTAACTTAGTGGTGTAAATTTTTCTAAAATGAATTTATTGTTTTTAGGATTAAGCGCAGGTTCAATTTTTGTGATTGTGATTGCAATTCTTTTACTATTTGGATCAAAGGAGTTGCCAAATATTGCAAGAACTCTGGGTAAGGGAATTCGAGAGATTAAGAATGCTACAAGTGAAATTCAAAATGAAGTTGCAAAAGGTGCTAAAACCGATGGTTTAAAGGATTTAAAAAAAATCAAAGATGACTTGGATATAACCAAGAACACTTAGCATGGATTATTTTTGGTTAATTTTTGGCTTCGTTGTTTTGATTCTTGGGGGGGACTTTTTAGTAAAGGGATCTGTAGGCCTGGCTGTGAAGGCTCAAATTTCCAAATTGGTTATTGGTATGACTGTTGTTTCGTTTGGAACCTCTTCTCCTGAACTTTTGGTAAGTATGGGTGCTGCTTTGGAAGGTGGTGAAGAAAGCTACATGAGCATAGGTAATGTTATAGGTTCCAATATTGCAAATATTGCTTTAGTTCTTGGAATTACTTCCTTAATTTACCCGTTAAAGGTCAAAAAAGAATCACTCAAACAGGATTGGCCAGTAATGTTTTTTTCAACAATTTTATTTGTCGTTTTTATGCGTTTTTTTGATGGCGATGAATACGCAGTTAACCACTGGGAAGGAATCACTTTGTTTGTATTAATTATTGTATTTACGGTATACATGATTCGTAAGTCTCGGAAACAAAATAAACGTTTGGTTCCTGAAAATACTAATGAAGAAAGTACAAGTCAGGAAATGGCTCCTCTATGGAAAAATATGTTGTTTTTGGTATCGGGTTGTTTTGGGCTTGTTTTTGGATCAAAATGGCTTTTAGAAGCAGCTACGAATATTGCTGTTGATGCCGGAGTGTCTTCATTTGTGATAGGGGTAACAGTATTGGCATTTGGAACAAGTGTTCCTGAGTTAGCGGCAAGTGCAATAGCAGCATACCGAAAGCAAACAGATATTGCAATAGGTAATTTAATTGGTTCAAATATATTTAATATCCTTTGTGTAGTCGGTTTAACGGGGTCTGTTGCTGTGATGCCACTTAGAAAAAATGTTTTGGAATTTGATTCCTGGTGGATGCTTGGCATTGCCTTTATAGTTTTTCCTCTCATGTTAATAGGGGAAAACATCAATAGGTGGAAAGGAGTTCTACTAGTGCTCGCCTATTTTTGTTATATATATCTTTCTTTATTTTAATGTATACATATATGCAGTTAAAGAGTCATGCAGAAGGTTTAAATGTTTAACATTCTGTATCTTTTTACTTCATATTGCATTACAGTAGGTGTGAAACAATCTACATTAGCATAAAAATTAAACCTACTTCAGGTTTTGATGGAAGATTAGTTTACAAGGATTTACGAGCTGTATATTGAAACTCATGGAGTTTTATTAAACTTGGAAAATTATTATTACTTTTGGAGCGATTTTGTAGTAAACTCTTTAAAACCTTTTAAGCATGAGATTAAATAAAATAGTTACTGTTTTAATGTTGTTAGTTTTATCTTTTACAGCATTTTCTCAACAACATAAATTAACCAGCAAAGCAGATCAGGCATTCGAAAAAGGGTATTGGAGCGCGGCAATAGAGAACTACAAGTTGGCTTTGAAAAAGGAAAAAGATGCAGATGTAAAATTGAGAATCATGTATAATTTAGCTCAGTCATTTGCCGGTGCTAAAGAATATAAGAATTCAGTTACCTGGTTCAAAAAAGTAAGAACTAAGGGTAAGATTTTTTTAAAAGATCATCCAGAGGTTTTGTTAAAATTGGCCGATTCTTACAAAGCTCTTGAAAGATATACAGATGCTATGGCGACTTATGATGCATACTCAGAGTTAATGCCAGATGATGAAAAAGGTAAAAAAGGGTCTAAGTCTTGTGAATTAGCCATTAAATGGACACAAAATCCAACTCGTTATAAGGTAGAGAATGTTCGTCAGTTAAATTCAAAATTTGATGATGCTGTTCCGGTTTATTCAAATAAAAGATATAAAGAGATTGTTTATCAATCTTATCGGTCAGGTGCTGAAGGTAAAGGTACAAATGATGTTAATGGGCAGGTTTATCCTGATTTATACGCATCAAAATTGCAAAGAGACGGAAAATGGACCGCGCCAACTCCCTTGCAGGGAGATAAGATTTCTGGTGTAAACACTGCTTATGCTGAAGGAGGTCCTGCAATGAATGCTAAAATGAATGAGATTTACTTTACACGATGCAAGAATTTTGACGGCAAGGATAAGAAAGAAAAAAGTTGCCAAATTTATTCTTCCAAAAAAAGAGGAGTTGCATATGGCGAAGCTATTGTATTGGAAATCGGAAATGACTCCGTAATTGTTGCTCATCCTACCCTGACCAACAAGGATCAAACTATATTCTTTGTTTCGAATATGAAAGGTGGCAGAGGAGGAAAAGATATATGGACCGCTGATTATGATAAGAAAAAGAAGACATGGATTAACATTCGAAATTTAGGACCAGAGGTCAATACGCCTGGTGACGAATTGTATCCTTTTGTTCATGCTGACAGCACGTTATATTTTTCATCCAATGGACATGTTGGAATTGGAGGGTTCGATATTTTTAAGGTTGAAAAGTTAGAAGACGGTTGGGGACCGGTTACCAATTTAAAGGTTCCAATTAACTCTTCATCGGATGATATTTCTATCATTTTCGAAGCTGAATCAGAAAGAGGATATTTAACGTCCAACAGAAATGGAGGAAGAGGTAGAATGGACGTTTGGTCGTTTAATTTGCCAAAGTTGGTGTTGTTTGTTCAGGGAGTTGTTAAGGATAAGGAAACTAAGGTTATATTGCCTAACTCCAAGTTAACAATGATTGGTTCTGATGGTTCTTCGGTTGAAGCCATAACAGATGAAACGGGAGCTTATAAATTTAAGTTGTTGCCCAATACAACTTATCAAATTCAGGCAGATAATGACATGACAACTTTAGATAATCTGGGTAATGAGGTTAAAATGTATTTTGCATCGGAAAAGGCATTGTTGTCTACGATTGGAATTGAGGAATCAAGAACATTTGTACAAGATTTAGAATTGGAAAGAATACCAATAGAAAAAGGTATAGAGTTACCTAATATTGTCTATGCTTTTGATAAGGCAGATCTATTATCCAGTTCTAAATTAAAATTAAATGCTCTTGTTGAAACCATGAAGGATAATCCTACTTTGGTTATTGAACTGGGTTCTCATACTGATTTTAGAGGTTCAGCAAACTATAACAGAAATTTAGCTCAAAGACGTGCTCAATCAGCAGTTAATTACTTGATTTCCAAAGGTGTTAGTAAGGATAGGATGATTGCTAAAGGTTACGGTGAAGATGCTCCAAAAGAACTGGACTCTGCATATGTTCAAAAAGCATTCTTCGGTGATGGTGAAAAAGGGCCAACTGCTTCTAATTATTCAACTACTACTAAAAGTGGTAAAAGAGTATCTGCGTCTTTTGAAGAGCAAAAAAATACCTTTGTCGTTGGAATGAAATTAGACGAGGCAACAATTAGCGCTTTACAATCCGAAGGTTTACAAGAGTGTGCTCATCAAATGAATCGTAGAACAGAATTTAAAGTATTGCGGACGGATTATAAGCCAGGAGAAACTGCTCAAGGTCCTGGAGCTGATGACAATAAGTAGCAATGAAATGATAATTAATAAAGCATCTTGATGGTAAATCAAGGTGCTTTTTATTTTTTAATATGGCAACAAAATCAAGATACGATGCAAGAGGTGTTTCAGCATCGAAAGAAGATGTTCACAACGCGATTAAGAATATTGACAAGGGGCTATATCCAAAGGCTTTTTGTAAAATTGTTCCTGATGTATTAGGGGCAGATGATGATTATTGCACTATAATGCACGCAGATGGTGCCGGTACAAAAAGTGCTTTAGCATATATGTACTGGAGGGAAACGGGTGATATGTCTGTTTGGAAAGGTATTGCTCAAGATGCAATCATTATGAATACCGACGATTTATTGTGTGTCGGGGCAGTTGATAATATTTTGTTATCGAGTACTATTGGAAGAAACAAAAATTTGGTTCCCGGTGAAGTAATTGCTGCCTTAATTAATGGTACTGAAGAAATTCTTCAAAATTTGCGTGATAATGGTATAGGCATTTATTCAACAGGTGGAGAAACGGCTGATGTTGGTGATTTGGTAAGAACATTAATTGTGGACTCCACGGTGACAGCAAGAATGAAAAGGTCGGAAGTTATTTCGAATGATTCTATAAAGCCAGGCGATGTTATTGTTGGAATGGCAAGTCATGGACAATCAAAATATGAGTCGGAATATAATGGAGGTATGGGCAGTAACGGTTTAACTTCTGCCAGGCATGATGTTTTTGGAAAATACTTAGCTAAGAAATTTCCGGAAAGTTATGACCCAGGTGTTCCTGCCGAGTTAGTTTATTCAGGGTCAAAAACATTAACTGAAGAAATAGAAGGTACTGGGTTAACTGCAGGAAAATTGGTGCTTTCGCCAACAAGAACGTATGCACCAATTATAAAAAAAGTTTTAGATGAATACAGGGGGGTTATTCATGGAATGGTGCATTGCAGTGGTGGAGCTCAAACTAAGGTGATGCATTTTGTTGAAAGTGTTCATGTGATTAAGGATAATTTCTTTTCAATTCCGCCTTTGTTTAAAATGATTCAAGAGGAATCAGGGACAGAATGGAAAGAAATGTATAAAGTGTTCAATATGGGACATAGAATGGAAGTTTATCTTCCTGAAGAGCATGCAAAAGGTATTATTGATGTTTCCACATCTTTTGGAGTTGATGCCCGGGTTATTGGAAGAGTAGAGGCTTCAAAATCGAATAAATTGACTTTGAAATCAGAGTTTGGAACTTTTGAATATTAAAATTTATGTTAAATAAGCTGGCTGAAATAAATATTCGATTTGAGGAGATTAGTGAAAAGCTAACCTTACCTGATGTAGTTTCTGATCAGAAAAAATTTGCTGATTTAAGTAAACAATATAAGGATTTAGAGCCTATTGTTAATGTATATAAGGAGTATAAGCTTGTTTTGGAGAATATAGAGTCATCGAAAGAAATTTTATCTACAGAAGAGGATCCTGAAATGAAGGACATGGCTAAAATGGAAATCGAAGAATTGTTGACACGAAAGGATGAAATGGATGAAGAAATTAAAATCTTACTTATTCCAAAAGATCCAGCTGATGATAAGAACTGTATTATTGAACTAAGAGCAGGTACGGGTGGAGATGAGGCGTGTATTTTTGTTGAGGATATGTTTCGTTTATATTCTATGTATTTTAAAACAATGGGATTTAAGTATGAAATTGTAAATTCAACAGAGGGAACAGTAAAAGGATACAAAGAAATATCGATGGAGGTCTCCGGTGACAGCGTATATGGGATAATGAAATTTGAATCAGGCGTACACCGGGTTCAAAGAGTTCCAGAAACTGAATCACAAGGAAGAGTGCATACATCGGCCATCACAATAGCAGTAATGCCTGAAGCAGAAGCTGTTGATTTTGAGTTGAATATGAAAGACGTTCGAAAAGATACTTTCAGGGCTTCTGGAGCGGGTGGTCAGCATGTAAACAAAACTGAATCAGCAGTGCGTTTAACGCATGAGCCCACAGGCACAGTAGTAGAGTGTCAAGATGGAAGATCTCAGCATCAAAACTATGACAAAGCTTTACAAGTACTTCGTTCCAGATTGTATCAAGCGTTGCTTGATGAACAAAATTCAGAAATATCGGCGGCCAGAAAAGCCTTGGTTGGATCGGGGGATCGTTCTGCAAAAATCAGAACGTATAATTATCCTCAGGGAAGGGTGACCGATCACAGAATTAATAAAACTATTTATAATTTATCCAATTATATGAATGGGGATGTTCAGGAAATGTTTGACGCTATGAAAATGGCTGAAACGGCTGAAAAAATGAAGGAAGGGGAAAGTTTTTAAACACAAAGTAATGACTAAAGAACAACTTTTTGAGCAAATAAAAATTAAGAAATCATTCTTATGTGTCGGATTGGATTCAGACCCTCTGCTTATACCAGAGTTCTTAAATAAATATGATGATCCTGTTTTTGAATTTAACAAAAGAATCATTGATGCTACCAGGGATTATTGTGTGGCATATAAACCAAATATTGCTTTTTACGAAGCACAAGGTACAAAGGGCTGGGACACATTAGAAAAAACTTTAGATTATATACCAAAAGATATTTTTACAATATCAGATGCAAAAAGAGGAGATATTGGAAATACCTCTAATTTATATGCCAGAGCATTTTTTGAGTCGATGAATTTTGATTCGGTTACTGTTGCCCCATACATGGGTAAAGATTCAGTTACTCCATTTTTAGAACATAAGGACAAGTGGGTAATTCTTTTGGCATTAACGTCAAATATTGGTGGACTGGATTTTCAAACAAAACGTCTTCAAAATGGTGAGTTTCTTTTTGAGCGGGTATTGAAAAAATCTCTGGAATGGGGTGATGAAAATAACTTGATGTATGTCGTTGGTGCAACAAGGGCTGAATTGCTAACAAAAATTCGTGCTATTGTTCCCAATTCTTTTTTACTTATTCCAGGAGTTGGTGCACAAGGAGGAAGTTTAGAAAATGTGGCCAAATTTGGTATGAATACAACATGCGGATTATTAGTGAACTCAAGTAGGGGTATTATTTTTGCTTCGAAAGGAGAAGATTTTGCAGAGGCTGCTCAAGGTGAGGCATCTAAAATCCAAGTTGAAATGGAGGCTTTGTTAAAAGCAAAGAATATTATTTAATATAATTTCGTTAAAAAATATTGAATCCGTAACGAAAGGGTTTTATATCCGTTTATTGTATTGGTTTTAGATTATTATCGAGTAAAATACAATTAAGGTTTTCGAAAAAAATGTTTAAATTGCGGATAGTCTAACGGTATTAAAATAATCCAAAAATGATAAAGTTCTTGCGAAGAGTTCTTGAAAAAAATGTGTTTGGTGTTTGTCAGTGGTGGGGTGACAAGCTTGGGATGCGTTCTTCAAGGATTCGTTTGTTTTTCATTTATTTATCATTTGTTACAGCTGCTTCTCCAATTATAGCTTACCTGATAATGGCTTTCGTTCTTGAGCACAAAGACTTGTTGAAGGAAGGTTTTCGTAAAAAAAGAGTTTGGGACTTATAATTTTAGGCTGTGAGAAACTTTAGCAGGTTTACCAACATAATTTTTTCCTTTTTATTTCTGATTCTGGTTTTAATTGTTGGGGTTATTGGTTTTTTAATTATTGAACCAGAATATACGTTCTTGGAAGCTGTATATATGACTATAATTACTATTTCTACAGTTGGCTTTAGAGAGGTTCATGAGCCATCGCAAGGAACAATGATTTTTATTTCTCTTTTAATTGTGTCAAGTTTTGGTACATTTGCCTATGCGGTTTCGGCTATTTCGGCATACATAATTGATGGCGAATTCCGTGCGTACTTTAAAGAATATAAAGTGAAGTCAGTTGTGAGTAAATTAAAAAATCATGTTGTTATTTGTGGTTATGGTCGTAATGGTTCGCAGGCGGTTACGGTTATGGAGAAACATAAACAACCCTTTGTAATTGTCGAAAATGATTCAGTAGCTATTGAAGATATAAAAAAACACAGTCCTGAAGCATTGATTGTTGTAGGAGATGCAACTCATGACGAGATACTAATGGAGGCAGGTATTAAAAACGCAAAGTCATTAATAACTACGCTTCCAAGTGATTCAAATAATCTTTTTGTTGTGCTTTCAGCAAGATCAATCAATAAAAACTTGAAGATTATCAGCAGGGCTTCGGAAGATAATTCTGATAAAAAGCTTAGAATAGCTGGGGCGAACAATGTAATTATGCCTGATAAAATTGGTGGCGCACACATGGCATCGCTTGTAATGAAACCAGATATAATTGAATTTATTGATTATATCTCTGCACAAGAACAGATAGATATCAATTTGGAGGAGATCAGTTTTGATGAACTGCCATCAAAATTTAAAAATAAAACAATTACCGAAATTGGAATACGTCAACTTACAGGTGCCAACATAATAGGATTGAAAGGTTCTGAAGGTGATTTTGTAATTAATCCCAAGCCAACAACAATAATAACGTCAAAAATTAAAATGTTTGTTTTGGGAACACCCGATCAAATTAAAAAATTAAAAGAATTATTTCACGTATAAGCTCATGAAAAAAGTATTGATTACAGGGTCCAATGGATTATTAGGACAAAAGCTTATTTATCAATTAATAGGTTATCCTGACTTCATTGTGTTTGCAACTTCACGAGGAGAAAACAGAACTCTCATAAAAAAGCGCTACGAGTATATTCCATTAGATATTACTGATGAAAAGGAAATTCAGGAAACATTTGATTACGTTAAGCCAGATATTGTAATTAATGCTGCTGCAATGACAAATGTTGATGCTTGTGAAGATGATAAAGATGGGTGTTGGAAATTAAATGTTGATGCGGTTCAATATTTGGCTAGTGCATGTGAGAAGTACAATTCTCATTTAATTCATATTTCTACTGATTTTATTTTTGATGGTGCGACGGGTCCATATTCAGAAGAGTCAGAACCTAATCCATTAAGCTATTATGGTGAATCTAAGTTGGCTGCAGAGGAAATTGTAAAAAAATCATCTTGTAAATGGTCAATTGCCAGAACTGTTCTTGTATATGGTGTAGTTGACAATATGAGTAGGTCCAATATTGTGCTTTGGGCCAAAGGTGCATTGGAGTCTGGTAAAGAATTAACAGTGGTTGATGATCAATATAGAACTCCAACTTTGGCTGAAGATTTAGCACATGGTTGTATTTTAATTGCTCAAAAGGGTGCACAAGGAATTTATAATATTTCAGGTGAGGACTATATGTGCATTATCGATTTGGTAAAGAAAGTAGCTGGGTATTATCAATTGGATGAAAGTTTGGTTAAGCCGATAAGTAGCTCAAGTTTAAACCAAAAAGCCGCTCGCCCTCCAAAGACACATTTATTACTTGATAAAGCAAAAAGAGAATTGGGCTATAAACCATCTTCTTTTGAAGAAGGATTAAGTATTCTGGATGTTCAAATATATGCCCGCCAACATGAAGAGTAAATGTTTAATAGTTATTCTTTTTTGTATTTCATTCAATGGATTAGCTGTTCAGAACAGCCCGCCTAAGTCAGTTGTAGAAAAAATTAATGCATCGGTTAACAAGGTTATGAAACCAGTTACCGAAGCAGTAGAGAGTCTGGTTTTTTATTCATTTAAAATAGGGGGTAATTCAATACCTTTTGTTTTGGTTTGGTTGATTGTAGCTGCTTTATTTTTCACTATATATTTTAAATTTATTAATGTTTCCGGCTTTAATCATGCTGTTAAATTAGTGGCCGGTAAGTATGACAATCTAGAGGGTGAAAAAAAGAAGGAAGCCGGATAGGTATCCCATTTTCAAGCTTTAACAACAGCTCTATCTGGAACAGTAGGGCTCGGAAATATTTCAGGTGTTGCCATAGCTATAGCAATGGGTGGTCCCGGAGCAACATTTTGGATGATTTTAGCTGGTATTTTAGGAATGTCCTCAAAGTTTGTTGAATGTACTTTGGGGGTTAAATACCGACGGATAAACCCGGATGGTTCTGTTTCGGGTGGCCCAATGTATTATCTGAAAGAAGGGTTTTCGCAAAAAAAACTTCCAGTTATTGGCAAAGTGTTAGCCGTTTTTTTCGCAATAATGTGTATTGGAGGGTCTTTTGGTGGTGGAAATATGTATCAGGCAAATGAAGCCAGAAATCAATTTACCAGTTTATCTTATTTCGAAGGCACATTTGTAGCAGGCGATGGAGGCTCTGTATTATTCGGACTTGTTTTAGCTATACTTATAGGAGTCGTAATAATTGGGGGGATAAAAAGCATAGCAAAAGTTACCGACAAAATTGTGCCTTTCATGTGTGGTTTATATGTTGTTTGCGCAATAGGTGTTTTGATGGCTCATTTCACAGAATTACCCGATGCTTTTTATTCAATATTTTCAGGAGCTTTTAGTCCTGAAGCTGCTTTTGGAGGATTTCTGGGTGTTTTGGTACAGGGGTTTAAAAGAGCTGCTTTTTCAAATGAAGCCGGAATAGGTTCTGCTGCTATAGCGCATTCTGCTGTTAAAACGGATGAGCCAGTCACGGAAGGGCTTGTAGCTTTACTGGAACCATTTATTGATACTGTGGTTGTTTGTACTATGACTGCATTGGTGATTATTGTTACTGGAGCATATACTGGTGTTGGTCAAGGAATTGAAGGTGTTGAAATAACCGCGAGTGCATTTTCAAGTGTTTTTGGTTCTGGTGCTAACATTATTTTGACACTGGCCGTGGTTCTATTTGCGTTTTCAACAGCTATTTCATGGAGTTATTATGGTTTAAAGGCATGGACGTTTCTATTTGGAGAAGGCAAGGTTAAAGAGGTGTGTTACAAGATTATTTTTTGTTTGTTTACCATCTTAGGTTCCATTCTTTCCTTAAAACAGGTCGTTGGTTTTTCTGATTCCATGATTTTTGCAATGTGTTTACCCAATATCATTGGATTATATATGTTGAGTCCCATTGTTCGAGAGGAATTAAATAGGTTTATGTTAAAAATTAAAAGGGTTAAAAAACTTTGAATTCATAAAATGAAATTCTTTCAATTAACAAGAAATGAGCGTTTGGGTCTAATTGGCGTTTTGGTTATTTTTCTTGTAATTATTCTTTTCAAACATTTTGATGCTCAGGTCACTGTTGACTATAGGCCTTCTTCAATTGAGTACAAGAAAGAACCAGTTCCTTCAGTTAGGCAAACTTTTGAGAGGAGGAAAGAGAGCATTGGCTTTGATGAAATGAGAAAAGTAATTCATATTGCTCCTTTTGAAAAATTTAATCCAAATCGTGTTGATGCGGAATATTGGAAAAAGATAGGTTTTGAAAATAAGCTGGCTATTCGATTGCAAAAGTTTATACAGTCTGGAATAGGGATAAAAGAAAAGGGAGATCTTACAAAAGTTTACGGAATGAAAAAAGAATGGTTTGAGTGCATTAAAGACTCAATCATATTAGAGAAACTGCATATTGATATTAATACAGCAAGTGCTGAATCTTTTGAAGCAATTAATGGTATTGGAGAAAAAATTTCACATCGTATAATAAAATTCAGAAATAGTTTAGGAGGTTTTTACAGTATCCAACAGTTGAAAAAAGTCTACGGTATTGATTCTAATATTATCGCAAAGAATTATGATATCTTTAATGTAAATGCGGTCCGGAACAAAATGAATGTAAATACCTTAGGGTTGAAAAAACTAGTAGACCACCCTTTTATAAATCTGCAGCAGGGTGAGGAGATAATAAAAATAAGGTCGGTTTATGGTGAAATTGATTCTCTTGCCTTGAAAGATATCTTTACTTTAAAAGAGTGGAGTGAACTAAAACATTATTTGAAATGGGAGAATTAGATCAAGAGGTGAAATCGATAATAAGAGAAGTGGAGAACTTCCCAAAGGAAGGCATTAACTTTAAAGACATCACCACTTTGTTGTCAAATCCTGTTTTGAATTCAAAAGTGTTGACTGCTTTTGAAGCAAATGCCAGAAAATTAAAAGCAGAAGTCATAATAGGAATTGATAGTAGAGGGTTTTTATATGGTAATTCCATAGCCTGTAATTTAAAAATACCTTTTGTTCCAGTTCGCAAAAAAGGAAAACTACCTCATTTTACATTGGAAGAAGTATATTCATTGGAATATGGAGAAGCGGTTCTTGAAATTCACGAGGACGCTATTAAAAAAGGCCAAAAAGTCATAATTCACGACGATCTTTTAGCCACGGGTGGTACAGCATTAGCCGCATCAAATTTGGTTGAGAGACTTGGAGGTGTTGTGGTTGGTTTTTCATTTGTTGTTAATTTATCCTTTTTAGAAGGAGCTGGAAAGCTGAGGGAAAAATCACAGAACCTATTTTTTATTACTACGTATTAAAAATTTAGGTATATATATTTCTTATATGAGATTCGGAACAACAGAAAACCAACAGATGATTGCAGAAATGTTGCAGTCGTTTGGTGAAAAACACATTCGTCCTCATTTTATGGATTGGGATAAGAAGCAGACTTTCCCGGTAGAATTATTCAGGCAGCTTGGTGAGCTTGGTTGTATGGGAGTTTTAGTGCCCGAGAAATATGGTGGCGCAGGTTTTGGTTACAGGGAGTATGTGACCACAATTGTTGAGATTTCAAAAATTTGCGGTTCAATTGGGTTATCTGTTGCGGCCCATAATAGTTTGTGTACAAATCACATCTTAATGTTCGGAACCGATGAACAAAAAGAAAGGTATTTACCAAAATTAGCATCGGGAGAGCATATAGGGGCTTGGGGATTAACTGAACCAAATACAGGTAGTGACGCAGGAAACATGCAAACTACCGCTGTTAAGGATGGTGATCATTGGGTTTTAAACGGCAGTAAAAATTTTATAACTCACGGTATTTCAGGTCAAGTTGCCGTGGTTATGACAAGAACAGGAGATCCAAGAACAAAAAATAACTCAACAGCTTTTATTGTTGAAAAAGGTACTCCCGGATTTTCCGGTGGAAAGAAAGAAGACAAATTGGGAATGAGGGCTTCTGAAACTGCTGAACTTGTTTTTCAAGATTGTCGTATACCAGATTCTCAAAGGTTGGGAGAAGTAGGCGATGGTTTTAAACAAGCTTTATCCATTTTAGATGGTGGTAGAATATCAATAGCTGCATTATCGATTGGCATTGCAAAAGGTGCTTTTGAGGCCGCTTTAAAATATTCAAAAGAACGAGAGCAATTCGGTAAGCCGATATCTTCTTTCCAGGGGATTTCATTTAAGTTAGCGGATATGGCCACAGAAATAGAGGCAGCAGAACTGTTAACAATGAATGCTGTTTTTAGAAAATCTAATGGTTTGAAGTTATCCAAAGAAAGTGCAATGGCTAAATTGTATGCTTCTGAGGTCGCGGTGAGAACAAGCAATGAAGCAGTACAGATTTTTGGTGGATATGGCTACATTAAAGATTTTCCAGCTGAAAAGTTTTTCAGAGATGCAAAGTTGTGTACAATAGGAGAGGGTACATCAGAAATCCAAAAATTGGTAATTTCCAGAGAATTATTGAAATAAAAATTGCCAGAGAGTAAATCTTGTATTATCTTTGTCCTCCGTTTTAAAAAAAAACATACAATGTTAGTTATTCAAGTTAAAGAAGGCGATAATATAGAAAGAGCTTTAAAAAAGTACAAACGTAAGTTTGAAAGAACAAAAACTTTACGTGAGTTAAGAGCTCGTAAAACATATACAAAGCCATGCGTTGCTGACAGAGAGGCTCGTAAAAAAGCTATCTATGTTGAGGCATTGAAAAGACAGGCTATAGGGGAGTAAACTCAGCTAACTTACACGATATTTAAAAATAGAAAGAAACCATCACTTTTAAATTTGATGGTTTCTTTCTATTTTTAGCTATATGCAAATAGATCATTTCTTAAATTTTATAGCTAAGGAAAAAAGGTGTTCTCAACACACAATCAAAGCTTACAAGACTGATCTAATAGAATTTTCAAATTATTGTCATAGATATTTTCAAATTTCTATCATAGATGTAACGCACCGAATTGTTCGTTCTTGGTTTGCTCAGATGATAGAAGATGGCCTCAAACCAAGAACTATTCACAGAAAATCATCAACACTCAAATCATTCTTT
>PBJD01000041.1 GCA_002720635.1 Flavobacteriales bacterium | reverse complement strand
GGATTTGAGCGTTTAGCTATGGTGCTTCAAGGTAAAAAGTCCAATTATGATTCTGATGTCTTTACTCCATTAATTGATAAAATTGTTGAAATCAGTGGTGTTAAATATACTTCAGCAGAAAAATCGGAAACAGATATAGCAATCCGAGTTATCGCCGACCACGTAAGAGCTGTTTCATTTGCTATTGCTGATGGTCAAATGCCCTCTAATAATGGTGCGGGATATGTAATTAGAAGAATTCTAAGAAGAGCAGTTCGCTATGGGTATTCTAAGCTAAATTTATCAAATCCTTTCATTTATAGTTTAGTTGATGTTCTTTCCAGTCAAATGGGGGAATTTTTTCCTGAACTGGAAAGACAAAAAGAATTGGCTGCAAAAGTGATAAAGGAAGAAGAACAAAATTTCTTACGAACATTAGATAAAGGGATTGACAAGTTCAACAATTATGCTAAATCTGCTTCAAATAAGGTGGAAGGTGACTTTGCATTTGAACTTCTAGACACTTACGGTTTTCCTATTGATTTGACGGAATTGTTGGCCAAAGAACAAGGATTAGAAGTTGATCAAAATGGATTTAAAATAGCCTTAGAGGCTCAAAAACAAAGATCGAGAAAAGCAACATCTATTCAGGTTGAGGATTGGGTTATTGTAAATCAAGGAGAAGGAGAATTTGTTGGTTATGATAATTTAGAAATGGAATCTAAAATATTAAGGTATAGAGGTATAAAACAAAAAGGAAAAGATTTGTATCAAGTGGAATTTAATCAAACCCCATTTTACCCGGAAGGAGGTGGTCAAGTTGGTGATACGGGTGTATTGATTGATGGAGACCAAAAATTTGGTATCCATGATACTAAAAAGGAAAATGGAGTTATTGTTCACTTTATGGATCAACTACCCACCAATCCTTCTGCATCTTTTAAATCCATTGTTAACAAAACCAAACGTGTAGCAACCAATGCCAATCATACGGCTACCCATTTAGTTCATCACGCTTTAAGGGAGGTTCTGGGAGAACACGTTGAGCAAAAAGGGTCCTTAGTAAGTGAAAAGAATTTACGATTTGATTTTTCTCATTTCCAAAAAGTGACAGACGAGGAACTCGATAAAATTGAAGACTTAGTTAACGAATCTATTCGTCAAAACTACCCATTGGAGGAGGATAGATTGTGTTCAATAGAAGATGCAAAATCCAGAGGGGCTATGGCTTTATTTGGAGAAAAGTATGGTAATAAAGTAAGAGTGGTTAAGTTTGGTGATTCGGTTGAACTTTGCGGAGGGACTCATGTTTCCTCAACGGCACAAATCGGAAAATTTATTTTCATTACCGAAACTGCTGTCGCCGCAGGAATAAGAAGAATAGAAGCAATTACATCTGCAAAGGCGGATGAATATATTAATAATGAACTTTCCTTATTAAACGATGTTCGAGTTTTATTTAAGAACCCAAAAAATTTAACAAAACATCTTGAAGGTCTTTTGCTTCAAAATTCAGACCTTCAAAAAGAAATTGATAAATTACTTAAGGATAAAGCTAAAAACCTAAAGTCTGAATTATTAGCATCATCTAAAAATATAAATGGAGTGAATTTTATAGCTTCAAAAATCAATTTAGATTCTTCTGATGCTATTAAAGATTTGGCTTTTCAGATGAGGTCTGAAGTAGACAATTTGTTTATGGTTTTAGGAGCGGAAGTTAAAGGAAAACCAAATTTAACGGTTGTGGTTAGTGAAAGTTTAGTTAAGGAAAAAGGGTTGAATGCAGGTGCAATTATTCGTGAATTAGCCAAAGAAATTCAAGGAGGAGGAGGCGGGCAGCCTTTTTATGCAACAGCAGGTGGAAAAGATGTTTCAGGATTAGACAATGCATTGAAAAAGGCAGAAGCGTTTATTTAAAATTATTCCTAAGGATTCTATTGGAGATCAGGATTTAACTTAGAGGAAGAATAGTTTTTAAGGACTAAAGGCATTACCAAAAAAGATTAAAATTAATTTTGTTGAAAGTAGGAAGTTTATGTATCTTTGGCCTCCCAAAACTAAAGAGTTCTTTAAATAGTATTTAGTTTATTAAAAGTTGCCCGGGTGGTGGAATTGGTAGACACGCAGGACTTAAAATCCTGTGACCACTGCGGTCGTGCGGGTTCAAGTCCCGCCCCGGGTACATTAAGGGAAGCATTCGAAAGATTGTTTCCCTTTTTTGTTTTTTCCCTTTGCAATCTATCGATACTTATATAAATAAATGCAAAGTTCTCTTTGAACTTCGGGGTTCGTTACTTCCTCAGATTATAATATCTTCATAAGACTGAAGATTAAAATCACTTGCTTACTCAAGAAATATTAATTTTATGGATTAACTATTTTTTCAAAAATAATTTTTGTTTTACCATCTGTACCTGAGTACATTATTATAGAACTCGACATTTTAATTAATACTATTTCTTGTTCATTATTTGTTGTGGCATTTTCTGGTAATATTTTTTTTCAACTTGGTATTCTATATCCTCTTTATCCTGTGCTGAGCCCTCTGCTTGTATGAAGGTATATTTTGCAAAATCTTTACACCAGTCTTTGTTAGTATTAAGACATTCTACTGGGTAAACATTACCACCCCATTCTTTTGCATCATTTACTAACTCATGACCTAATTCATCAGTAGTTTCAAGACAGTCTGCAACAAAACTTGGAGAATATATTACAATTTCTTTCTTACCCTCAGAAATTAATTTTTCAACTACATCTTCCGTGTAGGGTGTTATCCATTCCTCAGAACCGAAGCGACTTTGAAAACTCATGATACATTGTTCTGGCTTAATATTTTTTAATTTATTAGTAATGAGATTAAATGTTTCGAAGCAATGTCTATAATAGTCATCACCTTTACTGACAACTCGCCTTTTTTGCATTCCATGAAAGGTTATTACTAAGCTGTCTATTTTCTTTCCTTGATTTGTTAATTCATTTAATTTTGAGTCAACTTGCTTTACAGAGTTGTCAATGAAGGCATGTGTTCTGTGAAAGTTCGTGATGACTTCGAAGGTTGGTATTTTTACTCTCTTCGACAACTCTTTTGCTAACGCATCTATGCCTGAAGCTATTGTGGACTCAGAGTACTGAGGGAACATTGGTATAACTAAGAGCTTTGTTGCGCCAATACCCTTTTTTACATCATCCTCCCAATCATCATAAACTTCATTTACATATGGAGGCGATAAAAGAAAAGCATGGTTTACTTCGACATAACCTTCTGGATCAATTTTCTTTAATTCCTCACTTACATTTTTTGTAAAATCTCTTGTGTTAGTTATCAGTGGAAAACTTTCTCCATCCCAGATTCTTGCATAAAGTTTTGCAGACTTTTTTGGTCTAAAAGGCAGAACAAAAAAATTTAAAATTATTTTCCAAAGCCATGGGTTTATGTCAACAACTCTTGGGTCACCTAAAAATGCGCGAAGATATTTTCTTAGAGCTTTACTTGTTGGCTCCGAAGGTGATCCAAGTTGAACAAATACAACTTTTGTTTTTCTTTTTGGATGTGTGTACTGTTGCGTCATTAAAATTGGTTTTTATAAATATTGATTTAGTTTTCAATTTAATAGTCCTTTACCATCTTTATTAATAATCCACCATATCAGGATCTGTTTGGGGCAATGTTCTCTAAATTAAAAATTATATAAGTGATCTTTTAATATATCTAAACATCTTTTTGGTCAATTTTATAAATTTTCTTTATCATTAATAATATCTTTGGCTCAAGTCTCGCCTCGGCTGCACTATAAGCTTACAGGTGTTTACTTGAGGCTTTTTATTATTATTGTCTGACGATTAAATGCTATAAAATCGGATTTTTTAGCAGAAAAAATGATGCTTTTGGTAAGTTATTCCCATGGCTCAACTCTATAAAAGTAATTTGGAGATTTAACTGTATCGTTCATTTCTGTATGAAAAACTTCTGTTGTAGAACCCGATATGGGAGGGACAATCCAGGACCAGTCAGCGGTTACTTCTCGATTTTCCTTAGCTTCTTTTTTCATAAACTGCATGAATTGCTTTGAAGCAGTGTGATGGTCAATTATTTTGACGCCAGCCTTTTTAAATGAATACAAAACCGCATGATTAAGCTCAATAATTGCTCTGTCTTTCCATAAGTTTATTTTATCCCTCAAGTTTAGGCCCATTAGCTTAGCTACCTTTGGCAACATGTTATAGCGATTTTCATCTGAAAAGTTTCTTGCTCCAATTTCTGTTCCCATATACCAACCATTAAAAGGGGCAGCTTTAAACTCAATTCCTCCAACCTCTAAGGTCATATTCGAAATAATAGGAGTAGAGTACCACTGTAATTTTAAATCTTTGAATGATTCAATTTCTGGATGCTCTATTGGAATTATAGTGATGATTTCTGGAGGTATTTCCCGCCACACAGGAGTTTCTTGTCCAATTTGAACTACTAACGGTAAAATATCAAATTGACCCATTTTGGGCTCCCAGCCTAACTTTATGCATTCTTTTGTGAAGTCCAGCTGTTTAGGATCACCTATTGTGGTTCCATCAGAATTTTGATATCCTGCAAAACTCAATAGTTGGGGATTCCAAATAAGAATTTCTTTATTCGAGTCGAATACACTAATGGTTGATTTTATGTTGCCACCATTTGTCGCCAATTCAATGTGTTCGAAAAGCGATTCAAAAATAGCATCAATAGAATTTAAAGATCTTCTATCAAAAACATCCATGGCTTTCCAAAAAAGTCTACCAATGCATTTGTTGGAATTACGCCAGGCTACTTTTGTCCCATAATTTAATTCGAAATCCAGTAACTCATAAGTTCCTTTTTTTTCGATTTCATTTTTAACAGTTACCCATCGATTTGGATACAAATGCTCCTTATTTAATTCCCTGTAGCAGAGCGTTAAATACATTTCAGCTTTTTCAAGAAGATTTGTTTCAGACATCTGAAAGCGAAATTAAGGATTTTGTTTGTTAAAAAATTAAACCTGCGGACACGTAATTATGTTTCAAAAAATATTTTAAAACATAATTACGTATCTATTTATGAGTTAACAAAAACGCATTAGAATGTATTTTAGAGTTGTTAATTTATCTTTCAAAAGAATACATTATTGACACCTTATAAAACATCAAATGTTTAGGATTGACTCAATGGTCTGGCAAATGTGACTACATCTTTTTCTGTTATTTCATTGCCGCAAAGTATAATTAATCGTTCCATTACATTTCTGAATTCTCTGATATTTCCTGTCCAATTAATTTTTTGAAGTTCAATTAATCCTTTTTCGGATATAGTTTTAGGAGCAATTCCATGTTCCTCACAGATTTGTTTTGTGAAGAAGTCCGAAAGAAGAGGAATGTCTTCTTTTCTTTCATTTAAGGATGGATTTTCAATTATAATTACGCTTAATCTATGGTACAAGTCTTCTCTGAAATTTCCTCTCGCAATCTCTTCTTTTAAATCTTTATTTGTAGCAGCAACCACTCGTACATCAACTTTAATTTCTTTCTCACCTCCAACACGGGTAATCTTGTTTTCTTGAAGAGCTCTAAGTACTTTAGCTTGCGCTGAAAGACTCATATCACCAATTTCATCGAGAAAAAGAGTTCCGCCATTTGCGGTTTCAAAGTTTCCTTTTCGTTGTTTGTGTGCAGATGTAAAAGCTCCTTTTTCATGTCCAAAAAGCTCCGATTCAATTAGTTCAGAAGGTATTGCTGCACAATTCACCTCTACCAGTGTTGATTTTGCTCTTGGACTTTTTTCATGAATTTGACGAGCAACCAATTCTTTTCCTGATCCATTTCCTCCTGTAATTAAAACTCTGGCATCGGTTGCTGCAACCTTATCTATCATGTTGATTACAGTTTTAATTGCTTGTGATTCACCAATAATATTTGCTGATTTTACTTTGTTGAGTTTTTTCTTTAAAACTTTAGTTTCTTGAACCAACTCCTTTTTATTCATGGCATTTCGAACGGTCACAAGTAACCGATTCAAATCGGGTGGTTTAGGAAGATAATCAAAAGCTCCTTTTTTTAGTGCATCAACTGCTGTATCAATTGTCCCATGACCAGAAATCATTACAATGGTTGAATCGTAATCTAATTCTTTTATTTTTTCAAGTACCTCCATGCCATCCATTTTGGGCATTTTGATATCACATAAAATAACATCATATTCGTTTTCCTGAGCCATCTTTAGGCCATCTTCTCCATTTTCTGCCTGATCAACTTCAAATTTTTCAAATTCAAGGATTTCACATAGTGTTCTCCTAATTGGTCTTTCGTCATCAATAACTAAAATTTTTCCCATTCCCGTTTTTTTAATGTGTAATACAATTTAAAAATTCGCTTGCTACTCCTTCTTTAAGGGCATAGCGAGCGAGCTTAAATTGCTGAATATTTAACTTTTCAAGAATAAATTTAACAAGCACCGTGCCAACAACAATCATTGTAGCTCTTTCTTTGATTAGTCCAGGGATTTTAACTCGTTCTTCAAGGTTGAGATGAACAATGTTTTCTCTTATATTTTCAAATTCTACAAGGTCAAATTCATATTCAGTAGAATTTTTTAATTTTTCTGGCTCATTTAAGTTGTGGGTAATCATTTTGGCTATGGATGTAAAGGCACCAGAAGATCCAATGAGGGTTTCAACTTCAAAATCAAGAGCTTTTTCAATTACTTGATTTAATTTCTTTTCAAGGTGCGCTTCAATGTTTTCAATTTCCTGTTGCAGAATGGGATCGGATTTATGAAATTGTTCAAATAATCGGGCAGCTCCAACCTCAATACTTTTTTTCCAGTACACTTGATAACGGTCACAAATAATAAACTCAGTACTTCCTCCTCCAACATCCATAATTAAAACAGGGTTGTCCCCAAGGTTGGTTGCTTCTCTGGCTCCATTGTATATGTATTCAGCCTCCTGGTTTCCATTTATGATTTTCACATCAATACCCGTTAAAGATTTCACTTTACGTGCAAAATCATTTCCATTTTTCGCATTCCTTACTGCTGAAGTTGCTATTGCAATAATTTTGGTGGCACCTAAATCGTCGGCTATTTTTTTGAATTTTTTTATGGTTTGTAAGCCTCTTAAAATGGCATCATCTTGAATTGTATTGTTGTTTATACCTCCTTTTCCAAGAAAAACAAACTCTTTGTGAATTGCTAAGGGAATTAGCCTTCTGTTTGGTTTATGCGCAATCAGTAAATTAAATGTATTGGTACCAATATCAATGACTGCAACTTTCATGAACCACTTTGTTTAAACCATTTCCTGATGTTACGATAACTTAATTTTTGTCCATACATTAAAATGGCAGTTTTATATACTTTGGCTGCAAATCGTGTACTGAACAATACGCAACCAAACAAAAGAACAATTGCTGTTAAAACTTGCCACCAATCAGTTGCCCAGTTTATATAGGGAAGTCTTGATGCCATTACAATGGGAGAGGTGAGAGGAAACATAGAAGAATAGTAAACTAAATTAGAATCAGGATTATTCATAATTGTGGTAGCAATAAGCATACTTAATATTATAGGTACAGTGATGGGTAAAATATATTGTTGTGTTTCCGTATCGGGATTTGATGCTGAACCAACTACAGCAAAAAAAGATGCGTAGAGAAGAAACCCCCCAACAAATAAAAAAGGCATTATGATTAGGAATGTTGGTAAGAATGCTTTTAAACTTTCAATTGCATAAACCGTATCCATTTCTTCCGGAGTTAATACTGGAATATTTGCATTTACCAATTTTCCATTAGTATCCATTATCATAATTTGGTCATTAACAAGTCCAGAAGCATCAATGTCTAGAAAGGACTGAATAACACTGAAAATAACTATGGAAGAAATAATTATAAATGAAAATTGAGTTATTCCAACTAAACCTATTCCGAGTATCTTACCCCACATAAGTTTTACAGGTCTTATTGAAGATAAAACAACTTCAATAATTCTATTTGATTTTTCCTCCAGGACGCCTTTCATAACTTGTACTCCGTATATTAAAACCAATAAGTACATTAATAATCCTCCCGCCAGAGATAAATATGATTTTACTTCAGGATTTATTCCCAGACCTTCGTATTGAATGTTGCAGGCATCTCCTAATCTTTTGTCTACCTCCTCAAGATTTAAATTGGTTATTTTGTACACTTGAATTTTTCTAAAGAGATCAAAACAATCATTTTTTATGGTTTTTATAATTCCTGGACCAGGATGCCCATTATTGTATAATTGCCCTGGGCTATTTGAAATGATTCCAAAATTTTTATTGAGATGGAGCACCATTGTGTCTTCTGAATTCTCATATCGATTAGCAACATGTTCTATCGTTGCATCGATTGGCATATTAACATAATGGATATATTTTGAACTTTTATTTTTTTCAAGTAAATCACCCAGAGCAAGGGTGTTGTCAACAATTAGGACTGTCTTTTGTTTGAAAGTAGATTGCTGAATAAGAATAGGAGCGATAACAAGTCCGGCAATTATAAGCGGTGATATAACTGAAAGCAGCAAAAAAGATTTTTTTTTGACTCGTGTTTTATATTCTCTTTGAAGAACTAATCTTAATTTACTCATTCTTGATTCCTTTAGTCAAATTTTTGGGTTCATTTGATTGTGCAACGGCCTTAATAAAGATATCGTGCATTTTTGCCGAAGATTCGTAAACTGACTTTATTTTACACCCATGTATTATATTTTGAATTAATTCATTAATAGAGTTTTGTCCAGTTGGAGATACGGTTACTTTATATTCTGTTTTTGATATTTCTTCCTTTTTTAATAGTTCGAAGCCAGTCCATAATGCATTTGTAAAGGTAATCATGTTACCTATAAAATGAATAACATATGTATTTTGACTAAATTGCTTTTTTACTTCTTCAATAGGTCCTTCTACAATGGTCTCGGATTGATTAATTAAAGTGATATGATCACAAATTTCTTCCACACTTTGCATGTTGTGTGTTGAAAAAATGATGGTGGTTCCTTTTTTCTTAAGCTCTAATATTTCCTGTTTAATTAATTCCGTGTTTATTGGGTCGAAGCCTGAGAAGGGTTCGTCTAAAATTAACAGCTCTGGTTCATGAACAACCGTAACAATAAATTGAATTTTTTGAGCCATACCTTTTGATAGGTCTTCTACTTTTTTATCCCACCAATCCAATATATCAAATTTATCAAACCATTCAGTTAGGTTTTTTTTTGCTTCAACTTTAGACATTCCTTTGAGTTGAGCAAGATACATTGCTTGCTCTCCGACTTTCATTTTTTTATATAAGCCTCGTTCTTCTGGCAGGTAACCTATTTTTTGGATGTGTTCTTCAGTTAAAGGCTTATTGTAGAATAAAATCTCCCCTTTATCCGGTTTGGATATCTGGTTAATCAAGCGTATAAATGTTGTTTTTCCAGCTCCATTTGGTCCAAGTAGTCCGTAAACAGAGCCTTTAGGTATTTTTATACTTACTTTATTTAAAGCCGTATGATTGTGATATCTCTTTACAACTTTATGGGCTTTTATAATATATTTTATTGCCATAGTCCTTATGAACTAAAATAAATAAAATGAAGGAAGATTTAATTGTATAAACCTAAAGTTTGTTAAAGACTTTTGTTAATTAGTGATAAAGGAGAATGGAATAACCGAATCCCTTAAGCACTGATAATTCACCGATAGGTTTTTGTTTTGATATCAAACAAATAAAAAAGCCTCGAAAGCGAGGCGTAGTTTTAATTGAAATATTCTTTTACTCTTTCAAAGAATCCTTTGTCTTTTTTACCTGGATTTGGCTTGAAGTTTTCAGATTCTCTTAAATTTTCAAGTATTTTTTTCTCGTCAGATGAAATTTTTTGAGGAGTCCATACATTAACATTTACAATAATATCGCCTGTTCCATACCCATTGACGCTTGGTAAACCTTTTCCTCTTAAACGTAGAAGTTTTCCAGATTGAGTACCTTCTTCCAGTTTTATTTTAACCTTACCTTTAAGTGTTGGAACCACTATTTGTGTTCCAAGTGCAGCATCAGCAAAGTTTACAAAAAGGTCGTAATGTAAATTTTGTCCTTCTCGTTGAAAATAATCGTGGGTTTTTTCCTCAATAACAACCAATAAATCACCAGCAACACCTCCACGGCTGCCCATGTTTCCCTGACCACTAACTTGAAGCTGCATTCCGTCTTCTACACCAGCGGGTATATTAATAGGTATAACAGCTTCTCCTCTTTCTACACCTTTTCCATTACATTTTTTACACTTGTCTGTAATTACAGTACCCTGTCCATTGCATGCAGGGCAAGTAGATGAAGTTTGCATTTGCCCAAGGAATGTATTAGTAACCCTTGTTACTTGTCCAGATCCGTTACAGGTTCCACACGTTGAGTGACCACTTGATCCTTCTGCTCCGGATCCTTTACAACTTGAGCACACATTATCTTTAGTGACTTTTACTTTTTTCTCAACACCTTCTGCAATTTCTTCCAGAGTCAGTGATACTTTAATTCTGATATTGGACCCTCGACTTACTCTTCTTCCACCACTTGATCTTCCATTGCCACCACCAAAACCAAATCCACCAAAAATATCTCCAAAGTTTTCAAAAATGTCATCCATAGACATTCCGCCACCAAATCCACCATGGCCACCTGCCGCTCCACCCATTCCAGCGTGACCAAATTGGTCATAACGCGCTTTTTTCTGAGCATCACTTAAAACTTCATACGCTTCAGCAGCTTCTTTGAATTTTTCTTCTGCTACACTATCGTTTGGGTTTTTATCAGGGTGGTACTTTATCGCAAGTTTCCTGTAGGCTTTCTTGATTTCTTTATCTTCAGCCGATTTGCTTACTCCCAGTACTTCGTAATAATCTCTTTTTGACATATTTTTTGTCTTATGCTCCTACAACAACTTTTGGAAATCGTATAATTTTTCCATTCAAAGTATATCCTTTCTCAACAACCTCAACTACTTTTCCTTTTAACTCTTCAGAAGGAGCTGGGATATTTGTAATTGCTTCATGTTCATCAGCGTTGAAGTCTTGTTCCTTTACATCCATTAATTCAAGTCCATTAGACTTCAAAGACTTAGTCAATTTATCAAAAATTAATTCTAAACCTTCCTTTAAAGAGGCAACATCTTCTACTTTCTCAATATTATCTTTTGCTCTATCTAAGTCATCTAAAATTGGGAGAAGAACTTTATAAACATCTGCTGCTGCTCCGGAAATTAAGTCTGCTCTTTCTTTTTGCGTTCTTCTTCTGAAGTTTTCATATTCTGAGAAAATTCGTAGAAACTTATCCTCAGCTTGTTGAAGTTTATCCTCCATTGAAACTTTTGGATTTTCCTCTTTTTTAGTTTCCTCCTTTTTTTTCTTTTCCGCCTCGTTTTTAACCTCTTCCTTCTTTACTTTTTCTTCCTTATTACCCATTTGTTTTCGTTTGGTAAATTATTTTCCTTTAGATATCAATACCCTTGCCAATCCATATTCTTAAATCATTACAGGACAAATTGACACTATATTATGTCAGTTGATTGAAATTTTGGCAAAATTACGATAAAAAAAGGATAGATTTTAATCCTTAATCATTTATCAGTTTTAAATCTTAGAGATTCTAATAATGTATCCAGTTGTTTGCCTTTTAGGTCTTTGCCAATAATCTTGCCTTTTGGGTCGAGTAAGAAATTAGTAGGAATACTATTAATGTTGTATTTGGCTGCAAGCTTACTGTTCCAGTGTTTTAAATCAGAAATATGCCATGGCCATGTAAGTTGATCATTTTTTATCGCTCGTAACCAAGCCGCTTTATTTGCGTCGAGAGAAACACTAAATACTTTAAACCCCTGTACTTTTTTTGTTCTGCCCATCCATGTTTTTTTAACGGGAAAAACAAAGTTATTAAAGTGATTAAACGTTTTGACTAAATTTCTGTTTTCGTAACGACAAGGTCTACACCATGATGCCCAAAAATCTAAAAAGACATAATTACCCCTTAAATTGATTAAACTTAAGGTGTCTCCATAGGGAGAAGCACCCGTAAGGTTAGGAGCTATATTTCCAATGTTTAATCCTTCAACAGGTTTTTCCTTTTTGCCTAAGAAAAATGATAAACAAATTAGAACACTTATTATCAGCAGCAGCTTTTTCATTGGCTAATTCGAGTAATATCAGCACCTAAATTTTGTAAACGAGTATCAATATTTTGATATCCCCTGTCGATTTGCTCTATATTGTTGATTGTAGATGTTCCATTTGCTGACAATGCAGCTATTAATAATGAAACCCCGGCTCTAATATCAGGCGAAGTCATAGTAACACCTCTTAAGCGTTGTTGTTTATTGTTTCCAATTACAGTAGCTCTATGAGGATCACACAAAATAATTTGGGCACCCATATCAATTAATTTGTCAACAAAGAAAAGTCTTGATTCAAACATTTTTTGATGAATAAGTACAGATCCTTTTGCCTGAATTGCGGTTACCAACATAATACTTAAGAGATCTGGAGTAAATCCAGGCCAGGGGGCATCAGCAATAGTCATTATGGAGCCATCAATGAATTTTTCTACCTCGTATTGTTCTTGCGAAGGAATTACAATATCGTCTCCTACTAATTCCATTTGAATTCCCAATCGTCTGAATGTATTGGGTATAATTCCTAAATTATTGTAGGAAACATCTTTTATAGTAATGTTTGATTCTGTCATTGCAGCCATACCAATAAAAGAACCAATTTCAATCATATCAGGTAAAATTCGATGCTCAGTTCCTTCTAAGGATTCAACTCCCTCAATTGTAAGTAAATTTGAACCGACCCCTGATATTTTAGCACCCATTCTATTAAGCATTTTACACAATTGCTGCAAATAAGGCTCGCATGCGGCATTATATATTTGTGTTGTTCCTTTGGCTAAAACAGCAGCCATAACAATATTAGCTGTTCCAGTCACAGACGCTTCATCCAATAACATATAACATCCTTGTAATTTTGGAGATTCAACTTTGTAAAACTTACTTGCAGCCTGATATTCAAAATTTGCGCCTAATTTTTGAAAACCTATAAAGTGTGTGTCTACTCTTCTTCTACCAATTTTGTCACCTCCGGGAGCTGGAATATAACCTTTGCCAAATCTTCCCAGTAGCGGACCAACAATCATTATGGAGCCTCTTAGACTGGATCCCTTAGCCTTGAAATCATCGGAAACCATGTATTCAAGGTTCACATCGTCTGCCTGGAATTCGTAATCAGACTCGCTGAGTTGATTTACTTTAACTCCCATACTTTTTAGTAAGTCAATAAGCTTATTTACATCAACAATGTTTGGAAGATTGGTAATCGTTACCTTTTTTGGAGTTAATAAAACAGCGCACAAAATTTGCAAAGCTTCATTTTTAGCTCCTTGAGGAATGATTTCACCTTCTAACCGATTTCCTCCATTTATTACAAAACTTTCCATGGTTTTACCTTCTTTTAAATGACCGTTTACCGCCTTTTTTATTATTGTTTGACTGTCTTCTATTGCTTCCTTTGTTATTTGCTGGTTTTTTACCAACTAATGCACCAGCGTGCTTTAAGGATTGGTTTTCTGGCATTTTCAGCTTTCCATTTGAAAGCGTGCTAAGTTGATCGAAGATTAATTCGTCATTTACACTATCTCTATTGTAAAGAAGATAATTTTTCTTCATCATATTTGCTATGTAGTATATGAAAGAGTCTCTTTCTTTACCATCTTCCATTTCACATGCTTTCCCAATAAAACTTTCTATTGACTTTCCATAGTGACGGAATCTTATCTTGTTTTGAGGATATGTCATCCTATTGGGAGGCTTAACCAATTC
Organism: Flavobacteriales bacterium; assembly: GCA_002720635.1. GTDB lineage: Bacteria > Bacteroidota > Bacteroidia > Flavobacteriales_C. Next base: position 1,019 of record PBJD01000041.1, on the reverse strand, counting down.
TTCTTTATCAGGATATGGGTATGGTGAATCAACGTCCAATTTAAAATCAGAAATAATAATCATATGATCCCAAAGACTTTGAATGAAGTCATCAGCTTCTTTGAATTGAGGCTTTACTTGCCCCATAACTTTAACAATTGATCTTGCAATGTGATTTCTCTCATCTCTATCCTTTACAGAAATGGCATGTTCTATCATTTTGTGAATGTTTCTTCCGTATTCAGGGATGACTAACGAAGAGCGCGTAGTGTTGTAGTCCATATATATTATGTATAATCTTTAAAGCTACCCAACTATTTTAAGTTTGGCAAATTTCAAAAGTATTTGTTTTTGGCCATGTTTTCCAAACGAAATTACTGCTTTTTTATTTGGGCCTATTCCTTCGACCTTAATAACCTTTCCTCGCCCGAATCTTAAATGTTCAACAGTTTGTCCTTCTTTTACACTTGAATTTAATCTTTCAGCTTCACTTTTGGCATTTGGTTTTTCAAATTTTGCAGCTCGTTCAAGGCTAACCAGTTTTTTTCCTGGAGGTATGGGTGAACGTCTTGCGAAGTGATTTATTTCGTTCAATTGTGTTCCAGCATAATTTCTTGGAGGTCTGACTTCAGGCATTTCAATAAAATCTAGAGGTATTTCAGATATAAATCTGCTGGGTTCTGCATAAGTAATATTGCCAAATTTAAAACGTGTTTGAGCATAACTTAGAAAAGCAGCCTTTTCAGCTCTGGTTAAAGCAACATAAAACAACCTCCTCTCCTCCTCTAGTTCATTTCTAGAATTTAAATTCATTGCACTTGGAAATAAATTTTCTTCCAAACCCACAATGTATACATAAGGAAACTCAAGTCCTTTTGCTAAATGAACTGTCATTAGTTGAACTTTATTTAAATCTTGTTCTTCATTATCTTGATCTGTGATTAATGCAACACTTTGCAGAAATGAAGAAACAGTCTTTTCCTCCGAAATATCATTGTCTATAAAATCTTTAATCCCGTTTAATAATTCTTCAATATTTT
>PBJD01000040.1 GCA_002720635.1 Flavobacteriales bacterium | reverse complement strand
TCACGCGCTTTATAACCTAATGAGTCGGCAATTTGTTGAACTTTTTGAGTTGGCTTTTTGCGGATGTTTATGATATAATCCGCACCCATTAAACTTTTTGAATCTTCCTTTATTTTAACTTTTAAATTGTTGCCAAAGGATTGAATGGCAACAACTGCTGAGATGCCCAAAACAATAGAGGCGATAAACAGATACAGCTTTTTACGGCTGGCACGCCAGTCTCTCCAGGCCATTTTAATCAGCCAGCCAAATTTAGTATTCGTTTCCGGTTCAAATTTGCTCATTTGCGGCCGTTTCTGTTTCTTCGTGATAAATGGTACCTCCTTTCAGGATAATTCTTCGCTGGGTTTTTTGCGCAAGCTCCAAATCGTGGGTAACAATAACCAGCGTCGTTCCCGCTTCCTTGTTTAAGTCCAAAAGTAAATTAACAACTGTTTCGCCGCTTTCTTCATCCAGATTACCTGTTGGCTCATCTGCAAAAAGAATGTTGGGCTGGTTCGAAAAAGCTCTGGCAATGGCCACTCTTTGCTGCTCCCCGCCTGAAAGTTGAGATGGGTAGTGACTCATTCGGTTTTCCAATCCGACTTTTTCCAGTAAATCTTTCCCGATTTGAGCTGCATTTTTTTCTCCCTTTAACTCCAGGGGCACAATTACATTCTCAAGAGCTGTAAGCGATGGGAGCAATTGAAAATCCTGAAAAATGAAACCTACTTTTTTATTTCTTAAAATTGCACGTTCATCTTCGTTAAGTTGCCCCAGGTCAACACCGCACAATTCAACCTTTCCACTACTCGTATCGTCCAAACCGGCACACAATCCAAGTAATGTTGTTTTGCCGCTTCCTGAAGGACCAACAATCGAAAAAGTTTCCTTTTCCTCAATGGTGATGTTGATGTCTTCAAGAATAGTCAATACATTATCTCCGTTTGTAAAACTTTTGCTTAAGTTGGTTATGGCAAGTATCGGTGACATATTTTGCAGTTTATCTTTCTGTTTTGTTACTTTATACGATAGCTAAAGTTAATGTATTATGCATCGAAACGAAAGTTATTCTCCACCAGCGGTAGTAAAGCTGATTGCGTGTGTACTTATTCTTACTTTATTCGGTTGTGGAGATCCGGTAAAACCTGCTGAAGTACAATCACAACCACCTGAAAAAGAACAACTGAAAATTAAAGAAAAAGTTATTCTTTGTTTCGGGAACAGTTTGACCGAAGGATATGGCCTGAAACCGGAGGAATCTTATCCTTCATTACTTCAAAATAGAATCGATTCCCTCGGATTGAATTACCGGGTGGTAAATGCTGGCATCAGTGGAGAAACAACAGCAGGTGGAAAAAGCAGATTGGGATGGGTGCTCAAAAATAAAGTAGACATATTTGTACTGGAGCTGGGAGCCAACGATGGCTTAAGAGGGATTCCCATAGAGGAAACAAAAAGGAATTTACAAAGTATCATTGATACGGTACAGGTAAAAATCCCGGGCGTTAAAATTATACTGGCGGGTATGCAAATACCTCCCAATTTAGGAGAAAAGTACACACAGGAATTTCAAGCAATCTTTCCTACTTTGGCAGAGGAGAATTCAGTACACTTAATTCCCTTTTTATTGCGGGGCGTGGCAGGTGAAACAGAGCTTAATCAGGAAGACGGTATTCACCCAACAGCAGAGGGTACTCTTCAGGTTATGGAAAATATCTGGAAGGTGATGGAGCCTTTTTTGTAAAATGGATTTTTGACTGAACAAATTTTAAAGCGGGCGGAATTTTTTCCGCCCGCTTTAGTTAAATGTTTAAGTATTCTTTGAGTGCTTTTGTTGAGGATAGCTCCTTGGTCATATCCGTCATTACAATTGTAGGTTGAGCGGAATTTTTGTCCAGTTTTTGATATTCATTTTCACCAAGGACAAATAGTTTTTTGTCTTCTGTAAACAACAGTAAAACATTTTTCCCTTTTTTATCGACTGTAATTGAGTTGGGATTGTAGCTAAATGATCCATTGTAATTGAGATCCACCACACAAAGTACGTGTTGTTTCGTAATTTTATTTCCGTTTTCATCTACATATTCTGGAAGAAGGGTTATTCGGTTATCCATTCTGTATACCTGATCACAGTTGTAAACACCAAATGAACTGGAATTCAGCCCTTTTACCAGTGAAGGATAGGTATGTCCTTTATCAGCACCTTCTGCCAGTAATGTTGCGTTGGTTCTGTTGCCGTCATCTTTGTGTTGTTTCATTTCTATTGCGAATTCCTGGACAGGAAAATGACCGGGGATTTTATTTCCCTTGATTTTTTGATTAATTAATTCAATACTTTTACCTGTTAAAACAACCTCTTGCTTCTTGTCATCCCTGTTTAATTCTCTTACAGAGTCTTTAACCTGTATTAGTGCCTCGTTGTAGCATTTCCAACTGTAATTCCCAAATCTGACTCTTTCTTTTTTTTCCGCCAGCAATTCGGATGAAATCCAGTTTTTATTTTTTCCAAAAGGCACAGCTCTCATTTTCCCGTCTACGGTTCCAATCCCTCCACCGGAAACGGAAAAAGAACCAATTGGAACCTCTTTTTTTATTGCTTTATCATTTTCTTCAGGGTTCAGTTCTTTGCTTTCTGCTTTGGTTATTTGTTTGACTTTTTTCCATTTACTGGCGTTCTCATCCAGTTGATAAAATCCAACACCTGCATCTCCTTTTGTGCATTGAAAATTTACTACGGCAGGTTTTGTCAGTTTTAATGTTTTGCCGTCCTGTTCTCCTCGAATTTCGTACATTCCGACAGAATTGAAATTTTGATCATTAAATGTCATCGGTATACCTGAAAAAGCAATTTCTGCTGCGTTTCTGAATTCTCTGTATTTTATTTCAAAATCTCCTGTAACAGGTGTTCCGTCTTCATAGGTTACTGAGTTGGGTTGTATTTTAATTTTTGTCCCGGATTCATATTTTATAACGCCACCTGAATTTTTCATTGGGTAGGAGTCAAACTCTTTCTGAATTTCTGAATAAGCATTACTCAGTGTTTTGTAATTCAGACTCTTTCCGTAATGGATTACGAAACCATGAAAATAGTCTTTAGCCTGCTTAAAATTTGTTGCTCCATCCTGTTCAATTAAATGCCATTTTATGTTTTCACTTTCGAAAATATCATACGCTTTTTTTAATTGAGCAATACGCTTTTTGTTTAATGCTGATTGATCAAAATCAGCATCTCTTTTAAAGCGGGTATATACTAAGTCAACTTGCAGGATTTCATTGTTTTCAAGAATCTTTAAATCGGAATTGGAAATGAAGTTATTCCCTGCATAATTCATTTTAAGTTTTATAGTATTGGAATTGTGTTCATTGAGTTGGTATACGTTAACTTTCTCAAATTCATTAAAATTATCGGATGCTTCAATTGTTCCTGAAAACAATACTGAAACAAAAACTGCGGAAATCGTTAGTTTTTTCATGTTTTTATTAGTGTAATGCAATTAGTAACGAAAGGTAACCTGCATCAATTGTTAAAAAGTCTTAAAATTATTTTTACATTGGCTAATTGATTGATGTTATATTATGCACCTGCTGCAGGATTGAAAATGAAAAAACTAATTTTTCTTCTGATTTTTACTTTCCCGATTTTAGTGCATTCTCAAATTCGACAATTCCCGGATACGGTAAACTGGAAAAAAGTCAATAGTTTGATAGCTGTTGAGAGTGCTTTTTATATTGGGGGACTGAGTTACCTGCAATACATCTGGTATGCGGATAAAGAAAGGGTCCCGTTTCATTATTACAATGATAATAAGGGATGGCTTCAAATGGATAAGTATGGACATGCGCTGACTGCCTATAAGGAAAGTTTTACGGGATATTATGGTTTGAGAAGAGCAGGTGTAAAAAAGAAGAACGCGTTAATTTACGGAGGTCCATTAGGTTTTTTCCTGCAGGCTCCTATTGAAGTTTTTGATGGATTGTATGAGGGATGGGGGTTTTCCTGGGGTGATATATGGGCAAATACAGCGGGATCTGTTTTGCTGGTTGGTCAGGAACTGGCTTATGATGATCAGATTGTAAAGCTTAAAATGAGCTATCAACGTTCAAAAATGGCAAATATGAAGCCTTGGTATCTGGGAGAAAATCAATTGCAAAGTTTTTTTTATGATTATAACGGACATACATACTGGTTAAGTGCTAATCTCAATAGAATTATTCGAAATAAAAAAATTCCGGACTGGGTCAATGTTGCAGTTGGGTGCAGTGGTGAAAATATGTTTAGTGATTTTGAAAATATCGGGGATTTTGCTTCTTACCAGCGCTATCGACAGTACTATTTTTCTTTAGATGTCGATTGGACCAGAATTCGAACGAAGTATAAGTTAATCAGAATGACTTTAGATGCACTTATGGTGTTGAAAATTCCATTTCCCGCCCTGGAATATTCAGTTCCCCATGGCTTTGGATTTAAACCACTTTATTTTTAATTTTTCAAATAAAGTTTGTTGTCAATCAGGTATATAACAACTTGCATTGCGCCCTCTTGAGTGTAGCCATATTTTTTGATTAAATTTTTGATTAAATGTTTTATGCTTTTCTTTAGACGGGCATCATATTTTGCGAAGGAATCCGAGTCATAATCCAACAAAGCTCTTCGAAAATTTTCATTTTCCACAAAGGGGGTTAATGCGTTTTTCTTTAAGCTTCTGGTGTATTTGTCGAGTATTTTTTTGTAAAGAGCTGTTTCAGTAATGTCAAGACCTTCAATTTGAATTTCCTGAGCCAGTGTTTGAGAAATATAAGTGGTTTGTATATCTCTTCTGAAGCTTGTTACTTCATCTGAGTCCGGAGTTAGCACTATGGACTCAAAAAGGTTGAAAAAATCTTCATCAACAGTTATATAATCATTGGTATATGGATTAATAACCTCCTCTCCCTTGTCAAAACTCAGTGCGTAGATGTAGTTAAGTATATCCTTTGAAATTTGAGATTTATTGTAATAGTAAATACATTCTTTAACTTCCTGAAGCAGGTTGTAGTCATACATTCTTCTCATGAACGTGATAAAGTCCTTAGTGATAAAATCGTTGAAAAGCTTTGTTTTGTTTTTTAAGAAGAAAGTCTCTACTTCTGACATTGTGATTAAATGATCCGGTTTTTTATGTTGAGTAAGAAAGTTTCTGAATATATTTATACTTTGTCTTCCCGTAAAACCTGAATTTCCTTCTGTATCAGATTCTCTTAAAAGACCTCTTTTTATACTTGAGTCAAATGATTTTATGTCGGCCTCTTTAAGCCAAAATGGTATTTTACCTGTGTATAGTTCCATTTTTAATAAATGAAAATTATTGTCAACATAGTTTTTATAGTCATTTGGTTTTTTTAGCCATGTTTTGATGGTTTTTGATTCTCCGTTCAACCTTGAGCTGATCATTATTTTTGCGAGGTTTCTAAGTACTCCCGGAAGAAATAAGTTTTCTATTGCGTCTCCAAACTGATTCTTGTAGATGGAGACTTCAATATTATAATCCAGGACGTAAGGTATTTTAACTTCAATAACTCTGTCCTGGAAAGATGGAATATCGGAGTAATGAACTTTGTCTCCTGGATTTACTAAGCCAACAAACAAAGACTTAATGCTTTCTTCGATAAGACCTACTTTGTGTATTCCATCACTGATTATACCATGAAGCTGGATTAATCGCTTTATGTTTTCTTCTTTTATGTCCATTAGAGCAAATACTCCATTATTTGTTTTTGCCAGAATTGAATAAATGAATTCTATGTGCTCTGTTTTGAAAAGGTTGTTTATTTTTTGCTCCAATGTTTTATTTGTAATGGCTTTTTGATATATCTGATCCCCGGGATTAAAAAGGCTTATTCCTTCTCCAAATTGTCGGTTGAAACGCATTTTCTTTGCATGTACCATGCTGTAAACGGCTGCTGCGTTTTCCAGCTTATCAAATAAAGAGGTGTATAAGGATTGACAAATACTACAGGGAACTTCATTGAAAATCCACTCATATTGCTTCTCGTGAAAGAGTTTATTCTTGAATTTATTGTCTTTTATAAGGTTGTTTAAAAATGTTTTTCGGTATTCTTTTGGAATCAATAAAATGGGATGGTCATGGCTGGGGCATAAAAACTCCAGGTGTTTTTCTTTAGAGTTAAAAGATTGGGAACCTTCACTACCAACGGTATCAATAATGTTTTTGACATTACTTCTACCGCCAAGTTTGTCAACGTCAATTTTCCAGTAAATTGAATAAATGGATCCGTCACTTGTGAGAGTGTATTCTTCAAGTTTTTGTAGTAAGTTATTTAAAAATGTACTTTTTCCACTTCCCGGAGGGCCCTCAAATAAGACAATTTGGTTTGTACGGGTCCCGTCCTTAAATCCATTTACCAGATTTATGAAACGATTGGCGAAAAGTCGATCGGCAAAAAAGGGGTTGTCACAACCTTCCTGCAATAATTTGAAAAAGTCATAATTTTTAAAATAGGATTCGGTAAAAAGATTTTTTTTTCTCTCCTTCCGTTCTTTGACATAAAAATGAACCATGTCGTAAAACACTTGAAAAATATCTCTGTAAACTCCATAAGGGTCTTTTACAGAAAGCTCTAGGAAGTCTGAGAAACTTATTGGTTTGAGACGTTCCGTTTCAATAAGATGCTCACTAAGCTTTTCCAAAGCATCGTATAGGTTTTTTGAGTCGTTATGTTCAAATTCATCGCTCATTAAAGTTCCTCTTTTGTTAATTTTTTATTCTTATAGGTATAGATGACTTTCTTATTCCATTTCGTTCCATCAGACTTATTCAACTTTATTTCCTGTGTTATTAATTCAACATTTCCTCCCCATAAAAAACCAATTCCCATCATTGTGCTTTTTATATGGCTTTTTAACAATTGTTTTCCTTCAAATTGATGAATAAGGTATAAGCACTTATCATTCGTTTTTACCTCATCAACTGATATGGATGGTGGGTGATATAAACTATCAAGCAGCATGTTTTTGTAGTCTTCTGCTTTTTTGCTTTTTACATAATATTCTGTTGTGTTTCTTTCTTCATTTTGTCGTTTTCCAATTACCATCAGGTCGTGTTTTGAAACAAAGTCCTGATTTACAAAAGAGTTTATTAAAGTAAAATCGGAAAAGTGCTTTCTTAAATGAAATATCGCATCTAAACCTTTGCTATTTTGTGTATTGTATTTTGATCGCTCATCAATACTGGTAATCCTCTCAAATTCATGACTCAGCATTCCTCTGTCGCCTAATTCTTCAACTTCCTGTATCAGGCGCAAACCAATCGCGTAAGGGTTAAGTCCTGCTCTGTTAATAGAGGTAACTGATGCATTTATTTTAGCATATTGAACTTCGTTGCCACTTATTCTGTCATCCATCCTGAATAATCTGTCGTGCCAAAAGGATGCCCAACCCTCGTTAATTATTTTTGTTCGAATCTGGGGACTGAAATAAACGGATGATTCTCGAATAATATTTACAATGGTTTTCATCCATTTGTTTTCATCCTTATTTAAAAATGGAGAATGATCTCTTATAAATTGAATTACATCCGTTTTGTTGGATTTATTGGTATCAATATGTTTTTTGAATTCAAATTCAAATTCAGGATGTTTTTTCATAATGTTATTAAAGAATAAAACTTTTCCAACTTGTGGATTGTTGCTGATTAATTTATTGTATTGTTCGATTTGTTTGAAAACAATGTGCTCATTCAACTTGAGTTTTTCCTGACAAAATATATTGAAGTAATATCCAGCCATATCTGCTCCAATGGGAGGGGCTTCTTTTTCGTTGAGAGCAGAAAAAAATCCAACCAGATTATCAATGCTTCTTGAAAATTCAATGACATAGTCAACCCATCTTCCATGTTTTGTTCTTAAAAACGCAATTTGTCTTTTGTCTGCCAAAGCTTTTCCAACAAAATCTTCATTCCAGGTATTTGAAAACAAATGGTTGTTTTGAAAAAAATCGATGTGAGCCAGGACATGATAAAAAATCATAACATTTAGCCAGTCAGGATTATTATCATTGTAGAATGAAATCGCCGGCCTGGAATTTATAACAGTTTCATATGGGTTATGAGGGAATACTTTATACTTCTCTTTTCCTTGTATTATTTCAATGTCATTTACCCAAAAATCATACATTGTAGGAATCATTATTTTTGGTTGAAGTTCTATTAAGTCAGAGTTGGTAACTATGTATTCCAGACTTTCCTGGTCGAATTTTAACCCGGCGTCCTGAGCTCTTTCTTTGCACCCCTCCATAATATTCTTTGTATGTTGATTAACCAGTTTCATACCCTAAGAAAAAGTTTTATGGATTCTATAATTTGACTTTCAGTGAAGTCCCTGGAGTTAATTTGAGTGATTTTCAGGATGTCGTTTAATTCACTTAAAATATTTGATTCTTCAATTGTGCTTTCAAGACTTGTGGGGTTGTCATTTCCAGAATTTCTTGCGACGAATATTCCAATACGGTTTGCGTATTTTGACAGTTTTTTAATTTCTCCTACTAAATTATTTTTGTTGTCTTTCCAATCATCTCCATCTGAACCATAAAAAACATATATGTTTTTTGAAAGATGCAATTGTTCATTTTCAATAATTGAGTTTACCAGTTCAAAGGCAGGGAATATTTTTGTTCCTCCAGCCACATTAGATCGGTAGTAGGTACTGAAGTCTTCAGCCTCAATAGCTTGAGTGTCGTGAAGAATGAATCGGGTTTTTACTCTTTTATCGTAATGATACATGAGCCAACTGTACAAGAATAAATGTTGTGTAAGTACGGCTTCCGAGGGTGACCCCTGCATAGATCCGGAATAGTCTCTTACGAAAAATACAATTGCCTCTGTTTCATAACTTATTTCTCGTGATAAAATTTTATAAACAGTATCCTGAGGCGAGTGAATCAATGATGATAAATCCGGTTTTGTTTTTTCCGGAATATTATTCAGTAATATATTTGTTTTAATGATTCGTTTCAGAGTTTGTTTTTTATCGATTAATTGACCGAAACCTTTATTCAAATCAGTTAATTCATAATTGTATTGGGATATGCTTTTTTTTATGCCTTTTTGCTTTAACCTCGGAAGGTTAAAGTATTCAGTTAAAACTTTTCCTAAATTGTATGCGTCTGAGTTTAAGTCATGTCCTTTTTCACTTCCTTCTCCTGGCCCTTTTCCCGATCCATCTTCATTTTTCGGATTGTTGCTTTTTTCGCCTATAACACTGCCTTCTTCCTCCGTTCCGGTTCCACCAAATTCCTCCTCCTCGTTATTTGGAGCGTTATCGTGATAAAATTTTGTTTCAATTGTACTCGGAACAATTATAATTTCATCAGATCCATTTTTACCCGGTCTGACAATCTTACCAAGTTTAATTTTTCGTTCAAATCCATCCTCTTCACGCTGGTTATCCCGAGCCATTAATTCATCAAGGGTTTGTAAAGAAACATAAGAAGATTCTGAAGAATTATGTAGAAATAATTCCTCTATTCTTAAATAGGTTTTTTCTCCATCTAAGCGATCGATATTTTTCCTGCGACCTCCTTTCATTTCTGGGTTTAGTTTTCATCATCATGCGTACAGAAATATTCAATTGTTTTTAATGCACACGTTTTGCAATAACCAAGTTTATTGCTCATGGTGTTTAAAACCCTGTTATATAGTTTTTGATTCTCTTCGTTGGTTCGGTTTGAAAGCGCTCCCACTAAGCTTCCGGCGCCTGCAATATCTGATTTTAATCGAACTTCAGTTACTGCTTTTACTAAATCGTTATTATCCATGAAATTATAATTCGGGTCTTTAACGATTTTCTGTCCATAAATTTTGGATATAGTGGTTCTGAAGCTCTGCTTTTGTTCTTTATTACCTAACCCCAATCTTGACTCAACGCTATCAATAAAAGCTTCGTCAATTTTTAAGGGTACCAGTTTTCCCGTTTGTGGGTCGTGGTAGGTCCATATTTTGTCCGGACCCAGGTTTTTTGCGTCAATACCAATAACCATGTTTACATAATTGATAACGTCTTTTTCAATAGCATGTGGTTCATCCATGTAAGCATTAAAAATCGTAGTCATAATATTTTTTCGGTGTAAACCTCTTGCAATTTTTAAATCATTTAAAAATTTAGTTCGGTCTTCAGGAACAGTTACATAATCCAGTATTACGCTTTCTAAAGCAATAAAAACATCTCCGGCATACATACACTTTCCTTCCTGCGTTTCTGAACGCTCAAGCAATATTTGTAAAGTTCTCCCGAGGTTTCTGTGCCCAAGTCCTTTTTGACCGAATCTATTCGTTATATCCGGGTCTTTATTCAATTCATTAATTACTTCGCTTAATGTTTTGATGCTTTTTTCTCCTGCGGTTTCCCCTGCTGCTAACTTCATCATTTCAACAGGGTTTAATTTATTTGATTTAGGCATTCTTGACAGTACCACTGCAGTTGAAATAGCATAGTTTAGATTTGGGTCAACATGCATTTTTTCATTTAAGAAGTTTGTTTTGTTTTTGTTTCCCAAAGCATAGTCGGTTAATTTTTTTTGGAATAGATAATTGGTGTTGTGTGACATATATGTAATTCTACACCTGTCAACAATAGGGGCTTCTTCCTTTTCAGCTAAAAAACGACCGAACTCAGCGTTATTACTGGTTGCAACAATTAATGTGTCCAAAGGCCATTTAAAGCCCTCCATTTCAATTGTCCTGTTTTGAATTACTCCTAAATAAACCTGAACCAGATCTTTTTTGTTTTTGAATATTTCATCTGCAAAATGAATTCCTCCTCCGGCAACTCTGGCTAAAGCCCCCCTTCTTAAGTCAAATCGATAAGGGTTATTGGTATCGGTAATGTGTAATAACCTGGAAATAGATTCCTCTCCCAGTAAATCAACTGCGGAAGATGTAATTTTGTCTTTTGCAGCATATTTCCCCGTTAATGTACCTCTGGATTCACTGATGGGAATTTTAACGATATCAATATGATTTTCCATCAGTTTATCAATGTTGTAATCAGTATGCTGTTTTAACTCCTGAAATATATAATCACTACATGCCCCCAGAGGCCTGTAGTTTTCATAAAATTCATCAATTTGTTTATCCGTTGCACCAAGTTTTTGAACAAATTCAATATTTTCATCTTTTGAATCAAATAAATTCATGGCTAAAATCATTGGATCTTCAAAAGTTTGTGATTCTATCCTGTTTAGTTGGCCGTATGTTCCCAGTTCGCTGAGGTTTTTAAATTGGAAAGTAAATCGATTGTTTTCAGGAAGAGATATGAAATTTCTGTACAATGTACTTAAATAATCTACAAAAAATGTTTTTCCGTTACCGGGCTCACCAATCAATACAAATGACATTTCTTTCGACGATCCATTTTCTGCAGCATCCTTAACATAGGATACAAAACTATTAAGTTCATCATGCATTCCAACAATATGTCTTTTCCCGTTTCTAAAAACCAGAAAATCAAATGTGGATTTACCGTTAATGTTTATTTTTTTTAAATTATCCGGTGATCCTAAAATTAATCGTGTTAATGACTGATATATGTTTTCAAACCTCTTTTCACCAGAAACCACATCACTTATGTGTTTCTGAAGACTATTATTTAACGGGTTGTTAATGTCGTTATCCATTTAAGGAATTATTAAAAGGTTATCTATAATATATACTAAAAAGACGATAAGTTGTCAATTATATTCTTTAGAATGTGTTCATAACTCGTTAAATATTAATGTGTTATGTTTTTTGACCGGGTATGCTAAAAAGTAAATAAATATTATTTAAGCTGCTTTTGAAAAGAGGAGTTCTACTGTATCAAGAGATTTGTAAAGTTCTGAAAAAGAGCTTATTACGTAGTATGCGGGTTGTACAGTATCAATATTAAAAGGTCTGTTTAAAATTTCTGTAATATCATATTTGTTAAAATCTCCGATGTTATTATTCACTTTGTTCACTTCCTGAATCGACGAAATAATACCCGCTCCATAACTTTTAATTTTTCCTTTACGACGAATTACACCAAATTCAATGGTAAACCAATACAGTCTCTGAATTTGTGAGATTTTATGTTCATCATTTCTCCAGTTTATGGCCAGTTCTCCTATTCTTTGAGCAAAATCAGCATAGTCTTGATTCATAAATAAAGGAATGTGTCCAAATATATCGTGAAACATATCGGGTTCTTCAATATAGTGTAATTCATCTTCTGATCTTAACCAGGTAGAGGAACAAAATCGTTTGTTTTTTAGATGATCGAAAAAATCTACAGCTTCAATTAAACCCGGCACGATGTGAATTGTCCAACCTGTTTTCAAATACAAAAGTGAATTTAGTTTTTTGAAATCCGGAATTTCATGCGGGTTTAAGGCCTCCGATAATTGTTGCAGGCAATCCAGATATTCCCAACATACTTTTTCATGAATATTTGAATATTGGTGTTCAAATAAATAATTCCATGTTTTTAAATCCGTATCAGTATATTTCGACATATCCTGCCTCATAATAAATCAAGATTTTGAAGAAGTTATCCTAGTTCATGTATTGCACCAGCAACAATTCAGAGTACGATATCTTTAAATCTGTTTCAGTTTGAAGTGTTTGTTCTTTCTGAAACGAATAACGTCCGGTTGTTTCTCTTTAAACTATTTAATATAACGAGGCCTTTAGTGTAAAGGTTCAAATAGCATTGATATACAACCATGTATCTGTTTCAATATTTATGCCGTATCTAAAATGTGTCTGAGATAAAAGAGTTAATAACGCAATATGAATCTACTTCTCCTGAAATTATTTTTGAGTGGAATGATTCCAAAACCAATGCCAGAGGATGGATTGTAATTAATTCCTTGCGTGGTGGAGCATCTGGTGGAGGAACAAGAATGCGTAAAGGTCTGACTTTACATGAAGTAACTTCGCTGGCCAAAACAATGGAAGTTAAGTTTACAGTAAGCGGGCCACAAATTGGTGGAGCTAAATCAGGCATTGATTTCGACCCCAAAGATGAAAGGAAGTCCGGGGTTTTGAAAAGGTGGTTCAAGGCGGTTAGTCCGCTTTTAAAATCTTATTATGGAACAGGAGGGGACATGAATGTCAATGAAGCACAGGATGTTGTTCCTATAACTGAAAGTTATGGGATTTGGCACCCGCAGGAAGGAATAGTTGAGGGACATTTTAACCCCGATAAATCGCAAAAGATATCAAAAATAGGCCAGCTAAGATTGGGAGTTCCTATGGTAATTGCAAATCCTGAATTTAGTCCGGATATAAATAAAAAATATTCTGTTTCAGATATGATTACCGGATATGGAGTTGCACAGTCTGTGATTCATTATTATGCTATTTGGAAAAATGGAGTTTGTAAAAACAAATCCGTTCTAATACAAGGTTGGGGAAATGTAGGCGCCTCTGCAGGATTTTTTTTATCAAAAGCGGGATTTAAAATAAAGGGCATAATGGATAAAGAAGGCTTTGTTTTATCAAACGACGGGTTTTCTGAAGAGGAAGTAGTAAAATTTTTTTTAACTAAAGAGAATAATACAATTAAGTCCAAAGAAAAATTTTATAATGATTTTCATACTTTCTGGAATCATGGATCGGATATTTTTTTGCCTTGCGCCGGTTCAAGATTAGTGAGTGAGTCTAATTTGAATACTTTGATAAAAAATGGATGTCAGTTAATTGCTTCAGGAGCCAATGTTCCTTTTGATAACGAGGAGATATTGTACGGAAAAGTTATGGAGCATGCCGATAATACAATTTCCGTTATTCCTGATTTTATCGCAAACTGTGGTATGGCCAGAACATTTGGTTATTGTATGCAAAAGGAAAATGAAATTTCTTCTAAAGCTATATTTGAGGATGTTTCTAAAACCATTTGCACATCATTAAAAAACATCTACAAAATTAGTAGTGATACTACGAAAATCAGTCAAAAAGCAATTTCTATAGCAATTAAAAAAATTTTATGATATGTATTATAAACTCGGAAAAATACCACCTAAAAGACACATTCAATTTCGTAAAAAAGATGGAAGTTTATATTACGAAGAATTGTTTGGTAATGAAGGGTTTTCAAGTGATTCATCTTTGATTTATCACATTCATCCGCCCACTCAGGTGAGTGAGGTAAAAGGTTTTAAAGATGTTGCTCCGAAGGCTGCAGTTAATGAAAATATTACTTCCAGAAAAATAAAAGCGAACAAACTTCCTTCTGGTTCTTCATATAACGAAGGAAAAGTGCCTTTACTTTTTAATAACGATTTAACAATTGGTGTTTCAAATCCACAAAGCTCTTTAAGAGATATATATTACAAAAATGCATCTTTTGATGAGTTGATTTTTGTACATAAAGGTAACGGACTTTTGAAAACGTTTCTTGGGAACATTGATTTTTGTGATGGAGATTATTTGATTATTCCAAGAGGGATTATTTATCAAATCGAATTTGAATCTAAAAAAAACAAAATATTATATATAGAATCAAATAGTCCTATATCCTTTCCGAAGAGGTATTTGAGTAAAAGAGGACAGTTTTTAGAGGGGGCTCCACTTTCTGAAAGAGATATAAAGCTTCCTGAAGGGTTGAATTCCAATGATGAAAAAGGACGTTTTAAATTGCATATAAATAAAAATCATAAGATTCATGAGGTGATTTACGCCAGTCATCCATTTGATGTTGTTGGATGGGATGGTTATTGTTATCCCTTTGCGGTCTCAATTCACAATTTTGAGCCAATAACAGGAAAGATTCATCAACCGCCACCAGTACATCAAATTTTTGAAGGAAATAATTTTGTGGTTTGTTCATTTTGCCCCAGATTATTCGATTATCATCCTAAATCAATACCTGCTCCATACAATCATAGTAATATTGATTCAGATGAGGTTTTGTATTATGTTGAGGGCGATTTTATGAGTAGAGACAGCATAGAATGTGGTGACATAACATTGCATCCGTCAGGAATCCCGCATGGACCCCACCCGGGAACAGTAGAAAAAAGTATTGGAGAGTCGAAAACGGATGAGTTAGCCGTCATGGTAGACCCCTTTAATCCTTTAAAAATAACCCAGGACGCTCTTAGTGTGGAAGATGAGAATTACTTTAAATCCTGGTTAACATAACAGATATGAAGAAGAAAGATTTTTTACCCCTGCACGGGACCGATTATATTGAATACTATGTTAGTAATTCATTGCAGGCAGCAAGATTTTATCAAAGTTCTTTTGGTTTTCAACCTTTGGCATACTCAGGTTTATCAACGGGTAATGATAAATCTCAATCTTATGTTGTTCAGCAAGATAAAATCAGGTTGGTTTTCACATCCCCATTACATAGCGGTTCTGAAATTGGAAAACATATTGATAAACATGGAGATGGAGTTAAAGTCATTGCATTGCTTGTGGAGGATTCAAAAAAAGCTTTGAATGAAACCGTTTCAAGAGGTGCGGAATGTATACGCGATTATACTTCTGTCGAGGATGAGTATGGGATTTTGGAAATTAGCGGTATTAAATCTTATGGGGAAACCGTCCACTATTTTATAAATCGCTCCGGATATAATGGTGTTTTTTTGCCTGGATATCAAAAATGGGAGTCTACATATACCCCTGAGGAAGTGGGCCTGAAATTTGTTGATCACATGGTTGGTAATGTAGGGTGGAATGAAATGAATATCTGGGCAAAGTTTTATAGTAAGGTAATGGGGTTTTCTCAACTGGTTTCCTTTGATGATAAAGATATATCTACGGATTATACAGCACTAATGAGTAAGGTAATGTCCAATGATAATGGAAGAATAAAGTTCCCTATCAATGAGCCTGCTGAAGGAAAAAAGAGTTCTCAAATTGAAGAGTACTTAAATTTTTACGAAGGGCCAGGAGTTCAGCATATTGCAATGGCTACAGAAAATATTATTGAAACGGTGACTCAACTAAAAAATAGAGGAGTAGAGTTTCTGCATGTACCGAATGAATACTACGATACTGTAATGGAAAGAGTTGGGGAAATAGATGAAGATCTGGAACCTCTGAAGGAGTTGAAAATATTAATTGATCGAGATGATGAAGGGTATTTGTTGCAAATTTTCACTAAACCAGTCGGTCCCAGACCAACAGTTTTTTATGAAATAATTCAAAGAAAGGGAGCGAAGTCATTTGGAAAAGGTAATTTCAAAGCATTATTTGAAGCAATTGAATTAGAACAAGCTAAACGAGGCACATTATAGAAACCTGGATAAATATATCACCCAATACGGATTTTAGTATCTATAATTTACCTTTTGGTGTCTTTTCAAGGGGCAACACGAAGCGTATTGGTTCCAGAATTGGTGACTATGTTATTGATTTGAAATCAATGTATGATGCCGGCTTTTTTGAGGGAATTGTAGTTGAAGATGTTTTTGAAAAAAACTTTTTAAATGATTTTATACATCTTGGTAAGTCTGTAACCAATAAGATTAGATTGATTATCCAGGAGGAGTTGACTCTGAAGGATAGTTCTTTAAGGTTAAATTTTGATTTGTATTTTTTTGATGATAAATCAGTGACAATGCATTTGCCTTTAAAAGTGGGAGATTACACAGACTTTTATTCCAGTAGACATCATGCTGAAAATGTAGGCGAATTGTTTAGAGGTGGTGATAACCCTTTAACGGAAAACTGGATACACATGCCTATTGCTTATCATGGAAGAGCTTCTTCAATTGTAGTTTCAGGGACTGAAATTATTCGACCGGAGGGCCAGTTGCTAAAACAAAATAAAGTTGTATTTGGACCATCTGAAAAAGTTGATTTTGAATTGGAATTTGCTACTGTAATCGGAAAATCTAGCCAACTTGGAAATCCTGTTGAGATATCTGATTCAGAGGAGTATATTTTTGGTTTTTGTTTACTGAATGATTGGTCGGCAAGAGATATTCAGAGTTGGGAATACAAGCCCCTTGGTCCTTTTTTAGGTAAAAACTTTGCTACCACTATTTCGCCCTGGATTGTCACTATTGAAGCGCTGAATTTATTTAGAGTTTCAGTTAACCCAAAAAAGAAGGATTTGCCTTATTTACAAATGCATCAGCCGGAATCTTTTGATATTAATTTAAAGGTGCATTTGAACAATCAGGAAATCACACACACAAATTTTTCTAAAATGTACTGGACAGTCCATCAGCAGATAGCCCGTCATACTGTTAATGGATGTAATCTTAAAGTAGGTGATATTATGGGGTCCGGAACTATAAGTGATGAAAAAGAAAAAGGAAGTTTGCTTGAGCAAACTTATAATGGAGAAAAGCCGTTAAAGATTAAAGGTGAAATAAGAACATTTATTGAAAATGGAGATACGGTTTCATTAAGTGGGTATGCTGAAAAAAATGGTGTAAAAGTTGGTTTTGGCCAGGCTGTTGGGACACTAAAAAAAAGGAAAAAGAATGAATAAAATAAGTCCTGGTGAAATAGAACCAAGATTGTTTTACAGATTGTTATCTGGAATAATAGGGCCTCGTCCAATTGCATTGGTAAGTTCTTCTGATTTAAACGGAGAAATTAATCTGGCTCCATTTAGTTTTTTTAATGTAATGAGTATTCAGCCTCCGGTACTGGTTTTCTCACCATTGAGGAGATTGAGGACCAATACGAAAAAGGATACGTTAAATAATGTTCATGAACATAAGGAAGTTGTTATAAACATCCTGGGATACAATCATGTAGAACAGGTTTCTATAACTGGAAATGACTATGATTCAGATGTTAATGAATTTGTAAAATCAGGTTTTAATGAAGTTTCTTCAGATATTGTTAAGCCTCCCAGAGTAAAAGAAGCTTTGGCAAGTTTTGAGTGTAAAGTGTTGTCTGTTACAGCACTGGGAGATAAAGGTGGAGCGGGTAATTTAGTGATTTGCGAAGTTTTGACTGCCCATTTTAAAAAGGGATTGGTAAATGATGAGTTTCAAATTAATATTCGTGATACAAATTTAGTGGGTAGATTGGGGCAGGATTATTATACGGTAGTTAACAGAGATTCTCTTTTTCAAGTAGAAAAGTTGAGCGGTAAATTGGGTTTAGGATGGGATAAATTGCCAAAAGAAATTTTGGAGAGTAAATATCTGACTGGTAATGAGATTGCAAAGCTTTCAAATATTGACGATATACCTTTAAAAATCACAACACAAAAAATATCTAAAGATCCTGAGGTTTATAAAAAGGTTAAAAAATTAATCAAAAAGAATTTAATTACAGAAGCGTGGAATTTAATGTTTTCATAAAAATAAAGCTTTTGATTATGAGGGGTTAATTTTCTGCTGAATTCATGTTTTCAAATCAGAATTATTTGTTCAGTGATTAAGAAATTTATTTTTTCTATAAACGGTATCATTATATCTATGAATAACAATTGCTCATAAAAACTTATTAAGCATCTTTGTGTCGCCTTAAAGCCCTTTTTTATGCTTAGTACTTTCTTTAATACCCCCTCCTTTATTATTGCACTTTTTGTAATTATTTCCAGCGTTTGTAATGCTCAGGCATTAACAGGAAAATACACCGGAGATGGTAATTCAACGCAGTCAATCACCGGTTTAGGTACCCAACCCGATTTGCTTTTGGTGATTCCTTCAACAGGAGGCGCTGCAAGTGGTGAGATTCAAACCTGGTTGCATTCGTCTACTATGGTTTCAGATGAAGTTAAATTTACAAATGGAGGGGATCCGGTAGCGAATGAATTTAAAACAGGTTACTTGTCGTCTGTTGATTCTGATGGCTTCACAGTTGATTCCAAGTCTAATGTATTGGGCACTGAGTATTACTATGTTGCTTTTAGTGATAATGATGGGAGTATAACAACTGGAACATTTACAGGTTCGACATCAGCTCAAAATATTGCTACAGGATATGAGCCCGCAATGGTTTGGGTCTGGGCGGATAACGTGAGTAGTCCTGATTATGTTAAATGGACAACGGGTAGTAATCCGACCTGGACAAACCGATTTAGTCATGGTTGTTCATGGTGGGGTGAAGACATATTTAATGGTTTTTCACCTATTGGTTTTACTGTTAATTCCAGTACTTCCTCTGGTTCGGGGGTTGTTTCTGGCGGGGTTTATCATTATGTTTCTTTTCAAGGAACATTGGGAACGGCTACTCCAGGTTGGGGTTCAGGTCCGGATAAAATAACAACATCGGTTCAGCCAGGATTTTTAATGACTAGACACAATTCAACTCGAGGAAATAGTACATTTATACGAACTCATGAAATGCCGAGTGGAGAATCATATATTCCTGATCATAGAGCTGCTCAAACAAATGGCATTTTGGATTTTTATGCGGATGGTTATGATGTTGGAAATACAGGTCAATTAAGAAATCAGCATTCATATTTTGTAACAGAATACATTACTACTTTACCCGTTGAGTTTGTTCGTTTCCAGGGTAAAGAAATTGATGGATATACTTATTTAAACTGGACTACCGGGTCAGAAATTAATAATGATTATTTTGAAATTCAGGCTTCATACGATGGCCAAAACTGGGAGGTCTTAAGAGTAGTAGATGGTGCAGGTAACTCAATGGTTAAGTTGGATTATGTTGAAAATTTAGGAAAAGATACCCATACATATTATCGATTAAAACAAGTTGATTTTAATGGTTCATTTGATTTCTCCAACGTTATTTATGTAAGTAAAAATAATGCTGATGGAACTAATCAGCTTAAGTTATTTCCTAATCCTGTGGAAAATCAATTGAATATTTTGAGTGAAAATTCTTTGGAGACCAACTATAATGCTGAGGTAATTGCAATAGATGGTTCGGTTGTTAAATCAGAGAAAAGCATAAATTTCGCCAATGGAAACATGGTATCCATTGATTTTAACGATCTGGCAAAAGGTGTTTACACTGTTATGATTTCAGATGGTTTAAAATTGTTCTCTGCACAACGGTTTGTAAAAAAGTAGTGAGTTCTTTTCGAGAAAAAATCGTTCAAGACTTTTAGTTATTTTACAATGAATGGGTTGAAAGTTCTGATATTGGTATAAAATTTATTAAATTGTTGGTACCGGTTAAACTTATCTTATATGCCATCATTAACAGCTTACAGTCAGCCTCTTGGTAGGCGTAAGGCAAAGCATCTTTTGCGCAGAACTTGTTTTAATTTTTCTCCTGAAAAGATAGATGATTTTGCCAATCTAACTCCTTCTCAAGCTTTATGGAGTTTAAGTGCTCCATCGGTTCGTAAACTGTATGAGCCAATTGATCCGAAGGGAGAAGATTGGGAGGATATGCACTGGACCAGTTCCACAAAAGACCCAGCTGATTTTACAAGACAGGGAGCTAAGAGAATTAGTATTGCCGGTTGGTGGTGGTATAACGCCTTTAATGAGATTACATTAGAACATAAGTTAACTTTATTTCTACACACGTGCTTTACCACTTCTAAGGATTCTGGGACAGGTACGTCAACTCATTTTTATGATCACTTAAGACTTCTTCAAAAGTATGCTTTTGGTGATTTAAAAACCTTAGCAAATAAAATAACCATCGATAATGCTATGCTACTTTATTTAGATAACAATGTAAACAATCGTTGGAATCCAAATGAGAATTATGCGCGTGAATTTTTGGAGTTGTTTACTATTCTTAAAGGAGAACAAAAGGGGGATGGTGATTATACAAATTACACAGAACACGACGTTCAAATGGCTGCTCAGGTTTTTTCAGGGTTTAAGAATAAAAATGATCGAAGTATTATTGATGCAGAGACGGGGTTGCCAATGGGATATATCAAAGTTAATCATCACGTACAAGACGATAAAACGTTTAGCGCTGCCTTCGGAAACACCACTATAACAGGAGGTTCAGATGTTGCTTCTATTTTACAAGAACATGAGGATTTTGTAAATATGATATTTTCACAGGATGCCACTGCGGTTTCTTATGTTAGAAAATTGTATCGTTTTTTTGTTAAAAGTGAATGGGATTCCTCTGTAGAAACAGATATCATAAATCCATTGGCTCAAGATTTAAGAGATAATGGTTTCCAATTGTTACCAGTGCTAAAGAAACTGTTGGAAAGTGAGCATTTTTATGATGAGGATGATAACCAAAATACGGATAATATCATTGGCTCTATTATCAAACACCCAATGCAATTATGGACTGAAATAATTTCAGCGTTTAAGGTAAATCTTGTTAATGCAAATCAACAAGATAAATGGGAGGAATATTATCATTATTTTTTCAAAAATTTCGCACACAATTCCTGTTTTTCCGCTGCCGGGTTCAATATGTTTTCTCCCGATTCTGTAGCGGGTTATCCTGCTGATTACCAGGAGCCAAATTATGATCGCCAATGGTTTACCTCAGTAAGTATTATTGCAAGATATAAATATATGGACTCCTTTCTTATGGGAAAGAACTTAATTACTGGTGGAGGTCGTTTTGAATAAATTGTTGATTCTATAGAATATGTACAGTCAACAATATCTAATCCTTATGATGCCACCACAATAGTGTCTGAAATAGCGCAATACCTGTATCCCGAAGATATCGATCAAAGTCGTGTAGATTATTTCAAGGATATTCTAACAGGTACATTGGGAGATGTATACTGGACTGGAGCATGGGCCGATTATGTGGGGGGGGATGATACGACTGCTCGTATCCGATTAAATGAATTATTAACAGCGATGGTAAATGCTGCTGAATTTCAAATTATGTAAAAGCTTATGGAAAGAAGAAAATTTATAAAATTAAGTGCAACCGCTTCTGCTATCGCTCTTACTCCTTTTGAAATGAAGGGAATTATGGAGATGCAGGAAATTAAAAATTGTGATTTTAGTGGAAGGCGACTTGTTTTGATAAATTTAGATGGGGGTAACGATGGTTTAAATACACTTATTCCCTTAAATCAGTATGATCTCTACAGTAATTTTAGACCAACTATAAAAGTTCCAGATACAGGCGTTAATAAATACATCCCATTAGACTCGGGTTTAGCTGAAAATAAACAGTTAGGATTACATCCTTCTCTTAACGAGTTTAAAAATCTTTATGATAACGGAAAAATGAGATTATTACAATCGGTTGGTTATCCATCTCAAAATAAAAGTCACTTTGCTTCAAGTGATATTTACATGACCGGAAACGATGGTAATGGATGGGGAAATGGTAAAACATCGGGTTGGATCGGCAGGTATATGGAGCAAATGTATTCGGATGAGCTTGGAAATTCATATCCTTTTGCTGTTCAAATGGGTAATGTGAAAAACTCTTTAGGTTTCCATGGGTTACATGAACATGGCATGAACATGAACATAACCAACCAGGACGCTTCTGGATTTTACTCTGTGATTAATGGACTGGGAGGTGAGGCGCCTGAAAATATTCCTGCGGGAACTGATTATGGAATTGAACTTGACTATATCATTGAAACGGATAAGCTGGCAAATATATATGCAAGCTCTATTTCCAATGCTTTTAATGCTGGTAGTAATTCTGTCATTTACCCGGATACTAATTTATCAGATCAGCTTAAAACAGTTGCCAGATTAATCAAAGGGGGGCTTCAGTCTAAAATATATATGGTTCGACTTAAAGGTTTTGATACGCATGCAAATCAGTTGGAAACCGGCAATGGAGATATATTAGGGAGACATGATGTTCTTTTGAAAGAACTAAATGGAGCAATTAGTGCATTTATATCCGATATTGAAGGGCTTGGAATAGATGATGATGTTGTGGCGATGACGTACTCTGAATTCGGAAGAAAGGTTGCTGAGAATGGCAATTTAGGTACTGACCATGGAGAGGTTGCCCCAATGTTTGTTTTTGGGAAAGCTGTTGAGGGTGGCGTTTCGGGAATTAATCCGGATTTAAACGAAGCTTCTCAAGAAAACAACTGGCAAGTTGAAACCGTACAATATGATTACAGAGCTGTTTTTGGTACAGTACTCAAGGAATGGATGGGTGGTGGAGAATCGGTGATTGATCAAACTTTTTTTGATTATACCAATATGAATAGTTTCAATGATTCTACTGTTTCAGAAATTATAAAGACTAACTATAAAATCGATTTAGGTTGTATTAATAGTGTAAAAGATGAGGTGGATACTGAAAATGAGGGATTAAATTGGTTTGCCTCTCCTAATCCGTTTTTTGATAATATCACTTTGAGAAGTGATGATGATATTGAGAAAGCGACAATAAAAGTGTTTAGTCAAAATGGACAGTTGGTAAAAGCGATTATTAATGCCAATTATTATAATGGGATGATTCGATTGGATTTATCAAATTTATCATCGGGTATATACACGTTAAACATTCTGGTAGATGGAAAAAATCCCGAATCTTTGAATGTGGTTAAGAGGTAGTCTTTAGGCATTGGATTAAAGTTTCTAATACTTCAAGGCCCATTTCTGCCATTAAATTCCCTTTATTATCAATTGTGGGATTTATTTCAACAATCTCAAAACAGCATAGCTTTTTACTTTTTGAAAGCTCGGAAATTAAGGATTTTACTTCATTTAAGAACAACCCGTTGGGAACAGGAGTTCCGGTTCCCGTACTTAAAGAATTGTCCAATACATCAACATCAAAAGAGATATAAATCAGATCAACATTTTCGAGTTTTTTTAAAATGGTTTCAGCAGATTTAATTCCCCTGTTTCTTCTGATAAAATCAACGCTGTATTTATGGATGCCCAATTTTGTAATTAATTTGTCTTCTTCCCATTCAGTGTCTCGAACGCCAACATAAACAATATTCTTTGGTTCTAAATTGGGGGTGTTACCGCCTAGAATTTTAATGTTATTCCAAAGCTCTATAACCTCTTTTTTTGGTGTGTTGGAAGCACATGAAAAATTATCCAGCCCAAGTGAAGCGGCGATTGGCATGCCGTGCATATTTCCAGATGGTGTTGTGAATGGTGTGTGAATGTCAGCATGGGCATCAATCCAGATAACACCAATTTTTTTATTTGGAAATGCAGATTTTATTCCTGAAATCGTTCCCATTGAAATTGAGTGGTCTCCAGAAATCAGAAGAGGAAAGTGGTTCTGCTTTACTTCATCATTCACAGTTTTCTTTACTCGATTTAAAACTTCATAAATTGATTGAATCCTTTTGGCACTTGGGAAATTGATGTTTTTTAAAAGAGAGTTGTTTTCATCTTTAATTGAAATAATTTCATAATCACTGAAAAGCTTACTTCCTGCTGCTTCTGCTGCGGATTTCAGCCCTTCAAAACCCTTGGATGCTCCTCTTGTTCCGGCACCTAGTTCAGATGAGATTTTCAAAAATTTTATTTTCTTACTTTTCAGCATGCTATTTACTTAACGGTTAAAAGAGCAAATCGTTTTAATTTCTATATTTGTAGGGCTTAAATCAGCTGTTGTGAGAAATAGATACATTATTGCATTTACTACAATATTTTTAACATTATTTTTTGATCAATGGATAAAGGTTTATATCAAATTGAACTTTTATTACGGGGAAACGGTTCCTTTAATTGAAAATTGGTTTGATTTGCATTTTGTTGAAAATCCGGGTATGGCATTTGGTTGGGAAATTCCTTTCTTAGGACCTGACGGAGCAAAGGTTTTATTAAGTCTTTTTAGAATTGTTGCAGTTGGAGTAATCATGTATTACCTGTTTGGATTAATTAAACGTAAAGTTTCTAAAAGTTTAATTATAAGTATTTCGTTAATCTTTTCAGGAGCATTTGGCAATATTATTGACAGTTTGTTTTATGGATTAATTTTTAGTAAAAGTCCTCACCACTTATCAATGGTTGCTGAGCAAGTTGCGTTTGGAGATGGTTATGCCAGCTTTTTGACAGGGAAAGTTGTGGATATGTTTAGTTTAAGTTTCTTTCCCCCGATATTTAACCTTGCAGATGTTGCTATTTCAGTAGGTGTGGGTATGATAATTCTTTTTCAAAGAGATGTGTTCCAAACTGAATTTTTTAACAAGAAAAAGAAAGATGTCCAGGACTTGACGGAAATTAATAATTCCGACGAGTCACAAGAATTTTCAGGATAATTTGATTAAAGATGTTATTGGGATAAATACTTTTGCATTAAAGAAATAATCCCGGCATTTTCATTTTTTTGCCCACTTTTAATTGGTTATTTTTGAACCAAATTCTAATTTGAATGGGACTTAAGGCTAAAATCGCAAAAATATATGCAAAACGACAAGCAAAAAAAGTTCAGTATTGGACGGATAATGCTTTAGCCGTTCAGGCTAAAACAATGAAACAGCTTGTTTCAAAAGCTTCAAAAACTCAATTTGGAAAAGACCATAATTTCTCGTCGATCAAGACATATGAGGAATTTAAAAAAAATATTCCTGTCCAGGATTATGAGGGCATAAAGCATTATGTCGAAAAAGTTGTTGAAGGTGAAGAGAACATCCTTTGGCCTGGATTACCATTATATTTTTGTAAAACATCAGGGACTACATCAGGAGTTAAATATATTCCGATATCAAAAGATTCAATGCAACATCACATTGACGCAGCTAAGAATGCCCTGTTGATGTATATGCATGAAACAGGGCGAGCAGAATTTACTGAAGGCAAAATGATTTTTTTGCAAGGTTCTCCGGAATTAGACAAAAAAGGAAAAGTTCCTTTTGGTAGATTGAGTGGTATTGTTGCTCATTATGTCCCCAATTATTTGCAAAAAAACAGAATGCCTTCATGGGAAACGAATTGCATTGAAGACTGGGAAATTAAGTTGGAGAAAATAATCGATGAGACTATTCATGAGGATATGAGATTGATTTCCGGTATACCTCCATGGGTTCAAATGTATTTTGAGCGAATTGAGGCAAGGACTGGTAAAGAAATTAAAGATGTTTTCCCAAATTTTTCTCTTTTTGTTCAAGGAGGTGTGAATTATAAACCTTATCAGCCTATTTTTGATAAGCTGGTTGGAAAAAGAGTTCCTACTATTGAGGTTTATCCTGCGTCTGAAGGATTTATTGCTTTTCAGGATTCTCAAATAAAAGAAGGGTTGCTTTTAAATGTAAATGCGGGTATTTTTTTCGAATTTATTCCTGCAGATTCGTTTTTTGAGGACAATCCACCCAGATTAAGCCTGAAAGATGTGGAGTTGGGCATTAATTATGTAATTATCTTAAACACAAATGCCGGGCTTTGGGGGTATAATATTGGAGACACCATTGAATTTGTTTCAATTGATCCATACAGAATAATTGTGACGGGAAGAATTAAACACTTCATATCAGCTTTTGGAGAACATGTTATTGGAAAGGAGGTTGAAGCATCAATGATAAAGGCCTGTAAAGAATGCGGGGTCGATGTTGTTGAGTTTACTGTAGCACCTCAGGTTGATGGAGGAGAAAACAGCTTGCCTTATCATGAGTGGTTTGTTGAGTTTTCCAAAGAACCTGAAGATCTGGAAGTTTTCACTAAAATTATTGATGATGAAATGCAGAGTCAAAACGTATATTATCAGGATTTAATTCAAGGAAATATACTTCGACCTATTGTTCTTTCACAATTGAAAAGAGACGCTTTCGTTGAGTATATGAAATCAATAGGTAAACTCGGTGGTCAAAATAAGGTTCCCAGATTAAGCAATGATAGAAAAATTGCGGATGAACTTTCAAATTTTAAAGCTTAAATGACAGAAGAAATTAAAAAGAAAAGAATAGCCATTCTTGGCTCTTCTGGTTCAATTGGAACACAAGCTTTAGAAGTTATCGAAGATCAGTCGCATCTTTTTCAGGTTGAGGTACTTACAGTATATAAAAATGCTGAGGTGTTAATTAAGCAGGCTAAAAAGTTTCGGCCTAATGCTGTCGTTATTGTTGATGAAACCAAGTATTCACAAGTTAATGAGGCATTGTATGATCAAGATATTACGGTTTATTCTGGTGTTGATGCTTTAGAACAAGTTGTTGAGTACAAAGAAATAGATGTTGTTTTAACTGCTTTAGTAGGTTATGCCGGTTTAAAACCAACCATTGCTGCAATTAATGCAGGGAAGGATATTGCTCTGGCAAATAAAGAGACATTAGTTGTCGCAGGTGAATTGGTCATGAATTTAGCTCGTGAAAAAGGAGTGAATATTTTACCTGTTGACAGTGAGCATTCGGCTATTTTTCAGTGCCTGGTTGGTGAGTTTATGAATCCTATAGAAAAGATTATTCTTACTGCAAGCGGAGGACCATTTTTGGGCAAGTCAAGTCATGAATTACAATCGGTAACAAAGGAGCAGGCGCTAAAACACCCAAACTGGGATATGGGGGCCAAAATCACCATTGATTCTGCAAGTATGATGAACAAAGGATTAGATGTTATTGAAGCTAAATGGCTTTTTAATTTAAAACCAGAACAAATTGAAGTAATTGTGCATCCTCAAAGTATTGTTCATTCACTGGTACAGTTTGAGGATGGAAGTGTTAAAGCTCAAATTGGTCTGCCCGATATGAAGTTACCAATTCAATATGCAATTGGTTTTCCCAAACGACAGAAAAATAATTTCACAAGATTTAACTTTTTAAGTTATCCTCAATTAACGTTTGACGCTCCGGATAAGAAAACTTTTCGTAACCTTGTACTCGCTTTTGAAGCACTGGAAAAAGGAGGGAACGCTCCATGTGTCTTAAATGCAGCAAATGAAATAGTTGTAGGGGCCTTTTTAGAAGATAGAATTGGGTTTTTACAAATGAGTGAAGTGATTGAGGAATGTATGCTAAAAGCTACATTTATTTCTAAACCAACTTTAGAGGATTATATAAGTTCTGATAAAGAAGCGAGAATCATCACAAAAAGAATTATTGATTCATTATAATGGAGTTTTTTACAAAAGCAGTAAGTTTAATATTTAGTCTCTCAATACTTGTGGTTTTACATGAGTTGGGACACTACATCCCGGCAAAATTATTTAAAACAAAAGTTGAGAAGTTTTATTTGTTTTTTGATCCATGGTTTTCTTTGGTTAAAAAGAAGGTCGGGGATACGGTTTATGGCATAGGTTGGCTTCCTTTGGGAGGATACGTTAAAATCGCCGGTATGGTTGATGAGTCGATGGACAAGGAGCAGATGAAGAAACCTCCAGAGCCATGGGAATTTCGTTCAAAGCCTGCCTGGCAGCGGTTAATTATTATGATTGGAGGAGTAACTGTTAATATCATTTTGGCATTTGTAATTTATTCAATGATGCTTTTTACCTGGGGTAAGGATGTTCTTCCTGCATCAAGTGTTGCTGAGAATGGGGTAATGGTCAGTGATGTAATGAAAAAATATGGTTTCAAAGATGGTGATAAACTCATTTCAATTGACGGAAAACAGCCCTATTTATTTTCGGATTACCAAAATGGGATTCTTCTGGATAATGCAGAGACTGTAAAGGTGAATAGAAATGGTGAAGACACTATAATTTCAATTCCCAGTCAACTACCAAAAGATGTAATAGCCAGTAAGACAAGGATGTTTAGTCCTCTTGTTGAATTCATAGCTGAGAAATTTACAGAAAATTCTCTAAACAAAACTTGTGGGATTAAAAAAGGAGATAGAATAATAGCTATTAACGGGAAAAGTGTTCCTTATTTTCAGTTTTTCGCGAAGGAGTTAGCTAAAGATTCTTGCCGGGAAGTCGGATTAACTGTTATGAGGAACGGAGATTCATTAGTTGTTAATGTAAAGGTTGATCAATACGGAAAAATAGGCTTATATAATACACAATTTGATAGCCTTATGGTTATGGATAAAAAAGTCTATTCATTTTTTGAGAGTATACCGGCAGGATTTATTGAAATGACTGGTAATCTCAGTAACTACGTAAAACAGCTCAAGTATATGTTTACGTCTGAAGGTATTAAACAGGTTGGAGGTTTTGGTTCGATTGGGAATCTATTCCCGGAAAGTTTTACCGATGATGATTACTGGCAAAAATTCTGGAATATTACAGCTCTTTTATCTGTAGTTTTAGCAATAATGAATTTACTTCCAATTCCTGCTTTAGATGGAGGGCATGTGTTGTTCTTGTTTTATGAAATAATTTTCAGAAGAAAGCCAGGA
The DNA here is from genome assembly GCA_002720635.1 of Flavobacteriales bacterium. Classification (GTDB taxonomy): domain Bacteria; phylum Bacteroidota; class Bacteroidia; order Flavobacteriales_C. Next base: position 20,299 of record PBJD01000040.1, on the reverse strand, counting down.
GATAAATTTTTGGAGTATGCTCAAATTACGGGTATGGTTCTACTGTTAAGTCTTATGGTTTACGCTAATGGAAAAGATGTTGTTAATGGTCTTTCAAGTGATGAAAAAGAAGTGAAGTCAGGATGTTGGGAAGAAATTGATTCTTCTGATTAAATGGCTTTTGGATATTAATTTTTCTTTCTTAGATTAATAATTTTTTTCCCTCTCTAAACATGCTTTCAATTAAGAGTAGAAGAATAAATCTAATTATTATCTTTGACCTTTAAAATTAAATTAAATGGATATTCCTAAAGAGTTAAAGTATACTAAAGATCATGAATGGGTTAGATTAGAAGGTGATATCGCAACAGTTGGTGTTACAGATTTTGCTCAGGGAGAGTTAGGTGATGTCGTTTATGTTGAAGTTGAGACCTTGGGAGAAACCCTGGATGCGGAAGAGGTATTTGGAACTATTGAGGCGGTTAAAACAGTTTCAGATTTGTTTATGCCTTTAGCCGGAGAAGTTTTGGAGGTTAATGATAATATTGAAGACGAACCTGAAATTGTTAATGAAGATGCTTACGGAAAGGGGTGGATGATTAAAATAAAGGTTTCAGATGTTTCAAAATTTGATTCTTTACTTTCAGCAGAAGAGTATAGGGTTTTAGTAGGATAATATAAATAGGAAATAAAATTACCATAGGCTGACTTCGAAGTTATTATATTCAGTAGAAATAATTGCCTCCAGATCGCATGTTCCATTGCCATAATCAATTGTTTGAGGATTTATTCCCGATTCATCGAAAACATTTAAAACACCAGAAATAATTCTCGGACAATACAATTTATGTTTTAAAGGTGTTCTTGTTGTTATCGTATACTTAAAACCTTCACTATTTATGCCGTTCATATTTCCTTCAATACAAAAAATGAGTTCTCCGTTTTCAATATTCCCTTGACGAACTCTGTCTGAATTCCAAATGAATTCGGAAAGTTGTTTGTTATTCTTTATTCTGGCGTCATTTACCTGAACATGATCTGTTCCGATCCAGTTTCCCGAATTTATTTCAACTTCTGATCTTTCAATAATTTGAGTTCCCAAAATGGCGTAATCATCAATTATTAAATTAATTAATTCGACCTTGGTTATAGTGCCTGTTTGATTCCTTTTTCCATTTTGGGTGATTAATATCTTTCCCGTTTTTGTTCTTCCTTTCCACTCACAACCTTCTTCCCCATAATCAATCCATAGTGAATCAATATAAGAAGAATCGTTGGAGAAGCTTAAAGTGATATCTGGGCAGGTGTCATGTTCCTTAATTAAAAAACTATTTAATCCATTTAAATCAGAGTTGTCTTCAAAATATCCTAATTCAATATCTACTATTGAATTGATATGATGAAATGCAGCATCTGCAATGTTATTGTTTAGAACTGATATTAAGTTAGGTTCTTCTTTAGAGCAAGAAGTAAAAAATATTGAGATAATTAAGAATTTAATTAATGATTTAAAATCAACTTTTTTCATAGCATTTTTTAAAAACGAATTGCCTCTGTAAAAGAGTTACACTTTAAAAATTATGCAACGAAGACATCGCAAATATTTAAAAGTTGCCCTAACTTAAAAAAAATATTAATTCGAGAGATTAAATAGAGTAAGAGTTACTATAAACGGACATCTTTACTTTACGACAAAATTTTGAGATATGGTTCCCTCTTGATTTATAAGGGCTAATGTATAAATTCCTTTTTGGAATCCGGAGACATCAACGTTAGTGATGATCTTTAGCCTCCCGTTTATTGCTTTGCTATTAATTAGTCTGCCTTGTAAGTCTCGAATTATAAGATCGCCATTGTATAATCCTGAATAATCAAATTGAATCGACAAACTGGACTCTACAGGATTCGGATAAACACTGAGTTTATGGTAATTTATGTTTTCTTGAGAAGTAATTTCTTCTGGTGTATATAAATATATAGTGTAGTCCTCTATTTGACCATATTGGGGTTCATAGCAGGGCCCGGTGATAGCTGGTATATCTATTGCTGCTCTGAGCCTTATGAATTCATTTTGAACTGCAGTATTTGGAATTGTAAAATTTGTTGAGTCGGCAACTATTCCAGAATGGTTTCCTTCAAAAATTAACTCTTCACTGGTGAAATATCCGCTGTTATCGTAATCAATCCAAACTTTTGAGTTTAAAGTGTTAATACCACCTGCGGGAAGTATTTTTACCTTGTAGGAGGAATCTGGAGTTAAAAAAGCAGTAACTTCACATTCAGAGGTTTTATCTAAGTAACCATTGTCAAAATAAGCTGTTTTACTATTGCTGACTACCTTTTTCTCTATTTCAAAAGTTCCAATACCTGCATAATTTCCTTCTAATCCATCACTTTGTGTTTGAGGTATACAGGAATTTGCTATTGGATTTTCGCACACTGACACTGAAGGAGTCAATGCCTTTGAAGCTAATAGACTTTTTCGGGTTGTTAGAAGTGTTCCTCTCATTCTGGCTTTTTGATCAGCAGTGAATAGAACCTGGCATTCTTGTTCTGAATAGTCCATATAATTTCGGACAAGATTACCCAGAAGTTTTCCCGTACATTGATTAATTTCAGCAGTATCACATGAAAGACTTGAGCTTACAAGATGAGGGTCTGTATCACAGCAACGGTCTCCTTGATCTTTACAATTTGTATTGAGTGGGCAACCATCAGGTGTTGTATCAGCTTCATTTTCAGTATGAAAAGTGTGATATAGATTCAAGCCATGTCCTAATTCATGAATTATGGTTGTTCCGAGGTTGTTCCAGTTATTTACGGTTCCTTGATCTCCCCAGGAAGTATTCTGAATTACGGTTCCGTCGTATTCTGCTTCGGCACCTGGCAAATAAGCAAATCCTTGTATTCCAGAACCTCCATCATTTCCATTTATTTCACTAACAATCCATATGTTGTAGTATTGGTCTTTTGGCCATTTACTGAGTGCTTTTAAGTCCGTTTCTGCTAAACCATCTCCACTACCTGTAGATATTCCGTCGGATGCATATTCAGGTTCTCCCGAGGCATTATAGCGTACTACTCCAGTTGTGCTTTCGCCATTGGGGGCTTGAATGGCTAAGGCAAATTCAATTCCAATATCCTCACCCATTCCATTAACATTCCTAAAGGCATCATTGAGTTGTTGGATTCCACTTTCGATTTGTGCATTGGAGATGTTGTTTCCCTCTCCCTCTGCTTCGCCCAAATGCATAATATGAATTACGACAGGAACTCTTAATACTTCCTCTGTACTTTTAAAATTGAAATATTGATTATTGATGAATTTCTGAAGGATAGCTTCGTTTTTTTGAAGTTGGATTTTGAGTTGAGGATTATTTTCAATCTGTTTTCTATGCAAATTATCTGTTGCACATTTTTGATTTTCCTGCGCATTTAATACAAAACTAAAAAATATTAATACTAATAGATTTGTGATTTTTAGCTTCATGATTTTGATTTGTCGAGTTACTTTTTACCTTTTTTTTTGTTAAAAGTTTCGTTAAAGGAGAAAATATGCATGTTCATATAAAAAATAAAGCCATTTGTATGATTTAATTGCTTGTAAGCACCTATTAATTCTTATCTTGCATTGATATCTTTAGTAATGGTTTTTATTCCACCAAAATATAATACAAAGTCTACCGATTTTTTTAAAGCTTTAAAATTAAGGACGGATGAGTATTTTAAAGTAAATGGTATCGATAAACAAGGTAATTTTGGAATGTATTTCAAAACCTTCTTTATGATTACAGCTTATCTGACTCCTTACTTTGCTCTGTTGTCTGGATATGTTGAAAATCTTTGGATTTATTTTGGTATCTCAATTTGGATGGGTGTTTTTATGGCTGGGATAGGATTTAGTGTTATGCATGATGCTATTCATGGTTCATATTCCAAAAATAAAAGGTTAAATAACATAGTTGGAGAAGTAATTAATTTAGTTGGCGGGGCATCAATTAACTGGAAAATACAGCATAACGTTTTACATCATACTTATACGAATGTCGAAGAGTACGACGAAGATATTGATTCGCCTTCTTTTCTTAGATTTTCACCAAATTCCGAGAGACGTTTTATACACAGGTTCCAGTTTCTGTATGCATGGTTTTTTTACGGGTTTTTAACATTAAACTGGGCAACTGTATCTGATTTTAGCGCATTGGTAAGGTATAAAAAAAGAGGTCTTATCCGATCAGCGTCGAGTCGCTCTTTTTTATTCCATTTGTTCAAAATCATCTTTTTTAGAGTTGGTTATTTTTTGTACACTATTGTTGTTCCAATACTGTTCACTGATTTCGGTGCTGTGGCGGTAATCATTAACTTTTTAGTAATGCATTGGGTTGCAGGTTTTATATTAAGTTGCGTCTTTCAACCTGCTCATGTAATGGAATCTTCACCTTATTCTGATGCTAAAGGAGGAGACAGTATCCCAAATGACTGGGCGAGTCATCAAGTAATGAATACTGTTAATTTTGCCCCGAAAAATAAATTGCTTACCTGGTATGTGGGAGGCTTAAATTATCAGGTGGAACATCATCTTTTTCCAAGTATTTGTCATGTGCATTACAGTAAAATAAGTAAAATTGTTAAAGCAACTGCTGAAGAGTTCAATTTGCCATATCATGTTCAACCCACTTTCAGGTCGGCATTATGGTATCATATGAAAATGCTGAGGCAATTAGGAAGAGCTTAGTCTTAACTCCAATATTTCACAAATAAGGTTGATCATTTTTTTGGAAATATTATAGTAGATTTGCTACTGTTATGCATCTAATCCATTTTTATTCAAAGTGTTTAATTTTACAATTTTTTTCTCACGGTAATTGTGAATTTTTGCACGATATTAATTAATCATACCTGATATGAAATATAAAATAATTCAAAGTATTACTTTGTCATTGGTAATAATTTCCGGCATAACAATGATTTCATGCAAAAAAGATAAAGAGACGTCAAAAACAGTAAAAGTTAATTTGTCTTTTATTCATAAGGTCGGACTTGAAGTATTAGAATTTGATACCCTGAAATATACAAATGCGGTAGGTCATAATTATGAAGTCAGAACACTGAAGTATTTCATAAGTAATATAACATTTTCCAGATCTGATGGAAGCAAAGAAATATACAAGAAACCTGTTTATATAAATGCTAAAGATTCATCAACATTAAGTTACAGCAATATTGAAATACCATCAGGAACTTATGAATCCATAGGTATAACTTTTGGAATTGATTCTGAAATGAATGTTTCTGATACCTTAACCACTGTTGAGGAAGTCTCTATGGCATGGCCAGATGGTAACATGGGAGGTGGATACCATTATCTGAAGTTAGAGGGTACTTATGATTCTTTAGGGGTTGATTCCATAAATAAAAACTATAACATACACACTGGAGGTATAATGGGACATCCTCATGATTTTAATGTAACCTTTCAAAATTCAGCTTTCACGGTTAATGAGAAAGGGTTAAGTTTTAAAATCATTATGGATGTTAACGAATGGTTCACCAATCCTGACAACTATGATTTTGCTGATTATGGTCATATGATTATGATGGATATGACAGCACAAATGCAATTAAGAGCAAATGGCTCCTCGGTTTTTTCGATATCGGTTGATTAATCAATTTATTATCAATAATATATATACTTAAGGGTCGTTTGGTCTTTACGTAATACCTGTATGAAAAGAAAAATACGTTTTATTGCTATTGTGTTGTTGACTTTTTCTTGTCGAGATAAAATTACCATTGAGAATATTGTTGACAATCATCGCCATACACATACTGATCTCGGTACGCCTGGATTTCCTGAAATGCCTATACCTGTTGACAATGAAACTACTGAGGAGGGTATTGCTCTCGGTAGAAAATTATTTTATGATCCCATTTTATCCGGAAATGAAACGCAGTCTTGCGCTACTTGCCACCAACAGTCAAGAGCATTTTCGGATAATAAAAGATTTAGCGTAGGAATAGACGGTATTGCCGGAAAATTAAATGCCTCAGCAATAATTAACCCCGGTTGGCAATCTTCTGCTTTTTGGAATGGCAGAGCAAACAGTTTGGAAGAGCAGGCTGTTGAACCTGTTGAAAACCCAATAGAACTGCATTTAAATTGGGAAGATGCCGTTGATCGATTAAAGAGGCATGATGATTATCCAGGCGAATTTCAAATAGCATTTGGAACGACTCATATAACAAAGGATTTAGTAACAAAGGCTCTTGCTCAGTTTGAACGAAGCTTAATTTCAAACCAATCAAAATTTGATAAATTCTTGAATGGGGAAATTGAATTGACACCCTTAGAGCTGGCCGGATATAATTTATTTCTTTCCGAAAAAGCAGAATGTTTCCATTGCCATGTAAGACCTTTGTTTACAGATGATGAATTACATAATAATGGTTTGGATATTAATCCCGACAAAGGTCATTTTGAGGTATCTTCTTATGTTTATGATAAAGGGAAATTTCGAACACCTACGCTAAGAAATATTGAATTTACAGCTCCTTATATGCATGATGGAAGATTTGAAACATTAGAGGATGTTATTGATTTTTACAGTGATAGTATAAAAACATCAATTACTGTGGATCCATTGATGCCAAATGATAATGGCGGTTTTCACTGGACTGAACTTGAAAAGCTTCAGCTTATTTCATTTTTAAAAACACTTTCTGATACATCATTTATTAATAACCCTGATTTTAGCAACCCTTTTGTTGAATAAACTTATTTCCATTGAAAGCTTTCCACCAGTGTATCGATATCAGTTCGTATAAAATCTATTGCAGTAGCCAATGAGTCATTGTTTGGAGAAGTGTTAAAATATAAAGTCCCTCGAAAAAAATGATTAATACTATCTGTTATGAAAAATTGCAAAGGAGTGGCCGCTTGAGTTCCAGATATGTGAAATAACAGAGCATGAACATTTTTTATTTCATTGTGAAAAACCTTTTCTTTTACTTTTGTTGAGAATTGATTGTGTTTTTCTCTAATCTTATACTCCTGGTCAATAATTTCCTTTAGATTTCCGTTAACAGGAATATATGAACAATGTACTTTCGCGTTTAAAGAAGGGTACGAAATATTAAAAAAACAAGAATCTTTTTGATGCGTTTCTATATTTGTGCTAATCGGTTTTTTAAAAAAAACATTACATTTATTTGTCCAATTTTCATACTCTGCTTTTGGCAAACTTAATCTCGGATAACCATAAGGTTTTAGGTATGGGGCATCGCTGCAACTTGATAAAATTGAAGTTATTAATAATAAAGTAAAACTTTTTTTAATCATTTAACCTCCAGTTTAATGCGATGAATTCTTTTTTCATCAATATGCTCAATTGTGAATTCATAATTGTCCAGTTTTATTACTTCACCTTTTTTCGGAAAACCACCTTTAATTTCTAGAATAAGTCCAGCAAGAGTTTCCGCTTCACCTTTAATCTCATCAAACTTTTCACCTTCCACATCTAAAATTCGGTATGCATCGAGTAAAAGAATTTTCCCGCTGAAAAGATATCTTCCATTTCCTAAAATGGAGTACTCAAGTTCTTCGTCATCATCAAATTCATCTTTGATGTCCCCAACAATTTCCTCAATAATATCTTCCAGTGTAATGAGCCCTTCAACTCCACCAAATTCATCAACTACAAGGGCTAAATGAATTTTTTTTGTTTGAAACTCCTTTAATAAATCATCAAGTTTTTTTGTTTCAGGCACAAAATACGGTTTCCGAATTAGATCAAACCAACTTGTTTCAAATGAATTATGATTTAAAGACGGAATTAAATCTTTTGTGTAAAGAACACCCTTTATATTATCAATATCTTCGTCATAAACAGGGATTCGGGATACTCCCTCTTTATTTATAATTTTTAAAACTTCTTTATAACTCGCCTGTTTTGAAATAGCAATCATATCAACTCGAGGAATCATTATTTGTTTTGCTTCAGTTTGCCCGATTTCTAAAATGCTGCTAAGCATTTTTTGTTCTTGTTTATTAGTTTTGTTTTGAACTATTTCATGAACTTCTGTTAATTCATCAACACTTAAATTTCTGTTTTCAGCTCGAACCCTTTTGTCAAATATTTTAGAGATAATCACAAGTAGTTTTGATGGTAAATAAAAGATTTTATCAAAAAAATTAACAGGTCCAATCATAACTTTTGATAAACTTTGCTTTTTTTGAGTGGCATATACTTTTGGAATAATTTCACCAAATAGTAAAATTAATGCAGTTATTCCGGCAACCTGGATTAAAAAAGTAAGCCATTCGGGCGATTCAACTCTTTTTTGAAGCAGATCTACAACAATTGTTGAAATCAGAACCATTCCAATATTTACAGTATTGTTTACTATAAGTATAGTGGCAAGAAGTCTGTCTGGGTGATTAAGTATACTTTTAATTTGCCTGGCTTTTGTTTCGTTTTGACTTTGTATTTCATTTAAGTCGGATTTCTCTAATGAAAAAAAAGCAATTTCCGAGGCAGAGATAAATGCTGAAGCAAAAAGCAAAATAAGCATACTACCTAATAAAGCGAAAATTAATAACCAATCCGACATTGGTATTGAACCAATTTGAGAAAGAATAGAAATGCCTGAGTTAAAACTCTCTGAATCTCCCAAATTTTAAAAATTAAAAGGGTATGTTATCTTTTTCTGCTATTTTGTCTGGTTGAGAAGTCTCGGAGGTGTTTTTATTCGATGGATCAGAACCATTTTGGTTATCTTCCCTTTTTCCAAGGATAGTAAAAGTATCTGCAACAATTTCAGTACTATATCTTTTGTTCCCATGTTGATCTTCCCAGGATTTAGTTCTAAGTTTTCCCTCCAGATATATTTGGCTCCCTTTCCTTAAGTAACTTTCAGCGATTTCAGCCAGTTTTCTCCAGGCTACAACATTGTGCCATTCGGTTTGATCAACTCGAGTTCCTTCTTTATTTTTGTAACTCTCTGATGTAGCCATCGTGAAATTAGCAACAGCAGTTCCGTTTTCAAAGTGTCTTACTTCAGGATCTTTTCCCAGATTACCAACTAAAATTACTTTATTCACTCCTGCCATTTTTTAGACTGTTTTAATTACCTGACTAATATAAACAATGCTGTTACTTAATTGAAATATTGCTTTAAAAAATTATCAATAACTACAGGAAGGGCATAGTTTTCAAGATCATTGATTGCTACGCGTATTTTATTCTGTTCATCACTTTTATGAGATCTGTAAAAGGAGCAATGAAGTTTTTGATGAGAAAGTAGGTGTTTGGTTTCAAAAATGGGCTTTGTTTTTTGTGTTAATTCTATTTCAGATTCAATTAAAGGTAACTGATATAAATTTGCCCATATACCTTTATCTGAGCGTTTTTCAATTAGAATTTTATCATCTTTTATGTCCAGGAAAAAATAAAAATACCTTGATTTCTTTTTTATTTTCTTTGATTTTACCGGAAGTTCAAAAACAGAATTAAGATTGAGTGCTTCGCAACTACCTGAGAATATACATTTATCACACGATGGTTTTTTGGGGGTACATTGTTTTGCACCAAACTCCATGATTGCTTGATTGTGTTCGGCTGGATAATTGGGGGAAATTAATGCGTTGGCCAAATCATTAAATTCTTTTTTTCCACTCGTTGAGTCGATAGGTGTGCTTATTCCAAATAATCTGGATAATACTCTGTAAACATTTCCGTCTACAACGGCTATTTTTTCATTACTTGAGAAGCTTGCGATAGCAGCTGAACTGTAATCACCAATACCTTTAAGTTTTTTTAATTCTTTTGAGTTAGTGGGAAATTTCCCATTATACTCTTCCATAACCTGAATGGCAGCTTTTCTTAAGTTTCTTCCTCGACTATAATAGCCTAATCCCTGCCACATGGAAAGGATCTCATCTTCTGATGCTTCCGCTAAATGTTTAACATTTTCAAATCTATTCGTGAATTTTATGTAATAATTAAGCCCTTGCGATACACGGGTTTGTTGCAATATTATTTCAGAAAGCCATATTTTAAAAGGGTCATTGGTATTCCGCCATGGTAAATCACGTTTATGACTATTGTACCAGTTGCGTATGTTTTTACTGAAATCTTGCAAGTCAAACAATTAGTTTTGAAATAGTTAACTAAAAAAAATGCTTTTTTTTCTTCCATAACCGAAAGAAATCATGTAAATTTGCACCCCCAATAAAATATGGGTGATTCAACAAAATTATAAATAATAAAATAGACAAGAGATGACTAAGGCGGATATCGTTAATGAAATTTCAGAGAAGACAGGAATTGAAAAGGTGGCTGTTCAAGCTACAGTGGAGGCGTTTATGAAATCAGTAAAGACTTCTTTAACCGAAGGAGAAAATGTTTACTTAAGAGGGTTTGGAAGTTTTATCGTTAAGAAAAGAGCTCAAAAGACCGGAAGAAATATCTCAAAAAACACAACGATTATCATACCAGAGCACTTTGTTCCAGCTTTTAAACCAGCTAAGGTTTTCGTTGATAAAGTAAAGAATGAAACTATAGTTAAGTAATTAAAATATTTATTAAAGTTAAAAATAAAGCATTATGCCAAGTGGAAAAAAAAGGAAAAGACATAAGATGTCTACTCATAAGAGAAAGAAAAGGTTAAGAAAAAATAGACATAAGAAGAAGTAAACTACTTCTTCTTATTCTTTCCTTAATTAATAATTGCTGATTCTGTTTTTAGAGTTGGCTAATTTCATTTAAAAAAATCTGATTATTGTGTACGAATTAGTATTAAGTTCTACACTCTCAGAAGTTACAATAGCATTACTTAAGGATAAGCAGCTGGTGGAGCTGCATAAAGAACCTAAAGACACAAAATTTGCGGTTGGAGATATTTATTTAGGTAAAGTACGAAAAGTTCTTCCTAGTTTAAATGCAGCTTTTGTAGATGTCGGTTACGAAAAAGATGCTTTTTTGCATTATTTCGATTTAGGACCACAAATATTATCCTTAAGTAAGTTTATTAAAAGAACTAGAGAGGGTAAGGAGAAAACCAGCAATTTACTTTACTTTAAAAGTGAAGTGGATATTCAAAAAACTGGTGCTATGACTGAAGTTTTACAGCCCGGACAGGAGCTTCTTGTTCAGGTTGCTAAAGAACCTATTAGTACCAAAGGGCCAAGAATTGGCTCAGAACTTTCTATTCCTGGAAGATATTTGGTCCTGGTTCCTTTTTCAAACAGAGTTTCTGTTTCTCAAAGGATAGGGAATAGAAAGGAAAAAGAAAGATTAAAAAGGCTCATCAAGAGTATAAAGCCGAAAAATTTTGGCGTAATCGTAAGGACAAATGCCCAAGGTAAAAAAGTTGCTGAACTAAATAAAGATTTAGACGATTTGTTATCTCGTTGGGATGATATTCATACTAATGTTAAAAAAGCCAAGGTAGCTGATAGAGTCCTTGGTGAATTAAGTAGAACATCTTCTATTTTAAGAGATATATTTAATAATTCTTTTGAGGCAATTCATGTTGATAATGAAACATTGTTTAATGAAGTTAATGACTTTCTCGGAGAGCGGTTTAGAAAGAAGAAAGCTATCGTTAATCTATATAAAGGCAATCTGCCAATATTTGAGCAGTTTAAGATTTCTAGAGAAATAAAGCAATCTTTTGGACAAACAGTAACATCAAAAAGTGGAGTTTATTTAGTCATTGAGCACACAGAGGCTTGTCATGTAATTGATGTTAATTCTGGAAATCGTTCTCATAAAAATGCAAATCAAGAAGAGAATGCCTTAGCTGTAAATCTTGAAGCTGCAGACGAGGTAGCTCGTCAGTTGAGATTGAGAGATATGGGAGGTATTATTGTTGTTGATTTTATAGATATGAGAAAGCCTGCCCACAGAAAGCAGCTTTTTAATCATATGAAAGCAGCAATGAAAGACGATCGAGCTAAACATAGCTTAACTCCTCCTAGCAAATTTGGACTTATTGAAATTACTCGTCAAAGAGTTCGGCCTGCTACTAAAGTAGTTACAACAGAAGTTTGTCCAAGTTGCATGGGAACCGGAAAAGTTGATGCCAGCATAAATATTGTTCAAAATTTGGAAGGACAAGCCAGTTCCTTGGTAAGAAATATAGGACTGGATAAGTTAAGGATATCAGTTCATCCTTATTTGGAGTCCTATTTAACAAAAGGAATCTTTTTTAATGAAAAGAAAAAAATTCAGAAAAGAATAGGAGCAAAGATTGAATTTTTACCGATGTTCGAAAATGAAATTTTAGAGTATCATTTTTATGATTCTGATGGGAAAGAACTGGAGGTAGAATAAAAAAAGCTAATTAATTTGCAGCCTTTTTTATTTTTTGTGAACATTTACCTTAAATTCTCAATTCTACAGTTATCAATAAAAATATTTTTTTTGTTTGGCATAGAAATATATGTTAAATTTGCGCCCGCATTACTTTGCCCGATGGTGTAACGGTAGCACTACAGTTTTTGGTACTGTCTGTCGGGGTTCGAATCCCTGTCGGGTAACAAAATAGCTCAACCTAAGTTGGGCTTTTTTTGTGTCCGAGAGGGATGAGAACAGAAAGGTTCGTACCGAGGCTGTAGCCGATATTATGAGAGGTTTGCCTCGAATAATCCCTGTCGGGTAACATTAAGCCAGTTTTGTTGACTGGCTTTTTTGTTCCTCCAAAAGCTAAGATGCACAAACGCATCATACCTGACGTCCGAAATGACATCCTCCTCTAAATATCATTTCTGTGGGATAACAATGTAGCTCAAAGAATGTTGGGCCATTTTTGTGTCTGATGGTAAAGAAAACAGAATGCTTCTTAGCTAGAGTATAGCCGATATTATTAAAGGTTTGCATGTAATAATATTTGTTGTTGTATTTGTTTAAATGACTGATGTCAGATTAATTTCTCACTAATAATTTGAATAATTAAAGGTTTAGTTTAAGTCCCCTATATTATCCATTCTTTTTGCTATTTTTGTTCGTTGAATTTTAAAGTTTATTAACCTATCTAAAGCGTTAAATAAACTTAAGAAGATTTAAAAAGTAATTGCACATAAAATTATACAAGTAATTTTAGAACATGAAGAAGAAATATTCATTTATCAATAACGTAACAGGTTGGGCGATTCTGATTTTCTCGACTATTGTTTATGTACTTACAATTGAATCTACAGCTAGTTTTTGGGATTGTGGGGAATTCATTGCATCTGCTACAAAATTGCAAGTTGGTCATCCTCCAGGTGCTCCATTATGGAGTATGAAAGCAAGAATGTTTGCTGTTTTAGCCGAGATGTTTACGGGTAATACAGAATACATAGCATTTGCGGTTAATGTTTTTTCAGCACTTTGTTCTTCGTTTAGCATTTTATTTTTGTTTTGGAGTATAACTGCACTTGCAAAAAAAATTACCATTAAAAATGGAACGTTAACGGCAGCTCATACAATGGGTATTATGTTTAGTGGACTGGTCGGTGCTTTAGCATTTACATTTTCTGATTCTTTTTGGTTTTCAGCTGTTGAAGCAGAGGTTTACGCTGCTTCATCATTATATACTGCAGCGGTATTTTGGTTAGCATTAAAATGGGATGCTAATGCATCAAAAGCTAATGCAGACAGATATTTAATACTAATTGCTTATTTGATGGGATTGTCAATAGGAGTTCATATTTTGAACTTATTGGTTATTCCTGCAATTGTTTACATATATTATTTCAATAAAAATAAAGGAACTGTTCGTGGATTTTTTATCACTGGAATAGTGGGGGTTCTAATTTTAGGTGTAATTCAACAAGTGGTTATCTCTTATTCTGTTGAATTTGCCACTAAATTTGAATTATACTTTGTTAATGAGAAAGGGTTAAGTTTTGATTCTGGAATGTGGATTTATTTTGTTTTAATAGGTTCATTTTTAGTCGGTGGAATATTACTAACAAAAAAGAAGGGATTGCCTCAGCTTCAAAAAGCTTTTTTATGTGTAATGGTTATCCTTATTGGATATTCATCTTTTGCCATGATTGTTATTCGATCAGCAGCAAATCCTCCAATGGACGAAAATAATCCCGAGAATATCTTAACTCTTTTACCTTATTTGAATAGAGAGCAATATGGAGACCGTCCTTTAATGTTCGGTCCAACTTTTGAAAGCATTCAAGACAGCAAAAAACCATACTCAGATGGTAGCCCGGTGTATTATCGCCCAAACAAAACAAAGGCGGGTTACTTAACTAAAGTAAAAGTTGAAAATAGGAATGAAAAATGGGTGGTTGTTGAGGAAAGTAAATTGTATCCAATTTTAAAAAGAGGCGATATAATTAAATCCATTAATGGCCAAAATATAAATTCTAAGTCATCTGATAAAAGAATAGATTTAATAGAATTGGGTGCTTTTCAAGATGAAAATAATCTAGAGATTGAGTTTGAGAGAAAAGGTTCAACTATTTTAAAGGAAATTAATTTGATGCAATATTTTATTGCTGATGATAGAAAAAGAAGTATTCCTCAATATAACGAAAAAACATGTATGTATTTTCCAAGGATGTATAGCACTCAAGGACGCCATGTGAAAGCTTATAAGATTTGGTCTAACTATGATCCAGAGCCTGAAAGAGATGTTAAAGGTAGGGTGATTACTGTAAAAAAGCCTGTTGGTGGCGGCAGAACTGATAAGGTTGCGTTACTAAAACCCTCGCAGGGTGAAAACTTTAGATTTTTTGCTAATTATCAATTTAACTTCATGTATTGGCGTTATTTTATGTGGAATTTTACAGGCCGTCAGAATGATATTCAGGGTCATGGAGTTGCCTTGTCTGGGGACGCTGTTTTAAAAGGAAATTGGTTGTCTGGAGTTCCGTTTGTTGATAATGCTCACCTAGGTGATCAATCAACGATACCGAAATCTCTCAAGGAAAATCCTGGAAGAAATGAATATTATTTTTTACCACTGATTTTGGGAATAATTGGAATGATATATCATTTTGTTAAGCATAGACAAGATGCGTGGATTGTTCTTTTGTTATTTTTAATGACAGGATTTGCTATTATACTATATTTAAATCAAACTCCTTTCCAACCTCGCGAACGTGATTATGCATACGCAGGATCTTTTTACGCTTTTGCCATATGGATAGGACTAGGAGTTCAGGCGCTGTACACTTATATGTTGGGTACAAATAAAACGGAGGAGGAGATAACTCAAGAAAAAGGAAAAAAAGGGATTGAGGCTAAATTATTATCGATGGGTATTTACGAAATATCCATAACTGCCTTACTTTTTATTGTAATAGGATTTTTTGCAGCGGTAATGGATGGAGGTGAAACTTTTGGATTATCCTGTGTCTATATTGGTCTCATAATTTTTGTATACGTTTTAATTTCCGCATTTGTTGGTAAACTAATTAGTAAAAATAAGGCGAAAGCTATTTTTGCGCTTCTATTGACAGGATTTGTTCCTGTAATCATGGCTGTTGAAGGTTGGGATGATCATGACAGAAGTGATAAGTACACTGCAAGGGATTTTGCCAAAAATTATCTGGATAGTTGTGATAAAAATGCAATAATTTTCACCAATGGAGATAATGATACTTTTCCGTTGTGGTATGTTCAAGAAGTTGAGGGATACAGAACAGATGTTAGAGTAATTAATTTAAGTTTATTAAATACGGATTGGTATATTGATCAAGCAAAAAGAGCAGCTTATGATGGGAAGCCGGTTCCTTTTTCTTTGACCCAGGATCAATATAGAAGAGGAACCAGAGATTATGTTTTTGTGAAGGAAGAGTGGAGTAATGCTTATCATGACCTCAAAAAGGTTATGGAATTTGTTAAATCTGATTATCCTTCAACAAAAATNCCTGTCACTTCNGGTCAATATATGGATTATNTACCAACTGATAAATTTTCAATNCCAGTTGATTCAGCTACNGTTATAGATAATGGNACTGTTCCTTATGAATTTGCAGGAGAAATCCCCAATAGNATGGAATGGAAAATNAAAAAAGGAGCNGTTTTAAAATCTAAACTNATGATTTTNGATTTANTAGCTNANAATAANTGGGAANGACCAGTTTANTTTGCNATTACTGTGGGTAATGATCATTATATGAATTTAGAAGACTATTTTCAATTAGAGGGATTGGCATATCGTGTAACTCCAATAAAACGNAATAACAAGGNAGGNACTGGTTACATCAACCTTGANAAGATGTATGATAATCTNGTNAATAAATTCCAATGGGGAAATATGGAAAAAGATGNTGTTTACATGGGNGAGCAGGTTCAACGAATGAGTTCAAATTACAGAAGTAATTTTGCNCGTTTGGCAANGTTGCTTTGTGAAAAAGGNGATACTGCTAGAGCTATTAAAACACTGGATAGATGCATGGAAATAATGCCTACAAATAAAATTAGAGTTGATTTCTTTTGTGTTTATTTAGCAGATGCCTACTATAAAGCGAAAGGTATTGATAAAGCAAATCAACTTATGAAAATTCTTATTGATAAATATGTTAATGAGTTGGAGTGGTATATTAATCAAGATGACGATATTGCCTTTAAACTTGCGAGTGAGATAGAAAGATCCTTGACATATATTAAAAATCTTAAATATTTTCTTGATAGAAATATTGAATTAATGAAGTTTAGACGTGATGAAGGTGTAGATGAAACCATGCAATTACTTAAAAGTATTGAAGACTTTGAACAATTAAATGGAGGTGCAATAGAATTATTTATGAATAGATTTCAAAAATCATCAAGAAAAACTCGTTTGTAATTTTTCATTNCATGAAATATATTTACAAAACAAGGTGGTGGATGAAGTGGTGCTATCCTTCGTTAATATGGGAAATAAAAACAAAGAGAAAAGAACTTTTTTTAACATTTGATGATGGTCCTGATCCTGAGGTAACTCCCTGGGTGTTGGATCAATTAAAAGCGTATAAAGCTAAAGCTACTTTTTTTTGCGTTGGAAATAATGTTGAGAAGTTTCCCGATTTATATGATAGAATAATAAATGAGGGTCATTCAGTAGGTAACCATACTTACAGTCATGTAAATGGTTGGGAGACTGATTATGAAAAATACATTGTCAATGTCAAAAAATGNAGTAATGTTTTCGGTTCTCGTCTTTTTAGGCCTCCCCACGGAAGAATCAACAGGAGACAAATTAAAAAGTTAAAACCAACCTATAAAATAGTTATGTGGTCCCTTTTAAGTGGTGACTTTGACCCGGCTATTTCTCCAAATGAGTGTTCGTATAATACTGTTCAATATAGTCAGCCAGGAAGTATAATTGTATTTCACGATAGTAGTAAAAACAGTAAAACACTTTTTAAATCATTACCTAAAATATTGAATCATTTTTCCAGTACTAACTGGGAACTTAATGCCATCCAGCCACACCATATATTAGACTAGTTGGTTGNTTTTTATTTGATAAGTTATTCGGGGTTTTAAGGTGCCAAAAAGCACAAAAAAATTATATCTTTGCACTTAAATTTTCACAACACTTAAAATGAGGAAACTATCAATTAAAACTGCAATTATTGCTATTCTTTCGTTCTCTTTCGTATTAACATCTTGTAATACAGCACTTGAGGTTACAAAGAGAAAATATAGAAAGGGTTATCATGTCACTATCTCTAATAGTAAAAAAATACAAGGTCGTAATATTGAAGAATCTATAGAAGAAAATAAGGTGCAACATTCAGTTTATCATGATTTTTCTGACTCACGAGATATTGTTAAATCAGAAGAGTTGGATCAATTCACTTTAAGTAAGAAATCTAGAAAAAAATCAAATAATTTTTATACGAATGACCCAAAAACTTCGTCAAAAACTATTTCTCCAAGTAAAAAAAACACTTTAGTTAACAACTTTATAACAGCAAAAAAAATAAAGAAACAGATACGAAATATCAAACATCAAAACAGTTTACATACAGCGGCCAATGATGATGACGAAATTGATAGCGATTTAATGTTCGTTTTACTTTTGTTACTTGCAGTAATTCTTCCACCAGCGTGCGTTTATATGATTAAAGGTAAAGATTCATTTCCCTTTAAACTTAACCTTGTTTCCTGGTTAATTGGACTGTTAGGGTGGGGGTTATTCAGATTTTTAACGATCAAGTTTATTTGGCTTGCAACTGTTTTTGCTATAGTTCACGCAATTTTTGTTTTATTGGGTNAAACCTAATTAATCAATAATAATAAAAAAGGGAANCTNNNNCAGATNCNNNTNTTTNNNNCTTTTTTTTAGTCTTTAGTTNTTGCGNTAATTCTNAAAAANATTGAAATATTAGCACTGTCTCTAAGAGTTTTTAAGTTCTTCNGNGNTAGCNTNTCTAACTTCTAAAATTTCAACATCGAAAATTAAATCATAGCCTGCCAGAGGATGATTTAAATCTAACACAACATCTTTTTCTTTGATCTCACTAACAAAAGCTAAAACTGGACCGTTTTCAGATTCTAATTCAACTTCCATGCCTAGTATTAATTCTTCATTATTTTTAGGTCTGAAACCACTTTTAGGTAAAGTGTGCATAGCATCCTCGTTTCTTTCCCCATACCCATCTTTAGCTTTAATTTTAAGTCGATTTTTAAATCCGGTTTCAGTTCCTTTCAGTTGTTTTTCTAAACCAGGAATAAGCATACCTATACCATGAATAAATTCGAGCGGTTCTCCTCCTATTGAGCTGTCAATTGTATCACCAGATTTAGTGGTGACCGTGTAATGCATTTTAACCACAGTATTTTTATCGATTTTCATAAAAAAATATTTTCAACAAAGGTAAAATTTAAAACCCCCATAATTTACCAAATAAAATTTTTATCAATCATATAGCTGAAGATTTAAATTAATATGCTGGATATGCTATCTGGAGTAAAAAAATTAATAAGATATTTTAAAAAACTTCAGGNTAANATCATGGTTCGAATAGTTTAAGTGTTATTTTTCTTTATTTCTGATTGCTCGTCTGCCATGGTAATTAAGATAGAAGTGTAATTAAATATTTTTAGATACATCAACAGATTTGATTTAACTGCTTAAAAAAGGGAAAATTCGCTCACTCATAAAATCAAATATTAATTTCAATTTAAAGAAAATTATTTTTATTAAGACTCAGCAATATTTATTTTGAAGGAACAGAAAATATTTTTTTAGCGTAATGAAAACCCNAAAGATTAGACAGTTTGTTGAAGGCNCATCCTATTTAAAATATGATAGTATTGGAGTTAAGTCTTCAGATTCATTCTCAAAGGTGAAAAATTTTCAAGTGGATAGAGGCGAGGCCTTCCAGATTTATTTCCAATTAGTTTGGAACGGTTAATTTGATTTAGGATTGGTTTAAAGTAGTTAAATCACAAACTGAAATAAAATTCTCGAATACCTTTTGTTTTTCTGAATTCCAATTATACTGCCCTTATTAAGTGGATTAGCCTCCAGCAGTTTTTTCAAAGGAGAAATTTGGTAATGAAATCGCCTAATTCTTAGAACAATTCATGGGTTGGTAAATTAATATTGGCTAAGATGTTGAAAATTTATACTAAATACTATCTTTAAAAAAACAAAAACAAGCATGAAATCATTAATCCTTTTATTTTCTGTTTTATCGTTTTCTGTTTTAGGAGATCCATTTACATTTTACACTTCAAAATCAGGATTAATAGATTCTGATGTTCATTGTATTGAGCGGGGAGAAGAGTTTGTTTGGATCGGAACAAATTCAGGAATAAATAGACTTTTATTTAAGGGCACAAAACCGTTTAAGTTTTCAAAGAGAGGGACATCTGTTCCTGTTACTGCATTGGAAGATGATGGTAATTTTGTTTGGGCAGGTTTAAAGGGTAAAGGAGTTTATAAAATGATTAAGAAGAACTATAAACTCATTGGTTTTCGAAAAGATGTATTGGGTGATAAAGAGATAAAAAATATAAAAAGGATCGAAAATGGCCTAGTTATATTCACTGAAAGTAAGAAATTCACTTTCGAGTTCGGAAAAGAAAAGTATGAAGTTGATACTTACCAAAACCAAAAAGATAATCTCACTATTGAAATCAATGATAAAATTTTAAAAAATAATAATGGTAGATTATCACGTTATAACCCAGAAACAAAATCGTTTCGTTATTTTAAATCTCTAATTAAATCTAGAGGCCATTTGAATTGGGACAGAGGAGTTTTAATAGCAACTTCAAGAGGTTTTGTTTTTTATAATCCCGATAGTGATAGTATTCGTTTTGGAATTCCAAAACTTGAATTGTCAGAATTTAAGCTAAATAGCAAAGACACT
>PBJD01000039.1 GCA_002720635.1 Flavobacteriales bacterium | reverse complement strand
TCCTGTTTTGCAGCTTATAATTTGGGGGGTCCAAACGTTTGATAAAATGTTTAATGTTGATTTACTTTGGACTGCTGTTCAAAGCTTACTGGTTGCCTTTTTTGCAGCTTTAATTACCCTGATTACCGCAGTAGCTTTAATCTATTTTTCAAAATGGAATCACTTTAAAAAGATTACTATTTTCAATAGGATTGGAACAATTGGTTATGTTATTCCAGGAGCTATTATTGGAATTGGAATTATAAAAAGCAGCCAAGGGATTATTGCTTTTTTTAGTGAAAATTTCAACATGAGTGTAGGCTACCTATTCTATGGAAGCAGTATTGTATTAATTTATGCTTATGTATTCCGATTTCTATCGGTAACCTATAATCCACTGGAAGCAAACAGCTTAAAAGTAGGAAAACACCTTTCTGAATCGTCTTACCTCCTTGGAACTGGAAAGCTAAAAACTTTATTTAAAATTGATTTACCGCTTATAAAAAATGCCCTTGCGAGTTCTTTTGTATTGATCTTTATTGATGTTATGAAAGAACTTCCGCTCACGCTTATTTTAAAACCATACAATTTAAAAACACTGGCGATTTCGGCATACGCTTATGCGGAAGACGAAATGGTTGCTGAAGCTGCTTTACCTTCATTGGTTTTAATTGTAATCGTTATCATTTTAATGTTCATCTTAAAACTTGATAAGAGAAATGAGTAATATTTTAGAAATAGAGGGCTTGTCGAAATCCTATGATGGGAAAAAAAATGCGTTAAACAATTGTAATTTTTCACTGGAAAAAGGAGAAATATGTGCGATTGTTGGCGAAAGCGGAAGTGGGAAAACAACTTTACTTAGGCTTATTGCTGGATTGGAACGCCCCAGCGGTGGATGTATTAAAATAAATGGTCAATTGGTGAGTAGCGATAGCCAAATAACGCCGCCTCAAAAAAGACAAATAGGAATGGTATTTCAGGATTATGCTCTATTTCCGCATATGACGGTTGAACAGAATATTGGTTTTGGACTAAAAAATCCTGAAAATAATGAAATCCATGATTTACTGAATTTAATTAAGATGAATGCTTATGCTAAGGCTTACCCTTCTGAACTTAGTGGCGGACAGGAACAGCGTGTCGCTATCGCAAGAACCTTGGCTTTAAAGCCAAATTTACTTCTCCTTGATGAGCCGTTTAGTAATTTGGATGTTGGCTTAAAGTCTGATCTTCGGAAGGAAATTCAAAGTATAGCGAAAGAGTTAAATACCTCATTAATTTTTATAACGCATGATTTGTATGATGCCATTGAAATTGCGGATAAAATAATCTTCTTGAAAGATGGAATAATGCTGCAAAATAGCTCTGTACATGATTTTGCAACTACTGAGAATGCAGAAATTAAAAAGATGATTTCAAACTTAACATCAAACGCCAATCAGTTGTTAAATTTGATACGTTAAAGATCTTTACAACAAATTAAAACCATTGAATAACCTGTGATGAAAGCAATAATACTTATTAAAATCTCAACAATCGACTTACATTAATGACTAATGTGCTGGAATTTATTTTTTGACATGAAAGATTGTAATATAAGAAAATTAATTGTTAAGTAAGATGAAATCTATGAGGCTCTCTTTCGTTAAGCAGCCAAAATTTGTAAATTAACTCCCACGAGAAAAGTTACAAGAAAATAATAAATGACTGACGTAGGGTATAAAAGTTTAAATTCCATCAAAATTTTGTAAATAAATTTATCACTTATAATCACTTTTACCTTTAAGTGTAAATCCGCAAAAATTTGATTTTACCGGAATTTATAAATTGTTTAAAGTAATTCTTCAACTGCTTTCTTATCAGTTATTTAATTTACGTTTTTAAAAGCTTCTGTCTGGCAGTTNATTANTGAATCCATTAGCTTTNANAAGCCATTTTTTTCTTCATNACTTTTTTTGTATTTTTGTCGGGCTTTTCATGAGCGNACAAAGTACCAGGTTTGAAAAATGTTTTGTCCAGTTTTCAAACTATTTTTAAAAATATCTTTAAAGGTTTTAAGTATGAGTAGAAAACTTTATGATGCAAATTTAGATTATTCAAGTTGCGGAGTAGGGTTCATTACTCATAAGAAAAGTAAACAAACTCATGAAATATTAAAATTAGCTGACGAAGCTCTCTGCAAAATACCTCACAGAGGTGGAATGAGTTCAGAGGGAATTGGTGATGGCGCAGGAGTTAATATCGATATATCTGTAAATTTCTACAGGCATTTAACGGGAAATAAAAAACTCGAATACGGAAATTTTGGTGTTGCCAACTTTTTCTACCCCATTGATGGAAGTCAAAAAAGCCGTGCTGAAGAAATTATTAAAAAAACACTTGAAAAGCATAATTTAGCATTAGCTCTATGGAGAGATGTTGAGGTTAACCCTGAGGTGGTTAACGAAGCCTCCAGAAAAGCTCAACTTCCAATAGTACAGGTGGTATTTACTCGCCCTAAAGAAATTAAAAATCAGATTGATTTTGAGTTTGTTATCAACGATGCTCTTCAGGAAATAGAACACCCGGCATTCACTATTCCTGAATTGAAAGGTTTTTATCCTTTATCCATGAGTTCATACACTCAAGTGTATAAAGGTAGACTTGTAAGTGGTGAGGTATTCCCCTATTTTAAAGATTTAAAGAATCCTGAGCATCAAATTCATTCTTTGTTTTTTCATACTCGTTTTTCTACGAACACAGCTCCTAACCCCATATACGCTCAGCCATTCAGAAGAATGGCTCATAATGGAGAGCTGAATACNGATAAGAAAAACAGACTAAGTGAAGATGCTATTGCTCAGGCAAATGGCAAAAAAGTTATTTTTCCTGAAGGACAATCTGATTCTTCTCGTTTGGATCAAACGCTATCCAGAAGGTTAATGGAGGATAAAATGGATATTGTGGAAGCAGTGCTTGCCATGATGCCCCCTGCATGGGAAAATGATTCAAAATATAGCGGTAAGGTTCGCGATATGCTGGAGTACTTTTCTTTGTATGAAGAGAAAAATGATGGACCGGCTGCCTGGATATTTTTTGATGGAATAAAGATTGGCGCACGTCTGGACAGACTTGGCCTAAGACCTCTAAGAAGTGTTGAAACACATGACTATGTAGTTGTAATGAGTGAAGCTGGTCAAATTAATTTTAAACCAGAAACCGTACTCAAGAGAGGAAGAATCCCTGCTGGTGAAATGATTGTTTTTGATCATGAGCAAGGGAAAGTTCTTTCATTTGAAGATGTTCTTGACAATTTATCAAAAAAAGAAGATTACAGGGAATTAATTAAGCAATCCGTTATTAATATAAATGAACTCGAACCTAAAGATGTCAAAAATTACGAGATTCCATCAGACCTGAGCCCTTCAGCTCGTCATGTTGCCTACTCGATGAATCAGGAGAGCTTCAAGTATTTTCTCGATCCAATGGTTTCCGATGGAATGGAAAAAATTTCAGCAATGGGATTTGGAATTGCTCCAAATGCTCTAGAACCACATGAGGGAGGAATGTCTCGATATTTTTCNCAAAGGTTTGCTCAGGTTACCAACCCACCTCTGGATAGTATTCGAGAAGCCGATGGTATGACGCTCCGAGTTGCTCTTGGAAGAAAACCGAATTTTAGTGATGGAACNACAAAACAGTTGTTGATTGAATCACCAATTCTGCAACCTCAGCAGCTTTTACAAATAAGAGATACCAAAGACATTCGTGTTCGTACAATAGAAGCTCTTTACAGTGTTGATACAGATGACCTTGAGCATAATAAAAAAGTACTTGAAGATAAAATAGAGAGCATCTGTGACAATGTTGAGTTAACCGTAAATAAAGGATGNGATATTATTGTCCTAAGCGATGTAAATGTTTCAAAGAAAAAAGCTGCAATTCCAATAATTTTGTTGACCTCAGCGGTTAATCAAAGATTAATTAGTTCAGGAACCAGATTTCTAACGAGCATTGTAGTTGAAACAGGACAAGCTGTAAGCACACATGACACTGCCTGTATCCTTGGATTTGGTGCCTCAGCGGTATGCCCTGTTACTGTTTTTAGCAGAATACTGGAAACAACAGGCAATAGTGATGAGATTTTAAGCAAACTCAAAAATTACCAAAAAGCCATAAACAAAGCCCTGATGAAAACAATGGGGAAATTTGGGCTGTGTACCGCTGAAAGTTACATTGGTGGAGAGTTTTTTGAAGGAAATTTCCTGGATACTACAGATGCTTATNTGGCNAAAGTTTTTCCAAATATNAATTCACCAATTGGTGGGGCTTCATTCACCGAAATTGCAAACAGCTCTGCGGAATGGCATTTGAAAGCATTAAGTGTACAAAGCAATACAGAGATTCCATTATTGGGTATTTTTAAGGAAAGGGCTGATGGTTCTGGTCATTCCTATGGTTCAACTGCCGTAAGGGAATTTATAAAGATGACGGAGGAAGATTTCACCTATACGGATTATCCTGTTCCAAATGAAGCGCCTCACAAAACAGAGCTGGTACCCAATGATCCGAGTTACAAGTTTTTAGGGTACGATAAACGAACACCTGAGCAAATAGATAATCATGCCATTACTCCTGCTTACAGAAACTTTGTTAAAGAGATCTACGCAGAAAGGGATGAGCGTCCTTCTGCTCTAAGAGATGTATTAATTTTTCCTTTCAATGCTTTAAAGGCTGAGTCCGTTGAAGACTATGAACAATTTTTACGTTCTTANGATTCAAAAGGGAANATTTCCATTTCTGTTCAGGGAATGTCTATAAANNAGNCNGANAATAAATTNACNATNNAGATTGTAAACCGTTCCTGCAGATTCCTGTCTGCGGCTATGGAAAGTGTNTTTGANAAAGATATNTCTNTNATNACNATAAAAGGAAAACTTGAATTCACTGCACGAGGAANGGCTTATGACTTTTTCAGNAAATTGGTAATTGAAAAGGANCCTGTTGATATTGANGAAGTTGAACCGGCTCACAATATAACCAAAACTTTTTCTTCTGGTGCCATGAGCCATGGAGCTTTGGTTGCAACCGCTCACCAGGCCGTTGCCCAGGGAGCTAACATTGCCGGAGCACTTAGTAACTCTGGAGAAGGTGGTGAACAATACCATCGATACAACTCCATTAAGGCGAGTAAAATAAAGCAATTCGCTTCCGGTCGTTTTGGAGTCTGGACGGGTTATGTTGCAGACCCTTCATTAGAAGAAATAGAAATAAAAATTGCTCAAGGGGCTAAACCTGGTGAAGGTGGTCAGCTTCCGGCAAAAAAAGTAAACGTACAAATTGCTGCTGCACGAAGCGGAACACCTGGTGTTGAATTGGTTTCTCCTCCTCCGCACCACGACACCTACTCTATTGAAGATTTAGCTCAACTTATTCACGATGCTAAATGCGCGAGAGTTAAAGTAATTGTAAAATTAGTTTCCTCTGAAGGTGTTGGAACAATTGCTGTTGGAGTAGCTAAAGCTGGTGCGGATGTTATTAATATAGCTGGAAACACAGGAGGTACCGGTGCTGCTCAGGTAACAAGTTTAAAAAATTCTGGTCGGGTTGCTGAACTGGGAATTTCAGAGGTGCATCAGGCACTGTCTGAAAATGGTATTCGAGACAAAGTGGTACTTAGATGTTCGGGTGCTCACCAGACTGGTGTTGATGTGGTAAAATCTGCAATACTTGGCGGGGACTCCTTTGAGTTTGGTACAACCGCATTAATGATGCTGAAGTGCGTTATTGCAAAATTATGTAATGTAAAATGCCCGGCAGGTCTTACCACCAATGAGGAATTGTATGCCGNGGATTCAAGAGCTTTAGCTCAATACTTTATAAACCTTGGACACGAGGTTAGAGAAATCCTTGCCTCCATTGGTTACAAATCACTTCAGGAGGTTCGTGGTAAAACTCATTTACTGAACTTAATTAACCATGAATCGATGGTGGGTCAGCTTGATATGAGCGCTTTCCTGAGAGAGGTTGATGTAATAAAGGTTAAAAAACCTGTATACCTGGAAGCAAATTTTGATCCCGATGATGACTTTATAGCAGAATTTGAACGTGAATTCATCAAAAAGANTAAAAAAGATATTGTAATTGAAGGACCTGTTCTGGATAACAACAACAAAACAACCGGAGGACAATTCTCGGTGGATATTGAACGGATGATTAATTACCAACTGGATGCAGAAGATGCATTAAATCATCCATCTATCTTAGAATTAAACAATGGTAGGAAAGTGCTGGCTAAGGATGTAGTTACAGTCAAAANATCCAACTCGGCAGGGCAAAGTTTTGGTGCTTTCACGAATACAGGAGTTACAATGATTCATACGGGTACATGTAACGATGGTGTTGGTAAAGCTCAAACTGGTGGTAAAATTATAGTGAAGAACCCTGGTTTCGCNAAANAAGACTCTAAAAACCGTTNTAAAGAAAATGTTCTCGTTGGAAACTTTGCATTGTTCGGAGCAATGGGTGGAGAATTGTTTGTAGAAGGTCAGGGCGGTGATCGATTTGGTGTTCGTAATTCGGGTGCTGTGGCCGTTGTAGAAGGTGTTGGTGATTTTTGCTGTGAATACATGACCAATGGGTCTGTAGTAAACCTCGGTATATACGGTAAAGGGTTTGGAAATGGAATGAGTGGCGGAACTGCTTATCAATATGACCCATCGGAAAGATTGCCTGAATTGTGTTCTCAGGATTCCATTGAAGTTTTTAAATTAAATGAAGACAATTCACTGGCAAAAGGTAATGAAGAGGCTTTACTGGTTCATCTTGAAAAACACAAAAAAGCAACAAACTCTGAACTTGTGAATCNTTTANTGGACAACTGGGAAAAAGAAAGANACAACTTCTATTACATTGTTCCAAAATCATTAATCAATTATCATAGAGGAGAAAATATCTTTAAGATGCTTGATCGCAAGACAATGATTGAGGANNTNTCTGTTGCCATAGCAAAAAACAANACTAAAATTATTGCNGATGCTTACCACAATAAAAAAGAGTTGTTTGATGGTGAAATCCCAGAATACGGTGATGATGTAAGCTCCGAACTCACCTCTAAACTTATTGTAGCTACAGGTTTATACCGGAGGGCTGCCAATGAGGCAAAAAAAATCAGTAAGCACGATATTGATAGAAATGCCAGGAAATTAATTATAACCCAGGAGCGAAAATTCATGGATATGCTTTACAAGGATATGAAGGAGGCATTTGTGAACTATTCGGACGAAGCATTGGCACATTTGTTGGCCAAAAAACGTGTGGAAGACTACAAGGAAGCTTCCTTAAACCGAGAGGTAGCTGATAGTAATGCGCTGGGAAGCACAGTCTGGGTTATGGAGTGTGATAAAGTAAACAGAGAAAAACTCGAAAACTATACCTCAATGAATAAGCAATTGGCTGCTTATTACTTGACTGTTTTAGTGGACGAAGTAGCTGTTGCTGTTTAAATAAAAAGATTGTTTCATAATTTTGTAGTGATATTATTTTATGGATAAAGATGAATTTTTAGAATTTCTGCAGAACCAGGAGGAGTCACCTGTTTTACCTAAAGGACTTCCAATAAGTGGTAAGCAGAAGCATTGGATTGGTGGATTGCTTTCAGGATTGCAAATTCAGGTTGCTACTATGGGCGGTACTTCCAATGGTGCAGGAAAGCCCATTACCATCGTATACGGAACCCAAACGGGTAATTCAGAAGCAATGGCCGAAGAAGCTGCTGCTGCTGCAAAAAAATACGGTATGGCGCCTAAGGTAATGGATATGGGCGATATTGAACTATCGGAATTCGCTAAAACCGAAAGGATATTAGTTGTTACCAGTACATATGGAGAGGGAGAAATGCCGGATAACGCACAGATTATCTGGGAAGAAATTAGTGCCAACGATGCACCTAAATTCGATAATACGTTTTTCTCAGTTTTAGCACTTGGAGACACAAGTTATGACCAGTTCTGCGAAGCAGGGATTTTATGGGATACCAGATTAGCTGCATTAGGAGCAACAAGGGTAGCGGAAAGAGTAGATTGCGATGTTGATTATGAAGAACCTGGAATGGCATGGATAGAAAAAGTTATGCCAATTATAACTGAAAAAGGTTCTCAGGAAACAGTATCGCTCGAGGGAGGTAAAGCAAAAACAGCCAAACCCAAATTTGACAAGAAAAACCCACTGGAGGCGGAGCTTCTTACTAAGAAAGTACTTAGTGGGAAAAAGTCAAGTAAAGAAATTGTTCACTTTGAATTCTCCCTGGGAGATTCAGGTGAAACCTANCTGGCAGGTGATGCTTTAAATATTATTCCTGAAAACAGACCGGATTTGATTCAGGAAATACTGGACTTGTTCGAAATTAAACCTGGTGAAGAAATTATGAAACGNCTCCGGTACGAATTGGAAATNCGTACNCCGAGTAANGAGCTTGTAGAANTGGTGGGNAATAAAACNGAAGANCAGGAAATGCGAAGAATGGTAGAAAACAACGATAAGGTTGCCATCGAGGATTTCATGTGGGGACTGGATTCTTACCAGCTGATTAAATCTTATGGTACCGGGAACATTACTTTTTATGATTTTCTGAACACCTGTAAGTCCCTTTCACCAAGGGCTTACTCCATTTCATCAAGTATAAAAAAACATGATGGCGAAGTACATCTCACCATCGGAAGTGTTCGTTATAAGCGAGAGGAAAGACAACAAAATGGGGTNGTTTCCACATTCCTGGCTGATTTTGCTAAAGTGGGCGATAAAGTAAAATGCTACTTCTCTCCAAATAAGCAGTTTAAAATTCCTGAAGATGGCGATAAACCTATAATTATGGTTGGGCCCGGAACAGGTATTGCTCCATTCAGAGCCTTCCTTGAAGAAAGAGAGGCTGAAGGCGCAAAAGGAGACAACTGGTTGTTGTTTGGTGACAGAAATAAAGAGCATGATTTTATTTACCAGGAAGAAATTGAAGCGATGCAAGAGTCCGGGCTAATTACAAAACTGGACCTGGCTTTTTCAAGAGATCANGANGAAAAAATATATGTTCAGGATAAAATGCGTGAGAGCGGTGCTGAAATGTTTGCCTGGCTGGAAAGAGGCGGATACTTCTACATATGTGGAGATGCCTACAGAATGGCCAAAGATGTTGACATTGCCTTGCATCAATTGATTGAAAAGCATGGTAATATGAGTGAAGAAGACGCTGTGAGTTATGTGAACAAACTCAAGAAAGAAAAACGATACGTTAGAGACGTTTACTAATCTTGCCTAAGTAATAATAATTGAAAGCCCTTGTTTATTCAATAGCAAGGGCTTTTTTTACGAAGCTTTATCAATAATTACGTTTTCCTCTCAAAGANTGAAAATTATTAATTTGCCTATTGGGAAGTTTTTATTTTCAATATAAAATCATAACTGTTTTATATATAATTTATTATAATAGCNCCATTAAAAGAAATTAGTGAAATGAAGGTGTTTCTTTTAGGTTCAACAGGGAGATTGGGAAATGAAATTTTAAAAAATTTGATTGCTCATAAAATTTACACAACCGTATTAATCAGAAACCAGGAAAAAATTAAACTGGACTCTGAATATCTTGATGTGTTTGTTGGAAACCCGTTGGAAATTGATAAACTGGATGAAGCTATGAACAATTGCAGTATAATTATNAACGCATTAAATATTTCCAGAAACTCTGATTTTCCNTGGTCTAAATTAAGAGCACCTAAAACACTATTATCAGAAACANTATCCAACCTTATTCACCTTAGTAAAAAGCATAATTTTTATAAAATCATAAGTGTTTCAGCGTGGGGTGTTAATGAATCCAAAAAGCAGCTTCCACTATGGTTTCGTTGGTTAATTGACAACAGTAATATTAAATATGGATATTTAGATCATGAAAAACAAGAGCAAATATTAACTANATCAAACTTTGATTATACTATAATAAGACCCGTCGGACTTTCCAATTCTCAAAAAGACAAAGCACCCAAAATAGCAATTAGATCAAGTCCNGGTAATATTATGGTTAGTAGAAAAACTGTTTCAAAATTCATCGTTGATAATTTAGATAACTACAGTAAAAAAGTTGTGACAATATTTTAAATAACATATAATTGCTTAAAATTAAATTACTTAATTTTTTTCTCAAAAAATGAA
Organism: Flavobacteriales bacterium; assembly: GCA_002720635.1. GTDB lineage: Bacteria > Bacteroidota > Bacteroidia > Flavobacteriales_C. The sequence goes on along the minus strand of PBJD01000039.1, from coordinate 21,948 downwards.
AATAGTACTTATATCCATCGGGGCTGTTCTTGTAATCTTTATAATTGTTCAAATCTTTGCTTTGAGGGCCCAGTACAACATTGAAACTTATCCCTACAAAGTTTTAAAAGAATATGAAGAATTCGAAGTTCGAANTTATGAAGCCACACTATTTACTTCGNTTAAACTTNCATCCGATAAATACGAGGAGTCCTCCAGTAAGGGATTTAGAATATTGGCTGGTTATATTTTTGGCGGTAATGAAAGAAATGAAAAGATATCAATGACNTCTCCGGTCACGATNTCATTAGAAGATTCTATGACCATNATGTTTATGGTACCTAAAAAATTAAAAAAAGAGGAACTTCCCAGGCCGAANCAACCGGAAATTGAATTTAAACAGGTGCCCGCAAAAAAAATGGCGGCTATTTCCTTTGGAGGATGGGCAAATAATGAAAAAATAGAAAAATACAAAAAGCAATTAATTGAATATTTGAATGCAAAAGACATCAATTATGCTGATCGCTTTTATTTCTTCGGTTACAACTCTCCTTATGAAGTTTTTAATCGAAAGAATGAGGTTTTAGTGGAATTGGAAAATTAAGTAGTTAAGTAATAAATACCTAAAATTTAACACCGATGAAAAAGATAATGTTATCAATATATATATTAACACTGGTTTCATGTACCTGGGACGAAATTGATGTACCCCCTACTCCAACCTATTATGAAATTTGGAGTGGACCTACAATTTCTTTTACAAAAGAGTCTGGTGCGGACCCAACAGACTCTTCCAACCAGGATCAAATTACCCCAAGTGTTTCAATTACCAGAGGAAATGATGGTGGACAGATTTACAATGCTGTTTCAGAAACGCAAGCCGAAAAGTCCTCGAGTCCAATAGGCACTGAATGGGCAATCGGTGACACTTCTGATATTGAGAACCTTATATTTGCACCATTCAGAAGTGCTGTTGGAAGTCCTAAAAGAGTAGTAGGAAAAAAATTAGTTCTTCACATTATAGAAGAAGATGTGTACATGTCGGTAGAGTTCACAAGCTGGGTATCAGCAAAATCAGGGGGATTTGCCTATATAAGATCAAGTGAAAATTAATCTCTAAAANAGANTAAAAAACANTTTAAACANTAGAAATTACTAAAGTCTAAAAAATGAAAAAGGTCATTTATATTGCTTTATTGTTTCCCTTATTTTCATTCTCACAGGCATTAAGCTCAACGACTCCTNTAGATATCACAAAGTATTGGTATCAAGAACCTAGTGGATATACTTATCCAATGAATACTTTTGTGCCTTCAGGAGATGTTCCGGAAGGCGGTTTTCCCGTATGTATTTTACTTCACGGAAATGGAGGAAATGGAGGGGGTATGATTCATCAATTTAAAAATGTTCTGGAATGTCATGCTCTTGTAGCTCCATCCGGATATTTAAACAGCTGGAATATTTGTGATGAAGACAGTGACGCTCCAGATCTTGAAATGATTGATGAGCTTATTAATCAGTTGCAAACCTACTCCAACATAAATCCATACAAAATCAGAATTCTGGGGTCTTCCAATGGTGCTGGGTTGGCGAATAACGTTTTCATTACCAATAAGAATACAGGAGTTGACATTGTTTGCGCTATTGTCTCTCATTTGAATGAACCGCAATTTCATTTGGATAATTTTTACGCAGCAAGTAGTTCAACCGAGCCCTCCAGTTCCTACTGCGGTTATGATAGTTTNGTTGCCCCATTAAACAGCAGAAAGTATTTAAGCATCAGCAACGATAACGACCCTGTTATTCCATATACCGGAGGCGCTTCAGTTGTTGGAATTGATTTTTTAGATGCTGAAAACGCAGCCTTTAATATAGCTATGAGTAAAGGCTATTCAGAAAGTCAAATATCGTCTGGAACAACAACAGGCNANCCTGAAATAACAGAGTACTCCTATTTATCAGGAAATGTAGTACATATTAAAAGTGATGCAGGGCATGGGACCAATAGTACGCAAAGAGAGTATATAAAAAGTTATTTTTCGGATTGTTCTGTTGGCTTATCTGTAAATTCTTTTGAAACAGGTAATTTAACCATTTATCCCAACCCAACAAATGGTGGTGTTTTTATAAATGCCCCAAAAGAATTTAAAGAAATNAGGGTCTATTCTGCACACGGTGTTTTGTTAATGAAATCAAATCAACAGAACTTAACTATTTCCTCACTATCTTCTGGAACATACCTTTTTGAGGTAGAATTCAAAGACAGCATCACGCAAAGAAGAATTGTTAAAAAATAACAGCTTCCCTACTTCCAGTTTTTGTGTTTACTGGTTTGTCCAATACCTGGATTGAAAGCATTGGTTGGATCCAGTTCTTTATAAAAATCCTTCAGCACTGGTTTTGCAATGTACTCATGGCCAACATTATGCTCAGCAGGATATTCGGCACCTCTCTCATCAAATGTTTTGAGAAGTTTGTCCTTTAAAGCTTTAGCATCGACACCCTTTTTAACAATATAGTTTTGGTGGAATACATGACAAAACAAATGTCCATAATGCAATTTAACTTCCAGTTGATCTTCAATCTCAGGAGGTAAATTTTCAAACCATTCTTTTTCATTACGAGGAAATGCGACATCTATCGACATCATAGGACCAACTTCTTTTTGATGGATGGCATGGTATCGACCAATGGCACTTCCAGCAACAAATCGATGCAATACTGCCTTTTCTCCTTCTTTGTCGGTACATTCGAAAAAGTCACCTTCATGTTTGGTGAAAAATTCTTTAAAATATTCCCTGGATTCTTCAATGGCCTCATCAGATGTTTCGATAATCCAATGATGTTCGTAAAGATCACGAAATTTATCCATGCGTTTCGGAAGATGATTTGGCCANAAATTGCTTAAAAACTGCATCAANCTGTCGGAAAACTTATTCGGCATAAAACTAAATTTCCCCGCCAGTAAATCAACTTTTCTTTTTAAGGCGAACAAGGTAGGTATAAAACTGGTACCCAGTTTACTAATTACAATAAAATTGTCTTTACTGTATTTTTTTGTAGCATCATAACAAGCGCGGTGAAGGTAATCTCCTGTCGTTGGAAGGTGTTTAAACTGAGACAGTATGTCTCGTCGAATTCTCCACAACACATCTGGATCATTGGTTCCAACATAAAATACTTTATGTTTTTTTGCTGCTGGATAGGTGTCCAATCGAACAGCAAAAACCACTACTTTTCCTGCAGAACCGGAAGCACCATACAAACGACGGGTGTCGGCATTAAATCTAGCCGGGGTGTCTTCGTTAATGCCTCTTAATCGCTCTTCATATTCATTGTCGGAAGCTAATTTATTCGGAAACTGAATTTGATCTGCTGTGTAATTTTCATTTTGTAAGTTGGTTAGTATTTCTTCCGGAGTATTACCAAGGTCAATACCCAGATCATTTACCAAAACCAACTCTCCGTTTTCATTAACCTGAGCATAAAGCGACAGCTCTGTGTAAGCAGGTCCTCTTTGAATTAATGACCCTCCGGAGTTATTACAAATACCTCCTATAATAGAAGCACCAATAGAAGTTGAACCAATTACGGAATGTGGTTCTCTACCAACCGGAGTCAATTTATTTTCAAGGTCAAATAACGTACTTCCCGGTAAACCAATAACCTGTTTTCCATCGTCTATGATGTGAATATCATCAATGCGCATGGTATTCAAAATTACAACCGGACGATCGTAATCATTTCCATCGGGTGTGGAACCACCTGTTAAACCAGTATTGGCCGCCTGCATTATAACAATAAAATCTGCCTCAACACATAGTTTCAGAATGCTCCAGGTTTCAAGTAAACTGGCTGGGTTAACTACTGCAAAAGCTTCACCTACACCAAATCGAAAACCTTTTCGGTGTGAGTATTTACTCGATTCTGACGTTAATACATACTTTTCTCCAACAACGGCCTTAAAATTCTCAATTAGTTTGGTTTTATCTACTGCTTGTCCCATATTCCAGCAAAATATATGATGAATAAGATTTTCAATACAAAAATACCCAAAAAACAATAGTTTGACTTTGTTTTTTTATAAATAGTGTCACTATCTAGAATACATTTTATTTATAAAATAAAAAAATCACTTGCGCTAATTAACTACAAGGTTTAAATTTGTCGCTTCATCGTTAAAAAACGAAAAAAATGAGAACGAAAATTATTACAACATCATTATTTACATTTTTACTTTTTTCGAATGTTTTTGGTCAGTCCATAATTAGGGAATCCGTTAGAAACGGTGACTTTAGCCAAGGGAATATTCCCGGTGATTTTTACTCGGACCTTTTTGATGCTGATAGCATAGTAAACTTAATGATTTCCGGAAACTTATGCCATATGTCTACAGGAGGTAAGTATTATGTTGGGAATAATCAAGATGTCTATGAATGTAATGGAACTATTAGACAGGGAACTAAATTCAGCCCTGACTGGGGAACTTTTGGTATGACAGGGAGTGCAGACAACATGATGTTTGTTGATGCGGTAGGAGGTTCACCAGTTGTTTGGGGACAAACTGTAGATGTTTTTGAAAACCAGGTTTACACAATTTCATTTTGGATTAATATTATCTATTCTCCGGAGCCATTCATTGGCGCTACAATTAATGGAGTAAATGTTCCTCTAAATAAATCAAATCAGATAGAACTTACCGGAGAAATGATTCGAGTCAGAATAGAAAATGGCCAAGTAATAACAGATGCAAATGGAGTAGGTATAAGAGATACAACCATTGGAACAGCTAACTGGATACAATACACTGGTGAATGGACCTCAAATGACACAGCTATGGCAGAAATAAAACTAAGACCTTATGGAGACGCTAATTTAAGTACACCAACAGGTATGATGGGCTATGATTTTGCTCTAGATAACATTTCACTCATCAACTCCTGCCAGAATATCCACGGAGCCAATGCTTATGTTATTGATTTTAATCTAATGGATACGATTAATTTATGTGAAACAGGTGGTGAAATAGAATTAAATCCTCATATTCCGTCGGGTGAGGAAAGTAATGCTTCTGTAACATGGTACATAGGACAGGGAAATGACGTAACTTTGATTGATTCTGGAAGTTTTTCAAAAACAATTACTTCCCCGGGGTATTACACGGTTAATGTTGATGACCCTGACAATGCATGTGTTCAGGGAAAAAGCATAGTTGTTGTTGAGGATATTGAAATAGATATTAATGACGTTGAACTTTGTATGCCTTCGGTTGTAACATTAGATGCCGGAATACATCCAAGCTCAGCGTTTTCAATTGACTGGACCGGTCCATCAGGAACAGGATCAGAAGGAGTTTATGATGTAACGGATGAGGGTACTCATACGTTGACAATAAACCCTTTGAATGGACATGATGGATGTTCAGCTGTTGACACCTTTGACGTGGTATCTTTTCTACCGGAAATTGATACAGTAACCTATTGTGATGGTGGAGGAGTAGACGTTACATTAGCTTTAAATGATGGGAAAAATTACAAATGGTCGTTGAATAAAAACATGAGTAATCCTATTGGCACCGGAAGTTCTGTTAATTACAGTGTTCCAGATGGTTCTGATTCTGCTATCCATGTCTGGATACAAAATNCTGAAACTACACCCGTGGGAACAATTGGTAANAACTTTGNAAGTNNACATNCAGNAGCTATAGTTCAGTNTTGACTACAGACTTTACTGCNCACAAAAATATTGTTATCAAATCTGCAANAATGGGNATGNATGCGTGGACCGGNGATTGTACGNATGAGGGTAAAACCAATGTCACTGTAGAATTGATTGATGCTTTAAACANTGATGAATTAGTATCATCNANTGTTGTAGAGGTTNGCTGCNNTGNAACNGAGAATATATATCTGAACCTGCANGTNCCGGNNGGAAAATATAAGNTAAAAGCGACAAGNANTGCCGAATTTCNAACAANNANANTTTNNAGTGGAANTNCTGANTTATATTCTATTGATGAAGTAATTGATATAACCGGTTATAGTGCATATACCTATGGTGCTTTTGGAAATATGGAAATTGAAGANTCANANGCATGTGATCCGGTCCCAATCATTTTAATACCTGAGTATTGTGGAGNGATTACTAATATTGAAGGAGAAAATATAGATGATGCTCAAGAAATTAACATCTATCCAAATCCGGTAATGGATTACATTCAAATACAAACTGAAAAAGAGAGCAAAATCAAACGTTTACAACTGGTCAATATTCTGGGAGAAACTTTATATGAAGGAGAGTTTCAATCCAGAATCTCTGTCAGCCAACTGGAAACAGGAATCTATTTCTTAAAAATTAAAAACGAAAACAGCGGAATTGAAAAAACAGTTAAAATAATTAAACGATAAGTTATTAATTGTAAGCTAATATGACGTAATTAGTATCTGAAATTGTTGCATTTTAACCAAGATCAATAATAATCATTTGAGGAAAACAGCAATCACTTCACAATAATGTCGATTATCTTTCTATTAATGAAATGAAGCGTGTTTTTTACCGGGGTCCTTCTGCTGGTTATGGTTTTGACAATNCCNGTATGACTTTGATTAATCCTGTTGTCTTTAATGATAAAAAAACTNGATCCTGACTTTAGTAACTCCTTCAAATATCCTTCATGACCCTCATAATCATAAAACACATTAAATTCACTCCAGGTTTTCGGTTTTGACTTTAGCTTAGCCAGCGTAAAAAGATCCATNTTTTTATCCAAAACAACCAATACGATAACTTTCAATCCATATTCCTCCTGTAAACTCTTATAAAATTTATCGTGAAATTCTGATAAAATTTTTCCGTAATACTTATCAAGTTTGGGATTGTGAGTAAAAATCAGGACGGGCTTTTTGTTATTTTCCTCAATAATTTTAGTTAAGTTGACTCTTTTAAATCCTTTATTTACTTTGATATCATCNAATTGAATAAGGGGCCTTTCGGATGAGGGTACTTTTAAAATATTTCTTTTCCTGGAAATAAGTACTTGACAATTTTCAGGCACAGANGANCGTATTCTTTTCTCAACCTCAAAACTAAACGGGAAATTCCTTATNAGATTTAAATAGTTTAAATGCTTTAGNTTCGATAANGATGCCGGCAGATCAATTAACTCGTTGTCTTTTAGTTCAAGTCGCTCTAATTCTACACAATTTCCTATTGATTCTGGTAAATAATTAACTTTCGTCCATAAAAGATTCAACACTTTTAATTTCTTTAAGTTTCCAATTTCATTGGGTATTTCTCTTATTTTAGTACCCTGAATAATAAGTGTATCAATATTAGTTAAATTCCCTATGGAACCGGGTATTTCACTTACTCCTGTTTCTGATAATATCAAAGTAGTTAACCCAGAAAGCTTTCCAATGGACTCTGGTAACTCTTTCAATCTTAAATTGGTGAGTTTCAAGTGGGTTAAGTTTTTTAAATTACCTATCGACTCCGGTAAACTTTGAATGTGATTGTATTCAAGAGTAAGCTTCTTAAGGTTTTTAAATTTGTCTATATCACTGGGAATCTCTGTTAAACGGTCCTCTTCGAGAACAAAAGACAACTCCTTCACATTCTCAGGATCCTGAAATGCCTTTTCAAAAGATGTATAATGTTCAATTTTTTGAGCGTATCCGCCAAAAGAAAAGAATATGTAAGTTATAAAGGGTAGTGACTTAATCAGCATACATTTTCTATATTTTAACTTGAATAAAATAAACTGTGAATTTATATTTTTTTGTCAAAAGAATAAACATCAAATGACATCCTTCCTCCTCTTTGCAGTATAAAATAACCCGGATTAAAAAACTTACTTATTTTTGATTAGTACAATAGACAATATATATTTTGGAAAAACAAATCATTTTCGATTTTAACAAAACGTCAAATATCAAAAACTGGATTGTTGTTGATGATGTTGTTATGGGAGGTAAATCAGTTGGCTCGTTTGAAGTGAGTGATGAGGGAAATGGTGTCTTTAAAGGAAATGTATCACTGGAAAATAACGGAGGGTTTTCCTCAGTGAAATACAAATTTTCGAAACTTTATATTGAAAATGCAACAGTGATGATTCTTCGAATTAAAGGAGATGGAAAAAATTATCAATTTCGATTAAAAGCAAATTCTGGTGATAAACATGCATACATCTCAAAATTTTCAACTTCAGGTGAATGGCAGGAAATTGAAATTCCCTTGCAAAATATGTATCCTTCGTTCAGAGGAAGGAAATTAGACATTCCTAACTTTTCTGAAGAATCTATTGNAGAAATTGCTTTTTTAATTGCCAACAAAAATGCAGAGTACTTTGAATTAGCAATCGATGCCATTGAATTAAAATAAATCAGAATACAATATGTAAATTTGCATTAGCAATTGACAAATCATATCTCAATTGAGCAGCAAGATGAATTATCGCGAAAGACCAAGTAGCTTACTGGGTGAAGATATTGACAAAACAAAATCTTACATCATTGTGGGTGCTGGNATAAGTGGTTTGTTGTTAGGGTATTACTTCAAAAAAGCCAATATTTCCTTCAAAATTGTTGAGCAGGCCAATCAGGNAGGTGGAATTTTGCAAACAGAAAAATCCGATTATGGTCTTGTAGAAAAAGCAGCTAATGGATTTATATGGTGCCCAGAAATACAAGCACTTTGTGATGATTTAGGGTTAAAAATAGTATCACCACGCAAAGAATCCAAAGCCCGTTTTATTTTAAAAAATAAAAAACTCAGAAAAATACCGCTTTCCATTTTTGACAGCTTTAAATTAATAGGAGCTTTTTTAAAGAAACACCCTGAACCCTTTGTTACACTGGAAGACTTTGGCCGGTATTATTTTGGTAAAAAAATCACAAATCAAGTAATCACGCCTGCTTTTGCCGGAATTTACGGAGCAAGTTTAGACCAATTAAGCTTTCCTGCTACCATGAAAAAGATTGCTGAAGGTTTTAATGAAACCTCTTATTTGCTGGGTGCTTTTAAGCATATGAAATCAAATGGAACGGATTTGGAAAAGAAGAAAAAAACCTCCGGAACCCATTCTTTTAAAGGGGGAATGAGTGAGTTAACCGATAGGTTGTTTGAATTTTTAAAAGAAAATATTGAACTGGGGGTTGATGGCAAAATCTACAAGAATAGTTCTGAAAACCTAATTATTACTACTCCCGCATTTGTGGCTAAAGAGTTTTTTGATGGTGAAATGTACAACCTGTTAAAAAAGGTGCGTTACAACTCAATGATTTCAACAACATTGTTTTTTAAAAAATCAGCNATTGAAAANTTCAAANCNGGTTTTGGCTGTTTGATTCCGCCNAATGANGGNCTCACNATTATTGGNGTTTTGTTTAATTCATGTATTTTTCAGCACCGTGTTTTTGACGAAGATGTTATTAGTTTAACATGTATGATTCGTGATGACTCTGAAAACAAAGAAATTCTTTGCAAATCAGATTTAGAAATCACCAATTTAATTGTTGACGATTTGAGAAAAATATTTGNAGAAGTTCACGCCCCTCTGGAAGCTGTAATAACAAGGTGGGAAAAAGGATTCCCTCTATACAGCCCGGATTTATATGAAAGCTGGTTTGAAATGGATAAGATTTTAAAAGATAAATTCCCCAATCGCAACCTTTTTTGTAATTATACGGGAGACATTTCCATAAGAGCCATGAGTCAGGCGGTTGCCAGGTTCCATTAACCAGCATAGAGAATACTGCATGAAGAGCTTCCCGTATGTATTAAAATTTTCTATCCCGCTTTTTTTNAANGATATTTCNGTTTGTGGGGGATGAATNATTGANTTTCGCTGTTNNAATTTTAAAAATTGCAAAAAAGACAACCTTAGTNTTTTGATAAGTCTTNTAAATACTATGCCGTTGGAATCAACGTTAATTAAACCTTGATAACGTAAAGTAAATGCCACAACTATGAAAAATTTATCTCTAATTATTCTTTTTATCTCTGTTCTTTTTATTCAATGTAAAAAAGAAGAAGACAACACTTCANCCNNTGCCANTANTGCTATTTATGAANTTACTTTTGATATTAATTGGAANAAGGATGATTTTCCGGTACACTATCCCTCCAATCCACATTTTTCAAAAATAATTGGTTGGAGCCACTCCTCGACCAGTATTTTTTTTGCACCGGAATCAATGGCTTCTGAGGGTATACAAAAAATGGCGGAATTGGGAGCTACCANTCCTCTTAGTGANGAAATCAANCAAAAAATCAATAACGGAGAAGGTTATGAATTAATANTTGGAGAAAATTTAGGAAGTGGNGTTGGAAAAATAACTGTTGAGGTTAATGTAAANANANAACATCCNTCAATTACCCTGGCCACCATGATTGCNCCAAGTCCAGATTGGTACNTGGCTGTTGTAAATATTAATCTNNTNGAAAATGAAGAATTTGTGGATGAAAAAAGTATAACCGCATTACTTTATGATGCCGGGACAGATAGTGGAACAGATTACACATCAAGTAACGAAATAACCAACCCTCAGGAACCCATTTCTCAACTTACCTATGCCCCGCTTTCAAATGGTGCAGTAATATCTACAGTTACCTTTAGAAAAAAACAGGGCTGACTCATTAAGAACTTGTGTTGTTAGAATAAACTTCAGAAATTAATGGAAACTTAAAAACATGAATGAAGTAGTTTCTGTAGATTGGTTAGATGAACACATTAAGGATGAAAATCTAATTTTGCTGGATGCCAGCTTTCCAAAAGCTGGAGGAAATGAAAGTTCTGAACTGGACAATATCAGCATTCCAGGAGCTCGATTTTTTGACCTTAAAGGCAATTTTTCGGATACATCAAGCTCTTTTCCAAATACAATGCCTTCAGAAGAACAGTTTGAACGAGAATGTAAAAAGCTTGGGATTAACCAAGATTCAATACTGATTGTTTTTGATAACAAAGGAATTTATTCCAGTCCGAGAATTTGGTGGATGTTTAAAATTATGGGGCACGATAAAGTGTCTGTTCTGGATGGTGGACTTCCAGAATGGGTAAAAAAAGGATTTAGTACTTGTCGAAGAGAGATAAAAATTTACGAACCTGGAAATTTTAAAGCACATTTTCACACAAAGTTTGTGAAACGCTACGAGGACATACTAAATAATATCATATCCGATACGTTTACAATTGTTGATGCGCGTTCTGAAGGCAGGTTTAATGGAACTGAAAAAGAACCAAGAGCATCACTAAAAAGTGGAAACATCCCAAATTCCGTAAACATTCCTTTTACGGAAGTTCTCGAAAACGGGAAATTTAAAAGTGCATCTCAATTGAAAAAAATTTTTGATACCAAATGTTCGGGCTCGAAAGATTTAATATTTACATGCGGATCAGGACTAACTGCATGTATAATACTGATGGCTAGTGAATTAGCCTATAAAAAAAGCAGATTTGTATATGATGGTTCCTGGACGGAGTGGGCTGAAAAACAAAATTTGAGAAAAAACTAAATTGATTGGATTTATGATATTATAATCATCATTAAACCAAACACTTACAAAAAAAACCTTTCAATTAAGCCACTAAACAGCTCGTAATTTTGATTTGTATTTACAAATTTATGTGGTGATTTGTTTCTGAATTTATTATATTATTGATATGTCTGATTTCTAATTAGGACTGAACAGAGGGTGTTGAAGGTGTGTGTGTTAAAACAATATAAACTGCATACGAATTCAGTTTATATCTAAACAATTACTTGTATTTAAAAATAATTTGATCCCAGTATTTTTAACATTAAAAAGATGGGCTGTAATTATATTAAAAAGGGTTTTTATAGATGAATCGAAGTTCTAATAATAGTGTCGTATTGGTATTTCTTATCCTGGGTAATTTAAACGGAATAACTCAAAATCCAGATATAATGCTCGATAAAAATGCTGAGAGTTGGTCTGTTGCTGAACTTAGATACTACCCATCAAAAAAAATCAGGTTTGGTATTGAACAACAACTTCGGTTCAATGAAAATGTATCTGCATTTGACAGGACTTTTACAGAACTGAATGGACGTTACTCCTTCTGGAATAATTATAATTTCGGATTGACGTATCGTTACATGTTTCTCAACGATAACTCAGGTCAGATACAAGGAATAGAAAATCACTACCGGTGGGACTATTATCTTTCGCATGAGTTTAAATTAAATAGGTTGAGGATTGAAAATAGAATCAAATATCAAAACAGGAAAGAAATTAGAGATAAATCAATTAGCTGCATTTGTGAAACAAGAAATTACTGGAGATTAAAATCTGGTATTGACTACAAAATTAAAAATTGGAAATATGACCCCTATTTTTCTGCGGAAATTTTTCTGCCAACCAATAAACGTGAAAAGCAATTAAACAACAGATATCGTTTGGCAATTGGAACAAACGTCAAGGTTGCCAAAAAACAAAAAATACGCGTTAAATACTTATTTGAGCGAGAAATAAAAAGTTGGAATCCTGAGGCGAATTCAATTTTCCAGATAAAATATATGTACTCAATTAAAAAGAAAAAGAAGAAGAAAAAAGAATGAGGATACTTTCTACTTTAAATATATGCTTGGTTATTGGTTTATCCATTTGTTTACAGTCTTGTAAAAAGGATGGTTCTTTGACTTCTTCGGGTGTAGATATAATTGCTCCAACAGGAGATGAAAAGTATTTAAATTTAGGCTCGGAGCATATTTTTAATGGGTCTCAGTTGCATACATTTGAAATTAACTTGCCAAAAGGAGCTCTTGCATATCTGGATGCTGATCCTACGAGAGAGGAGTATGTTGAAGGGAGTTTAACCTTTGATGGTGAGACGATAAGCCCTGTAAAGATTCGATATAAAGGATCAGTTGGTGCCTGGGTTGACGGAGTTTCGGGTGAAGATTTGTTCAATCCTTCCGGAAGAAAAACAGCGACAAAGCTATCTGTAAAAGTAAATTTTAACTGGGATGGTAACGGACGTAAATTTTATGGGCTGAACAAACTGCAATTGCACTCGCAAAATAATGACCCTTCACAAATGCGGGATCGCCTGGGATATTGGCTATATGGTCAAATGGGGGTTCCTGCTCCTCGATCTGTACATGCACGAGTAGTTATAAATGGTGAATATTATGGTGTTTATGCTCTAATTGAACAAATTGACGAAGCTTTTGTTGCTCATAATTTCTCTGACGGCAGTGGAAATATTTATAAAGAAATATGGCCGATTGATGAAAATGGTAAAGCAAGGGAACCTTGTGATTTTTTAAGAAACCTCAAAACAAATACTTCGGGAATACCCAATGCAAATATGATGACTGGTTTTGCTGAAGCTATTGAATCCTCTGATTCGGAAGATAATCTAAAACAGCAAATAGAAGATTATATGAATATTGATAAAATAATTGCTTACGCGGTTGTTGATTATAGTATAAGAAATGATGATGGTGCTTTTCATTGGTATTGTGATGAAACAGGATGTGGAAACCATAATTTTTACTGGTATGAAGAACCCGCAACAGGAAAAATTCACTTAATTCCCTGGGACCTGGACAATGCATTTGAAAATATTATTAAGGAGGCCAATCCTGTGACCCCCATTGCAGATAAATGGGGAGAAACTACTAACGGTTGTGGAGCATTTCCTTATGGCGATTGGGATATTTATCAAAAGTCAGCTGCCTGTGATAAGTTAATTGGTGGATGGGCACTTTATACTGATAAGTTTAGTGAATTAAAAAGCAATTTAATTAACGGTCCATTTTCATTTGGTGAAGCGAATTCAAAAATTGATGAATGGGCGGATCAAATACGAAATGCTACTCAAGAGGCTTCGGAGCTTCATAGTGATGCCATTTCTATTGAAGAATGGGAGTCCGCTATAACGAATCTAAAAGCCCAACTTGCTCATGCAAGAATACAATAACATATTATTTTTAATAATATTAATTTTTTTAAAGGTTTAAATTATATTTTAAAAACCTATTCTCAATTATATTCAGGTCAAGAACCCATTAGTCGGTGTACTTAGAGAAAAAGAATTTTATATAGGTGAAAAGCAAATTTTTGTCGGTAATTTTTCAATACTGGTATGCTGTAATCGTTTTCCACCATTTCAATAAAATAATTTAAGGCTAAATTTGGCTCTGTAAAATATAGGCTTGAATATCAATTTTTGGTGGCAAAAAGTCAAGTCTAAATGTAAAATTAATTTTAATGCATTATTAACTTTTAATAACGATTTAAAAACCAACCCCAAACTTAAACATGTTGTTTATATTTATTATTTAAGGAAAAAAAAACGATTTTTATAAAAAAAACAGTACTTTTCTATTCTTGAAATTATTTTCTATGAAAAAATTATTACCAATATTTCTTCTTGTAACAAGCTTTTCATTTGCTCAAAACTATACCATTGGAAACTGGTATAATTTTAAAAAAGGTGCGATTTGTTTAACTTTCGATGATTGGGATTCAAGTCACTTTGAAATTGCTATTCCTGAACTAAATAAAAGAAATATACCAGGAACTTTTTTTATCAATAGACTATCGGATTATTCATCAACAATATCAGCAATTGAACAAGGGCATGAAATAGCAAATCATACCGAATCACATTTTCACTTACGAGAAATAAAAAGCTGGAGTCTAAGACGTCAGATTTCAGATTTCAAGATGATGCTTGAAGAAAATACGGGCTCATTAATAAAAACTTTTGCCTACCCATTTGGTGAAGGAGGTGAGTCTGATAGTTCTGATTATGAAATTCAAGACACTGTTGCTAATGGGCATATTGCTGCAAGAAGCGTTTCACAACCATTAAATGACTCTGACTACTCATACAACTTCGCTCCCAATGAGAGAGATTATTTTCAAATTAAAACCGTACATATGAAAGGTGATATGGATTTTTACAATGAGAGCTTTCGAAAAGTCCTCAAGTATGGTGGAATGATGACATATATGTTTCACAGTATTGACAAACCCGGAGGTTGGGATAATATGGAATCCGACCACTTTAAGGATGTATTGGATGATTTAAAGTTAATAGAGGACTCAGCGTGGATAACCACTTTTATGGAGGCTGTCAGTTATCACAAAGAAAAACAATCAGCAGTTCTGACCACTTTAAATGAACCATTTGAAAATGATAATAATTGGATTTTAAAGCTTTCAGATACATTAAGAGATGACTGGTATAATCAAGAACTATCCATAAAATTACTTAAACCAGAAAATATTACAGCTATAACCGGTGCAACTCATGGGGGAATTAACCTTGACTATTCAATAGAAAAAGATTCCATTGTTTTTAATGCTGTTCCTGATAAAGGTGAAATTATTTTTTCAGTTCTGAGTTGTACACAACCAACAACAAATTTAAGTATTACCGGAGAAACCAAATTTTGTATTCCTGACTCTCTGAAAATGGAAGTAGATTACGATGAAAATTATACCTACGACTGGTTTAGGGATAGTGTTAATTTAAATGTTGACTCAAATATTTTAAATATATATTCAAGCGGAGAATATTTCGTTACTGTTAAACTCGACGGATGTCCAAACTCTACCCAAAAAACAATTGTCGATGTAACCGGCTATTGCGGAATTCCGAATGCAGATTTTACAGTAAACAAAAATAAAGAGTACATAGATGAAAAAATTCAGTTTACAAGCACTTCAACAAATATCGAGGGCAATGAAACATATTTTTGGGATTTTGGAGAGGGAGCAAGTTTAGAACCAGGAAATTACGGACCAGGACCGATTAGCGTTTCTTATTCAACGCCTGGAAAAAAAGACGTTACACTAAAAGTTACAGGTTTAGTTTCATTCACAGATACAATTAAAAGTAAAATAGTTGAAATTACCAATATGGACGCTTGTGGAATTTATAAAGAGGATTTTAATGGTCCTGATTATAAATTTTGGTATGGATGTAATTGTAAATGGGGTTTTAACTATACCATAGACTTCTTAAATAAAGCATTGAGATTAAACCTAACCGATTCGATTTATGGTGAATGGGATAATTTCGTATTAGCTTTTTATAAAGATAGTGTTATGCAAACACTTGATTTCAGTAACGAATTCTACAATCCTGTTTTAAGAGTCAGAGCAAAAGCATCAGATACCTGCAGAGCATCCTTCACTTTATTAGACACTAACTACACACACACAGCAGGGATGGAAATTAACAGGAAGGCTTATATTGATTTAACAACTGAATATCAAGAATTTGAAATAGACTTCAGTAATCTTTTTTATAATCAATGGAACAAAACAGAAGTTGACTCAACAGCATTATGGGGTATTTCAATAACCATTAATGGTGGATTTGAAAACTATTCATTTACAAATAAATTTGGTCAATTTATAAACTCCAATTTTATTGGAAATGTAGATGTTGACTGGATTTCAATTGGTGACAAATGTTACCCTGATTCACTTTTTGCTAATATTGTTACTCCGGATACGATATGCCAGGGTCAATTTTTTAATGTATGGAATCATTCAAACCCCGAGTTATCAGACGCGGAATATATATGGCATTTTAGTAGTTTGGATTCATCAGAATATACTCCTGTTTCAGATACTGTTATGTATTCTGAAAGCCCTATTTCAAAAAGCTTTGAAAATGTTGGTTGGAAACAAATAAAACTGGATGTTGTAAAATCAAATGGAGATACAACCTCTGTTTCAGAATATGTTTACATAAAGGATTGTACCTTAAGCCTCGATGAAATTAACCATAATTTTGATTTAAATTTTAATAATCCATTTACAAATAGCATTCAAGGTGAGATTATGTCTGAAGTAAGCACAAAATCTGTATTGATTCTTACTGACTTATCAGGTAAAATCATCAAAAAAAAGTATGTATTTCTTAATCAAGGCAGAAACCTTATATCAATTGAGAACTTAAATCTTTCAGATGGAATATATCTATTGAACATTTACGGAGAGAAATCCAGTCAAAATGTAAAATTGGTTTGTAAACATTAATTCCATTAAAACATAATTTTAAAGTATCGGAAATATTAATAAGAATAGTATATTAATGAACATTTCAAACAACTGAAGCATCTTTAATGAGTAAAATTATTTTAGTTTTCTTTTTTACTATCTCAATAAATCTTTTTTTGTCATATAGTAAAAATGAAAATAGTTTCAAGTATGGTCCTTTTTCTATTCAGGATGACACAACTGCTTTAATTAATGGTGACATGGGAAACCGTATTGAAAATCAATTCAACAACTTAATGGAAGACTATCCGGATATTAGGTTGTTAAACTTTGGTGAATGTCCAGGTTCCAAAAACGATGAAGTTATGATGGATGTGGCTAAAGCACTAAGGAACAGCGGCATAAACACACATCTCCCCGCTGAAGCTGTGATTGAATCGGGTGCGGTAGATCTTTTTTATCGGGAAAAAATCGAACAAGAGAAACCGGAAGTAAAATTGGTGTACACGCCTGGAGCTCCGGAAATAAATCTGCGGTAGATTATGCTATAGGTCATGAGGAACATGAGCTTTATATCAACTTTTATGTATTTTGTGGATACTCCAGGGAGGAAGCAGAAGAACTTTACTATTTTATTATTAATTCTGCGGGTCCTGATGATATACATTACATGACTGAGGAAGAAATTAACGAATATATATTCATTAAACTATAAATTTTCAACTATCACATGATACAGTCTTTTATTATAAACCCTAAAAAACTATTCCTGATGGACGCATTAGGAGCGGCGATTTCTGCAATTTTATTGGGGGTGGTTTTAGTGAAACTGGAAAGTGTGTTTGGAATTCCTGTAAATACGTTATACTTCCTTGCTGCTCTGCCTGTCCTGTTTATAATTTATGACCTGTCATGTTTAACTCAAAGTAAAAATAATTTAAGTCCATTTTTAAAAGTAATAGCAGTAGTGAATATAATGTATTGTTGCCTATCGATAGGTATGGCTGTTTACCATTTAAAAACAATAACCATTTTTGGCTATTTGTATATTTTAATTGAGGTTATCATTACTTTCACATTAGCTGTTTTCGAATATAAAGTAGCCAATAAATTAACTGAAAATCAAATAAATCATTAGCGCATTTCACTGACGAATTCATCTATGAAAAACACATTTTTAATAGCTTTTATTGCTCTGATGGCGTTATGCTCTTTTGCTCAAAATGATTCAACTAAATATTCTTTTTTTGTGGCTGGACATACTTATGGAAAACCAGGCGTAAACAACCCGGGATTCCATCCACCTTTTAAAGATAAATTCAATTACATTCAAAGTAGAACAGAAATAAAATTTGGTGTCTTAACCGGAGACATTGTTTCTCCATTCCCTGTAGCTCAGGATTGGGATGAAATTGATGCTGATATTGACACTTTAGGGTTACCTGTTTATTTCGCGGTTGGAAATCATGATATGGAAAACCGACCTCTTTTTGAAAGCAGATACGACAGTACTTATTATCATTTTGTTTATGAAAATGACTTATTTATTGTTTTGGACCCAAATATTGACGGTTGGAATATTTCCGGAAATCAACTGAGCTTTTTGAAACAAACTCTCGCTTCAAATTCAGAAAATGTATCCAGTATTTTTATTTTTTTTCATCAAATTCTTTGGAAAGAAGTAGATAACGAGTTTAATTATATTCGTTGGAATTCCAGTGCAGGAAGACATGAATCGATAAACTTCTGGTCAGAAGTAGAACCGCTTTTCAGTGATCTGGACAATCAGGTAATAATGTTTGCTGGAGATTTAGGTGCCAGTTGGTCCTCAGATGTATCCTACGATAAGTATGACAATATTACTTTAATATCAACTGGAATGGGCGATGAATATGGTGATAATTTTATTATAGTAAATGTTAAAAAAGATAATTCCATAAAATACGATTTGATTTGTTTATCCGATACAAGTTTAAATTGCCTGGGTCAATTAACCGATTATCAGGTCGTGGACATGATAACGAATTATCACCAGTATTCTACTGATCCAAAAAATGTGGATAATATATGGACTGAATCTTTAATCGAGTTTGAGAACCCCACTCTATACATATTTGATATTCAAGGTAAATTGGTACTTGAAAAAAAAACATCAGATCAAACCAAACCAGTCATAAAAACAAACAATATTCCTCCCGGTTTTTATATTGCCAAAATAATCGATAATCACCATCAAATGACAATTAAATTCTATAAGTAATGATGGAAACTAAAATTAATTTTACAATTCCAGAATATTAACTTTCCAACTTTCCTTTTCTATCTTTATATCTTAATTTTATTTTTCGATTAAATTCATTAATGAATATAGGGCATGGACAGAATTGATGTTTTGGGAGATTCGAATAGCAGAATTGATTTGTTTACCAAGGAATTACTGGCAGAAACTAATGACAGTGAACTTCAAGAAATAGTAAAAAAAGCCGCTACTGAATTAAATAGTCCCATTGCTTTAGTAAGCTTAGTTCTTGATCAGGTGCAATTTTTTAAAGCGCACATTGGCTTACCACCTGTTTTGGAATCTGCAAGAGGAACCCATCGCGATGTTTCGTTTTGTCAGTTTGTTGTCCGAGATGGAAAAACATTTGAAGTTACTGATGCTCCAAACGACCCTAGAATTCCGCAACATGTTGTAAAAGAGTACAATATAAAATCATACCTGGGTGTCCCCATAATGCTTAAGGAAAATGTCATGGGGTCTCTTTGTGTGTTAGACACAAAAAAAAGAGGGTTTTCTAAAAACGAGCATGAGAGCCTAAATAGCCTAGCGCAATTGGTTAATAAAAGATTGGAAGCTTTAATTTTGGACCGAAGAAAATCAAGATTGGATTTAACTGAGGCAACTCTAAAGCCTGCGCTTAAAGAACTATCGAAATCACTTACCTCAATTGAAAACTTAATTAAGGCTGGAAATACAGCTGACACTTCTATTCGGACCTTTATAAATCACTCAAATCATTTGCTTTTGGCAAAATCCGAATATTCAGACGCATTA
The DNA here is from genome assembly GCA_002720635.1 of Flavobacteriales bacterium. GTDB lineage: Bacteria > Bacteroidota > Bacteroidia > Flavobacteriales_C. The sequence goes on along the minus strand of PBJD01000039.1, from coordinate 1,925 downwards.
CTTTTTTCTTTGGAAGCAGCAAAAAAAGCTAATCAACTGAACACGGATTTACTTCTCGAACTCGAATTAACAGTTAAGGACGGGTTAGACTGTGTAAACGCTCTTCAGGAAATCATATTAAACATAGAATCCACCAAACTCTCCAAGGTGCTTACAGCCGCTCAAGACCTTTCGAGAAACGCGACCAATTTAGTTGGTGGTTTTCCACTTCCTGAACTCAAACATGACCCTAAAATATATACAAAAGGAAATTTTTCAATAGCGATTATTACAAATTGTCTTTTAGTACTTTCTGCAGAGTTAGGCAAGCTCAATTCAAAAAATGGAATTGTACTTGACACACAGAAATACGATGGTTTCATCGATTTAATTTTTTCAGGAAATGACTTTTCTGAAAGTCATATTGAATCAGCGGAAATTCAACTGAAAAAGTTAATTGGAATTGAATTAGCAACTCTAAGTATTCGTTCACGAGGCAATAAATTAATTTTGAAGTTTAGAACAGTAGGCGAAGGCAATTTGAATAACTTAGAGCCCAGGTTAGAAGTCACAAAAAACTGATGTACAGATTTTTGATTTGATATATAGCTTTGAAAAAACATTTAGTTCATATACCAATACTGAAACAAAGTACGTTAAAAGAGGGAGCTGTTCGCAAGCCTGAGGGAACGATCTAATTTTATCACGATTGTTGTTACACAGCATCTAACTATTAAACTAAAAATGTAAACAAATGAAACACGTTAATTATTTCTTTTTTGGATGCACTCTGTTATTCCTTACTGCCTTCACAATTAAGAATTCTATAGACTGGAAAATCTCTAAAGGTTATCAAGTTAAATTCTCCGGAACAGATGCTGAAGGCATTTTCAAAAAATTATCGGGAGACATTCAATTTGATGCAAAAAATATTGATTCGGCTTTTTGCAAGTTAATTATTGATGTTAAATCAATAAATACAGGAAATGGCATGAAAAACAAACATGCATTAAGTGACAATTGGTTTGCTGCCGAAAAGTATCCTACTATTGAGTTTTCTTCAAAGCTGTTTTCAAAATCCGAGAATGGGTATACGGTTACAGGCATGATGAAAATTCGCGGTATAGAAAATGAAATAACCATTCCATTTAACTTTAAAAATTCAACTTTCACCTCATCCTTTTCGGTGAATCGACTAGATTATAAAGTAGGAACTATGAAGGGTATGATGAAAAAAGTTTCGAATGAAATCAAACTGGAAATCAGCATACCTGTAAGCAATAGGTAAAGTTATGAATAGGAACGTGTATCATGGATTAATAGCAGGTTTAGGTTCCGCTCTTGCAGGAATTGGATATTCAATTGTTTATCAAAACTTACTCTTTTTAGATTTTAATTCCGTTCTAAGCTACACATCCATTTTTATCGGCTCAATACTCAGTTGTTTCATAATGGCAATAGTTTACTGGGCCCTTGATAAACTAAACAGAGTTAAATTTAGAGGTATGGTAAATGTTGCTATTGTTTTATTTTCTTTCTTAAGTATTCTACTCCCAATAAGTATGAACCTACCATTAGACATAGACTTTCCTGAATTATTTCCGGGTTTGGCTATTCCAATACATTTTTTCCCTGCCTTGATTTTTTTTGGATTAACTCCCTTTTTTAACAAACCAATCTCTAATGCACAATAGAACCATTAAAAAAATTATTCCTTCACAAAAGATAAATATGGGAGGAATATTCCTGCAACAACCTTTGCCCAACTCAAACATCAAACAAATTGATCCTTTCATTTTAATCCACCACGGAGCCCTGCCTGTAAAAAAGGGAAAGGGACAAAGTGAATCTGGCGTTGGTCCTCATCCACACCGTGGATTCTCTCCGGTTACTTTTGTTTTTAAAGGTGGTGTTCAACATCAGGATTCATTGGGAAACAATGAAAC
>PBJD01000038.1 GCA_002720635.1 Flavobacteriales bacterium | reverse complement strand
TGCCACAGTTGACTTGTGTGCTCCTGGCTATGATGTTCCTATTTCTGCCGGACCAGGATGGTATCTTTTTGGAACGGGAACATCTTATGCGGCTCCATATGTTACAGGAACTGTTGGATTGATGCTCTCTGTTAATCCTTGTTTGTCCAATTCGGAGATTGAACAAATTCTTAAACAATCTTCCGATGATATTTATAGCCTTAACCCGGATTACACTGGCCTTTTGGGTGCGGGAAGGTTGAATGCAGAACGTGCTGTTTTATATGCGGCAAATGCTGTTTCAAATACTCAGCCTTGTGGAGAACCTATTGTTGAATGTGATTTAAATCAATCTGTTTCAGCTGGATTATGTCAAACTACTTTCTGGGGATATACCGATGAATATGCAGAGGTTACACTAAATGGAATAACTTCAGGTGGTAATGGGGTTACAACAAGTGTATGGTCAGATCAAAATGGTAATGTAATAGGAAACGGAAACAGCGTAACATTCCTAACCAACGCCTCCGGGGTGATAACCGGGGAATATGTTACGAATTCCTACAGATTAACGAGCACAGATGAATATGGTTGTGAGGTTAGTGATGATGTTGATGTTATTACCTATAATGTTGCCTGTAAACCTAATATCAATGAATCATTAATCAATCCATCTGAAACAGAAATATTGGTGTGTTCCAAAGTTGGAGTGGATTGCTATCCTTACTCAGATGTTGAATATCTTCTGAATAATTTTAGTCATACCAGTTTAGGACCTTGTGATGCAAATGTTCGTTGCCAGGAATATGATGATTTAATTACCGGGAGTAATGGTATTGAAGAATCAACACTGAAAGTTTACCCTAATCCTCCGGAAAGGGGAATGCCGGTAAACATAGAGATGACTTCATATGCGGAACCTGCAAAAGTAGAAATTACGAACATAGTAACCGGAGAAATTATTTTTACAGGAAAGTTAGAATTTGGAAAACCTCTAATGGTAGGGTATTCAATTCTTGCAAGGAGCAAAGGAAGATCATTCGGGATGTTTAATGTTAAGGTATACAATAGGTCATCTTTGGTAAACAAAAAGATAATTTTTAGATATTAACTAAGTTTATTTTACTCAAATTTAAAAAGCACCTTTAATCAGGTGCTTTGTTGTTTAAATTGGTGGTTAATTTCATTAAACTTCTTTTTTACAATCACTTACCAATGGTTTCTCCCATTTTAACGTAGGTTTCGATTTTGTTTTTGGTGTTTTCCAGGATGTCGGAATCAATATGGATTTTGTTTTTATCAACGAGTAATACTACTGTGGATCCTCCAAAGGCGAAGTAGCCCATTTCTTCTCCTTTTTCAACGTTTGTTTCGGGGGTATAGGTTTCGATTATTCCACCTACCATTGTTGCGCCTACAGGGGCAATAATGATATCGCCTTTTTCTTTTGTGGACAGGGTGCAGTATTCTCGTTTGTTTTCGCAGAATACNTTNGCGAAGTTGCTGGCGAGTGNNTANGGTGATACGGAAAAGTAGTCTCCTTTNATNGGNGTGGTTTCGGATACTTTNCCNGNGTAGGGGAAGTGGTATCGATGGTAATCGTTNGGNGCGAGTCTTAGGATTAATAAGGAGTCGTTTTTATGTTTTTNNGCTANTGGNTTGTTGTTTANAAACTCNTCCAGTGTAAANTCTCNTCCTTTTACAAANAAGCTNTGTACGTCTGAAATGTTTTCAAAAGCTAAAAGTCTTCCATCGCCAGGTGAAACAAAACCTTCNCCNATGGGGCGGGTTTCNGGTTTTAGTTTTCGGTAAAAAAAGTCGTTGAAAGATGTAAATTCAGCAATTGATTTTTGAGATTCGTTCATATCAATGCCCAGGCTGGATACAAACTTTTTGATTTTACTGGTACTGGAAGCTTTGTCCATTTTTTTTCCGTAACTCCTGGAAATGAATTTCCTTTTGGCAAGGGTTAAAATGGTTTTTTTACCAAATGGATTCTCATAGAGGAACTTTAATAGTTTTTCCGCGGGTGGTGTTTCAAATTGAGTTTCACCGGTTTCTCTGTTTACGAATCGTATGGTCACGCAGGCAAGGTTAATTTTAAAATGTAAATGTAAAAATAATGAGGGAATATGTGTTAAAAGCTTTCTTCTAATTCCAAAGCGGGGGACGAATCTTTTTCAATTGGTTTCAGACGAATGGGCATTCTAACCATATATTCCAGGTCTTCTCCAATAACTTTAACCAGGTCATTGTTGTGCTTATACAACCAGTTTATGGTGATTTCTGTATTGATGTGCATTTGAACTTCTTTTATTCGGAGCAGGAAAAATAATATTCCTCGTTTTGAATTTCTGCAGATGCTGTTCAGGTTGAATTCAATGTTCAGACGAATCGGTTTTATTTTTTCAATTTTTTCAATGTATTCTGTGATGTTCAGATAGAAACTGTCGGTTTTTTTGATTTTGGAATGCCCTGTTAAGGAAATAAAAAAATTATCAATATCGAAATTGAATTCTGGTGTTCGTTCAGTTCCTTGTATAAACAACGATTCCATTTGCTAAATTTATTGTATTAAATTTCGCGATTTTTTTGCTNCCATGGGGAAATTTGATATTAAATTTTGTGTAAACTATTGTAAAGAATTTTAAAGGAATGCCTGTTGGCTTGCTTGATTTAATTGAATTCTGTACGATAATTGAATCCTCTAACTTGCACAAGGTTGCAATAATGAGCATTTTTTCGNTAAATCATGATTCTNTCGAATTNTGCCAGGTTAAAAGGCTATGTTCAAATGCTTTTTTACTTTGAGATACTTTAANACGTGTTTTTCTTTCCTCGTTTTGGAGAGATACTATTTATGTGTTTTTGAAGTTTATATCAGTATGATATGGCTTTTCAATTTGGGGTTTTTCAATAAATTCAAATCGAATACGAAAAGTTAACAATAATTGTATATTTGTGATTACAGTTTTGAACCTGAATTTGAATGTATTATGCAAAAAAGCAAGAGGCTCTGTAAGCTATTTGCTTTATTTGTAGTTTTTATATCGTTGTCGGCCTTTGCGGGAGGCATCGAAAATGAGAAAGATCTCATTAAAACTGCTAATAAACTTTTTGAGGCAGGAAAGTACGCTGAGTGTTTGGATTATTATTCNACGTTAGTGTCTAACCATCCCCAAAACCCCATCTTTTCTTATAAGTATGGGGTATGCAAATTATATGCTACTGAAGATAAGGTAGAGTCATTGCGTTATTTAGGGTATGCCACTCAAAAAAAGGATAAGGTGGATCCTGTGGCATTTTTCTTTTACGGCAAGGCTCTGCAGCAAAATTACGAGTTCGATGCTGCAGCAAAACAGTTTAAGATTTATCAAGGTTTAGTTAAGCCCAAAGAGGCTGAGGCTTCAAATGTTTCCCATTATATTAAGCAATGTTACACAGCTAAGGAGAGGATCTATGATTTTAAGAAAATGGATGTTGTAACAAAAAAGTCGGTGGGGAAAGATGAGTTTTTTCGCTCTTATCGACTTGGTTCAATGAAGCGGAACATCATAATTACTCCTGATGAGTTTTTAACGAATGCGGATAAAAAATCTGGTGATTATTCACTTATTGTGCACCATCCTATGAATGAGGTGATTTACTTTTCGAGTTATAATAAGGAAGGGAGTGTTGGTGGTAAGGATATTTTTAAGATTCAAAAAATGCCAGACGGTACATTTAGTGAACCGGTGAATCTGGGTCCTACTGTAAATACTAAAATGGATGAGGATTATCCGTATCTGCATCCCAATGGTATGGTGCTGTATTTTGCTTCTAAGGGTAGGAATGGAATTGGAGGATATGATATTTTTAAGAGTGTTCTGGATACTGCGACCGGTATTTGGGGTAAAGCTGAAAATGTTGGATTTTCAATTAATTCTCCTGGTGATGATTTGTTGTATGTGAGTGATATGGAAGAGAACATTGCTTATTTTGCTTCTGATCGAGGCGATAAGCAGGGTAAGATTACGGTATATAAAATTTTTCCAAGTAAGAGCAATAGTCCTGTAATAATAGTTCGAGGGCAGGTTGAGATTGAAGGCAGTAGAAATCACACTGCAAAAGTTACGGTTTACAATAGTGAAGGGGAGGAACTGTCAACGTATATTTCACAAAAGTCAGGGACTTTTGTGATGACGCTGGATGAGGCGCAAACGTATACTGTTGGGGTTACTGCTACTGGAAGAGGTGAGGCGAAATCGGCGTTGAAGTTGCCCAGGAATTCAGAGGCAAATATGATTAGTAAAAAGTTTGTGTTGAGTGGTGGAAGGTTGATTCTGGAGGAGGCAAGTGAGCTTTTAGCTACTGCTGAATCAAGAAGTAAATTGTTAAAAGAGAGTGCTCAGCTTAATGTGAATCAAGCAGAGGATGTTGATTTCAATACGAAAATTGAACGTCCGTCATCTTCGCCTGTAGAGCTGAATGACGATTTTACCTCTGCAGAGGGAGGTGTTAATGATGCTGAGAGTAAACCAGGGGAAGACGGTTCAACTACCGGCAATATTTTATCGGATGCTCGTGAGGAGCTGAGAGAAATTAAAGAATCAAAAGAACAGGTTAAAAAGCAAATTGATGCAACTTACTTGGTAGCCAATAAGAAAAAGATAAAAACCGAATTGCTTAAAGATGAAATTGAGGAATTGTCGGAGGAGTTGGAGATGGTATTTACCAAAGAGGAAAAGGAAACTATTCAAAGGCAGTTAAGTCAAAAAGAAACCGATTTGAAGGCGAATGTTGCCTCTGCTACAGCTGCACTGCAGTTAGCGAAATCAAAGGAGCGGGAATTGGCGGTAAAAGAAAAACAGGAAGAATTGTCTCAGATTTATGTTGATGCTGTTCAGGAGGCCAACAATTCAGGGAATAGTTCAAAAGCAATTGCTAAGCTGGAAAAGGCCCGTGATGAGCTGGATGAAGTTCAGGAAGAAATTATCCGGGTGAAAAAGGAGGACGGTTCAGCGGAAACTTTTGCAAAAGCGGATGAGGCCAGAAAGAAAGTAGCCGATCTGGAACGAAATGCTTCGGTTTTAGAAAAGGATGTTGAAGATATTGTTCAGCAGCAGGAGGAGTTGAAGAAGCAGATAAGTGCTACCAGAAACAAAGGGTTAAAGGAAGAGTTTAATCTTCAGATTAAGGAGCTTGATGACGAACTGGCGGATATTAAGGTAGAGCGCAATGTAAATCAGGCCAAACTGGAAGCTGCAAAATCGGAGTTAGAGGTGTATTCCTCAACACAGGATGTATATGATGAGGTATATGCAGAGGCGGATGATCCATCACTAATGCCTGTATCAGAGGATCAAAAAACTACAATTCAGGAGGAGGTGGTTGTTCAGACTATAAGCGCTAAGGAGGCGTTAAAAGAGTCGGACCCCGATTATGAACCGCCAGTAGTTTCTGCTTCTGAACCAGAGTATATCTCTGAAGTAGAAAGTGTGGAAGAGAATGTTATTCGGGAGGAAGTCAGGAATGAGGAATCTATTTTGACAGAAGATGTTGTNCAGGANAATCCAGTNGANGAGCNNNAANCTTCNGNAGAAGAGGTTGCGGCAGAGGTTACTNCTGGTGAAACGNTTTTTTCGTCCGATGATGAGCAAAGTGCTGTTGAAGCAGAATATTTAGAGGTTATTTCAAAGGCAGAGGATGNGCGAAAGGAGTTGAAATTGGTTCAGGNCGAAATAGTTGAATTGAATGCTTCAATTTCCAGTGAAAAGAATAAAGGCGATAAAAAAGCGCTTGAGGTTGAAATGGAGGAGTTGCGTAAACGGGAGGCACAATTGATTGATGATTTAAAAGGGTATGTTGAGCTCGCCAAGGAAAAGGAGGAAGAANTGCCAAAAGAAATTCGTAAGAATCAAAATGACAATGTAGAACGCATAGAAGCTTTGGCTGCTGAGGTAAATGTGCTTGAAAAGGAAGTTGAGGAGGCGAAAATGACTTCAAAGCAAGAGGAATTGGTGCAAACGGAGTTAATAACTTTGGATCTGGAAACGGCTTCGGATGAAGATATTGAGTTGTTGCTCTCTGAATATGTTTTGATTAAACCGTTTGATGTAGCGAACGAGCTGGATGATAAGGAGATGAACAAATGGATGGAAGAAATCAAAACGTTGGATAAAAAGTCGGCTGAGTATTTAATTGCAGCAAATAAAGAGCAGGTTAAGTTTGAGGGTAAAGGAGGAGAGGGAGAATCTCCGAAAGCTAAAAAAATAAAGGATAAGGCGTTGAAAAAGCAATTTGAAAAAGTTGAGCTTCAAGGTCGTGTGAGTCAAAAGAAATATACGGTTGCGCGTGAAGATATTGAAAAGGATATGCTTGGTTTTTCGGATGTTAATACAGATGAATTTAAAGAGGTTGCAGCGGATTTAGAGGAGCAGATGGGTATACTTCAGGTAAAAAGAAATCAGTTGAATTCTGAAAAGGAGGAAAGCAATAAAATTCAATTGATTAATGAAGCAAATGACTTGGAGCGGGAGATTTTTGCGGTACAAAATAAATTAAGAGAATCGATTGACTCCATTAAGAATGAGGCCGTTCTTATAGCGGAGCAAAAAGCTAAAGAGGAAGCTGATAAAGAGGTAGAATTGCCAGAAGAGACGATTGAAGCAGTTGAGGTAGAGGTAGCTGAAAAGGAAGAAGAATTGCCAGAAGAGACCAATGAAGTAGTTGAGGTAGAGGGAGCTGAAAAGGAAGAAGAATTGCCGGTAGTTGTTGAGGTTGTTCCAACTGAGCTTAGTACAGAAAGTGAAACAGAATCGGTTGATCTGGTGAGTGATAAAACAGAAGAAGAGGATGTTGCTGAAGATATTACAGGGGAAATTATTCGTGCTGAGGATCCTGCTGAAACAGTGTTTTACGATAAAGAAAATCCCAGCCAGGAAGCCGTTGAGTATGGAAATAAAGAGGGGTATGGAATTATAAGAGATGAGGATTTTGCTTACACTCGAAGTGAGAATGTCATACAGTCGATGGAAGCGGCTAAGCAGGAGGAAAAAATTGCTCTGGATTATTACTNTAAAGCGGACTCGCTTAGAGAGGAAGCAGAGCAAAACCCCGGCAGGGCGAAGAAATTAAACAAGGCGGCTGGTAAGTTAATTGNGAAGGGAAGTAAGGCTCAGGATAAGGCCAGTAAAAAATANAGAGAGTTGAANGAGAATGAATTGGCTTTTAATAAAAAGGAGGTTGATTTTGCTGTTCAATACAATGAAATTGTTAAGGTGGATTCTGCTAAAATACTTTTAGCAAAAGCGGATGGTTTGTTTGAGAAGGCTGAAAATATAAGAAAGGAAGCGGCTAAACAAAAATCAATTCAGCAAAANGGTGCTTTGATTAATGAGGCATACAATATGGAGTTAGAGGCTATTGAGGTTCAGAACTATATTTTATCAGGAGAGCTGGATGGTACATCTTCTGAGGTTGAGGAGGTGGTTGTTGTTCGGGAAGTTCAGCCTAAAGAAGAAAATGAATACACATTGAAAGCAGATGATTTGTTAGCCAGGGCTGATGAAGAATCTGATCCGTATAAGAGAAGAGCTTTGTTTGAAGAGGCAAGGGCCTATGAATTGGCGGGGGATAAAAAAAGAACGCAGAGGTTGATGGATGGTCTGGTTGATGATCATGTTGATTTTGAGAACAATGCAAAAATTGTTGTAGTATCCAGAAANCAATCGCATAAAAATGATGTTGCCAATGAAGCGTGGGCTTATGAAAAACAATCGGAGAGCTTATTTTCTGAGGCCAGAGTGTTGAAAGAAAAGGCCGCCAACAATANGAATGATGTAGAGAAATTAGAGCAGATTGCCGAATCAAACGAAATTCTGGAGGAAGCAAAGGGCGTTCAGGCAAGAGCAATTCAAAAATATCAAGAGAGCAGATCGGTGCCTGATTTGGAAGACTTTGTTGTAGATTTTGAAACGTCTTCTGATGTTGCTGCTGGTAAAAAAGAGGATAAGGAGGATGAAATCGCCGTTTTTGCTCAGATTGAAAAAACAGTCAAGGCTGAACCTGAAGTGGTTGAGGATGTGGAGGAAGTAGNATTAAATACAGTAGATACTGAACCAGAGCCGTCTGCTGAAGAAGAAGTTTTAGTTTCAGAGGTTTCCTATGAAACTACTCAAGAAAGTAAAGAAGTAAATATTGAGGAAACAGAAGCAGAACCTGTTCAGAAAATCACCGAGATTAAAATTGGTGGTGAGGATGAATCAGCAGAAGAGGCATATAAAACATTAATTGCTGAAGCAAATGAAGCTGAAGCAAATGAAGTTAGCCGTGTAGAGGAGATTTTTAAGTTGAATGATTTAGCTGAAAAAAATCGGAATAAATCAGAGACTGCTCTTGCTGAGGTTGACGCATTAAGTGATGAACAGGCGGTTACGGCTAAGATTGCGGAAGCGAATAAGTATAGGGAGTTGGCAGAGGAGTATGAGGTTGAGGCGAAAAGTCAGCAAATGATTTTGAAAAACAATGTNGCTGAAGCTCGTTCAAAAAAGAAGGAGGCGGATTTAATTCTGGTGGGAATTGACGAAAGTAAACATGCTGAATTGCTGTCAAAGGTTGCGTCCGATAATTCTGATTTAAAAAAGGTTCAGGATTATGTAGCTTCGGAGGTGGATATAAACTCAACTGAGGATGTTCCGTCTGTAAATGATGATACTCCTGTAACTGCGGGTCAACGAATAAATGAGGAAGTCGATGCAGAGAACACTCCTGAAATTTTAGCGGAAACAAGCGATGAGGTTGTGGTTGAAGAAGTTGCTGTTGTTGAAGATCCAGAGCCCCCGGTAATCAAAGACAATGTAAGAAAAGATGATGAGTTTGAGTTTGATTCTCCTGAACTGGTGGAAATTGATATGGATAATGTTGCTCTGCTTAACGAAAGTGGTGCTATTAATGATATTCCGGAGGAGTTCAGCCTTGATTCCGAGAAGATGTATCCTTCAACAACCAGTATACCTGTTGATCCGCCAATGCCCAAAGGACTTATTTATCAGGTTCAGGTGGGGGCTTTCCGTCAAAAGATTGACCCTGGAATCTTCAATGGTTTAAGCCCGCTCGTTGGAGAGCAGATAAGCAGTGGGATAACGCGTTATAAAGTGGGTTATTTCAGAGGTTTTATTTCCGCGAATATAGCAAAGGGAAGAATTCGTCAGTTGGGGTATAAAGATGCATTTGTTGTTGTTTTTTACAATGGAAAAAGAATTACTGTTGATAAAGCTGAGGAGGTGATTACTGCTGCCGATGAAAGTGAGCAGTTTGTATATAAAAATCTGGTTAAGGATGAAGTGGAGCAGTTAAAAAGTTTGGGCATAACCAGTGAACAGGATGATGAATTGTCAGCGGCTTCTGTTGCGCCGGTTGAGGCAGATAATCAAACTGTTGTTTCTGGTACTTCCAAAGAGGTTATACCAACTGAGGAAAATGGGTTAAGCAATGATTTATTGAAAATAAACGGGCTCTTTTACACTGTTCAGGTGGGGGTTTACAAAACACCAAGGGGTAGTAATGATTTGTTCGGTTTAAGTCCGTTGTATACCGAGAAGACTTCAAATGGTTATTTAAGATATACAACGGGAATGTTTCAGGATTACAACAGCGCGGATCGGAGAAAAAATACTGTTCGGAATCAAGGCGTTCGTGATGCTTTCGTAACAGCTTATAAGGACAATCAAAGAATTTCGGTAGCTCAGGCTCGGCAAGAGGAGGGTAACGACAACAATGCTTCGGCAAATTCAGGTTCAAATAAACAGGGAGATAGCTCTTCGGATAATGCCGAAGTAGTGTTTAAAGTTCAGGTGGGTGCTTACCGCACACCGATTACCGTTGAGACTACCCCTGTTTTTAAAGATCTTACCAACTATGAGGTTTCCANCTTAAGAACCTCAAGTGGACTACTAATTTATATGGTTGGTTCTTATAAAACGAAGGAGGAAGCAGATAATCTTCGACAGATGGTTGTTAATTATGGTGGTAAGGATTGTTTTGTGGTTGCCTTGGTTAATGGCAAACGGATTCCAATTACCAGAGCATTGGAAATGGTGAAGTAGTTTAACGTATTGTGAAGACTCTTTGCTAAGGGGTTCGAATGGAAAATTACTTTCCTCTTCCCTGCAAAACGACAAGTATGGTGTGGATTAATATTTTGAAATCAACTAAAAGAGATCGGTTTTCCATGTAGATCAGGTCAAATTTCAAACGCTCTATCATTTCATCTACATTTTCCGCATATCCATATTTAACTTGTCCCCATGAGGTAATTCCGGGTTTAACCTTATGCAGGTATTTATACTGTGGTGCTTTTTCTATGATTTGATTGATAAAAAAAGCGCGTTCGGGTCTGGGACCAACCATGCTCATGTCCCCCTTAAGTACATTCCAGAATTGCGGAGTTTCATCCAGTCTGGTTTTTCGTAAAAAACGTCCAATTGGAGTTATTCTGGAATCTTTTTCTTTGGATAATGCCGGTCCGTTTTTTTCGGCATTAACATACATGGAACGAAATTTTATAATGTTGAAAGGTTTGCCCCGCAGTCCAATACGCTCCTGGTAAAACAAAACCGGTCCTTTTGAACTCAACTTTACCAACAATGCCAAAGCTAAATAAATGGGAGCTCCTGTTGTTAATACCAGCAATGACGCAAGAATATCAATTATTCTCTTTGCAAAAGCCTGCCAGGAGGACAAATTTCCAATGTTAATTTCAATCAGGGCGGCATGTAAAATAGAGTTCATTTTTACTTGTCCCGTGAGTATATTATACAAATCGGGTATGATTTTAATTTTTACGTCCGATTCTTGAAGATTTGTGAGGATGTTTTGAATAATCTCATGTTCTTTCGATTCCAGGGCGATAATAATTTCTTCAATATTGTTCTCTGCTATGATTGTATTGGCTTGTTCATAGGAACCAAGGTGATTGGTATATTCGGAGAGTGTGTAAGTGTCTTTTCCATGTGCAACATTTAAAAACCCAAGAATTTTATATCCGGCAGACTTTTTGGCATTTTCCAGTTCAAGGTAAAGATCTTTAGCTTTTTCATTATCACCGATAATTAGTGTGTTGAATCCAATTATTCTTTTATGAATCTTTCGAGCTGAATGGGTGGTGATTGCGTAACGAAAAATACCGTTTAACAAGAATTGTACTGTAAAAAGAAAGACAATGCTTTTATAATAAGCTGTGTAATTGTTGTGATTTATATCGTCGAGTACAAAAAGAAAAAAGAGAACCAGGCATCCTATAATGCAGGAAACAAAAACCTGGGTGAATTCTTTTAATCGAGATTTCCGATAAACATTGTGGTAAAGGCCCTGGATTCCGTAAAGAAAAATCCAGCCTATTGGAATAAAAAACACTCCGAACCAGAATTTTTGATTCGAAGTGGCAACATCCCACGTAATTTCAAAAGGGTATTCTATGAACTTTTTCCTGAATATAAAAAACAGTAACCAGGCAATTGCACTTGTAATGTAGTCACTGACAACATATTTTAAAATTTCAATCCTTCTGTTCATAGCCCAAAATTCAGGGCAAAGATAACATTATGTATTTAGTCCAGTGCTCTCGGATTAAAAACATTTAAATAAATAATGATTAATATTATAGTTAAAGCAACGCCAGCCATTAAACGCAATCTGTTGTTAAATGCTCGTTTTTCCATCTCTTTGAGCATGTTATGCATAATCGATTCGATTTCCTCAGCGATGGTTTCAATGGCTTTATCCTCTTTTATTACATAATCAAACACACCTTCATTTCTACATTCTTCTTCGATGAATTTACTTTTTTCACCCGTTAACACAATAATTTTTGTCTTAGGAGATTGTGCTTTTAACTCCTGGATAAGCTCTATACCTTCCATTTCACTTCGCTCATCAAGGTTAAAGTCTACAATTGCAATATCAGGTTTATGCCTTAAGTTTTGCATAAATGTAGACGATCTTGAAAACCCACTTAATTTAATGTTGGGAATGCTGTTTTTTATTTGATGAACAAGTCCTTGCAGATACAGCTTATTGTCTTCTATCAAGCATACCGAAAATGGTCTTTTCTTGTACTTTCTAATTAGTGAACTAGTTGCGATAATACTTCTATTCATAACAAATTAGTTTTAGGGTACTATTAATTATATGGTATTGTTTTACAAAAGGTCTTGAAATTCGATGGTTTGTGATGCATATATTATAAAGTATGGCTTTAATCGATGAATGGTTTGCAATAATCTACGAATTACACTGTTTTTAAACAAGGTAAAAAAATACGTCGATAATAAAAAATGATTAGTCGATAATTTTTATGTTTTAATCTTTGATTTAAGGGTTATGTGTTTGTGTTTCGTTAGTAGAGCTGAGGCCTGAAGCTGTGGTTGATTGAAAAAAAAGCGCCCAAAATTTTGGACGCTTTTTGTACTGAACTAATGATCAGTTATTTAACAATAACAAGCCACTCAGGATGGCTGTTTATTTTGTTTCGTTTTATAGCTTCAAGCTCCTTTTTTAAATGTGTTGAAATTTTTCTTTTGGATACAGGAGGCAATTCATAATCAACGCCTTTTCTTCCAAATCCAGAAATGTGGGTTATGGTTACAGCAGTTCCTGTACCAAACATATCTTCCAATGTTCCGTTTTGCTGAGCTTCAATTACTTCGTCAACAGAAATTTGTCTTTCTTCAACAGTATATCCTAAATCTCTGGCAATAGCAATAACGGATAATCGGGTAATACCTCCAAGTATTGTTTCACCTGCAGGAGGTGTTATTATTTTTCCGTCAATGATCACCATTAGGTTCATCGTTCCGCTTTCCTCAATGTATTTGTGCTCTATTGAGTCGGTCCAGATCAGTTGATCATACCCTTCTTCTTTAGCTATTTTTGCGGGTAGCAGGGACGCAGCATAATTTCCTGCTGCCTTTGCAAACCCGGTTCCTCCGGATGCAGCTCTTGAATATACGTCTTCAACTTTTACTTTAACGGCTGTGTCGTAGTATTTATTTACAGGACATGTAAATATGACCATTTTGTAGGTTTCCGACGGAGCTACTCCAATATATTGATCTGTGGCAAAAATGAAAGGACGTATGTATAATGCGCCTTCTTCGGTTTCTGGAATCCAGTTCTTATCGATTTTAACAAGTTCTGATAAACCGTCCAGCATAATTTGNGGGTCGATTGTAGCCATACAAAGACGTTCGCAGGATCGATTCAGTCTTGCAAAATTATCCATGGGTCTGAAGAGTACAACATTACCATCAGCGTCTGAATGAGCTTTCATGCCTTCAAATACGGACTGGCCGTAATGAAGTGAATTGAATGCAGGGTTGTAATCGAGGTTTTGAAAGGGTAAAATTTCAAAGTTTTGCCATTCTCCATCAGCATAATCTGCCACAAACATATGGTCGGAGAAGACTCTTCCGAATTGTATGTTTTCAAAATCAACATCATTCAACCGGGAGGCTTTTGTTTTATTTATTGTAATTTTTGTTTTTACCATTTCTCTTCAGAAATTATCGAACCCCCTAATTTAACCAATTGACTTGGTATTATGCAACAGAAATCGTCTAAATAATTTAAAAAGGCCATTTTATGGTTAAAACATTGAAGAGAATAGCAAAAAAATGGCAGTAGATGTCCTTGAATGTGATACCTTGTCAGTTCATATTCGCTAAAACTGTACAATATGTCAGTTCTGTTGAAATGGCACTTCAATTGTTATGTTTGTGCCAAACAAAATAATTTAAAATGGCACAAGGAAATATTAATGTTCAAGCGGAAAATATTTTTCCCATCATTAAACAGTTTTTATACTCCGATCAGGAAATATTTTTACGGGAACTCGTATCCAATGCAGTGGATGCCTGTAAGAAACTTCAGGCGCTTTCTTCAATTGGAGAGGCTAAGGGAGATATTGGCGAATTAAGAGTTGAAGTAATTGCAGACAAAAAAGCAAAAACACTAACCATTCGTGACAATGGTTTAGGTATGACGGGTGAGGAGATTGAAAAGTATATTGCGCAAATTGCTTTTTCAGGTGCTGAAGAATTTGTTCAAAAATATCAGGACAAAGCGGACGGTATCATCGGTCACTTTGGTTTAGGGTTTTTCTCAGCCTTCATGGTAGCGGATAAGGTTGAGGTTTATTCAAAGTCATTTAAAGAAGGTGCTTCAGGAGCAAGATGGATTTGCGAAGGGAGTACGGATTACGAATTAACTGAAGAAGAAAAAGAAACCAGAGGTACTGATATTGTATTGCATATCTCCAAGGATTCCAAGGACTATCTTGAAGAACATAAAATTTCAGAGTTGCTTTCCAAGTACTGTAAATTTTTACCCATTGATGTAAAGTTTGGTACAAAAGAAGAAACATTACCTGCACCAGAAGTAAAAGAAGGTGAAGAAGCTCCAGAACCTGAGAAAATTACAGTAGACAATATTGTTAACAATGCATCTCCTGCCTGGACGAAGGCACCGGCAGATCTAAAAGATGAAGATTACAAAAGCTTTTACAGAGAGTTGTATCCAATGTCTTTTGAAGAACCGTTGTTTCACATTCATTTGAATGTTGATTATCCATTCAACCTGACAGGGGTATTGTACTTCCCTAAGTTGAGTCACAACATGGAGGTTCAAAAGAACAAAATTCAATTGTACTGCAATCAGGTTTTTGTAACCGATCAGGTAGAAGGCATTGTTCCTGATTTCTTAACGTTATTGCACGGTGTGATTGATTCACCAGAT
The DNA here is from genome assembly GCA_002720635.1 of Flavobacteriales bacterium. Lineage (GTDB taxonomy): Bacteria > Bacteroidota > Bacteroidia > Flavobacteriales_C. The sequence continues at coordinate 8,454 of PBJD01000038.1, read as the reverse complement.
ATTCCTTTGAATGTTTCCAGGTCCTATTTGCAGTCGGATCAAAATGTAAAGAAAATTTCTTCGCACATTACCAAGAAGGTTGCCGATAAGTTGAAGCAATTGGCTACTAAGAACAGAGAGGAATTTCAAAAGAAATGGGACGATATTAAAGTGTTCATCGAATTTGGTTTGTTGAGCGATGAAAAGTTTGCTGAAAAGGCAAAGAAATTCATGCTGTATAAAAACGTGAAAGAAGAGTTCTTTTTAATTGATGAATACCTTGATAAAATTAAGGTTGCTCAGGAAAACAAGGATAAGAAAACGGTTATATTGTACACTCACGATGCAGAGGCTCATCATTCTGCTATTGCAAAAGCAGAAGAGAGAGGATACGATGTGTTGGTGATGGATACGGCTCTTAGCTCTCACCTGGCGAACAAACTGGAACAGGATTTAACGGATGTAACGTTTGCAAGAATTGATTCTGATACGATTGATAAGTTGATTGCCAAGGATGAGGAGATTCCAAGCAAACTTTCAAAAGAGGAAGAGGAAAAATTAAAGCCGGTAATTGAAGGTGTAGTGAATACACAAACCTATACGGTTCAGTTTGAAAGTTTAAGTGAGCAGGATGCTCCTATTCAAATTACGCAAAGTGAGTTCATGAGAAGAATGGTGGAGATGCAACGTGTAGGTGGCCAGGGTGGTATGATGGGTAATTTCCCGGAGTCTTATAACCTGGTTGTAAACTCAAATCATCCTTTGGTAGGAAAAATTCTTAAGGAAGATGATAGCGAAACGCAACAAAAGCTGGCGAAGCAAGCTGCCGATCTGGCCCTGTTGTCAGTAGGGTTGTTAAAAGGAAAAGACCTTTCGGATTTTGTAAATCGATCTATTGAAATCATTGAATAACAAAAACAATTTCATCCCGCCTCGTGCGGGATGTTTTTTTATATATATTTAAACAAAAAAAAGAAATGAAAAAATCGATTATAGTAATTTTAGTATTAGTAGGTTTAGTTTTATTTATTGGTGTGAGTATGTTTTTTAAGGCTACCGGAACCTACGATAAAGCTGTCGGATATCAGGAAACGGCTTCTCAATCATGGGGTAATGTGGAAGCAACCTACCAAAGAAGAATGGACTTGATTCCAAATTTGGTTTCAACAGTAAAGGGTTTTGCCGCTCAGGAAAAAGAGGTTTTGATTGGTGTTACGGAAGCGAGGGCATCTGTAGGTAAGGTGACTGTTGATGCCAATAATTTAAAACCTGAGAACATAAAAGCTTTTCAGCAGGCACAATCCGGTTTAACGCAAGCTCTCTCCAAGCTTATGCTTGTGCAAGAACGTTATCCTGAATTGAGATCCAACCAGAATTTTTTGCAATTGCAGGCGCAATTGGAGGGAACGGAAAATAGAATTAATGTTGCTCGACAGCGATATAATGGTACTGTTAAAGAATACAATACATTTATTAGAGGTTTTTGGAAAAAGATGTATTTAGGGTGGTTGGCTGAAGAAGATGAGTTTGTTAAGAAAGGAATGTTTGAGGCAGATAAAGGAGCAGAAAACGCACCTAAAGTTCAATTTTAAATGAAAGCAAAAGAATTATTTACAGATGAATTGCAGAAACAGGTTGTAGCTGCAATTGAAACAGCCGAATTGAATACTTCAGGTGAAGTAAGAGTTCATTTGGACGATAAATGCAAAGGTGAGGTTCTGGATAGGGCTGCTTATGTTTTTGAAAAACTGGAAATGCATAAAACCGAGCAACGGAATGGTGTTTTGTTTTATCTGGCGGTTCAGGATAAGAAGTTTGCAATTTTAGGAGATGCCGGTATTAACGAGAAAGTACCCGATAATTTCTGGGAGGAAATCAAATCGGAGGTGATTGCAAACTTTAAAAATGGTGATTTTGCGGGAGGATTATCTTCAGGAATAGTGAAAGCGGGCGAACAGTTGAAAGCTCACTTTCCTTACCAGGAAGATGACATAAATGAATTGGATAATGAAATTTCTTTTGATGATGAAGTTTAAAATAAAGAGTGCCCTTCTATATTTATTTCTTTTTTTAGGACTGTCATCTTTAGCCGAGAATGATTGTTTTCCTAAAAAGGATAATTCAAACAGGATCCTTGTTTATGACGAATCCGATATTTTTTCACCTTCTGAAGAAAGAGCGCTAAATCAAAGACTTGTTCAAATCAGCAACAATACATCGAATCAAATTGTGGTTGTGGTTGTCAATGATTTATGCGGGATGGATCAAGCTATGTATGCTACTGATCTGGGACAAGCCTGGGGAGTTGGAACAAAAGGACAGGATAATGGAATTGTTATCCTTATAAAACCAACTGGAGGAAAAGGTAACCGCAGAACGTTTATTGCTGTTGGGTATGGTTTGGAAGGGGTAATTCCTGATGCTACGGCAAAATTGGTTGTTGAAAACGAAATGATTCCAAATTTTAAAAATGGGCAATTTTATAAAGGGGTAGACGCGGCATTGGATGTGCTCGTTCCTTTAGCAAAACAAGAGTTTAATTATCGGGCCTATGGAGATAAGGTTAGAAGGAGTAAGGACGAGCAGGGAGGTTTTATGATATTGGTTGTTTTACTTTTTGTAGTTTTCTACCTCTTGGCACGCATTTCTTCATCGAGGAAATACGCTCAAACAAACGGTACAGGATTTTGGACCGCCTTCATGATGGGAAGTTTACTTGGTGGTATGGGGGGAAGTTCCAATCGTGGCGGTTGGGATGATTTCAATTCCGGTGGCGGCGGATTTGGTGGCTTTGGCGGCGGTGGCTTTGGCGGCGGTGGTGCTGGCGGAAGCTGGTGAAACAATTTGTTTTATGACCATAAATTTATTTTAATTTGATTCCTTTTCAATATGCTCTTTTTTTTGCCTTTGCTATTCCTGTAGGGTTTTTGCTGAATCTTCCTTTTTATATTCAATGGCTTAAAAGGCAAAAACCAAATGATGAGGTTTATTTATACATGGTGAGGGGTAAATTTACCTACTTAAACGTATTGGATATGATTGCCCGAATTGAAAGGACNACCAATCAGGAATTAAAATCCGAGAGAATTAAAATTGAGCGTTACTTTAAAATTGCAAAAAAAAGAAAAAAATCATTTAAGATTTATCGTTCGCTGGTGTATAGGTTGCTTAAAGAGAAATCGTTTGGTAAACCAAAAATATTAAAATCCATACGCCGAATGCCCAGTTATACAAAGGTAGTTGCAATATGGNATTTGATGATTNTTTTGTCTATTTTAAACTGCTTTGTTATTATGGCCTATTCTTCCGGAGTTCCTCTCCTCGGGGCCGTAATAATTGCTCTGCTTTTTGGAATATTTCCCTCGGCACCAGTGTGGTTAATTTGCCANTTAGCATTAAATCATGCTCTTAAATATTCTGCGAACAAAAGAATAAAAAACGTTACTTCTGTGCCATTTCGTATTGCTATGGCTCAATTCTGGGCTTTTACCGGGGGGTATCTCTGGAAAGATATTTACTGGATTGAAGGATCTTCCAGCTGGCTCGTTGGTGGGGCATCGGGGTATTACAGTGGCATTTCATCAGGTTTTAGTAGCGGTCTTGGTGGCGGCGGTTTTGGCGGTTTTGGTGGCGGCGGTTTTGGCGGCGGCGGAGCTGGTGGAAGCTGGTAGTTATGGTTAAGAAATATACATTTATAATTTTCTTATTCTGCATGAGTTTATGTTTGCATTCTTATGCAGAATCTCGTTTTGTTTTCAGTATACATAATTTTTCTCCAGTGCTTGCTAATGCTAATTCTGCAGCCGGAGTTGAGGATACTGAAAATAAAGAAATCAATTATGAAAATATACCCAGGTTTAAACGATCCAGGGTATTTTGTGTTTTGCTGTTGATTTCTTTTTTGGTTAACATTCCTTTCTTTTTAAAATGGGCGAAAAAACAAAAAGGGAGTGATGAGGTCTTGTTGTACAACGTTGAAGGTAATTTTACTTACCTCACTGTTCTTCTTTGGATAGAACGTATTGAGGAGTTTAATGGGAAGATTTTACACAAAGAAAGAAGTGAAATAGAGAAATTTCATAATGTGGCTAAAAAGGGTAATAAGTCAATACGAATTTTTAAACGGAAAATTCATGACATATTGTTCATAAAGGCTTTTGGCGAAAAAATGGTGAGAACAGCTTTTAAACGTATGGCTCTGTATTCTAAAATTACTTACTTAATGGATATTGCTGTCTATTTAAGCATCATTAATAGTGCAATTTGCTTGTTGAGTATTAATTACGGTTGGATAGCGTCTATAATTATTGGTTTGTTCGTTGGAAATATTGTTGCTGCTCCCGTTTGGTTAATTTGTCACTTAATTTTTAACCATTTGTTAAAATCTTCGGCAAGAAAACAAATTAAAGAGGGAGACGGGATTGGGTTAAGAATTATTATGGCCCAGTTTTATGGCGGTTTTGCGGGGCTTTTGTGGAAAGATTTATACTACATTCAGGGAAGATCTTCCTGGACTTTTGGTGGTGGGTCTTCCAAGGGAGGGTTTCTTAAAAATGTCCCAACATCCAGTTACTCTTCTGCGTATACTCGTGAAGAGGAAAAGGAAGAATTGGATTTTGATAACGATTAAATATAAATTGGTTCACTAACTTTGTACTCAACTAATATGACTCCATATTTAACCTATATAATAATTGGTGTAACGGCTTTGGTTTCCTACAAGGCATTTCAAGATGCAGGTTTAAAGTGGAAGCTTATTTTCAATGCCTATCAGATTAAGGAACGAAAAGAATGGTATCGTTTTTTCAGTCATGGTTTGATTCATGGGGACTGGGTTCATTTTGGTTTCAATATTTATGTTTTGTACGGTTTTGGTAAAACAGTAGAGTTAAGCTACATGTCAATTTTTGGATTGGGTAAAGGGTCTTTAAATTATATTCTCCTGTATGTCGGGGCTTTACTGGTGAGCTCTGTTTACAGTTTTATTAAAAATCAGGATAATCCGCATTACAATGCATTGGGGGCTTCTGGTGCGGTTTCGGCGGTTTTATTTTCTTACATAGCTATGTATCCCAATAGTGATTTGCGTCTTCTTTTTATTCCAATTCCAATAAAGGGATGGGTTTTAGGTGCTTTGTATTTATTATATTCTCATTATATGGCCAAAAAGCAACTGGATAACGTTGGCCATGATGCTCACTTTTGGGGAGCTGTTTTTGGAGTCGTGATCACTTTTGTTTTTAAACCTGAATTAATTGATAATTTTATTTATCAAATTACATCCTGAATCTCATTCCAATTCGCTCTTAAATAGTTTATCTTTGCTTTGAATCATGGTAAATAAAGCGGTTTTTCTGGATAGAGACGGGGTAATCAATCACGACCCTGATGATTACACATATTTGTTGAATGAAACAAAAATTCTCCCTGGAATTATTGAGTTTGCAAAAAAAGTGAAGGAGAAGGGATATTTGCTCATTGTAATTACAAATCAAGGTGGGGTAAATAAGGGGCGTTATACGAAAAGTGATGTAGAAGCCGTTAATGGTTTTATTCAGTCAGAATTTAATAAATCAGGAGTTTCTATTGAAGAGTTTTTTTACTGTCCGCATCACAATGCTTTGCAGGCTTGTCTGTGTAGAAAGCCAGATTCACTATTGATAGAACGCGGACTGTATAAATACAATGTTGATCCAAAAAAATCATATTTCATCGGTGATAAATGGAGAGACGTTGAATGTGGCGAAAAGGCAGGAGTGAAGGGGATTAAAATTGATGTGAATGTAATTAGTGATTCTTTAATTGATTTAATTGCTTAAGCTATGATGGAATTTAACAATTTAGATGGCTTTTTAACTGAAAAAGGTGATAAGCTTTATGATACTTCCAACCGCTCAATGCGCTATGGAGATGGTATTTTTGAAACCATTAAATTGGTGAATGGTGAACTCATGTTTTGGGAAGACCATTATGAGAGACTTTCGAGGGGGATGCAGCACTTAAAACTGGATACTATAGGAAAAGAGAAAGAGTTTTGGAAGAAGGAGGTGGAGAAGATAATTGTTAAAAATTATTTCACCAATGCTCGTATACGCATTATTGTATACAGAAATTCACCCGGGACCTATACTCCAATGGGAAACAGAGTTGGTTTTTTAATTGAAGGAACTCGCTTTGATAAACCCAACTATACGTATTCCAAACAGGGGGTTAGTTTAGGTTTGTTTGAAGGCGATCACAAAGGAATGTCTCCTTTAAATAATTTAAAAACAACCAGTGCTTTGTTGTTTGTATTGGCTGGAGTGCACAAAAAAGAAACTGAGGTTGATGATGTGGTTGTTTTGAATGCCGCAGGAAGGGTTTGTGAAACAGTTTCATCAAACATTTTTGCTGTTGTTGGCGATAAAATAATTACACCAAAATTATCAGAGGGTTGTTTGGATGGTGTCATGAGGAAACAAATCATAAAAGCGATAAAGCAAAAGCAAATTAATTTTGAAGAAGGTGAGTTAACTCTGGATGATTTGCGGTCCGCGGAAGAAATTTTCACTACAAATTCGATGGCTGGAGTTCAGGGAATTTCCGATTTTGAGGGTAAGTCAAAGGATTTACTGTATGTTAAAGAGCTTCAGTCGTATATAGATTCAGCTTTGCAATAGAGGACATTTTTGTTGAAACTTTTGTGTTCAACTTGCCTAATATCAGTAATGTAGCGTTAAATAACCCTAAATTATCATCATTTGTAGGTAAAAACTTAGGTTTTACCTTTTGTTAAGCGTATTTTTGTTGCCTACTTTTTGAACATGAGTGAAGAAAACGCTGTTGTAGAGCACAATTTTATTGTTAAGGAGTTGTATCCTTATCAAAAGACCTCTATAGACCGTATTGTTGAGCGATTAAATCAAGGTCCAACCAACAATAATATACTATTTCAGTTGCCTACTGGTGGGGGTAAAACAATTATTTTCTCGCACATTGCCAGGGAATTTATAAAGGAGACGAATAAAAAGGTCTTGATTCTTACGCACAGAATAGAATTGCTGCACCAGACATCAAGTTGTTTAAGTGGCATTGGTGTTGATAATTTTGTGGTAAGCAGTGAGGTTAAAGAAGTAGAAAACCCGGAATTATATGGGTGTTTCATTGCTATGGTTGAAACCTTAAACAATCGTTTGCAGGATGATGAAGATTTTATTCAAAATGTTGGTTTGGTAATTGTTGATGAGGCACACAATAACTCATTTAGAAAAATCTTNCAATATTTTAAAAATGTGAACATGCTTGGAGTTACAGCTACTCCTTTAAGCAGCAANAGAAACTTGCCGTTAAATAANAATTACGATGAATTAATTATTGGTTCCTCNATATCGGATTTGGTGGATCAAAAGTTCTTNTGTGAACCAACTTCNTACACNTATGATGTGAATTTAGGNGCNNTAAGNGTGGGTATTAACGGTGACTATACAGTGAGNTCCTCTGAGCGTTTGTATGGNGGNTTTGANATGCAGGANAANTTGATTACTGCTTANNGAGANAGNGCTCANGGAAAAAAGATNTTGATATTTAANCCNGGTATTCGNGTGAGNTGGATGGTGTATGATATGTTTAAAGAAAATGGAATTGACCATATCAAGCATCTGGATTCAACTTTCTCTGACCAGGAGAGAAGAGATACATTGGATTGGTTTAGAAACACGCCAAATGCTGTATTGACTTCGGTAGGTATTTTAACTACAGGTTTTGATGAGCCTTCGGTGGAAACTATTGTTTTGAACAGAGCTACGCGTTCACTAACTCTTTATCACCAAATGATAGGAAGGGGTTCTCGAGTAACGCCCAACAAAAAATCTTTCAGTATAATCGATTTGGGTAACAATATACATCGTTTTGGTTTGTGGGAAGCTCCTTTGGATTGGCACGATGTATTCAACAATCCAGATAAGTTTTTAGATCAAAATTACTTTGATGAACTGGAAAAACAGCGAGAGCTTAATTACTCGATACCCGATGAAATTATAGAGCTTTTTCCAACGAATACTGAGGACCTTTTCCTGGATGTTGAAGACATTTACGAAGGGTGCATTGACCGAGGTGAGAAGGCAAGCAATTCATTGGATATATGCATTTCGAATCATGCTAAGGTAATCACGGACAATTGTCAGGATTTTGATGAAGCTGATGTCCTGATTCATAAACTGGACGACAGCATTCGCCATCGATTAAAAATTTACACAACGTGTATAACGAAATCGACGAAATCGTATTTGAACTACATTTACGATACATATCAAAGAAGATTGCGCATTGAAATTAAAAAAATACTTCGAGAGCGAGAGCCAGATGAAGATGAATAGAAATTGAAAAAGGGAAGTGTACACTTCCCTTTTTTGTTGCTCTTTAATCTATAAATTTCTTCATCAAAACAGTCGCCACATGCCCGCCAAATCCAAACGTGTTACTCAACGCGTAATTCAG
>PBJD01000037.1 GCA_002720635.1 Flavobacteriales bacterium | reverse complement strand
AAGCGTAATCATAAAAAATAGAAAAAGATGAAACTTATTTTTAAAACAGTTGGGTTGGCTTTTTTAGCCTTTGCCTTTGCATCATGTGAAAAAGAAAAAGCAGAGAATTTAGATGCATTTGATGATGCGGTAAATACTGAACTTGAACAAAGAGACTTTGAGGAGGAGGATGATATAGGTAATCAAGAATGTACATCAATCGATTTTTCCAAAAATCTTCCTGAAGGAGTGATCGTTATTGATACTGTAGAAAACTACCCTAAGACAATTATAATTGACTATGGAGAAGGAGTAGAAGACCATCTGGGAAGAACCAAGTCTGGGCAGGTGCTTATTGAATTGAGTAAAGAAATGAATTTGGAGGGAGCAGTTAAAACAATGACATTCAGTGAGTTTAAAGTTGGTGAGGCCTCGGTAGATGGGTATAGAGTTGTTACTAATTCAGGATGCAATGAAGAGGAACATATAGAGTTTTTAATTGAAGGAGAAATAAGCGTTGAAAAAAATGGAGTTTTAAGAACAAAAACCTTTGCTCGAAAAAGATCATGGATTGAGGGATACGGAACTTGTGAAAGAGAAGATGATATTTTTCTGATTTCGGGTACATCAACACTTTATTCTGGTTCAAAAAGNGTTTTAACAGCAATTACAACACCNATTAAAATAACCCCTGCTNTATGTNAGTTTCCGCTTGAAGGAGAAGTTTCTATAGANAAGNGTAACGGTAGAGGCGGTGTATTAAATTTTGGATCAGGAGATTGTGATTCGGAAGCAACTTTGANCTTAAGTAACGGTAAAGTAAAAACAGTAGATTTAGAAAAAAGACGATGCNGAAGATAAAGCNGAATATTATAGAATAAAGAAGAGGTGTNTNACCTCTTCTTTTATTATTGATTAAATTGACATTACCTCTTTAAAGCGAGAAGTTTGTCGTCTTGAAATCTCAAGCTTTTCNCCTGTTTTCAGGGTTACTCTTAATCCTCCGTTAAACCAAGCTTCTACTTTTTCAACCCAGGTGAGATTGATAATATATTTTCTGGAAATTCTAAAAAATTGTTTATTGTTTAATCGTTTTTCCAAATTGTTTAATGATTTTAAAATCATAGGCTTACTATCGTCAAAATACAGGCGGACATAATTTCCTTCGGATTCAAACATTCTTACTTTATCCAGCTTTACGAACCAACATTTTTCGCCATCTTTTATAAATATCTGGGATTCATGGTTAAGCTCTTGATCTGCTTTTATGTCATCTTTCTGACTTTTCGAATTTACTTTCTCAATGGCTTTTTCAAGTCGACTCAACTCAATAGGCTTTAAAACATAATCAAGAGCATTTACTTCAAAGGCTTTAAGNGCATATTCATCATAAGCAGTAACAAAAATTATATTTGGTACCACATGAAGGTGCTCGAGCACTTCGAACCCTGTCATGCCTGGCATTTGAACATCGAGAAATACTAAGTCTGGTTTGTGCTCTTCTATAAGGTCTATAGCTTCTTCGCCGTTTGACGCTTCAGAAACTATTTCAATTTCAGGGAATTTATCTAATAATCTGGTTAGCTCAGCTCTCGCTAATCGCTCGTCATCTACAAGTAAAGCTCTCATGATTTAGGGACTTTTAGTGTTGTAATTACTTCGTTTTTATTTAAGTTTTTTATTTCGAAAGTAGCTTGGTCTCCAAATATAAAGCGGAGTCTTTGAATGCTGTTCTCGATTCCGAAACCACCTGCCGGTTCAGGTTTAAGACCATTAGGTTTATATTGACCAGTATTGATAATCTCCATAATTAGAAAAGCATTATCCGATTTTGAATTGATCGACAATTTTCCACCGTTAATTAGTTTACTAATTCCGTGTTTAATTGCATTTTCAGATAAAGTTTGAATCAACATAGGGGGCACCTGATAATGCAAACAGGAAGGAGAGGTCTTAATTGTGTAAACCAACCTTTCCTCCAGGCGTATTTTTTCTAATTTTAAATAATCTTCTACCAATTTTAATTCTTCTTCAAGAGAGATAAGTTTTCTCCTCTCAAGTGTTAATGTATGCCTCAAAATATTACTCAATTGTGTAATTCCCTCTTTTGCTTTTTGAGCATCTTCTTCAATTAAGGCTCGGATGCCATTCATGCTATTAAAAATGAAATGAGGGTTGAGTTGTGATTTAAATTTATTGAGTTGAATTTCTTTTAATTTACTTTGTTGTTGTAAATTTTTAATTTCCTCTTTTTTAAAGTTTCGAAAGAAATAAACAGCAAAGTAAATTATTCCCCAAAGAAAATGAATAGTTCCGAATGTTGCTGCCTGAGTAATAAACTCAGCTTTTGTGAATTTTTTTATCAATTCATCACTGCATATGGAACTTATAAGATATAGAAGTGATATATGCAACGTTCCAATAAGAATACTTAAGATAGCCAGTTTGTGAAAAATCTTTATGATTTTTTCCTCTCTCCAATTATATAAGTTTATTGTGAATCTGAGAAAATGCGAACAGCCAATTCCGGAAATTAAAATAAGAAAAGAGTAATATACATCACCGCTGGTAACCTTTCCGTTAGAAAGATAGTTAAAAGCAAGGTTACCGGTGGTAAACAATCCCCAGCCTAAAACCTGGAACCCCCAATACATTTGTCTTTTCGAGTTTTGCATTCATACAAATTAAAACAATAGTTTGAATCCAGGCAAAATAGTATACATAAACGAGCTTTGGTTGTTATATTTGGTTGAATCACTTGAAATATGAACTTTTTAGCACATTCTATATTGTCTCCAAAAGATCCACTTGTAATGTTGGGCAACTTATGCGGTGATTTTATAAAAGGGAGCAAATTTGAGGGGTTAAACACCTCGGTCGTTAAAGGGGTAAGACTTCATCGCTCTATTGACTCATTTACCGATTCACATCAATTAATTAAAGAGGCAAAAGGAATAGTACGCCCGCAATTTAAATTGTTTTCAGGAGTAGTTATAGATATGTTTCTTGATCATTTTATTGCCAGGAATCATAGTACCCTTAAAAGGCACGCTCAGTATGTGTATGATTCAGCTCATGCAAATTCAACTAATTTACCCGATTCATTCAATAATCTTCTTTTTTATATGGAAAAATACAATTGGCTTGAAGCTTATGCAGAAGTAGAAGGATTGCACAGAATAATGTTGCAAATGAGAAAAAGAATAGGAGATAAGTCGCCTTTGGAAGAATCTGTTGATATATTAATTCAAAAAGAGGATGAGTTCAATCTTCTTTTTACACAAATCTGGAGAGACGCTCAACAAAAATTTTCATTTTGATTTAAAAACGTTTTGTATATCTGTGGCAGTAAGGCTGTTTACCTGTTTTTATATAATAGTCCTGATGATATTCTTCAGCAACCCAAAACGTTGAAGCTTTCGTTACCTTAGTAGCAACATCGAGACCTTTGTTTTTAAGTTGTTCAATTAAATCTTTGGCTATTTTTTCCTGGTTTTCGTCAAAATAAAAAATTTCTGATCTGTATTGATTTCCAATATCTGGTCCTTGACCGTCAATCTGGGTAGGGTCATGAGTTTCAAAGTATATTTTGGCCAATTCCTCGTATGAAACAGAGTCGGGGTTGAATATTACCCTGACCGCTTCGGCATGACCTGTTCTACCCGTACAAACCTCTTTATAGGTTGGGTTATCAACGCTTCCTCCAATATATCCGGGTTTTGTATCGATAACTCCCTTCATTTGCTGTAAGAAGTATTCGGTTCCCCAGAAGCAGCCACTTGCAAAAACAGCTGTGTCAGATTTAACATCCTTTTCTTGTTCAAAAACCAAACTTATTGAATTTACACAATGCCGGGTATTTTTTGCTGTAAACTGCTCTCCTCTGAAAACGTGTCCTAAATGTGCTTCACAGTTATTGCATACAATTTCTGTCCTTCTTCCATCAGCATCCGGGATCTCTTTGACGTTATTGCCAATGGCATCATCAAAACTAGGCCATCCGCAACCGCTGTTAAATTTATCTTTTGAATTGAATAAAGGCGTGTTGCATCGCTTACATCTATATGTACCGGGTTCTTTAAAATTATTGTATATACCTGTTCCCGGATACTCAGTACCTTTGAATATAATTACTTTTTCTTCTTCCGGAGTTAATTTTCTGTACTTATCTTTATCCACCTGATTTTGTTTTGTTGACAATGAATTGTTTTTCTCAGCAGGCTTTCCTTGACATGCTGTCAGAATAAAAAAGAATCCCAACAATATTATTCTTTTTATTAACTTCATAAACAACGCTTCCTGTTAAATTACAGGACTAAGACGTATAATGTTTATTATTTTCGATAAAAAAAATTGATGACAGATAGTGCCCGGCAAAAAATAGAACAAGAGCTAAAATATAGTGCACATAACTATAATCCATTACCTGTTGTTTTGTCAAAAGGTTCTGGCGTGTTCGTATGGGATGTAAATGGGAAAAAATATTTCGATTTCTTATCTGCTTATTCAGCTGTAAATCAAGGTCATTGTCATCCCAGGATTATCAATGCTTTAACCAATCAAGCGAACACTTTGGGGCTAACATCACGTGCTTTTCATAGCAACCCATTTGTCGAGTTTTCTCGATATGTAACTGATTATTTTGGTTTTGACAAGGTTTTACCCATGAATACAGGTGCTGAAGCCGTTGAGACAGCCTTAAAAATAGCCAGGAAATGGGGGTATGAAAAAAAAGGAATTCCGGCTGATCAGGGTAAAATAATTGTGTGTGGAGACAATTTTCACGGACGCACAATTACAATTATATCCGCTTCTACTGATCCCGATGCCAGGGGTAATTTCGGTCCATATACACCAGGGATTGAATCTATTAAATATAATGATGTCAAGGCGCTTGAACTAGCGGTTCAGGATTTTAATGTGGCAGCTTTTATTGTGGAACCAATTCAGGGTGAAGCTGGTGTTTTTGTTCCTGATCAAGGTTATTTATCTGAAGCTAAACGGATTTGTTCTGATGCCAATGTTCTTTTTATCGCAGATGAAGTACAAACGGGAATTGGTAGAACAGGAAAGCTTTTGGCTTGCGATCATGAAAATGTAAAGCCAGATATACTAATTCTCGGAAAAGCCATTTCGGGTGGTGTTTATCCTGTTTCCTGTGTTTTGGCGAACAACTCAGTCATGGAGGTCATCACCCCAGGTACACATGGTTCAACCTATGGAGGAAATCCAATCGCATGTGAAGTGGCAACTGCGGCTCTGGAGGTTGTCAGAGATGAAAAACTCGCTGAAAAAGCACAAGAGTTGGGCGAATATTTTAGAACCAGCTTAAAAAAAATTGATTCAGAAATGATTTCTGAAGTACGTGGTAAAGGACTTTTAAACGCCGTTGTAATTCAACCTAAGTATGGAAAAGAGGCATGGGATGTGTGTTTGAAAATGGCAGAGAATGGACTTTTAGCAAAGCCTACACATGGAGATATCATTCGTTTTGCACCACCATTAGTAATTACAAAGATACAATTAGAACAGTCTCTTGAAATCATTAAGAACTCAATACTTTATTTCGGTTAGTACTCATTCTTCCTTTAGAGATTTGACTTCGGATAAAATGACCGTTTGTCCTATCATACAAGTAGTCATAGCTCTTGATTTTCTGTGTTTAAAGGCAATTTTTAATCCTTCTTTTTTGAATTTACCTTCTAAATTTACAGGTTCAAAAATTGTAGAATCATTGATTTGGATAACAAATGTACATCCGCTTGTTTTAGTTTTGTCAAGTACTTTACCAAAAGTATATCCTGATTTTTTCATCTTTTTATAAACAGCATCTCTATGGGAGTTATTTGTTTTTTCAATGGATATAATTTTGGTTTCTTTTTCATTCTTACCCCCCTTTTTTTTCTTTAGGCGAATGCACCCGGAGACAAGAAAAACAATCAGGATATTCAATACAAAAAATTTCTTCATAATGCAATTTAACTAAAAGTCGTGCAAATGTGATTCCAATTTGTAATTTTGTCGCAAAAATTATGTTTTATGTCGGTATCAGGAGTAAAAGCATTTGTGGAATTGGGTAGTCAGATCCAGGAAGCGTTAAGCAGAGAAGAAGGCAAGTATGAAGGTTTGACAAAACCACAAATTAATTTATTGCTTCAAGTGAAAAAGTCAGGTATTGAAAACGGATGGTTTACGAAAGAAATGGTTACGAGTGCTTTTGTGGGAATTGTTAAGATGCTGGATGAGAATCAATTGAAGCAATGGTTGGAAACTTATCTCAAAAGTATTGATATTGAAAAAGAACCCAAAGAGGTAGGTGTGATAATGGCAGGAAACATACCAGCCGTTGGATTTCATGATTTTTTATGTGTTTTACTTTCAGGTAATACAGCGGTAATAAAAACAAGTTCGGATGACCCTCTGTTGATGCCTTCAGTTGCCGAGCTTTTAATTTCTATTGATGCATCATTTTCAGAGAGAATAAACATTCTAAAAACTCCCCGTAGTAAATATGATGCTGTAATTGCAACAGGAAGTAATAATTCGGCTCGATATTTTGAACAATATTTTGGCAAATATCCAAACATAATAAGAAAGTCGAGGACCTCAGTCGCTGTTCTCACGGGAGAAGAAACCGAACAGGAAATAGAAGGTCTGGCAAAGGATTTATTCACCTATTATGGTTTAGGGTGCAGAAACGTTTCCAAGCTACTTGTTACAGAAAATTTTGATGTTCAAAAATTAATAGGTGAACTTATGAAGTACAGTAACTTCTTAAAAAATAATGGTAAATACCAGAACAACATCGATTACAATAAATCAATATATATTATCAACAAAGTGCCTTTTTTAGATGGCGGGACTTTTTTGTTCAAAGAAGATCAAAGTTTGCACTCTCCAATTAGTGTGACATTTTATGAGAAATTTGGCTCTCTTGATGAAATTGAGCACTATATTGAGAGAAATAACGATGAAATTCAATGCGTGGTATCTTCTCAAATAAGCAAAGCTGTTCCTTTTGGTGAGGCGCAAAACCCAAAAGTTTGGGATTATGCAGATAAAGTTGATACCATGAAATTTCTTCTCGAACTCTAAACGAATATCCTATCTTTATCCGTATGTCAGGTAGTAATTTTATTGATTACGTAAAAATTAACTGTAAATCAGGAAATGGAGGTCCTGGTTCAAGCCATCTTTANAGAGATAAGCTTACNTCTATGGGAGGTCCAGACGGTGGTGATGGTGGTCGTGGNGGACACATCATTCTNAGNGGTAATTCACAATANTGGACTTTATTGCATTTGAAATANAGGAAGCATATAAAGGCATCNCATGGNGCNTCGGGAAGNGGGAGNACAAGTACAGGTGCGGAAGGAGAAGATGTTTATTTAGATGTNCCAATAGGTACAATTGCTAAAGATTTTGAAACGGGTGAGCAGTATGGAGAGATATTGGAGGAAGGTCAGGAGATTATTCTGCTTCAAGGAGGAAAAGGCGGGTTAGGTAATGCACATTTTAAAAATTCCGTGCGTCAAACTCCCAGATATGCACAAAAAGGAATTCCAGGTGTTGAGGCATGGGTGATTTTAGAACTCAAAGTGTTGGCTGATGTTGGTCTTGTTGGTTTTCCAAATGCTGGAAAGTCTACTTTACTCTCCGTAATGAGTGCTGCAAAACCACAAATCGCCAATTACCCTTTTACTACTTTAGTACCCAATCTGGGAATCGTAGGACATCGTGAATCAAAATCTTTCGTGATGGCAGATATTCCTGGAATAATAGAAGGCGCTTCCGAAGGAAAGGGACTAGGTTTGCGTTTTCTGAGGCATATTGAGCGGAATTCAATTTTATTGTTTTTGGTTCCTGCAGATGCAGATGACATATCTAAGGAATATGAAATATTAGTTAATGAATTGAAAAAGTACAATCCTGAATTACTGGATAAAAACAGGTTGCTCGCGATTTCCAAAAGTGACTTACTTGATGAAGAATTAAAAGAAGAGATTAAAATGACCTTACCTAAAGGAATAGAAGCTTTGTTTATCTCTTCTGTTAATCAAGATGGTATACAGGTTTTAAAGGATAAACTCTGGGATAAAATAAATTACGATCCATTTAAAAACGTATAAATTTGTTTGATTGTCTGGTAAATATTGATCACGAATTGTTTACGTATTTGAACAGTGTTCACACCAAATGGATGGATTCAATTCAGTATTGGGTCAGCGATAAATATATTTGGATTCCATTATACATGCTTTTGCTTGTTGGCATAGTCTATCATTATAAGAAAAAGTCAATAATAATTATTTTTCTGGTGGCTGGACTTGTTACTGTTTCGGATCAATCCTCACAGTTGTTTAAATATGGAGTTGGTCGGTATCGTCCGTGCAGGCCTGAGTCTGCTCATCAACCAAAACCGCACGTTGTTAAGGAGCATTGTGGCGGTAAATACAGTTTTTACAGTGCACATGCTTCGAATTCATTTGCAATTGCCCTGTTCATAGGCTATTTATTGACACCTATTGTCAGACAAGCAAAAAAATATTTATTAGTTTGGGCAGTAATAGTTGCTTACAGTAGAATATATTTAGGCGTGCATTATCCTTCGGATATTATTGCTGGCTCTTTATCAGGATTGTTCTATGGTTGGTTATTCTGGAAATTATACAGTTATCTGGAGCTGAAATTAAATANTATNAAAGCTGATACATAACTTTGAATAGGGGTTGCAGGTATTAAATAGCAATATTTCCCTCGATCATAACCTTTTCTCAATAAGAAATATGAATAATTTACCAACTGATAAACATTGATTCTTATCAGTATTTATTAAATTTGCTTGAATTTTAATTTTTAGGNTATGTCNNAAGNNACNAAAATAATGGAAATTCAAGAAGGNNTNACNTATGANGATGTACTTTTAGTTCCATCGTATGCTGATATCCTGCCAACAGAGGAGGATATTGATTTAACCACTAATCTAACAAAGAATATTTCTTTAAAAACTCCGGTTATTTCTGCCGCAATGGATACTGTAACAGGTAGTGCAATGGCTATAGCAATGGCACAGGAAGGTGGAATAGGAGTTATTCACAAAAATATGTCCATCCAGCAACAAGCTGATGAGGTGAGAAAAGTAAAAAGAGCAGAAAACGGAATGATTTTAGATCCGATTACTGTTCAGTCAGATTCCACGGTTGCTGATGCACTGGAATTAATGTCTGAATACAAAATTGGTGGAATCCCTGTTGTAAATGAGGCTCAAAAGCTCGTTGGTATAGTCACAAACAGAGATCTTCGTTTTGAAAAAGAAATGGAGAAAAAGGTAACTGAAATGATGACTGGTGAAGAGTTGCTGGTTACGGCTGATGAAAGCACAAGTTTTGAAACAGCAGAAGAGATTTTACAGGCACATAAAATCGAAAAATTACCCGTTGTTGACAGTAAAGGTTCTTTAGTTGGCTTAATTACCTACAAGGATATCATAAAAATTAAGCTTAGACCAAATGCCTGTAAAGATAAGCGAGGTAGATTAAGATGTGCAGCCGCAGTTGGAGTTACAGATGATTGCATTGAAAGAGTAACCGCATTAGTGAATGCCGGTGTTGATGCTGTTGTTTTAGATTCCGCACATGGGCATTCATCAAGAATTATTGAAAAATTAAAAGACATAAAAAAAGTATTTNCTAAGCTGGATGTAATTGCAGGAAATATAGTTACGCCGGAAGCTGCGCTCGCTCTTGTGGATGCAGGAGTAGATTGTGTGAAAGTTGGCATTGGCCCTGGATCTATTTGTACAACCCGTGTAATTGCGGGAGTAGGCGTTCCTCAATTAACTGCTATTATGGATGTAGCAAGAGTGCTAAAAGGAACAGGTGTTGGTCTAATTGCAGATGGTGGAGTTAAATATTCGGGAGATTTTGTTAAAGCTCTTGCAGCTGGTGCTGATGTAGTAATGGCAGGGTCTTTGTTCGCAGGTGTTGAAGAATCTCCAGGAGATACTATTATTTATGAAGGAAGAAAATTTAAAACATATAGAGGAATGG
Source organism: Flavobacteriales bacterium (assembly GCA_002720635.1). Taxonomy (GTDB): domain Bacteria; phylum Bacteroidota; class Bacteroidia; order Flavobacteriales_C. Next base: position 22,096 of record PBJD01000037.1, on the reverse strand, counting down.
GTTCGATAGAAGCTATGCAGGCGGGCTCAAAAGATAGATACTTTCAGGGTAAAACAGCCGATTCTAAAAAATTGGTGCCAGAGGGAATAGTAGGAAGGGTTCCCTATAAAGGAACATTGTCTGAGGTTATGTATCAAATTGTTGGAGGTTTAAGATCTGGAATGGGCTATACAGGCTCCTCTAATGTTGAGAAATTAAAAGAAGCTAAATTCATTCGCATTACCGCGGCCGGAGTGCGAGAGAGTCATCCCCACGACGTAACAATCACAAGAGAGGCGCCAAATTACAGCAGATAATATACCATTAAAAACTACTAAAAATGAGGGTTAAAACAATTCTATTTATTTCTTTTGCATTTTTTGCAACAAAAGCGAAAACTCAAATCAAGGAGTTAAATTCCGAACTATCCAGAAAATGGTTAGTTGCTATTGAAGATGATACTATTAGTGCAGGTGACTTCTGGTACGTTTACAATAAAAATGCTGATCCTGAAAAAGTTATAACCAAAGATTCTCTAATGAGTTATCGTGAATTATACGATAAATTCCTTTTAAAGGTAACGGAGGCGAAAACTCTTGGTTATGATACTACTTCGAAATTCTTAAAGGAATTCAAGGGATACAAAAATCAGCTTGCTGATTCTTATCTAAAGGACAAAGAAGTTACTAATAATTTAGTGAAAGAAGCATATGAAAGAATGCAGGTTGATGTTGAAGCCAGTCATATATTAATATCTATACCTGATTTAGCAATGCCTTCAGACACTCTTTCTGCTTATAAGAAGGCAATGAAAGTTAAAAAATTAGCAGATGGAGGTGCTGATTTTAAAGAACTTGCAAGGAAATATTCAACGGACCCCAGTGCAGGCTCCAATGGTGGTTATCTAGGGTATTTTTCTGTGTTCCGAATGGTGTATCCCTTTGAATCTGCAGCTTATACAACTGAAGTTGGTAAAGTAAGTAAGCCATTTAGAACAAGATTCGGTTATCATATAGTAAAAGTTCACAGCAAAAGAAAGGCGGTAGGTGAAATTAAAGTCGCTCATATTTTGACTGTTGCAAGAGATGATATGCCCTCAGAAAAACAAAAAGCTGCTGAAAAAAATATTTATGATATTTATTCAAGACTTGAAAATGGAGAAGATAATTTTGCAACACTTGCAAGAAAATTTTCTGAAGATATGGGAACTGCATCTAATGGAGGGGTTTTGGATTGGTTTGGTCCAAATAAATTTGTTCCTGAATTTGAAAATGCAGCTTTTGCAATTGAATCTAATGGAGACTACTCAAAACCTGTAAAAACTGCTTATGGATGGCATATTATTCAAAGACTTGGCAGAAAAGGGATTGAACCTTTTGAAAAGTCCAAAATTGAATTGAAAACAAAAGTTGCCAGAAGCGATCGAAATGAATTAAGCGAAAAATATGTCTTAAACCGAATAAAGTCATCTTATAACTTTAAAGAATATAGAAAAGGAATAGATAATTTTTATCAATTCTGCGATTCAACTTTGCTTACTGCAAACTGGAATGCTCCAGAAGATAAAAAGCTAAGGACTAAAATGTTTGATTTTAACGGTATAACATACACACAAAAGGATTTTGCAAACCATCTTAAAACTACTTTAGTTCCAAAAAGAGGAGGAGATTACAGAAGAATAGTATCCTACACATATAACAAATGGATTGAAAACATGTTAAAAGATTTTGAAAAGTCTCAACTTTCATATAAACACCCAGATTATGTCAGGTTACTGAAAGAATACAGAGAGGGAATTATCTTATTTGACTTATCAAGTGAGCGGGTATGGAATAAATCAGTAACAGATACCGCTGGCTTAAGAGCGTTCCATGAGCAAAATAGTTCAAATTGGCAATGGGATGAAAGAATGGAAGGTACCGTTTATAAATGTATTGATATTAAAACGGCTAAATTGGTTAGAGATTACCTTAATAAAAAGAAGGACGATGTATATATATTGGAAAAAATCAATGTGAAATCTGCATTGAATGTAAGAGTTGAAGCAGGTACTTACCAAGCTAAAGATCGTCCCGATTTAGAAGGTGTTACTTTTACAGAGGGAGTTGGTGATGTTTACGAGAAAAATGGGCAGTTTATTGTCCTTAAAGTAAACAAAGTTCTTCCTGTTCAGGATAAAGAATTGAGAGAGGTAAGAGGTAGCGTTGCTGCTAAATATCAAGATTATTTGATGAGTGAATGGATAGAGGAATTGAAAGGGAAATACAAAATAGTTTACAACGAAGAAGTTTTTAACCAATTAGCACCTTGAGCATACAAAAGAATATTAAAATTATAAATAAGGCTTTCCATTTCGGAAGGCCTTTTGTACTTATAATAACAGTCCTGTTCTTTTCTTGTAATTCGAAAGGAAAGAAGGATGATTTAAAGAGTGAATTGGTAGCGCAGGTAGGTCCTGACGAGCTAACCTCAGTGGAGCTAACTAAAATTTTTGGAAAGGACTGGCGACAAAAAAAGGATAAGGTCAACAACTTCATCAAAATCTGGGTAAAAGATAAAGCAATAGGTTTTGAAGCAGAAAGGAGATTAAGTGATGAGGATAAGGATTTTAGTGAAGAAATTAACTCATATAAAAATTCACTTCTTAAATACACTTATGAACAAAGAATGCTCGATACCGCTCTTTCTCTTGATGTAAGTCAAAATGAAATCCTCAATTATTTTAATTCAAATCAAGAGAACTTTCAGCTCAAAGAGAATATAGTCAGGGTCCGTTACGTTAAAGTTCCAAAAAATCACAAAAAGCTTAATCGATTGCGGTATATGATTCAATACAAGGATTCGATAAGAAAAGAAAAATTTTTTAAATTGATTAAAAGGGAAAATATTTTTTGTGAGGCTAATGATAGTTTGTGGCAAAAATTAGATGATTTAAAAAATCTGATACCTTTTAAATTATATAATGACAATCACTTTTTAAGAAATTATCAATATACGGAAGCTCCTGATGGAGATTTTNTCTGGATTTTATATTTCACAGAGAATCGATTAAAAAATGGTGTTTCTCCTATTGAGATGATAAAAGAGAAAATTAAAGCAATTATTATTAATCAAAGGAAACAAGAGCTGATTCAACAATTGGGTAATTCCATTTATAAGAGAGGAATAAATAATGAAGAAATTAAAATATATTTTAACGGCAAATAACTGTATAGTTGTTTTGGTTCTGATTTTTCACTCCTTTATTNTGAATGGACAAAATAAACCTATTCTTGTTGATGAGGTTATCGCTGTTGTTGGAAAAAATGCAATTTTTAAAAGTGACATTGATGCCTCTGTTACTCAATTACAAATGCAGGGAGCTCCAGTTGATTTTTCAACTTCCTGCTATGTTCTTCAAGAAAGATTGTTTGAGAAATTATTGGTCCACAAGGCAGAGGTAGACAGTGTTGAAGTGTCGGATCAGGAAATTGATGATGCTATTAATCGAAGAATGGAATATATGTTAATGCGTCTTGGTGGCTCTGATGATGAGTTCTTGAAATACTATGGAAAGAGTGTGCTTCAATTTAAAAAGGAAATTCGTCCAACTGTAGCGGACAATATTTTAGGTCAAAAAGTTAAAAATAAAATCTCAAGTGGTTTGACAATCAGTCCAACTGAAGTCAAAAGCTATTTTAACTCNATACCTTTTGATTCATTACCTGTGGTTCCTGAATCCTACAAAATTGCGCAATTAGTGGTAAAAGCGAAACCTAATACGTATGAAAAAGATAGAGTCAAAAAGAAATTGAATCAAATTAGAAACAGAATTATAAATGGTACAGACTTTGGATTAATGGCTGGAGTGCATTCAGATGATCCTGGTTCCAGGTTGAGAGATGGCGATTTGGGGTTTTTGTCTCGTAATCAGTTGGTTCCTGAATTCAGCGCAGTAGCGTTTAAACTTCAAATTGGAGAGGTTTCAGATGTTGTAGAATCACCATTTGGATTTCANTTAATTCAAGTGATTGAAAAGAAGGGAAATTTAATTCATGCAAGACATATTTTGAAGACCCCTTCTATTTATGAAAGTGATCTGGAAAAAGCCAGGCAGCGGGCGGATAGTATATCAAAAGTTATTAAGTCGGGGGTGCAGTTTAATAAATTAGCATCCGATTTAAGTGATGATGATCAATCAAAAATTAATGGCGGAATTATTCGAAATCAACAAACAGGAGGTGATTATTTCGAAATCGAAGAGCTGGACCGAGATTTATATATTAAGTTGCAGGGCATGAAAAAAGGGGATATCACGCAACCTGAAATATTTAATATGCTGGATAATTCCAGAGCGTACCGTATTATTTATCTAATGGATAAATTGAATTTTCACGTTGCAAACATTGAGTCGGATTATGATCGAATAAAATCTGCTGCACTGGCCAGAAAGCAAGAAGAAGAATTTCTTAAATGGATTAACTCACATTTAAAAGGTACATATATAAAATTACCNGAGTCTTATAAAAAATGCTCAGAATTATCAGTGTGGTTTAGTAATGAAACTAAACCTATATCTCAGAAATAGTATGTTGAAATTAGAATCAGATGTTACAGGAATCGATGCACTATCCGAAGCTTCAAAAAAATTAGAGAGTGAAATCGCAAAAGTTATAGTTGGTCAAAGAGAAGTTGTACGGTCAATTATTATTTCAATTTTTGCAAATGGACACTCTTTGTTAGTTGGAGTTCCGGGATTGGGAAAAACACTTTTGGTGAACACAATATCTCAGGCTTTGGGTTTGAATTTTAATAGAATTCAATTTACACCAGATTTAATGCCGAGTGATATTACAGGCGCAGAAATTTTAGGAGAAGATCGCACATTTAAATTCGTTAAAGGCCCTGTTTTTACAAATGTTTTACTTGCTGATGAAATCAACCGTACCCCTCCAAAAACTCAAGCTGCTCTTCTTGAAGCTATGCAGGAAAAAAAGGTTACCAATGCTGGAAGGAGTTTGACTTTGCCAAATCCATTTTTTGTGTTAGCTACTCAAAATCCAATTGATCAGGAAGGTACATATCCATTGCCTGAAGCGCAACTGGATAGATTTATGTTTAATATCTGGGTTGATTACCCATCTTTAGAAGAAGAAATAGATGTTGTAAAATCAACCACCTCAAATCATAAAAATAAAGTGAATTCTGTTTTAACAGTAGATGAGATTATTGCTTTTCAGGAATTAATAAGAAGGATTCCTGTTGCTGACAATGTATTGGAATATGCCGTTAAATTAGCGAATAAAACACGAAAGGATTCTTTGTTGGCGTCCGATAACACCAAGGAATATTTAACATGGGGTGCGGGACCCAGAGCCTCACAATACTTAGTGTTGGGCGCTAAAACACATGCTGCCTTGAATGGTAAATACTCCCCGGATATTGAAGATGTAAAAGCTGTTGCGATGCCAATACTTCGTCATAGAATTATGAGAAACTATAAAGCTGAGGCCGACGGGATATCTTTGGAAGAAATTATTAAATCATTGCTTTAGTGGTAATGGAGATTAAAAATCTAAAGAAAATACAAAAGGAGCAATTGGAGTCTGGAAAGTTTCTTCCAATTATGGAAGAGTTTTACACTATTCAGGGCGAGGGAGGAAAATCGGGTAAACCAGCTTATTTTATTCGAGTTGGTGGCTGTGATGTTGGATGTCACTGGTGTGATGTTAAAGAGAGCTGGGATGCATCNTTGCATCCTCTTGTTGAAGTTGACGGCTTAATTGACAAATTAAAATTGATACCTTCAAAAGATGTGGTTGTAACAGGCGGAGAGCCGACATTATATAATTTGGACTATCTATGTCAGATTTTGCATTCAAATGGCTATCAGACCTTCCTTGAAACAAGCGGTTCCCACTCATTTTCCGGAAGGTGGAACTGGATATGTTTATCGCCCAAAAAAACCTTACCTCCAAGGCCGGAAGTATATGCCTTCGCTGATGAATTGAAAATAATCGTTCATATTAAAAATGATTTCAAGTGGGCTGAGAAGCATGCTGAAAAGGTGAATTCTGAGTGCAAATTGTATTTGCAGCCTGAGTGGAGTAATCATGACGAGGTAATGCCTTTAATTATAGATTATGTGATGAAAAACCCCAGGTGGAATATAAGTATTCAAACCCATAAATTTATGAATATCCCATAATATGAAAAATACATTAATTATAGGGGCAACACCGAATACCGATAGGTATGCATATAAGGCGGCTGAACGTCTAACTCAAGCAGGTCACCCAATTGTACTTTTTGGGATTAAAAAAGGAGTTGTTTGTGGACAAACTATAATCAATGATTGGGAAGATTTTCAGAACATAGATACCGTTACTCTGTATGTTGGTCCAGCTCGTCAAAAGGAATATATTGATAAAATAATATCCATTAAGCCCAAACGAGTAATTTTTAATCCAGGTACCGAAAATCCTGAATTTCAATCAAGGTTATATAAATCAGGAATTAAATATGAAGAAGCATGTACATTAGTCCTTCTTTCCATAAACAAGTATTAGTAGCGTTGAACTATAAACAATTCACTATACTGGCTTCTGTGTTTGTTTTATCTCTTCCGCTTTTTTCTCAACGAAAATTGTATTATTTTTCTGGATCTGACTGGTGCGTTTCCTGTATAAAGTTTAAGAAAGAAGTAATAGAATCAAACAAGTTTAGAGGTTTTATCAAAAGATCAGAAATTGATTTTGAAATTCTTGATTTTCCTCAACGGAAAAAAGGATTAACAAAAAGCTATATAAATCATTGTGATTCCCTGGCATCTTTGTATAATAAAGAGGGTAGTTTCCCAAAATTGGTTTCAGTTGATAGTGGAGAAGCATTTACACATAACCTCAAGAAAGCCATTCCGTTCTTACTAGCTGAAATTGATAGCATCTTTTCTCCATTAATTAACAAAATACAAAGCAGTAAAAAAATAATGGGAAGCCGCTTTAAATTTACAATTAAGAACCGTGCAGATTCAAGTATTATTTTTCAAGAAGGATGGTCTTTGATTGAAAAGATTGAAAAAGAAATATCTTCATGGGATAGCNTAAGTTTAACTTCAAAAATAAATAGGAACGCAGGTTTGTCTCCACTAAAAGTTCCAATTGAATTTTTTAAGTTGGTTGAGTATTGTAAAAATACAAGTGAGATTACTCAAGGAGCTTTTGATATTACTGTAAAACCAGCAGTTAAAATATGGGATTGGAAAAAATCCACAGTACCATCTGAAGAATCCGTTGATAGTGTTTTATCAATTGTAGGNTCTAAGTACATTCAGCTAAATGAATCCGACACAACTGTTTTTCTTAAAAAGAAGGGGGTAGAACTGGACTTTGGAGCTGTAGGGAAAGGATATGCAGCGGATAAAGTCATTCAAATGTGGGAAAATGAATTCAACTTAAACTATGGCGTTGTAGATGCCGGAGGAGATATAGTTGCAATTGAAAATGAAGATAAATTGCATGTGATTATTCCAAATCCTGAAAACCCAAATGGAGTGAAATATGAAATTGGTGTTTCAGCCAATGCTGTAGTTACAAGTGGTGATTATTTCAGAAGTTTTCAGATTGAAAATAAAAAATACAGCCATATTATAAATCCAAAAACCTGCAAACCTGTTGAGAGTAGTGTTTCAAGCGTTACAGTTATAGCTCCTAATGGATTGATGGGAGATGCGTTAGCTACGGCGATTACGGTTTTAGGAGAAGTAGTTGGTATAGGCTTAATAAATCAACTACCCGATGTGGAAGCAATAATTAATAAGACTGATGGGAGTGAGTTTTTTTCAGAGGGTATAATTACTACATATGAATAGCCGGAGTAAAAGTGATTGTGTAAGTTAACTGGTTGTGATCTTGTTAATCAAGCATAAAAATATCTTCTCCTTTCTTTTTCATCAAATAATGCTCTCTGGCATATTTTTCCATGAATTCATCATTATTCATGTTTCTTAAGAAAATCTTATTTTTCGTAGTTTCTTTTTTTAGACGGTTTAACTCTTTTTTCAGTTCTTTTTTTTGCTGTACCAATTCTGAATGGAATAAAAAGTTATAATGATCGAAAAAGCTTATCCAAATTAAAAATAACGTACCTGTAATAAAATATCTGTTTTTAAAAACAGCAGGTATGTTGTCAATAAATCTCATGAGATAAAAATACAAAGAAGTATTCCACAGTTAAAAGTAATGGGAGATTTGTTATCAGCACAATGCGGTGGAAAACAAAAAAGCTTCAAGATTTTGAAGCTTTTTGTAAACTTGAATTATTTAATAATTTAATTTACCATTACTGGCATAACCAGCATGAGAATATCTTCGTCAACGGCATTTGCATTTTCTGGAAGAATAATCCCGGCCCTGCTTGGATCGCTCATTTCAACGCTGACCTCTTCAGTGTCAATGTTGTTGAGCATTTCAATAAGGAATTTTGAATTAAACCCAATTTCCATATCCTCTCCGTTATAGCTGCACGTTAGTTTTTCGTCTGCTTTATTTGCAAAGTCTAAATCTTCTGCTGAGATATTTAAGGAGCTTCCTGCCAGCTTAAGGTTTACCTGATGTGTCGTTTTGTTAGCGAAAATTGAAACGCGTTTAACTGAGTTTAATAGTAAGCTTCTGTCAATCACGAGTTTATTTGGGTTTTCCTTTGGGATTACAGCTTCGTAATTGGGGTATTTCCCATCAACCAGTCTACATACTAAATGAATTTCACCAATTGTAAAGAAAGCATTGTTTTGATTGTATTCAATTGTAGTTTCAGAGTTGCTGTTCAAGCAGTTCTTTAATAGGTTAAGTGGTTTGCTTGGGATGATAAACGATGTTGAGTTTTCACTTTTAGCATCCAGTCTTCTGTAACGAACCAATTTATGGGCATCTGTGGCAACAAAAGTTAAATTGTCAGAATTCAGTTCACAAAAAACACCGCTCATAACAGGTCTTAGTTCATCATTTCCAGCAGCAAACAAAGATTTATTAATTGCTCGTAAAATAATATCTGAAGGAAGGGTTAAAGAGTTTGATTGTTCAATTTCAGGAACTTTTGGAAATTCTTCACCACTATGACCACTCAGTTTATATTTACCATAATCTGAAGAAATTTCTATTTGAAAATTGTCTTTATCTACTGAAAATTTTATTGGGTGGTCCGATAAGTTTTTTAAGATGTCAATTAACATCTTTGCGGGAATTGCAATTAATCCGTCCTGCTTGGATTCAACGGATAGCTTTGAGNTCATTGTTGTTTCTAAATCGGAAGCACAAACTTTAAGGGTAGAACCCTTAATTTCAAATAAAAAATTATCTAAAATAGGAAGTGTGTTACTTGAGTTTAATACTCCTTGAATCAGGGAGAGTTGTTTTAGTAGTGAAGCACTCGATACAATAAAATTCATTTCTCTTTTATTTAATATTTACAAATATATAAGAAGCCTTATTTTTAGTGTAGAATTGAGCATCTGAATTATCAACAATTGATATGTACTAATTAACATTTTGAGAAAATTCACAAAATTTAAGCNAATAGCTACGTCTCGAGTAATATTTTTTTGTAGATTAATCTTCAAAATATCAAGCCATGATTGTTAAGAACATCAATACGCCAAAAGAATTAATAGAACAATTAAAGCGGGTTGAATCTCCTTTTGGATATTTTGAAGTTTTGCAAAGAATGGATATTACTCGTGAAGCATTTGAAAGTTATTTTACGTGGAATGATGAAAAGTATACGCGCAATTGTCTGGCTCGAACAGATGATTTTGAATTAATGGTCATGTGCTGGGAAGAAGGTCAGGAGACTCGAATTCATGATTATGGGGATGCTATGGCCTGGATTAATCCAATCTGTGGTTCATTGAGGGAGGAAAGGTATCTTTTGAGTGATAATGGAACTGGGCTTGTAAAAGTAAGTTCGTTAGGTGTTGGTACTGCAGAGTTTTCTTTTTTACATACAACAGGAATTCATAAATACAGTAATGACTATGAATCCAGAACTGCAAGTCTTCATTTATATGTGAAGCCGGTTAAAACAAGAAAAATATATGATTGCTCAGATGGGTTTTGCAAAACATGGTCTGAGGAGTGTGAGGATGATAGTGTTTGTATTATATAAACATTTATTTTTTGTCCTTTTTTTTCTTAAATAAATCTTTAATTGAGTCGAAGCTTTTTTGATAAGACGCACCTAATCCATAGCTTGTCGTGATTTGGTTGTTTAAAGCCGTTGCATCAGTAGTTGTTTTATGATAAGCTTTTGCCTTAAGTGCTTCTGTAATTTTAAATTCCGCTTCAATATCTCCTACTTGATTATTAATATCATAATCTGTTTTAAAGCTTAGGTTCTTATATTTAAAACCCGCGAGAAGTCTTAGTTCATCTTTGGTAAGGTTTTCGTCAGACTCGCTTTCTTCAACTTCGTTGTAGTCAACACCCAAATCCAGGTTAGGGTGAAGAAGCCCATTAAGAGCATTGTTTATTTGTCCCTCAACAAACTGCATANCGTTATGAAGACCTGCTTTGTCTGAAACAATTGATTCAACACCACTGGAAGGAGGGAGGAATTGACTGGTTAAAATAAGAGAAAATGCTTGACGATTAATTTCGTCTTCGCCGTAAACTTTTTCTTTGAGAAAATCCTTCTCTTCAGGAGTTCCGTCTGGAAGATAAATTCCAATTTTTAAGGACGGCTTCCATAAACTACCAAAAAGAAGAAGGTTGCTATGTACTTGAATTCTATTATCATATAGATATTTCAAATTATTATAATCACTATCTTGAATTGAATCTACAAGATTTATAAGGTTTGCTCTGCTTTTATAATAAGTTTTCATTTCTATTTGTGCGTCCAGTGGATCACCATTCCAACTGATTTTACTGCCAGGTTCAACAATAAATTTTTTACCTATTATGTTTTGTAGTGTAAAGAAGTAGTTTCCTCGAGTCACAGAGAAGTCTCCGTAAATGTTAAACTTACCGTTTGAATTTATCATCATTCCAATTGATCCATTTCCTCTGGCGTTTATTTCATCACCTACTGCAGGATCAAAAAGAATTCGAACATTTGATTCAGGGTTGATTTTAAAGTTGAAATCAAGATCCAGTCCTGAAACATTGAATTTCTCTGAAGGTGCCAGATCATTAGTTTTGGTTTCTGAGAGATTAACAAAAGAAGCNAATTCACTTATCTCGAGATCTTTAGCTTCATCCAGAGGTAACTCAAGTGTTGTTGAAACAGGAATATATTTTTCTTTAAACACATCAAATTTAGTTGAATTGGTAGTAGAAACGCTACCTCCAATAAAATTTGTTTTGCCGTTTCCTCTAAACTGAAGTAGTCCGTCAACATATGCCTGACCATAGTATGTTGAATTCTCTTTTACTGTAGTGTTTAAACAAAAGAATTGTTCAAGGAATACAGAGTCCATTTGGTAAGTGATATTTTTAAAGCCATTTAAGTTTACAAAACCGTTAATACTGGCTTTTGATTTTGGATGAAGGTCGTGTGTTAATGTGAAACTGTTGAACCATATAAAATCTTTATCAAATTTGAGTTTTTGTCCATCAATACCATANGTGACATTTAAATANTCTACGCTGAATCGAAGGTGGTCAATAGTTAAGTCNCCTTTAAAAACNGGGTGCCTTATNGTTCCTTCAATAGCTAAGTCGCCACTTGTTTTTCCACCTTTAAAATCTGAGAAAANACCATCAAANTATGCTTCCAGAAACTTTAATTCCGTATTTCTGAGATTAGCGTTCATTTCAATTCTTCCATTTTCATATGGATAATAGTAGCCTTTAATTAAAAGGTTATTTAATTTATTCTTTTTATTGGCAATAGTGAGGGTTACATCAATGATTTTATTGGATTTTTTAGAAAAGGTATTTAATTTAAGTTTACCAAAATGTTGTTGATTGAGCTTCATGTCTGTAACTGTTAAATCTGTTGCGAAAAGCTGGTTACTAAACCCTCCGTTGAGTATTAAGCTACCAGTTGCTATTCCTTGTAAATTAAGATTGACGCTTTTCCACAAATAGCCTATAGTATTGAGCTGGAAGTTCTGCATTTTAAAAACCATACGCTCAGCATCTTNCATTGAGCTCTTTCCATGGATTTTAAGAAACTGATTTTTTGCATGAAGACTAAAATCTCTTACNTATATGTAATTATCGGCGATACATACAAATGCAGTGGTATCTATTTTCCAGACTGTATCCTGATGTACAAAGTTAGATTGACTGAAATTTAGTTTTATTGAATCTAAATCATGTAAATTTAAAGTTCCTGAAACATTTCCATAACTCGGATTTTCACTATTGTTTTTATAGGAAACAGAATAGTTAAGGCTATTGTTTTCAATTGTTGAGTTCAGTTTGATATTTTCAGCTCCGAGGTTATTTACAATTTGAATGAATTTTGAACGACCAACTATATTTAATTTATCTCCATGATTGTTGCTATACAATTTTACATTTCGCATTACCCGATTATTTATAAACACTGAATCGGCTTCAAAATTCAGATTAAATGATTTGATATTATCATCAAATCTGCCACTCAGTCTTGTTCGTTTCGACAGGTTAAAATTTGGAGTGAACAATTTATTTATTATATCATAATTGTGTAGTTTGAACATGATATTGAAACTATTACCGCCTCTATATCCTTTTAGCTTAACAGATTTTACTATCGATGGTATTTCTTTTGAAAAAACATTCATAACGGTAGGATAAATTTCATCCAAATTGTACTTCCCTTCAATTTTAGCATGCATGATATCAGATTTTAAAATCATCATCTCACGTTCTTCTCGTTTGACGGAATTCAGATTAAATGAATCAACTTTATATACTACTCCATTTTCTTTCCAAACCAGATCTTTAAGACTTAAATCACCATTTAAATCCTCAAATTTGTCGCCAATCATATTTACTTTAAGTTTTGCGCTGATTTGGGTGCTGGAATCTCTTGCAGACCAATTTATATTTCTTAANTTGGCTTGTTTTAGTTCAGCAACAAAATTATATTTCTGGAGTTTTNGAACACTAAAATCGATGCTCCCATCAAAATCAAAAATTAAGTTATCATCTTTTACAGCAAGCATTCCGTTAAAGACTTTGTCTCTGACTGTTCCATCCATTGTAATGTTTGAATATGAGTACTCTTTATAATCAATTCTTGGTATTTCACCAGAAAATATAAGTCGATTATTGTCAAACTGAGCAAGTGCATTAATTTGACCATTCATAGAGATTAAACCAAAATTGGGATTCCCTATAGTTTTTCCTAAATCAAATTCCTTNGTAATAACTTTTCCAACAATTTTTGTTTCATCGGCAGAATCACTTTTGAAAAATACATCCGCTTTAATAGAGCCTGCGTTTGTTTTTAAGAGTCCTGTGGCTTCAAAATTAGATGCAGGACCTGTAAAGTCTCCTTTAAATTCCATTTTACCAACTTTACCCATCCAGTTGGGTGTTTTGATTTTTCTGCCTGAATTAAAAGGAGGTAGGGGAATATTTTTGATGTCTTTTTCGAAGGTAACCAGGTTGGTTATTTTAGCATTGATTACTGGGTCCTTTACAGTTCCCAGNCCGTCAAATTTTATTTCTCCGTCAAAATGAGTTAAATCACCATAGCTGAATTTTAATTGTTTGGCGTTTAGTTGATTGGTTGTTCCATTTATATTCCCCTGAAAGGTAATGGATTGATTTAACCCTTTCAATGTATTCACAAAATAAGCAACATCTTTAGAGCTTATTTTCGTTTCTTTAAAATATGTGTCCAAGGTTACTTCTGTAAAAAAATTGTTGAAAGCATTGAAGTTTTCATAGCTAAGGCGAACGTCACCATTAATGTCTGTTTCATTGGTTTCAATTTCCAAATACTGCATAATCAGCTCTTTGGAATTCATGTTTAACTCACCCGACATACCTAAAAGTTCAAAGCCGGACTTTTCCTTAAACGCAAGAAGTTTTGTATTTACCTTGATACTGTTTTTTTTGAATGAAAAGTTTTTAGCATCCATATCTATTTCGAATAATTCCAGGTGATTGAAGTCAATTCTATTTGTATTAACAGGGATGTTTTCGTTCCATATTTTACAGCTAAGCTGTTCAAATTCAACTTCCCGAATAGTAATTTCAGGTATTTTCGTTTTTTTCAAACTATCTCTTTGGGAGAGTTTACCAATGAATTGAATCAGGTTACTTTGCTCTTCATCCTTGTAGGTTTTGATGTTGATCAGGGCATCATTAAGCTCAACTAAATCTAATTTAAAATCAAGTTTTTTCAAATCATAATCATTGATTTCAAAGTAAAAATCTCGAGTAAAGACCATGGTGTCTTTTTGATGGTCTAAAATCAAAAGGTCTTTTAAGACAAACGTGTCAAAAGGTCTGAAATCTACCTCTTTAACGGTAATCGTTGTTCCCGTTTTTTCTGAAAGGGAGTTACCTATCTTTTTACAAATAAAGGTCTGAACGTAACTGCTCTTAAAGATTAGATAACTGACTAAAAGAAGAAACAATAAAATAATACTCAACCACTTAAGAGTCTTTCTTAAATATATCTTAAAGCGACTATTTTTTAATTTCAAAGGCATGCCTATATACTAAAATAACGGATAATCTCAGCAAATGTGTCTTCTTATAACCACTTTTATTTAACACAGATTGAAACTTCTTATAAAATTACTTAAGTTTGTTATAACAAATAATTTGTATGAAGATTGATATTTTAGCTTTTGCCGCTCATCCGGATGATGTTGAAATCAGTTGCTCAGGAACAATAATGAAACATGTTCAATTGGGGTATAAGGTTGCTATTGTTGATCTTACAAGAGGAGAACTTGGTACCAGAGGTACATCCGAAACCAGACAAAAAGAGGCTATTGAAGCATCAAAAATATTAGGTATATCTGAAAGAGAAAATCTGGAAATGGGGGATTGTTTTTTTGAACTTACTGAGAAAAATAAAAAGAAAATCGTATCTGTAATTCGAAAATATCAACCGACACTAATTTTTGCCAACTCAATTAAGGACCGTCATCCAGATCACGCGAAAGCAAGTAGTCTGGTGAGCGAAGCCTGTTTTCTATCAGGATTACCAAAAATAAAAACTGAATTAAATGGATCTGCTCAAACGCCGTGGAGGCCAGAAGCGGTATATCACTATATTCAGGATTATTATATAGAGCCGGATTTTATTGTAGATATTTCTCAATACATAGATTCTAAAATCAAAGCTATAAAGGCCTACAAAACTCAGTTCTACGACCCTGAAAATAAGGAGCCGGAGACACCAATCAGCCGAGAAGATTTTTTTGAATTTATAAAAGCAAGAGCTAAAAATTTTGGCAGGCTAATAAAAACTGAATATGCCGAAGGGTTTACAGTTGAAGTCCCTCTAAAAGTTAAAGATGTCATAGAAACGGTATAGTTCTGATATTTCATGTGATTCTTTTACATAAATTAAAGTTTCGAAACATAAATTCAATTTGACTTCCTGGCAGGCTAAATCTTATGCAAAATCTTTTTTATTTTCGCTTTTATGATAAAGCGTGGATTTAAAATTTTTATAGGCTTACTTATTTTACTCTGTCTGTTTAATTGTAAGTCCATATGCTATGGAATTGAACAAGGTGTAGGACAGTTAAAAATTGTATGGAAGGCGAAGCCTTTAAAAGACTATCTAAATGATGATAATTACCCTGATTCCTTAAAGGCGAAAATTAGACTCATTGAGGAAATAAAACAGTTTTCTGTCGATTCTTTAGGTATATACCCTTCTAAAAATTACACAAAAATGTATGATCAAAAAGGGAGGCCTGGAATGTATGTTGTAACTGCATGTGAACCCTACGATTTAATTCCTTATCAGTGGTCTTTTCCAATTGTTGGAAAGTTTTCCTATAAGGGGTTTTTCAAGAAGAGGAAAGCAGTAAATGAAGCTCTTTCATTGGAAAAAGAGGGGTATGATACAGACATAGGAGAAGTAAATGCATGGAGTACTCTGGGATGGTTCAAAGATCCTGTGATGAGCAGTATGTTGGAAAAAACAGAGGGGCAATTGGCAAGAGTTTTAATTCATGAATTAACTCATGGAACTATTTTTGTGAAAAATGATGTGCAGTTTAATGAAAATTTAGCCTCATTTATAGGAGACAAAGGAGCTCTTTTATTTTTAAAACATAAGTATTCAGAGGACTCAGAGATAATTAAAACCTATTTAGATGAACTTTCTGATTTACAAAAAATAAGAGCACATATGCACAGAGCTGCAGAGGAACTTAAAGAGTTTTACAAAGAAAAACAAGGGCAAAAGCCCACGAAAGAGAAAAAAGAAAAAATTCAGAAAATTCTCTCTGATATGGATACATTAAGTTTGAACTCATATCAGAAAGTGCGCAACATGCAGGCTATGAAAGATACTTTAAATAATACCTTTTTTACAGATTTTTTAATGTATCGAGAGGATCAAAAAATACTTGAAAAAACATTTAGCGAGGATTTTGGAGGCGATTTTAATTTGTATTTCAATCATTTAAAGGCTAGATATACAACACTCTGATGGATTCTTTTTTAAAAAANTTCGCGCAGGAAATAAAGGAAAGATTTGAGTCTCCTGACAATCTATGTATTGTTGTCCCAACTAAACGTGCAGTTACATTTTTAAAACAAGAACTTGCCAAAGCATACGATAAAACATTCTGGGCACCTGAATTTTATTCACTGGATGAATTTGTGGAACTGTATAGTCTTCAAAAGAAGGAGGAGAGGCTGTTGCTTGTTATTGAGTTATACGAAGCTTATTTGTCTGTTGTTGAGGGAGAACCTGAAGATATTGGTTCTTTTTTGAAATGGGCGCCGACTTTACTTTCTGACTTTTCAGATGTTGACAGGTATTTAATTGATCCGGAAAATATATTTAGCTACATTAATGAGGCCAGAGCTTTAGAGTATTGGAATGTGAATGGTGAGCCATTAACCGATGCCCAAATCAATTACTTGCATTTCTGGAAGTTGTTGGGTGGTATTTACTATGCATTTCAGGACAGACTTGCGGAGAAAGGTAAGGCCTATTCTGGTATGCAGTACAGGTATTTAGCTGACCATATTCATCAGGTTGAATCTGAAATGCCGTTCTCAAAAATATTTTTTGCAGGGTTCAATGCCTTAAGCAGTTCGGAGGAAAAAATTATTTATTCATTAATAAAAATGGGCAGAGCAGAAGTTTTTTGGGACGCCGATGATTATTATTTGAAACATTCGGAGCAGGAGGCTGGACGGTTTATGAGAAGAGTTTTAAAAAAGTATCCATCAATACCATTTACCTGGTCTGGTAATGAGATTGCAGAAGGAAAAAAAGAGATAAATATTGTTNCCTGTAATACAGATTCAGCTCAAACACATTATGCAGGTAGTGTTCTTCAGGAAACCTTTGATGAAAAAAATGCAACCCGAACAGCGGTGGTATTAAATGATGAAAATCTTTTATTGCCACTGTTGTATAATCTTCCTTCGAATATACATGCTGCAAATATTACAATGGGTTATAGTTTAAAATTATCTCCGCTAACCACCTTTATAAATGCATGTTTGGATTGTTGGAGTAACCACAGAGGGAAAAATCATCAAAAAGCCTACTATTTCAGGACCGTATTTCAAATTATTGAGCATCCTTATTTTTCTCATCTGACATCCGATTATTCCATCGGTCTTCAGGCTCTTAAAAGAGAATTAATTCAAAAAAACGTTATTTATGTTGGGGTGAAACGTTTTGAAAAGCATTTTGATAAAGCACCGTTTGTTTCGCTTTTATTTCATCAAGGGGAAAACGCTAAAGATATTGTTGGAACATTGTTAAGTTTAATAGCTTTGCTAAAGGATGGAATAGCAAAAGCATTATTGTCCGATATCGAAAAATCTATTCAAACAGAGTATTTGTATAGTTATACAATAATTCTAAGGAAGTTTTTAAGAGTAATTGAAACATCAAAACATCTCCAGATGATACCGATTAAAACGGTTAAAAAATTAATTGGACAGTTGGTTGCATCGGAATCAATTTCATTTTTTGGTGAGCCTCTTAAAGGCCTTCAAATAATGGGTATGTTAGAAACTCGTTTGTTGGATTTTGATCGAATTATTATGCTCTCTGTTAATGAAGGTGCATTGCCTCGGGGAAAAAAGGAAAATTCTTTCATACCCTATGATATAAAGCGAGAATTTAGTTTGCCCACTCATCATGATCACGACGCTGTATTTGCCAACCACTTTTATCGATTGTTGCATAAGGTCCAACGTATGGATCTTGTTTATGTGAGTGGTCAAAATGATTTTGGCTCTGCATCGGAAAAAAGTAGATTTATCGAACAGATTTCAGTGGAATTACCAATAGTAAATCCGAACGTAACTATTCGAGAAATTAATTATGCTCCCAGTCCTGAGTTAAGAAAAATTGATGTTGAATTTGAAAAAGATGAAACGTCAATTGAAAGAATAATTAAAAAGTTAGAAAAAGGGATTTCTCCATCCGCATTGAATACCTTTATTGCTTGTAGCTTAGATTTCTATTACCGTTATATACTCAAGCTTGGTGAAGCTGATGAAGTGGAAGAAAGCTTAAAACATTCCACTTTTGGGACTTGTGTTCATAACACCTTAGAACTTCTGTTTGAGCCTTATACGAATAAGAATCTTTTGGTTCAAGACATAAAAGCAATGGAGAAAAATGCTTTGGCTGTTTTAACTAAACAGTTTCAAGAATATTTAAGTAAAGAAGATTTAATGAGTGGAAACAATCTTTTAATATTTGAAGTTGCCAAACAGTACATAAATAATTTTCTGCAGTTAGAAATAAAAAATATTCTAAAGGCACAAAACAGTAAAATAGATTACCGTATTTTATCACAGGAAAATAAGATTAATACGATAATTGGAATTACAGGTGTAAGAAAAAATATTGATGTCAAAATAGAGGGTTATGTTGATCGAATAGGCGTTTTAGGAAATCAAGTGCAACTTGTTGACTACAAAACAGGTAACGTTGTGAGTTCAGATTTAAGTTTTAATTCCTGGGATGAGTTGGCTGAAAATCCAAAAAAAAGTAAAGCTCTACAGTTGGCATTTTACGGATATATATATTTAGTTCAGAATCCTGATGTTCAGGATTTTGTTGCTGGTATTTACAGCTTTAGGAATTTAAAGTCAGGATTGCTTCAGTTAACCTGCAATAAAAAGCAAGTAAATGCTGAGGATATACGTAATAATTTCCCAAAAGTAATAGAAGGTGTTGTTCAAAAAATGCTCAGTGAATCTTATAGTTTTACGCACAATGTCGAGGCTAAGTATTGTAATTATTGCAACTAAAATAAATAGGGAAGCTAAAAACTTACTTTACTAACTCGTTTATTGCTGTCAAACGTTTCTTTTTTGAATAATATTCCCTTATTGTCATAGTAAAACCATTCCCCATGTTTTTTCCCGTTTTTTATCTCTCCCGATAATTCGATTCTTCCGGATTTTCTTACTTTCTTAAAAGTATAGCTGGGTTTTTTGGATGAGATTTTTCCAGGATGCTTTACTGTATCAAGTAATTCAGGTAGGTAATAGTTGATTTTTTCGATTTTTTTATTTTTGTAAAATGTCCAGCTCAAAGCTGTTTTATGCCCATTATAATTGTAAAAACAGAGCTCCCTTATAGTGTTGTTTTTTCCTTTTGAAACACTTAATCCACAATAAAAATTCAGGTAGGTTGAGCTGTTGTAAACGATAGCAATTGAAGTTGGATTATAACCAAAGCCACCATTGGAATCAATTTTAAATGTATCTACAGGAAGGATTGAATTCATATATAGGGCATAGCTTGAATCATTATATTCAGTATGTTTTTCAAAATAATGTTTTAAATATACCGTGGTCTTTAAAGAGTCCATAAATGCAACTCTGCTATATTTATATTGAGCAAAACAACAGAAGGAAAAGCAAATCAAACCTGTAAATAGAAGTATATGTTTTTTCATACTCTAGTACTGCTTATATCTCTTGAAATTTTAGGATACTTTAAAAAGTTGCTGAAAAGTTCAGTATTTGTAGAATTTTTTAAATTTCATTCTCCAGGCCTTTCTTTTTGCCTTTTGAATGAGGTTTAGACTTAATGGTTTATTATTGTATACTTTCTTTTTTCTTATCAAAAAGAAATTGTAATCGTTTTCAACCCAAATTGAATAATTCTCAAATTTTATGATTTCCAAATTTGCATTCGCGCAGTTTTTTAGAATTAGCTCCAACGGTATTGGTTGATCTATTATTTGAAGCACTTCAGGAGCATTTTGCGCATCCCATTTTACGCTTTCCGGGCTAGGGATGTTCAATAAGAGCCAGCCGTCATTTTTTAACATTTTTGCCACATTGATGAAGAGTTTCTCATGCAGTTCAACAGGGATATGTTCAACAACATCAAACAAAGTAACAAAATCAGCTTGTTTAATTTTAGGTATGTATTCGGTTACATCACCTTGATAGAAAGAAACATTATCATTCTTTATTTTGTCTTTGGCAAACTCTATGGATTCACCACTAATATCAATCGATTCAATTTTACCGACTGTAACCGTTTTTCGGATTAAATGAGTAACAACACCAATACCGCAACCCAGTTCAATAACGCTGGAGTTAGAAGCCAACCCTAATGATTTAAGCTTTTCGTACATCAAAAAGATCCGATCATTTACTCCAATAGAGTACTGTTCGTTAATATAGTTATCGTAGTATTTTTTTACTTCTGATTTTCTCATTAGTGATGAGTCAACGTAAAGGATAGCAGGAACTTAACGTTATTTTTTGGAAACATTAAAAGGAAAGTCTAAACCTTCAACCTCTTCAATACTGCTGAGTACTTTGTCCTTTAGTTTTGTTTTAAAAGCAGTTATTTTATCTAAAACAGATTTATCCCCANACCCTATTATACTTGCAGCAAGAATTCCTGCATTTTTAGCGCCATTTAATGCAACTGTTGCAACTGGAATGCCGTTTGGCATTTGAAGAATAGATAAAATAGAGTCCCAGCCATCAATTGAATTGCTGGAGTGAATCGGAACTCCAATTACGGGAAGCGGAGTTAAAGAAGCAACCATTCCAGGTAAATGTGCAGCTCCTCCGGCACCGGCTATGATAACTTTTAAGCCGTTTTTAGCTGCNGATTCTGCGTAATTTACCATTCTTTCTGCAGTTCTGTGTGCAGAAACAACCGTGATTTCAAAAGGAATTTCCAATTCATTTAAGAATTCGGCAGCTTCCTTCATCACTGGAAGGTCACTTTTGCTGCCCATTATTATTCCAACCTGTGCAGTCATAATTTTCTAAGCTATAATTTTTAAATCTTCCTGTACTTTTTTTGCAATTGTTTTTGCTTCATTTAATGAATCATTTACAATTGTAGCATGTCCCATTTTTCTAAATGGCTTTGTTTGTGCCTTACCATAAAGATGAAGGTTTACACCTGGATNTGCAAGTGCTTTTTCAATTCCGTCATAAATTGCTTTTCCCATATATCCCTTTTCTCCAAGTAAATTAACCATTACAGAAGGCCGTTTAATCGCTGTGTTTCCCAGGGGTAAATTTAGTAAACACCGTAATAGCTGTCCATATTGGGATTCATAATTTCCCTCAATAGTCTGATGACCAGAGTTATGGGGGCGAGGAGCTATTTCGTTTACAAGGACGTCTCCATCTTTGGTTAAGAAAAGCTCTACAGCCAGTATTCCTACCATCTCCAGTTTTTCTATAACGCTTCGTGCAATTTTTTGTGCCTTTTCTTCAATTTCATTTGAAATCGTGGCAGGGGAGAATAAAAACTCCACTAAATTGGCTTCTGGGTTAAACTCACATTCAACGCAAGGGAATGACTTTACCTCTCCATTTTCATTGCGTGATACAATTACAGATAATTCCTTTTCAAAATCCACCATTTTCTCCAAAATACTTGGTACTTCAAAAGCATTTTCCAAATCTTCTTTTGAGCGAATAGGTGTGACACCCTGACCATCGTATCCTCCTTTTCTCATTTTTTGCATAAACGGAAATTC
>PBJD01000036.1 GCA_002720635.1 Flavobacteriales bacterium | reverse complement strand
GTGGCTGTAAATGTTGCAGCGGCATCTCCTTCACAGATCGTTGCATCATTTACTGTTACCGTTGGACGTGCATTTACCGTAACTTTAATTTGATTTGTATATCCTGACCATTGCACAGGGGAACAATCACCGCCTCTTCTTCTGTACCACCTATCTGCAGTTAATCCTGATGGAGGATCGTATGTTTCGCTATTAGCGCCTGATATTGATGTCCACCCAGATACTCCATTATTAGAATACTCCCATTCAAAAGTTGTAGCCCCTCCATCGTCTAAACTTGTAATCGCACTTGGATTTCCATCAAAACATATTGAATGTTCATTTCCAATATCTCCTTCATTAGGGGCAGAACAGGATGGAGTGCAATTGGCGGCATTATTATTTTGATTTCCATTGATTGCCAAAGAACCTGTAAAGAAATTTGTTGGAGTCCTCCAGTATGTTCCTCCGGGATCAACTGTTAGAGAACCAAAAACATTTCCAGTACCGCACATCACTAAGTGCGCACCACTTCTCACAACAACAGCGCCTGATAAAGTTCCACTTCCATCAACACATAATACTTGACCCGAGTTAATAATTAAATTACCTGAATAAGGTAGAGTAATTGACTGCGTACATGAGGGTGGGCTTTGAGCAAAATTAGAACCTGAAAACAATGCTAAAAAAGAAATTAAAAGAAGCTTTGAAAAATTAGAAGGCAAAGTAATCTTTAATTTTACTGGTAATTCATAAAACCTCTTTAAATCAATATTTTTTTTTGTCTTTTGATAGAAATTGGATAAAATAAAACACAACGCTTCATTTTTCATTACTGACTTATAATGTAATTTTGTTAGGAATGATTTCAATAGGGTTTTAAACATAAATACTTATTGTAAAACACCAATGAGGCTTGTAAATTATTTTTAAGGTTTTCTAAGGTAATAGTATTCTGCAAATATCAATAAAAATTAATCTTAAACAAATAAAAGGATTTATTAGTCACAAGACAATTCGATGAAAAGATACTTACATTCTATCAGGCACCTCAATTCCAAGGAGTTGTAACCCTTTAGCTAAAACTCTACCCACCTGAGAGGATATATTGAGTCGAAAGAGTTTACTTTGTTCATCTTCTTCATTTAAAATATTATGAGAGGCGTAAAACTGAGAATACTCTTTTGCTAAGTCATAACAATAATTTGCAATAATAGCAGGACTATAATTATCTGCTGCAAGCTGTATCGTTTTTTCGTATTCACTTAACTTCGAAATCAACTCTTTTTCCTTTTCGGTTGGACTTGAGAAAGTTGCTGAAATATAATCTTCTGAACCATACTTTCTGAGTAATGATTTTGTTCTGACACAATTAAAAAGAATAAAAGGACCTGTGTTCCCGTTAAAATCAATAGATTCCTCTGGGTTAAACACCATTCCTTTTCGAGGGTCTACTTTTAATAAAAAGTATTTCAAAGCAGACATCCCTATCATTCGATTTATTTCAGAAATTTCTTCTTTAGAATACCCTTCCAATTTCCCCTTTTCTTCAGTTGCTTTTGAGGCTGACAATATCATTTCTTTCATTAAATCATCAGCATCTACAACTGTTCCTTCTCGAGTTTTCATTCTTCCTGATGGCAAGTCAACCATTCCATATGACAAATGATACAGACCGTCGAAAAAAGAATACCCAAGTTTTTTGAGAATTAAAAACAAAACTTTAAAATGATATTCCTGTTCGTTACCAACAGTATAAATCATACCATCGATTTTAAATTCTTCATAGCGTTCTATTGCTGTCCCTATATCCTGGGTAATATAAACAGCTGTTCCATCCTTTCGAAGGACTAACTTTTCATCCAATCCTTCATCTGACAAATCACACCAAACGGAACCATCCTCTTTTTTGTGAAAAACGCCTTTTTGAATTCCTTCTTCAATAACTTTTTTCCCTAACAAATAGGTATCTGATTCAAAATACAATTTATCAAAATCAACACCCATTGCCTTATAGGTAGATTCAAAACCATCATATACCCATTGGTTCATCTTTCGCCAAAGATTAATTATTTCTGGATCGCCTTGCTCCCACTTCTTTAACATTTCTTGGGCTTCCTTAAATATTGGAGCCTCTTGCATGGCTTGGTCTTTTGTTAATCCATTTTTGATAAGCTCATCCATTTCAGATTTGTAATGCTTATCAAATTCAACATAATATTTCCCAACAAAGTGATCTCCTTTAAGTCCCTCAGAGTCAGGGGTTCCTCCATCAGCAAATTTCTGCCAACTCAACATGCTTTTGCATATGTGAATACCTCTATCGTTAATGATTTGCGTCTTAATTACCTTTTCCCCGCTAGCTTTTAAAATTTCAGCTACTGAATATCCCAAAAAATTATTTCTAGCATGACCAAGGTGCAACGGTTTATTTGTATTTGGCGATGAATACTCTACAATCAATTTATTCGGATTTTCCTTATTAAGCTGTCCTAATTTGTCGTTTGCAACTAACTTATTTAAAGTTTCTCCCCAGTTGTCGTTTTTTAATGCAAGGTTCAAAAACCCTTTTATTACATTAAAAGAATCAATTTCATTTAATTCATCAATCAATGCATTTCCTATATCTTCTCCAGTTTGAACTGGGTTCATTTTGGAATATCTTAAAAAAGGAAAAACAACAACAGTTAAATCGCCCTTGAACTCAGGAAGCGTCTTCTTAATTTGAACATCAGAGAAAGTAATATTTGCGTTATATTTTCGATTAACTATTTCTATTACTTTTTTAGCAAGAACTTTATGAGTTGCCATATTTTCTAATTTTAACACAAAAATATACTATTTAGACTATTTTGTTTCGAACGAAACTGAATAAACCATAAATTTGTTTTTTTTTTATCGAAAAAAAGCAATTGATGCTCTTCGAAGCAATGTTTTAATTAAAATCTATTTTTAAATAAAAATTTCTTATACCAAAACATAAAAAAAATATTTGCATTTATATAATTTGTTTTAGTTTTGCCTTACCGAAAAAAAAACAACATTATGATTAAAACAAAGTACCGAAGCTTTTCAAAAGCTAGGGATTTTGCTTTAAAACTGGGGTTAAAAAACAGATATGAATGGGTTATTTACTGTTCCATCGAAAACCTCAAACCTAGCGACATCCCTGAAAACCCCGATCAAGTATACAAAGCATGGAGTGGTTGGAAAAACTGGCTTGGAAATTACGAGAAAGTTCCTTTCTTACCCTTTGAAGAAGCCAGAGAAAAAGTGAGAGAAAAAAATCTTAAAAACACTGCCGAGTGGAAAAAATGGTGTGATTGGACAATGAATGGTCTTGGAATAAAGCCACCAGAAATACCGGCATCACCACATATTTACTATAAAGACTCAGGATGGGTTGGTTACAATGATTGGTTAGGCACTGAAAACAACAGACTGAATAGAGAATACAGAAGCTTTGAGGAAGCCAGAAAGTTCGCAAGAAATCTGGGGTTAACCTCCTCAGAATATTGGCTTAGATACTGTAAAGGTGAGTTTTCCAACCTTCCTCCTAAACCGGATGATATTCCTACGAACGTTGCGAGAAAGTATCGAGATATTGGTTGGAACGGAATGAATGATTTTTTAAATGCCAAAGAGCATAGAAGAATTCGTAGACTGACAAATGCCAGAGATTTTGAAAAAGCCCGAGATTTTGTCCATTCATTAAAAATAAAAAATCTCAAGGATTGGTTAAAGTATGTAAAGGGTGAACTGCCCGGGCAAAAGCCAAAACCAGCTGATATTCCGAATTCGCCTGAACTTGTATACAAAGGGCATGGATGGAAAGGTTATGGAGATTGGTTTGGAACTTATGCAATTGCACCGTTCAAAAGAAAATACCGATCATTTGAGAGTGCAAGAGAGTTTGCGCGTGAACTTGGTCTGACATCATCTGAAAAATGGATAGAATATTGTAAAGGAGGCTTACCTGACTTAATAAAAAAGCCCGAAGATATCCCAACAAATGTAGCAAGAAAATATGCCAAAGAAGGATGGAAAGGATATAAAGACTTTTTACAAAGTAATATCCACAGGCAGAAGTACAGCAAGTTTTTACCTTATGAGGAAGCCCGAGATTTCATACACAGCTTAAATCTTAAGGACTATAAAGAGTGGCACAAATATATTAGTGGAGAACTTTCACAGTTGCCTGAAAAGCCAAAAAACATACCTTCAAACCCTTCAGGAGTATATAAGGACAGAGGTTGGATTGGTATTGGTGACTGGATTGGTTCTGAAGCATTTCCTTATGCACATTTTGAGTATCGAAAATTTACTGAAGCAAGAAAATTTGCAAGAGAACTTGGTTTAACAAGTTCTGTGGAATGGGTTGCGTACTGCAAAGGTGAATTTAAACACTTACCAACTAAACCTAATGACTTACCTGCAAATGTTGTTAGAAAATACGAAGGCAAAGGCTGGAAAGGTTTTAAAGATTTCCTTTGGAGTGATAAACACAGAAAATCCAGAAGACTTTTCATGTCTTACTCTGAAGCAAAAGCGCTTTTGAAAAGCCAAAATATAAATTCAGAAAAAAAACTAAATGAATTTATTAAAAGTGACAAAAGACCAAGTAATTTTCCTGAATATCCTCAAATGACTTACCAACGGAAGGGTTGGCAATCTCTCCAGGAATTTTTAGCATAAAAAATAAAAGCCCCGCAAATTCGGGGCTTTTATTTTGCATTTCAAAAAACAAAAGTGTATAACTTTTGCTTGGTATCCCGTTAGGTTAACAAACTAAAAATTATTTTTATAACTATTCGGGAGCAGGATTACTTAGAATATGTTTGGAAAGAAAAAAAAGAAACGCGTTAATACCTTTAAAACTGAGTCAAATGAAAGAAAGGCAACAGTAAAAAAGAGCTCTGATAATTCCAAACGTTCTTCATTTAAAAAATTACTTCACCCCTTATATACATTTATAGAGAATGACAGAAACCGATACATTACCGGTCTAACATTTCTATCCATTTCATTTTTTCTAACATTCAGCTTTGTTTCTTATTTCTTCTCATGGAAAATAGATCAAGACAAAATTGAAATATGGTCAACAAGTGGTTTTGAGGTTTTCAATGAAAACTATGATTCTATGAATGACCCTGAAAACCATATGGGCACACTTGGTGCTAAGCTTTCTAACATCATAATGAATAAGGGTTTTGGAGTTTTTTCTTTTTGTATTCCATTTTTTCTTTTTTGTTTAGGAGCTAAACTCGCTTTTAATAAACAAATATTCTCTGTAAAAAAAACCTTTTGGAAAATTATACCACTTATGATATGGGGTCCTACGTTAATGGCGTTTATATTTAAATCCAGCCATTTCAATTATGGAGGTTCTATAGGTGTACAAATAAACATATGGCTAAACCACATTTCAGGAACCTGGGGTGTAATCTTTATTCTTTTGTTTTTTGGCCTAATAATTTCCCGGTTCTCCTTTAATTATAAAATTGAAAATCTTCTAATAAGTTTATTTGACTTTAAAGAAAAATTTAACCACAAAAGCGGGGCTAACCGGGAAGAAAATATAACACTCCGAGAAAATACATTTAAAACTATTTTATCAAATGATGAAAAAACATTTGATACTCAGGATCAATTTGACGAACAACATGAGTCAAAAGTAAACACAGAACAAAAAATTCCGGATGAAATAGCTACATTTGAAAATTCCGAAAACACAATTTCTGAAACAAACAGTATTCAATTGAAAGAAGAATCCATTGAATTGGACATAAACTCTGAAGATTCTTCAATAAATAAAGAAGAATTAAGTTTTGAAATTGAAGAATCAAACAACCAGGAAGAACTTTTAACAGAAGCGGAAATTAATGAAAAGGTAAAAGAATTTGGTGAATACGACCCTACACTTGATTTAAGTGAATACCAATTTCCTAAAATTGATTTACTGAACAAATATGACTCCGGTATAAAACAAACTGTTGATCCCGCAATTCTGGAAGAAAACAAAAACAATATTGTAAATACTTTAAAAAACTATAAAATTGAGATTGACTCCATTAAAGCCACAATTGGGCCGACAATTACTTTATATGAAATTGTTCCGGCACCAGGTGTTAGAATCTCTAAAATAAAAAACCTGGAAGATGATATCGCTCTTTCCCTGGCAGCTCTTGGAATACGAATAATAGCTCCGATACCTGGAAAAGGCACAATTGGTATTGAAGTACCTAACCCCAATCCGGATATTGTATCTATGCATACCGCTATATCCTCAAAAGCTTTTCAGGAAGCAAAAATGGAATTACCGCTTGCGCTGGGTAAAACAATAACCAATGAAACTTTCACGGTTGACTTAACAAAGATGCCTCACCTTTTGATGGCCGGAGCTACCGGTCAAGGTAAATCAGTTGGTTTAAACGCCATTTTAGTTAGTCTATTATACAGAAAGCATCCATCAGAATTAAAGCTTATCCTGGTTGATCCTAAAAAAGTTGAATTAACTCTGTTTAACAAAGTGTATCGTCATTTTCTTGCAAAACTTCCTGATGAAGAGGATGCTATAATTACCGATACACAAAAAGTAGTCAATACAGTTAACTCTTTGTGTGTCGAAATGGATGAAAGGTATGAACTTCTGAAAAATGCACACTGCAGAAATATAAAGGAATACAATTTTAAGTTCAAACAAAGAAAATTAAATCCAGAGAAAGGTCATAAATTCCTTCCCTACATTGTTTTGGTTATTGACGAATTCGCAGATTTAATCATGACAGCTGGTAAGGAAATTGAAACTCCTATTGCAAGACTGGCACAACTTGCCAGAGCAATTGGAATCCACTTGATAGTAGCAACTCAACGTCCTTCTGTAAATATTATTACCGGTACAATAAAAGCTAATTTCCCTGCAAGAATAGCTTTCAGAGTAACCTCTAAAATTGACTCCAGAACCATTCTGGATGCCGGTGGTGCTGATCAACTAATTGGAAGAGGAGATATGCTGCTAAGTACAGGAAATGATCTGATTCGAATTCAATGCGCCTTTGTTGATACTCCAGAAGTAGAGAAAATATGCGAATTTATTGGTGAACAGAGAGGTTATCCAGATGCTCATCTTCTCCCTGAATACAATGATCCAAACGGAGAAGGTGGTGGTTCTGGTGAAATTGACATGGATGATCGTGACGATAAATTCGAAGAGGCGGCAAGAATAATTGTTTTGCATCAACAAGGTTCAGCTTCTCTACTCCAGAGAAAACTTAAATTAGGATATAATAGAGCGGGCAGAATTGTTGATCAGTTAGAGGCGGCTGGAATTATTGGTCCATTTGAAGGAAGTAAAGCAAGGCAGGTATTAATACCTGATGAAATAACTTTGGAACAAAAATTGATAGACATAGCTATCAAACAAATTGACTAAATTTACACATAGTGTTGAGATGTCTAAAAATTAAAGTAAAAACTAAAATAAATACAATATGAAAAGCTTATTTGCCGTACTTTTTGCAGCATCATTAACAAATGAAAAAGTCCCAGTATCCACTGCATTTAATGATAAAGAGGTATTGTCTACTTTCACATCAGTTAAAGCTGCACCTCAGCAAGACCAGCAAGCTACTAATATTTTAAATGCTGTAACAACCACTACGAAATCAAGAAAAACAATTGCACTTAATTTCACATTCAATGTAAAAAACGGGGATATGGAAGAAGTTCAAAAAGGAGATTTAAAAATAAAAAATAATAAGTATTGGTACACCATTTTTGGAACAACCAAAATAAGTGATGGCAAGAGTATTGCAGAAGTTATAACTGAAGATAAAGAAGTAAGTATTAGTTCTGCAAACTTTAATGATCCTGATGAATTTTCTCCACAAGAAATGTTTACTATATACGAGAAAGGTTATAAGTATCGTCATATGGGACAAAAAAAAGAAAATGAAGTAACCTTGGATATGATAGATTTATATCCAAACGCTGATAATATGCAGCCCTACAGAAGAATAACTTTATTCATTAATGCAGCAACGCATGAAATAAAAAAAATAGAGCTTTTTCACAAAACAAGTGCAAAAGTATTCTCAGTAACTGTAGATAAGGCTATTTATGATACTGAAATTGATGATAGTACTTTTGAATGTGAGTGTGAAAGATGGCCAGAGGATAAAGGCTGGGATTGTGATGATCAAAGAAATAGCAAATAATTAAAAAAAGCCCGAGGATTTTACTTGGGCTTTTTTAATATCAACTTTTATATATAAACTTTTTGAAAGGTGAAATACGGAATAATTGAGCTTAGTGTAGTTCCAGGAAGAGCAGAGCCATCTGATAAGAGCGAAATGGTTACCCAACTTTTATTTGGTGATATATTTTCAATTATAGAAGAGTCTGGCAAGTTCATTCATATAAATATTGAGTTTGATAACTATGAATGCTGGATTTGTAAAAAGCAATACTTGCCAATTGATAAAAATGAATTTTTGGAAATATCAAAATCCCCCTATCATTGTGTTACAGACTTGGTTCATTTAGTTTCTTACAAAAAAAAAATCTTTCCTATTGTGCAAGGAAGCTGCTTATCCAATTATCGAGATGGGGAATTTACACTTAATAATAAAAAAGTTGTTTTTGATGGTAATGTATCAATACCTGATAAAATCGGCTCAAAAGATAAGATTGTAGAGGATGCTTTAATGTATTTAAATGCTCCTTACCTATGGGGCGGAAAATCTCCTTTTGGAATAGATTGTAGTGGCTTAACACAAATAGTATACAAAATAAATAACATCGTAATTCCGAGAGATGCTTATCAGCAAGCTAAACTTGGAGAGGGGTATTCATTTTTAGAAGAAGCTGAAGCCGGCGATATAGCATTTTTTGATAATGAAGAAGGTAGAATAAATCATGTTGGAATTCTGGTTGGTAAAAACAAAATAATACATGCATCAGGTAAAGTAAGAATAGATACTCTGGATCATCAAGGAATTTTTAATAATGAAACAAACAGTTATTCTCATAAACTCAGAATAATAAAAAATCTCATCTGATTTGATGTTTTAAAAGACATCAAAAACACAATATTATACTCAAATTTTCATAAAAAAAGTCCTGCTGATTTTCAGCAGGACTTGAATTAATATGGTATGAAATATTTATTATTTAAAATATTTCATTGTCCCTATGTTGTTTAAATCTTGAAAAGCTTTTTCTAATCTTTCAACAAAAGAAACTTCTGCTTTTCTCAACCAAACTCTTGGATCATAATATTTTTTATTAGGAGAGTCTGCTCCGTCTGGGTTTCCAATTTGCCTTTGCAAATAAGCTTCATTAGCAACATAATAATCCTTAATGCCATCCCAAAAAGCCCATTGCAGATCCGTATCAATATTCATTTTTATTGATCCATACCCTATGGCTTCTCTTATTTCTTCAACAGTTGATCCTGATCCTCCATGAAAAACAAATGACACTGGTTTATCTGCTAATCCATCTCTTTTTTCTAAAAACTTTTGAGAATTATCTAATATTTTTGGTGTTAGTTTAACGTTTCCTGGCTTATAGACTCCATGAACATTTCCAAATGCAGCAGCAACAGTAAATTTATCAGAAACTTTATTTAACTCATCCCAGGCATACGCAACCTCCTCAGGTTGAGTATACAATTTAGACTCATCAACATCTGAATTGTCCACCCCATCTTCTTCACCACCGGTAATTCCTAATTCAATCTCTAAAGTCATCCCTATTTTACTCATTCTTTCTAAATATCTTTTACAGATATCCATATTTTCTTCTAGAGATTCTTCAGAAAGATCAATCATATGCGATGAAAACAGAGGCACACCATGGGCTGCATAGAATGCTTCACCAGCATCTAACAAGCCATCAATCCATGGCAACAATTTTTTAGCACAGTGATCAGTATGTAAAAGGGCTGTAGCACCATATTTTTCAGACATATTCCAAACATGCTCAGCACCGGAAATTGCTCCCGCTATAGCACCTTTTTGCCCGTCATTTCCTAAACCTTTTCCCGCTACAAATTGAGCACCTCCATTGGAAAACTGAACAATAACAGGAGAGTCAACTTTTGCAGCTGTTTCCAATACTCCATTAATACTATTTGACGATATGACATTTACACCCGGTAAAGCAAATTGATTTTCTTTTGCCACTTTGAATACTTCCTGAACACCATCTCCGGTAACAACACCTGGTCCAATTTTTACAGCAGTTTCACTCATTTTAATCTATGTTTTGATTTACCTGTAAAAATAAGCATTTCTTTGTTACCAAATGTTTAAATCAACTAGACGATTTATATTATCTATTTTTGCCAGAATATGTGGAGTAAAGAGGAGACAAAAAGAAGAAGAATAGACTTTTTTACCAATTTTGGAATTTATATGAAAAAGCACATTCCCCAATATGGTGAAAAAATTCGTTGGGTGAATTACAGAACTGGAATAAATTCAATTAAATTCAAAATAGAATCCTCCGGAAAATATTCCCGTGTTTGCATAGATATCACTAATAAAGATGAAGGTGTTAGAGAAGTGTTTTTCGAACAATTTGAAGAGTTTAAAAAACTACTGAGCATCAAAATGGATAAATTAAATTGGGTGAAAAAGTACCGTATTGACTCAGGTATTTATATTACAAGAATTTATACCGAAATAAATGGACCATCAATAAATCAGGAGTCCGAATGGGGAGATATTTACAGATTTTTTGAAAAAAACTTAATTGCTCTCCATGAATTTTGGGAATTATCAAAAGATGTATTCAAGGATTTGGAAAATTAACCACTAAACTTTGAAACTTAACTCTTCACCATCACTGAGAAAATTATAACCAAGTTCGTTGGCTTTATTTGCTGACTCATTATGCAAATGGGTTAAATAGATATGTTTCTTTTTATCCTGAATTAATGCACTTAATTCCAACTCCTCAATACTTATATGCCCCTCACCTACTCTATGAACAAAATTACATTCTAAAATTAATTTATCACAAGATTCAATAAAAGAACTTAATCCATCGTGCCAGGAGGTGTCACCTGAAAAACCAATTTTAAACCTATTTTTTTCAAGGATATAACCAACTGGCAATGCTAAATCCGAGTGTTGCATTGGGTGAATTTCTAAATTAAAATGTTTTGTCATTAATTTTTCACCTAAATGATTAACTGCCTTAAATTCAAGATTTAAATCATTAATTAAATTCTCAGTTCCAGGATATAAAACCTCAAACAATCTAATCACCTTTTCTTGAATATCTCCAGGACCAATAATAGTTAATTTTTTATATTGAGGCGAAACATATTTTAACCCCAAAAGTAAAGAAGCCAAACCAGCATAATGATCTCCATGATAATGCGTAATCAAAATGTAATCTATAGATGAAAATTGAATACATTCTTTTTGTAATGCTAATGGAACCGTAAAACCACAATCAATTAAAACATTAACATTCTTCATTCCAATCAAAAAAGCTGAATTAAGTCGAGCCCCCTGATTAAAAGCATTTCCTGTTCCTAAAACTTTAATTTTCATCTAATATCTTTGGTAATTTAACTCTTCATATTTCTCTCCGGACTCATTATATTTTTCAATTTTATCTAACTCACCATCAAAATAAATGAAAGCGACTTTATTAAGTAAAACATTCTCTTTTGAATAGGTTAATTCTTCTATTATTTCTTGGTTTTCATTGTAATAAGTCACTTTCTTTGTCTGAGTTATGCCATTATAATTTGTAACTCTTTCCTCAATAACATTATTCGTAAAAACTTCATAATATGTAATTTGATAAAGAGTCTTATCAATAAATCTCAATTTCCTGTATATCTCATTTGTTCCGGAAAAATATTCAAGAGAATCCGACCATTTTATTTGTCCATTTACAGAAAAAATTTCCGTGATTAAAGCATCTCCAACATAGTGGTAATTGTGTTCGGTTTTTGTTTTTCCTAAAATAACTTCGGCTTCTATATCACCTGCATCATTGTAGTAAATTTTCTTTTCCTTAAGCAATTGGCTTTTTGAATCTTTGAAAACAATAGACAATAATCTCCCTTCATCGTCATAGCTGTAACTAGCGACCCCCTCAATACTCCCGTTTTTTCTCTTTGTAATAATTCTGGAAATAAAACCGGTATTTAAATCATATTCATATTCATTTACACCATTATACCTTCCAAAAACGTATTGATATTCCTTGCAAATTTGACCTTCAAAACCAATTCCTTCGCAAGAAGGCAGCTCATCAATACTGCAATTTGTCAGAATCAGAACAAGAACAAAAACAAACCATCGCATTTTGCAAATGTACAAAATCGTTTTACAGATATTTTAAAAACTAATTTTGCTTATTTGCTTCAATTCAACTTGAAAAGTAAAAACTTACCCAAAAAATAAAATAAAACAACAATATTAATTTAATTTTATCCCTCTTTATTACAAATAATATATTTTAAGAATTTTAATCCGATGGATTTTTCAGTTTTAAACAAAATGTGCAATATTCATGCTCCCTCTGGTAGTGAATATTTAATGACAGAATTCCTGTTAGACTTCATAAAAAAAGAAAATAAATATTGGAAAACAACACCACAGATTATATTTGGAGGAGATTTACAGGATGCTATAATTCTTGTTTTCGGAGAACCGAAAACAGCTATTTTTGCACACATGGATTCTGTTGGTTTTACTGTTGGATACGGATCAAAACTTCTTAAAATTGGAGGACCGCAATTTGAATCTGGATACAAACTTTTTGGTGAAGATTCTCAAGGAAAAATTGAATGTGAATTATTTGTGGATGAAGATGGAGAAATTTCATATACCTATCATCGGGAAATTGAACGAGGAACAACATTAACATTCAAGTGTAATTTTAAGGAAGATAACGGATATATTGAATCTTGTTTTTTGGATAACCGGCTTGGAGTTTTTAATGCTCTGAAAATTGCTGAAACACTCGAAAATGGTATTATATGCTTTAGTTGTTATGAAGAACACGGAGGAGGGAGCACACAATTCCTGGGAAAATATATCTACGAAAATTTTAAGGTTAAAAACGCATTGATTTCTGATATTACCTGGGTTACCTCTGGAATCCAACCTGGTAATGGTGTTGCTATTTCAATGAGAGACTCGGGGATTCCAAGAAGGAAATTTCTAAATAAAATAATTAAAATTGCCAACAAATCAGATATACCATATCAACTTGAAGTTGAAGATTCAGGGGGAAGTGATGGCAACATTCTTCATAAAAGTTCATTACCATTTGATTGGTGTTTTATTGGAGCTGCAGAGGATAACGTACATACACCTCATGAAAAAGTTGCAATTGAAGACATAAAGTCAATGTGCCTGTTATATAAAATACTTATGAAAGAATTAGATTAAATTTAACTTATTAATCGTTTTGTACAGTTGAAAAGCTAAATTTGTATCAACAATTTTTGTTAAATGGGGTTTAAAGAAGAAATTAAATCAAAATTCGAAAGCAATCAGCTAATGGCGGCCGTGAACATCATATACACAAGCAATTGGCTAAGAGATGTAAGTTTACCGATATATAAAAAGTATAATATTTTAAGCCAACACTATAATATTTTAAGGATAGTAAATGGTAGCTATCCTGATTCGGTTTCTCCAGGCTATATAAAAGAGGTTATGCTTGATAAGGGGCGTGACCTGACAAGACTTGTTGACAAATTGGTGAATCTGGGTTACGTTGAGAGAAATCTTTGCAAGGATAACCGACGAAAAATGAAAATAACAATTACCAAGTCGGGTACTGAAATCATTGAAAATATTGGTAAAGAAATTAATAATTTATACACAAGCTATAATTTAAGTGAACAAGAAGCCATTAAATTAAGTGAGTTGTTAGACAAACTTAGAAGTTAGTATTTTGTTTATTGAAATAGCTGCACAGATAAATTTTTTAAATTCAGATGAGGGAGGGAAAAATGTTCCTTTTGGACAGGGTCTAAGTCCTAAATTAGTTTTTAAAACCTCTACCAAAGAATATTTTACCGAGTTTAATATTGAAGATTCAAAAATTATTTTTCCAGGAGAACAACTTAAACTCGAACTTAAAATTAAAGGAGAACCCTGTATTTTTATTCATAAAGGAGCAAGCTTTGATCTTTTTGAAGGAGAAAATACAATTGGTAGTGGAACAATAATGGAAATCCTGTAAGACTTATTAACTCAGAATTAATTTTAAAAATACTTGTTGGAAAATTTTAAAAAGCCTTATCTTTGCCTCGGTGAAATGACAGAGTGGCCGAATGTACCAGTCTTGAAAACTGGCGTAGGGAGACCTACCGGGGGTTCGAATCCCTCTTTCACCGCATAAGAATTACAAATGAATCCTTGGGCGTAGCCTGGGGATTTTTTGTTTATTCACACGCCAAATTTATTTGAGCGTTTGAATAAGCTGAAAATAACCATGGAAATCTGCAAGATTTCAAGGATTTGTCTGTAATTCTTATGCCAGGTGCCCACAAATGGGATCATGACTGTAAGAAATAATCCATAAAAATATGTGACCTTATTTGGAATTCATTATGGTTGCTTTATAAAAGGGCCTTTTAAAAATAAAGATAAGGGGCTTCACTACCATTGTCCACCAAGGTTTATAGTTGTAATTGCGTTTTACAATTGAATTAGTAATAATCTGCATAGCTTGCTCAGGGTTCATAGCCGGCAGTTTATCAAATTTTTGAGTCGGGGCAATCATTCTTGTTTTGACAAGGGGTAAATAAATATTATTCGCGGCAACACCTCTTAAATTAAGCTCTGGTTTTATTGATTTAAACCATATGTGAAAAGCTCCTTTGGAAGCTTGATAAGCTGACCATAAAGGTATAGAGGGAAATAAAACAATAATAGAAGATATATTTATAATTTGTCCTTTCTTCTTACTTAAACAAGGTAAAAGAGATAATATCAACTCCACAGGAGCATAATAATTTAAATCCATTGTCCGTGTAAAATCATGAAATCGATCGATAGAGTCATAAACGGATCGCCTTATTGATTTCCCGGCATTGTTTACAAAGACATCCACGGAAATGTTTTGATTTTTAATTAAATCCAAAAACTCTTTTGTAGTTTTTTTTTCTCTTAAATCACCCACAAAATATTGAGCATTTCCTCCTTTTTGATTAATAATGGTACAAACCTCTTTCAATTGTTCCTCAGTTCTTCCGAGTATTAAAACGTTGGTATTTGGAAAAGCTGATTTTTCAGCCAGTAATCTGCCTATTCCAAATGAAGCTCCTGAAATGAGAATAGTTTTATTGAGAAGTGCCTTCTCCAGTTTGGAATCACTCACTTTGACGTTTGGATATAGAATACGTTGTAAAAAAGGCATGTACAAAGTAACTAATTAATAGTTGAAAAGACCATTATTATTGAATTTTATATGCTAAATATCGATTCTTTAAAATTCGCCAGTGCTCTTAACCAGACTACTCATTTTTTCTTTCTTTCACCGGTATTCGTAATCTCGTTCCGCTCAGTTCAAACCAATTGTTCTCGCCCAATTAAGGGCACAAAAAAAGCGAATTCCATCGAATTCGCCAGTGCCCTGAACTGGACTCGAACCAGCACGCCGTTAAGCACAAGCCCCTCAAGCCTGCGTGTCTACCAATTTCACCATCAAGGCATTTTAACTGTAAAAATACGATTAACAATCGTTAACACAAAAAAGCATTTCTTAATAGTTGAAAAAATTAAACCTGCTTAACTTGGCAGTGTATTAAGAACAATTAAATTTTGTATCATGAAAAGTTCTCCAAAAGGAATTTTAGTAATTTTTTTCACCATTGTCTTTAATTTCTTTTTCTGGCACGAAAAGTTTGGTCTGAATTTAGTACTATTCACAACTTTATTTGGTTCAATACTATATTTTTTAAATCCTGAAACACGGTTTAAAACTCAAACCATGTTAGCCGTAATTGGAATTGGAATCTCTGGTTTTGGCGTACTGTTTCACAATTCCTTTTTCAGTAAATTCATGCTTTTCTGTTCAGTATTTTTATACGTCGCTTCTTTGATGGAAAAAGAAATAAAAACCATTTATCATTTGATACCCAGCGGATTTTTAGGCGTCATTACATCGCCTTTTCGGAAAACATCATTTTTCAAGTCATCTAAAACTGGAGTTTCAGGAAAATCATGGAAATACATTAAATTATCTTTAATTCCTGTATCCATAACCATAGTATTTATGATTATTTACAGTATGGCCAACCCTGTTTTTGCTGACAAACTAAATTACGTATTTGACAATTTAGGTGATTATTTAGCCAACATATTTAAGCATTACCCATTCGGCAGATTTATATTTATTGGTTTGGGATTACTTTTAGGGATTGGTGTTTTTTACTATCGTTCACCAGGCTTATTTGATGATCAGGCAAAAAACTATAAAGCTAATTTAGAAAGAAGAAAAACAAGAAAAAAGAAAGTTATAAATTCCAGGAGCAATTCAATGACAGCACTAAAAACAGAAAAAAACAGTGCTATCTTAACATTGATTTTACTAAATGTTTTACTACTTTTTGTAAATCTTATTGACATAAATGTATTCTTCGTTCAAGAAAACACTATGAACAGTAACTATTCAGCTGAATTGCATAAGGGTACCTGGATGTTAATTTTCAGTATTATTCTTTCCGCATCAATTGTGCTTTATATTTTTAGGCGAAACCTGAATTTTTACAAAAAAAGTTCCCCTCTTAAAATCATAACCTATATCTGGATTGCACAAAATATGATTTTAGCAACTTCTGTTATTGTAAGAGTATACCACTACATAGAACATCATGGGCTTGCATACAAAAGAATAGGTGTTTTAATTTTTGTTCTTGCAACAATTTCAGGACTAATAACCCTCGGATATAAAGTAAAAAATAAAAAAACCATTTCTTTTTTGTTTAAAGCGAATGGTGTATCAATTTTCGTTATTTTATTGATTACTTCATCGTTTAATTGGGACATGATTATTGCCCGGCACAATTTATCCAATGCCCATATTAAAAACATTGACTACTTATTTGAACTTTCTTTATCTGATAAAACACTTCCTGTACTTGATCAACATAGAGATAAATTGAAACAAAAAAATTATTCATATAAAAGCTATAGTCTTAATTTTCCCTGGGTAAAAAGCATGAGCCTTACGGAAAAACTGGACCAGAGAATTGAAAATTTTAAAACAAAACAAAAAAAGAGGACCTGGTTGTCCTGGAATTTATCTGATCAAAAAACAGCTTCCTATTTTAGTTTAGATTAATTTGGCTCTTAAAATTTTACTTTGAGCCGAGGCATCTTAATATGTATATTTACGTCACATGTTTACTGAACAAATGAAAAACACTATTTATATAATCATACTATTATGTTTTACACTAATTTCATCCAGCCTGAAATCTCAAAAAGTCATTGGTTTCCTGGGGGATTGGCATCATTGGGAAAACCCCAATTATGTATCAACAGGTATTAACTATGATAAATTAACAGATGTTGTATTGGCTTTTGTTATACCAAAATCTGATGGAAGCTATACATATGAACCTGAGTTTGAATCACAATTAGAAGAAATGGTTAATCAAGCTCATGCTAAAGGTCGAAAAGTTCATATTTCTATTGGTGGATATTCCGCAACCCACAACACTGATGGTTCATTGATTTCTCCTGACCCAATGCGACAAATGACAAGTAACGCTGCCACTAGAAAAAAGTTCGTCGATGCAATGATAAAAATGGTTAAAGATTATGACTTGGACGGATTAAATTTTGATTGGGAATACCCATCATCCGGTGATACTTACAACCTAAATCAAATTCTGTACGATTTAAAATTAGGATTAATAAATCTCGAATCAGAATTGGGAAAAACACTTGAACTGAGCATTGCTGTTAGTGCAAGTGGATATTATAGTTCTGCATACAACAGTACCTCACTTAGCTATGTTGATTTTGTTTACATTATGGCTTTTGATAACGGAGGTGACCATCATAGCTCGCTGTCCTTCGCAATCAGCGCCATGGACTTTTGGTTAGACTCAAAAAACTTAGAGCCCAAAAAAATTATTTTAGCCATTCCTTTTTACAGTAAAAACAATGGGCAATGGAATGGTTATTATAAAGACTTTTCAAAATCAGATCCCTCAGCCTATTTTAATGATGAAGACGGAAGTCTCAACAACAGAAACTACAATTCAAAACCTGTTTTAGAGGCAAAGATTGATGAAATCAATAAGCGAGGTGGTTCAGGGGTTTTTGTATGGGAGATATGGGGTGATAGAAATGATGAATACTCTTTACTAAATGTTTTGTATTCAAATTTAGTAGGTAAAAAAGACCTTGAAAAGGAACTTGGGAAAGTTAATATCTACCCTAATCCGGTTAATAACGTTTTGAATATTAACACTAATAAACAAAATTTACTTTTCACCATCACAGATGTTACGGGTAGAGAAATTAAAAATGGAAAATTAGCAGAAGGTATAAATCACATCGAAACGGAAAGTATAGATTCGAGAGGAATATACTTCATAACTATTTCCAATGGTCTTACTAAAGTCTCTCACAAGATTATTAAGAAATAGTGCCTGCGGTTCACCTGAAAAGACATATTTTCAACCACAAACTAGTTGCCCGATTAGGTCTGATCATCTTAAAGCATTACCCCCAGTTTAAATTTGATGATTTTAAAGTTTACATTGGTTCCTTTCACGATTACATTTCATTTAGTGAACGCTTGAATATAATAACAAATGCTCTGAATAAATACATGCCAAAAGATTTTTATGAAAGTGCGAAAATAATTAAAAAATCTCTCCCTGAAGATTATAAAACAGATAATAACTGGAATCAATTTATCTGGATGCCACTAAGTGATTTTATAGCAAAGAATGGCTGTAAAAAAGAATATCTGGAAGTATCCTTTGCCTTAATAGAGGATATTACAAAACACTTTACATGTGAATTTGCTATTCGGCCTTTCATTGAAAACTTTGAAGAAGAAAGCATTAATCAATTAACAATATG
The DNA here is from genome assembly GCA_002720635.1 of Flavobacteriales bacterium. Taxonomy (GTDB): domain Bacteria; phylum Bacteroidota; class Bacteroidia; order Flavobacteriales_C. The sequence continues at coordinate 38,531 of PBJD01000036.1, read as the reverse complement.
GGCAACAAATAAAAACCCTAATGTTAGAAGACTAGCCTCAGAAGGTTGCCGACCAAGACTTCCCTGGGCTAAGGAAATAAAAGCATTCAAAAAAAAACCATATTCCGGTATTGAATTACTACAAATCCTAAAAAACGATGATTCAAAATATGTGCAAAAATCAGTAGCAAACCACATGAATGATATTGCAAAAGACAACCCTAAAATTGCTTTAAAAATTCTTAGGCAATGGAAAAAAGAAAACAAGCCTAATACAAACTGGATTGTAAAACACGCCCTCAGAAATGAGCTTAAAAAAGGAACTCCGGATGCCCTGAAAATTGAAGGTTACTCATTATCACCGAAAATAAAAATTTCAAATTTTTTATTAAGCCATAAAAAAATAAAAATTGGTGATTCGCTTAAATTCTCATTTACCATTACTAACACAGGTCCGATTACAGAAAATCTTCTTATTGATTATATTTGTTTTTTCATGAAATTCAACAACAAAAGAGCTCCCAAAACCTTTAAAATATGTGTTAAGAAGATAAAAAAAGGTGAATCAGTTCTTATTGAAAAAACTCATTCTTTTAAACTTATATCAACTCGAAAACTGTACAGTGGGGAACACAAGATTGCAGTTTTTATTAATGGAAAAATCATTTGCGAAAAATCATTTGAATTAGATGCCTGATCTAAATTTAGATTTCATTTGAACACCTCAACAAAATCCGATTGAATTAACTATATTTGTCCACTAATTTTTGCACATGGAATTAAATAATTTGACAGCAATTTCTCCCATAGACGGTAGATATAGAAGACTAACCAAAGATTTAGCAAAATACTTTTCAGAAGCCGCTTTAATTAGGTACCGCGTAAAAGTTGAAATTGAATATTTCATATGCTTATGTGAAATTCCTCTACCTCAACTATCTGAAGTTAAAAGTCAACTTTTCCCTCAACTTCGTTCAATTTATGAAAACTTCTCTGAAACGGATGCATTGGCAATTAAAGAAATTGAAAAGACAACCAACCATGATGTAAAAGCAGTAGAATATTTTATTAAGGAAAAACTAACAGCTCTTGGTTTATCAGATAGCCTGGAGTTTATTCACTTTGGTTTAACCTCTCAAGACATTAACAATACATCTGTTCCTTTATCTTTAAAAGATGCTTTAAATGAGGTTTATTACCCTATAATTAATGAGGTGATTTCTGAGTTAAAAACCTTGTCAAAAAAATGGATTGAAATACCTCTTCTGGCAAGGACACATGGGCAGCCTGCTTCTCCAACAACTTTAGGTAAAGAATTTTATGTATTTGTTGAACGATTGGAAGTTCAATTAAAACAATTAAAATCTATTCCTTATTCGGCTAAATTTGGTGGCGCAACGGGTAACTTTAATGCACATAAGGTTGCATTTCCAGGGCGAAATTGGATTGAGTTTGCGAATCATTTTGTGAATAGTGTACTCGGGCTAAACAGATCTCAAACTACAACTCAAATTGAACATTATGACAACATAGCTGCTCTATTTGATGGGATGAAAAGAATAAATACTATTCTGATTGATTTGGATAGAGATATTTGGACATACATATCAATGGATTACTTTAAACAACAATTAAAAGAAGGTGAAGTTGGTTCTTCGGCTATGCCACATAAAGTAAATCCTATTGATTTTGAAAATTCTGAAGGAAACTTAGGTATTGCCAATGGAATTTATGAGCATTTATCTGGCAAACTTCCTATTTCAAGATTACAAAGAGATTTAACTGACTCAACAGTTTTAAGAAACATTGGCGTACCCATTGGTCACTCTTTAATTGGTTTAGCTTCAACTCTTAAAGGATTAGGTAAATTATTATTAAACGAGGCTAAACTTAAGGAAGATTTAGACGCCAACTGGGCGGTTGTTGCGGAAGCGATCCAAACTATTTTAAGAAGAGAAGGATATCCAAAACCATATGAGGCATTAAAAGCTTTAACAAGAACGAATGATGCAATTACCGAAACTTCAATTGCTAATTTTATTGAAACGTTAAATGTATCAGATGATATTAAGAAGGAATTGAAATCAATTTCTCCATATAACTACACTGGGTTATCAGCAAGCATTGTGTAATGCGACATTCGCTTTTAATAATATTACTAGGCTGTGTTTTCTTTTTTAAGACACAGCCTTTGTTTTCTTACCCTCTTAAATTTCGAGGGGAAAGTAAATACTTGTCTTTGCATTACGATTGGGATTCAATTGACAATCAACCATGGCTTGGATATAATTTTTGGTGTAATTCGTTTCTGGATTGGAAAGTTGAAAACAATAAAGCTAAAGCCTTCCCATTTTTTTCAAAAAGAAGAACTGCCCATATAACCTCCCACTCTATTATAAATTCCAAAGGCAAACTATCTTTATCTTCGAAAATTAAACTTTACGATAAGGTTCGTAATGATTCAATAGCTATTTATGGATTCTTAATTGGTGCCGGGGATACCTCTTTAACTTCAAAGACAAACAATTTTATTTTTAACACACTTTCACCGGGAAAATGTCATTTATTTGGAATAAAAGCAGATGGGAAATTACAACTGATAAATTATCAAATTGATTCTGTTTTATTTGAAGTAAAAATTAACGAAACACTAAAAAAAGAACTTTTTACTGAAGGAATTATTATTGAAATTGAATACAATACAAACTCCGCTACAACCCTCAAAATTTATGGTTCTGAAAATCAAGAAATTAAACTTCCAATAAATTATGATATACCTATTGGAAATATTGCATTATTCTATAATTCTAAAACACCCTATACAACAAATGCCTCATTTGATGATATTCATATTGAAGGAATAAAACAATCATTTATTAATAATGAAACGAGTAGAATTGGCCCCATTCTATCAACGTTTTATACCAATACACGTGACTCTTTGTTCTTCACGGCTCAATTAATGCCATTTGTCCCAAAAAGAAAAGATGAAATTACCTTCGGTTTTATTGAAGGCTCTGATGAAATAAAATACGTTGGTCAGTTTGATTCATCATGCTATCAATTAAGATTCCGAATCCCTCTTCCAAAAAACTTTAAATCAAAAAAATATGTTGTTAGATCATCTGTACCATTATCAGAAAATCCACATCGAAAAGTGTTTTGGGGTACAGTACATTCCAAGCCTCAAAACAAGCGACCAAAGTTAATGGCTCTAAATTGTAATGGTTTCACTTTTTTCCATTCTGGGGGTATTGAATACAAAAATGTGTTTTATCCCTATAGAAAAATAAAAGAAGGTTATGAAATTCAAAAGCCAGATGTAGTTGCTTTTTTAGGAGATCAAATCTATGAAAGTCGACCAGAAATGGCCATTTACAAAGAACCTTTCTGCAGGCTCGACTATTTATACAAATGGAGCATTTGGTGTTATGCTTTCAGAGATCTTACACAAGATCAACCCACTATTATTATGACGGATGATCACGATGTTTTTCAAGGAAACATTTGGGGAAATAGTGGTGCTCCTGCTAAGACAAGCTCAATCGAAAAGATCCCTTCTTATTACGGAAAAAAAAACTACGACACCTGGCAGCAGGATAATGGAGGGTATTTTATGGGTAAAGATTTTGTAAATATGGTTACTCGTTGCCAAACAAGCCACCTACCTTACCCAAAACAAAAAAAATTAGATAATGGAATCATTAACTATTACACCGACTATAAATATGGAAATCTCAACTTCGCTATTTTAGAAGACAAAAAATTTAAATCTCCTCCATCACAAAATAAGTTTAAAGTTTACAATGGATTTGCAATCGAAAAAAACATCACTGCCGAAGATTATCATAACGATGAATTCACACTATTAGGAAAAAAGCAATTAAATTTTTTAAAGACGTGGTCTGGGCAATTAAAAAAGAAAAAAGAATTCAGGATAATTTTAACTCAATCAGCATATGCCAGCTTAACAACAGTTCAAATTGATTACACGCCCTTAAAAGATCGACCTGCAACAAAAGATAGTGGACCTCAAAAAGTATCACCAGACATGGATACGAATGGATGGCCTAAAACAGGAAGAGATAAAGCTCTTGAAGCCCTTCAGGATTCATCTATTTTATTTATTTCAGGAGATCAACATATGGGAGCTGTAATAGATGTTTTTGACTCAAGTAATACAAATTACACTTTTTATTCTGTCCCTGCAATTGCAAATACCTGGCCTAGAATGTGGTGGCCAAATGATGATGGCTCAAATAATAATTATCCATTAGGAAAATATACTGATGCATTCGGAAACAAAATTAACGTAAGAGCCGTTGCCAATCCAAATCCAAATGCACCAAATCCCAATTCTATTAATCGTAAATCACCAGGTTTTGGAATAGTAGAATTTAAGAAAAAAGGGCATAAGGCATTTATTCATGCTTATCCTTTGCATTTTAATACATCTTCTACATTTCAAGAGTTTAAAGGATGGCCATTAGAAATAAAACTCAAGAAATAAATACTCATTAAATATAGATTTCCAAAAATTTGTTCTGAGCTTGTTAGTGATTGCTTTAAAAACAAAAGAGGAAGATTTTACTCTTCCTCCATCGCTAACTAACCTGACAAACTAAATAAAACTCATATACCTAAATTTTCATTCCTGATGATAAATCCACATCAATACATTTTTTTTTGTTTTTAAAAGCTCGTCCAAATAAGTCATGTCCTCATTACTAACCATTGGACACCCCAAACTGTATGGTGCAGCCTCAGGATAAACTTCGGATTGATTTACACCAATAAAACTATGAAGAACTATTATCCTTTTAAAAGCATTATTGTTCGTTGAATCCAATCCATGCAGTTTATAATGAATATGAATTCCCCAATTACTATAAGATCGTTTGCCGATTCTATATTTCCCTAAAGATGAAGCATAGCTACCTGGAATATTACTAAAAACAGGGTTTTCAGGCCCACTCGATTCTAACCCTCTTGATCCTGCACTTCCGTGACAAACAATTATTTCCCTTAAAATAGAATCTCCTTTTAAATCCAGAACCGCAAACCTTTTTTTACCCGAATGAACTTTCATATCAATTAAAAAGCATACTGTTGAATCCATCTTATTTCTATTAATAAATTCTTTTGCTTCTTTCAGTTTTGATGAATATTCCGGCTGATTCAGGACTTCCGTTTCACCATTTGCAAATAACTGAGTCAAAAAAACTCCGGCAATGAATAATATATTAGCTTTCATTAATAAATTTTTATTCCGTTCTTCCACCTGGTAAATAATAATGGGTTATTTGTCAGCTCTCCGTAAACGTATGCGTTTGTGCTTGAAAAGCTTATTGATTCAGATGCTTTTTCACAAACAACCTTTCCGTTAAAATAATCTGAGTGAATAAAATATACCGAGTCGTTTTCCACCGCTAAAAAACCAACATGATAATCAAGCCCAACAACATACAGTCGATTGTTTCCTCTACCTTTTAATTTTTGAATGATATCTGCTTCTAAAACCGATTTCATTTTGTTTTCGCCACATAGCACATCTATAACTTTAGAAGCCGCCTGCTGAGCTAACCTATATCTATTTAAGTTAAAACCAACATGCTTTAAGGTTGTACTTACAAAGTATCCACAAGCAATCATGCCCTTACTCGGCACATTTGATATTCCATTAAAATCCCATTTTGTTCCCATCCAATCTGGAAAAACAGAATCGGTCATAACAAAGTAAAATGATTCAGAAATGATTGAATCTGAACTCAAATTTCTCAACTTTTTTATTGAAGAATCCAGTTTTTCCTGATAATTACTACCTGCAACTAATGATCCCGAAGGACTCACTATAAGTAATGCTATTATGATACTTTTCATGAAATTATTTTTTGCGTGAAAAAGACAAAACTTTTTAATCAACGATCAATGAATCACTTGCGATGAAAACAGCTCTCTTAATTAATGGTTTCTTCAAACCTGATTTTCTTCTTTGAAGCCTGTTCTCTCAACCCTTTAATTATTGCATTTTCCAACTGAGCATCACCAATCTTAGCAGCTTTCTGTTTTTCCTTAAGTACAAAATCCTCTCTTTTTTTATTGAGTTTTGCCATTTCCTGCTTAATCCTTGTGCGATTAGAGGAAAGCTGATTGATTTTAACTCGTAAATCAGTATCAGATAAATTCTTTAAGGAATCCGGAAGGTGTTTTCTATCAACTTTACCAATATCAAATTTCTTTCCTTTCGAGTAATCAACTAAATCCCAGCTACTATTACGATATACTTTACTTCCCTTTGATAAATATCTTCTGGAAGCATTTGCTTTACCTATTTTCTCTGCATTTAAATCCTGCATAAGCTGTTTTTCTTTTTTAGAAATACCTGCAGCACTGCAAGGAACATATGTTTTGTTTAATTCTATATTCAGAAGGGATATTTGATCATCATAAGGAGAGTCATAATGAACAGATTTAGCATCTGAATTAATACAAGCAAAATTACCATTTGTTAAATCTGCACCATGTTTCCAAAAAGTATTAATTCCTTCATGTCGATTACCACAAAAAATAGTGTTTACAGTCACATTTTTGCTTTTAGCTATTTTACAAGCCCTTTCATAATAACAAGACCCTTGGTTAAAACCCTCGTTCCCTGCGATATATATCATTTGTAAATCATCAGATGAATTACTCCAGTTCAGATCAGTCAAAGATGTACTGATTACTGTACCACAATATTCTTCACCTCCGTTAGTTTTTAAAGCAAATAACTTTTCAGAAATTTCATCCAATTCCCCTGTAAAACTTTGAACCAATTGAACATAGCCATTTCTGATACTAAGATTATCATTACCATACTGATATAGTGCTAAATCTATATCTGGATCTTCACCATTTTTGTCTTTTGTTTTAGCAAGCTCTGTAACAATCTTCCACAGTTGATTTTTAGCCTGATCTATTAAACCGTCCATACTATTGCTGGTGTCCAATATGATTGCCAACTTAATTTTTGTTTTCTTTGTCTGAGTCGATTCTGTTTTTTTAGAACTTATATCAGGTCCTGATTTATTTTCATTCTTTTTTAAACTTCTCGATTCCTCACAAGAAAGTAATGACAGTGTTAAAATAGCTGAGGCGACTAATGGTAAAATTTGATTTTTCATAATTTTTAATATTTATATCTGACCCTAAATTGCTCCCAAAAAAGTTGAATAAAAATGAAGACTTAGTGAATTAGTTGTTTGATTGAGTTAAACGATATAACCAATTAGTTAAGCAACTTAAAAGAACCAAAAATCCTATTCTATCTATGTGTTAAGGGAATTTGTGATTTGGAAATACAAATCTTTTTAAAGATGTTTACACAATCATGCAAAAAAATAAAACTCTTAATAAGCTGTATCTTTTACTTGTCATTTTGATTGCAGTTCCTATTNCTCACTATGCCGGAGGAACACAAAGTGAAATCAAAAAAAATAAAACAGAAAGAAAAAGAAATAATGTTATTCTTTCAAACCAGCACATTCATATGGTAAGGGAAATTTTAAATATCGATTCCTTATCGTCCACCGAGTTAAAACAAATTGAAATTATAACAAAATCATGCATCAACAATGATCTTAAAGAAGCTTTAGGTTGGTCGTATTTTGCATCAGCTAAAATTTATCAATCGATAAATCAACCCGAGGTGGCTCTGGAATATTTAAAACTATCTCAAAGTGGGAAGAACAAAATAGACATACCAAACATAAATTTAATTTTTGCAGAACTTTACTCTCAAACGGGCGAGCATCAAAAATCAAACTCCTTGCTGGAATCAGTTCTACAATCAAAAAGTAAAAAANCAAGTTTACAAACACAATTACTTTTCGTTGAAAACCTAATTGCANTGCAAAAATTTNACGAAGCCATTGATATCTTAAAAACACTTCAATTCAGAAAAACAAGCAAAGAAGAGGAAGTGGAAATAATAAATAAAATGGCCATTTGCTATATTTCCACAAACCAAATTGAAGAAGGGATTGAAGCTTATCAAAAAGCAATTTCAATTACAGAAAAATCAAACGAAAAAAATAATTTTAGACAAAGGTCCAAACTTAAAAGATCTTTCTCAAACACATTGAAATCCAATAATCGGTATAAAGAAGACGTAACCCTAATAAATGAATCTTTAAATAGTCGAAATAGAAAAGTCAATTCTCTAGAGTATTTGAGATTAGCTGAATCTTATTACGCATTAAAAAACTATGAAAAAGCAATATATTCAATTGATCAATTCATGCAAAATCCGAATTACACATTAATTGATAAAAGTGAAATTACAGTTATTCGAAATACAGCAAGGATAATTGAGAATAAAGAAAAAGCATTTGAATTTATAAATTTTTACACCACCCTTGAAGATACCATCGAACAACGTAGGGAAAAATTAAATTCAATAAATTCCGGAAAAGGAGTAGAAAATCTTTTACAACTTGAGTTACTTCGAAAAGAAAAAGAAATTTCGCAAAATGCGATCAACAGTCTGGTTAAAGAGGATGCGCTAAAAGAAAATTTTTTGTTAGCCAGTCGATGGGCAATTGGCTTATTGTTAATATTAATAATAATTGGCTCATTTGCAGTTTTTTACATTCTTAAAGTTTCCAAACAAAGACGAATTGCCAATCAAAAATTAGCACTCCGAACCCTAAGGTCGCAAATGAATCCTCATTTCATTTTCAATGCTCTTAATTCGGTGAACAGTTTTATTTCCGAAAACGACCAACGATCCGCAAACAAATTCTTAACNAGTTTTTCAAGATTAATGAGANTGGTTATGGAAAATTCAGAATACGATTTNATTNCAATTCAAAAAGANNTGGAAATTTTAGGNATNTATCTTGAACTGGANCATTTTAGATTTAANGACAAGTTTGANTANAAAATANACNNNGANGAATCATTAGATAATGATGATTTTGAAATTCCNCCAATGCTNATNCANCCNTACATTGAAAACGCNATTTGGCATGGNTTNNGNTACAANGAAAATTCNGGTAATTTAAATTTAAANCTTACTAANCNNGAAANNGACCTTCATNTTGCAATNTCNGATAATGGAATTGGNAGAAAAAAAAGTGCTGAACTNAAAACCAATAACCAAAAGAAAAACAGAAGTACTGCNTTNAGAAATATAAAGGAAAGGATNCAAATNGTAAATGAATTNCANGNNTTAAAAATTAATGTANCNATCAANGATTTTNATAAAGATGGAACCGGAACTNTNGTTGAATTANTAGTTCCNCAAAACAGATTTAAAAANTAAACTATGAAAGCNGTAATTATNGAAGATGANGCAGCAAGTCGTTTAACGTTAAGAAACTATTTAAGNGANTATTGTCCANAAGTTGAACTTNTNGCTGAAGCAGATAATATAAAANCAGGTGCGGAAATCATAAAAAAACANNAACCGNANCTNGTTTTNTTAGATATNGANATGCCATTTGGTAACGCTTTTGACTTGCTNGATCAATACGACAGNATNCCATTTGAAACCATTTTTGTAACCGCCTTTAGTAATTATGCAATTCAAGCCATAAACTTAAGCTCCTGTTCCTATCTACTAAAGCCAGTGGACATTGACGAGCTGATAGATGCTGTAAAAAAAGTTGAAAAATCAATATCTCAACAATCATCATTCAAAACAGCCAATATCTTACTCGAAAACTTAGCTATTGAAAACAAACAATTAAAAAAAATTGTTTTACCCACGATGGAAGGATTTGATGTAATTCAACTCAAAGACATCGTTCATTGTCAGGCCAATGATAATTTAACCGATTTCTATCTAAAAGATGGAAAGAAAAAAACTGTTTGCAAGACATTGAAATTTTTTGATGAGGCCTTATCAGATTTTGATTTTTTAAGAGTACATAAAAGTCATTTAATTAATATTAATTTTGTTGAATCCTACCAAAAAGGTAAGGTTGGTGACATTAAATTGAGTAATGGAGCTTCTGTTCCGTTGTCTATAAATAAGAAAGGTTCGTTTATTGAAAAATTCAGTCTTTAATCAGTGAATTAAAAATGAAAAACAAACTACTACTTTTTCTCTTTTCTGTTTTTTTGATGCACTTCTCCCATGCATCCGGTAAAACTGGTTTGACTTCGAATGAAAAGTATAACTCTTCTGAAAAAAAAGAACTTTTTCAAAGTGGCTCTCTGCTTGATAATAGTCTAATTGTTACAAAAAAAAATGAAGTAAAACGTCCAAATGGAACACAGAAAAAAACTTTAAGTAAAGAAGAAAAACAATGGAATTCTTTCATGAGAACTACCCTTTTAATTCTTGGAACATTTGTATTTCTATCAGTTCTTTTTTTGGTTTTCAGAATGAAAAAAAAATAATCCTTCCAAAAAGTACCAGATTAACGTAAATTTACAAAACAATCAACAGGGCACTTTTTGAAAGAGTTGAGATCATTAAATAAATTCTTAATACGCTATAAATGGCGTCTATTACTGGGAGTGCTCTTCATCATTTGTGCGAATTGGTTTAACCTTTACCCTGCACAAATTTTTAGAAACGCTATTGATATTGTTGTTGAGACCATCAATACCTATAAACACATGAAGGGCTCAGAACTGCAGTCTGAAGTGTACGAAAATTTAGGAAAAGCACTTTTAATTTTTGCAGGCTTACTGCTTACGGTTGCCATAATAAAAGGAATATTTACATTTTTCATGCGTTACACCATAATTATGGTTTCACGATTCATAGAATTTGATCTGAAAAATGAAATTTACAATCATTATCAAAAACTTGATACATCTTTTTACAAGGAAAACAAAACAGGTGACATAATGAACCGAATTGGCGATGATGTCAGTAAGGTAAGAATGTACCTCGGTCCATCTATAATGTACTTAATAAATTTAGTCGTTTTATTTGCTCTGGTAATAACTACTATGGTTAATATTAATGCCGAACTAAGTTTATACATTTTACTTCCACTTCCTGTTCTTTCTGTTACCATTTACTATGTTTCTCAATTAATCAATATTAAAAGTGAACGTGTTCAAAAGCAACTTTCAAAACTGTTTAATATAAGCCAGGAAACTTTTGCTGGAATCAGAGTAATCAAGGCTTACAATAAATCAAACTCCACAGTAGAAAAATTTAATCAAGAAGCTAAAAACTACCGCTCAATTGCAATGAATCTGGTGACGACAGAATCCTTATTTTACCCGGTCATTCTTTTCCTGCCAGTTCTAAGTACACTAATAACAATTTATGTTGGAGGTTTAGAAGTAATAAAAGGAACGATTACCTTTGGAAACATTGGAGAATTTGTGATTTATATCAATTTACTTACCTGGCCGGTAGCTTCATTAGGATGGGTTACATCATTAATACAAAGGGCTGTAGCAAGTCAAAAGAGAATAAATGAATTTCTATCGATAGAACCAAAAATTCAAAACCAAACAAATGAGGCCTGTCAAATAAAAGGAGCCATTGAATTTAAAAACGTTCAATTTACCTATCCAGAAAGTGGTGTTGAAGCTTTGAAAGATATTTCTTTTAAAGTCCAACCCGGTCAAACACTCGCAATTGTTGGAAAAACCGGCAGTGGAAAGTCAACTATAGTTCAATTGCTCAACAGACTATATGATAATTCATCGGGAGAAATTTTAATCGACAATGATCCAATTCAACTTATAAATTTAAATGACTTAAGAAATCAAACAGGATGCGTACCTCAAGATGTTTTTTTATTTTCTGATACCATTGGTAATAATATTAGTTTTGGAACTTTTACAAAAGATCAAAAATCAAACCAGAAAGATATTGAGTGGGCCGCCCGGCAAGCTGTTGTTCATGAAACCATAAAACAATTTAATAAAGGCTATGAAACGGTTGTGGGCGAAAGAGGAGTAACATTATCCGGAGGTCAAAAACAAAGAGTCAGTATAGCTCGAGCTATTTTAAAAAGCCCTCAGATTTTAATATTCGACGATTGCTTATCGGCTGTTGATACCGAAACAGAAGAAAAGATTTTAACAAATCTCAAACAGATTATGGCAAATAAAACCACCATAATTGTAAGCCACAGGATATCCAGCATTAAAGATGCCGATCATATTATTATGATTGAAAACGGAAAAATCATTGAAGAAGGAAAACACGACGAGCTTATTCAATTAAGTGGAGCTTATAAAAACTTGTATGAAAAGCAACTAATTGAAGATTGATCGTCATTTTTTTAATAGCTTTTTCTTATAGGTTATCAATAATGTATTTAAAAACAATAGATTTGCAGCTATAGCGTTGAATGCTAATGACAATGAAAAATAAAGTAATCGCTTTATTATTATGTTTCCATTTTTGTAATGGATTTGGCCAAAACAAATCACTTGTTACTATACATTGGAAAAAAGATATCAGTGAGCTAAATAATAATTTGGAAATTATTGAAAAGCCCTACTTTGAAAAAGCTTATTACCCAACACCACGCTCATACCCGTATTATATAATCTCAGAAATCGTAAAAGGGAAAGTTGAAAAAGCAAAAATCTTAATTGAAAACAAAACAACAACTATTGTCAGTAAACTATATGAGAAGCTGGAAGATGATGAATCTGAAACAATAAAAACAGATTTAAAATACATAGGCGAAAAAACCTTAATACAGTTTTATGTCCCAACATTTGAAAACAATAATTTTAATCAAAAAAAGATTTTAAGTTTTGAATATTCTTTTGAATACAATCTATCACAAAACAGAAAAAAATCATTAAAAACTAATTTTCGCAGTGGGACAAATTCAGTAATGGCTGAAGGAAAGTGGTATAAAATTGGTGTTTCCTCAACAGGAATTCAAAAATTGTCTCAATCCTTTTTTTTAGAGAATAATATTCCAATTGATAATATAAATCCAAAAAACATAAGAATTTTCGGATTCTCTGAAGGTATGCTTTCAGAATCCATTAATTCAAAAACACCCCCTACTCTTCCTGAATTGCCTATATATTTTGAAGGTGAAAACGATGGATCATTTGACAATAGCGATTATCTATTATTTTATGCTAAAGCAGCTAATGTCTGGGAATGGGATAATAATTCAAAAACTTATTATCATGAAAAACATTTGTACGCAGATACCAGTTTTTACTGGATTAACATTGGAACAGAAAATGGAAAAAGAATCACAACATCATCTCAATCATCTGAGCAATCAACTCACACCTTCGATACATATGAAAACCACCAATTTTATGAAACCGATAAAATAAATTTTATAAAATCCGGTAGAAATTGGTATGGAGATTATTTTGATATTGTCTCTGGATTAAAGAAGAATTTTTCTTTCACACACATCAATAAAGTTCCCGATGAAAAAATTCATTTTAAAGCAAAGTTTGTAGTCAGGTCAACAACAAGTTCAGGAAATACAATCACCGTAAAAAACGAAGGAAACACAGTTCATCAAACAGCAAACATTAATAATGTAAGCACGCAATATACAGCCAATTATGTTGTTGAGAAAACAATACTGGATAGCTTTAATACGTCAGGAATAATTTCAAACATGGAATTTGCATACAACCAACCTGTTTCAGGAGCAGTTGCATGGCTTGATTATATAGAAGTTAAAACAGAGTCATATTTAAACCTTGGTACCTCACCCTTAGAGTTTAGTCAACCAAAATCAGTTGGAGCAGGCAATATTTCTGAATTTGAAATTAACAATACATCAATAAATACAAAAATATGGAACATCACATCTCCATATGATGTTTCTGAAATCGCATCCAGCTTCAATAATTCCAAAACTACATTTAAGACCTCAACGGATTCTATTAAATCATTTATAGCATTTAATAATTCCGGATTCAGAACTCCATTTTATATTAGTGAAATATCGAATCAAAATTTACAATCGTTAACCGATATTGAATATATCATTATAACAGCAAACGAATTTAAAAGCCATGCAGAGGAACTGGCTGAATTCCATATTCAAAACTCTAATCTGAACGCAAAGGTTGTAACCCTGCAAGAAGTTTATAATGAATTTTCAAATGGACATGCTGACATTACAGCAATAAGAAATTTCATGAAATACTTATATAAAAATGCTTCATCTGAAGAATCAAAAATTAAATACTTACTCCTGTTCGGGGATGGTAACTACGATCCAAAAAAACGAATTTCAAACGAAACTTATTTCATACCCAGTTACCAATCAGAGAACTCCATATCACCAACAGCAAGTTATATTTCCGATGACTATTTTGGAATGCTTGATGATGAAAATGGAATATCCAGCAGCAGTTCAACAGTAGATATTGGAATTGGAAGATTTCCTGCAAGAAACACAACCGATGCTTCCGGATTTGTGAACAAAATAAAACATTATGTGAATTCAAAAAAAGTAATTGGATATGACGGATTAGATGGAAATGATGTAAAATCAACTTTCGGTGATTGGAAAAACAAAGTGCTATTTATTGCAGACGATGGGTCATCCTCCGACAACTATACTACTGCGCATCTTACTCAAACCGAATCAATCGTTAATTCAATTTTAGAACAGGACAGTACGTATAATATAAATAAAGTGTATTTAGATGCTTATAATAAAACCTCTACAGCCGGAGGCTCCCGCTACCCTGATGTAAATAGGGAAATCAGAGAGTCCATGGATAAAGGAGTGTTTTTTGCGAGTTATATTGGACATGGAGGAGAAGGAGGATGGGCAGACGAAAGAATACTAAACATAAGTGACATTAACTCCTGGACGAACATTGATGCTCTTCCTGTTTTTCTTACGGCTACATGTGAATTTTCACGCTATGATGACCCGGAAAGAGTTTCGGGAGGAGAATATGTTTTATTAAATCCAAATGGCGGTTCTATCGCTATGATTACAACTACCCGATTAGTTTATGGCGGAATATCAAACAATATAGGTTTTAGCATTAATTTTTTCGAGTCAATACTAAATAAATTGAATGGTAATATGACGTCTTTAGGAGATGCAATTCGTTTAGCAAAAGCTCTTAGCCCACTTGGAACAAACTATAATAACAGAAAGTTCGCACTTCTTGGGGACCCTGCTGTAAAAATTTCATATCCTAAATACAATGTTGTTACAAAAACAATTAATAATGTTGAAATATTAAATAACCCTGACACCTTAAAGGCACTCTCTAAAATTAAAATTAGTGGCCAGATTGAGTTTAATAATCAAAAAGTAAACCTTAATGGATTTGTTTACCCGATAGTTTATGATAAAATTGAAACTTTAACAACCCTTGACAATAATAAAACAGGAAATTTTATTGATTTTCAATCTCAAAAAAGTATTCTTTACAAGGGAATTGCAAGTGTCAAAAATGGAGAATTCAGCTATGAATTTATCGTTCCAAAAGACATAAACTATAATTATGGTAGAGGGAGAATAAGCTATTATTTTGCAAATGACTCTGTCGATGGTTCCGGTTACACGGAAAAAATTATTGTAGGTGGAAGTTCTGGCGAAATTACAAATGATGAAACGGGACCAAATATTGAACTATATATGAATGACAGTAACTTTATTTTTGGTGGTTTAACCGATGAAAACCCATCAATTTATGCTTTGGTAAGCGATGATAATGGAATAAATACATCAGGGACAAGTTTAGGACATGATATTTCAGCGATTTTAGATGAAAATTACACCAATCCTATTTTATTAAATGACTATTATGTTGCTACGCTGAACAATTACAAAAATGGTAAAATTATTTATCCCCTTAGTGAACTGTCTAACGGAAACCACACCCTCTCAATAAAAGTATGGGATGTAAACAACAATTCGGGAAAAGCCTACACAGAATTCGTAGTAGCCAATGATGCCAAACTGGCTATTAGTCATGTTTACAACTATCCAAATCCATTCACAACCAAAACAAAATTCCTGTTCGAGCATAACAAAATGAATGAAAATTTAGATATTCTGTTAAGAATTTATACCGTTTCAGGTAAGCTCATTAAAACTATTGAAAGCAATATAGTTTCTCTTGGAAACAATAAATCCATACCTATTGAGTGGGACGGACGGGATGACTATGGAGATAAAATTGGAAGAGGCGTTTACCTTTATAATTTGGAAGTTAAAACAACGGATGGTGAAACTGCAAGAAAATTAGAAAAATTGGTAATACTACGCTAAATCATTTTACGTTTATGCTTTATATTTGCAACCTATGAATATTTTAAAAGATATAACTTCCACTCTTTTGGTTTTGTTTTTGCTAAGTAAAGCGAACTTAGCTCAGGGACAAAATGATAATAAAAACTATAATCAATATCTAAATACAATCACAACAGCAGTTCCATTCTTAATGATTGGACCAGACTCCAGAGCTGGTGCAATGGGAGATGTTGGAGCTGCTACTATTCCAGATGCCAACTCTGCTTATTGGAATACCGCTAAAACAGCTTTCCTGGAACAGGAACAGGCGATTACCATTTCATATGTTCCATGGCTTAAATCTCTCGGTATAGATGATATATACGTTGCTCAACTTGGATATACATGGAAACCAAACGAAAGATTAAGTATCAGCCACGGATTACGGTATTTTTCATTGGGTGAAATAAAATTTACGGATGAATCAGCTTCCCTGCTTCAAATTGTCAACCCAAATGAACTGGCAATTGACCTTTGCGGTATTGGATATAAACTAAATGACTTTTTCTCAGGAGGTTTGAGTGCAAGATATATCTACAGTAATTTAACCTCAGGTGCATCTGTAAACGGATCCGATTCAAAAGCAGGTAATGCCATTGCCGTGGATTTAAATGGGTTTTACAAAAAACCAATTAAAGTTGGTGAAAAACCTGCTGATTACATGTTCGGATTTAATATTCAAAATATTGGTAATAAAGTTTCCTACAGCGAATCAGCAGAGAGAGACTTTATTCCTATGAATTTAAAAATAGGAACAGGAATAAATTTTGAAATTGATGAATTCAATGAATTTGGGATGTATATGGATGTTAACAAATTACTGGTACCAACACCCCCGGCATATAAAGAAGAAGGAAGCGGATTTGCTGAAGATGCAAATGGAGAATATATTATAGAATCAGGAATGGACCCAAATGTTTCAACAGTTCAAGGAATTATCCAGTCATTTTACGACGCTCCGGGTGGTATGACTGAAGAGTTTAACGAAATTAACTGGTCATTAGGTGCGGAATACTGGTACGACAAACAACTAGCCTTAAGATTAGGTTATTTTTATGAAAATCCGAATAAAGGAAATAGAAATCATATGACATTTGGTCTGGGCCTAAAATATCAGATTTTCAATCTTGATTTCTCTTATTTAGTTCCATTTAATCAAAGAAATCCTCTGGAAAACACTTTAAGATTTACCATAAGCTTTGATTTTGCTGATGTTAAAACAGCAACTGAAATAAAGAAAAATTAAATTATGTCTTTCAGAGTAGGTTTTGGTTTTGATGTTCATCAATTAGTAGAGGGTGAAGAGTTTTGGTTAGGAGGAATTTTACTTGACCACTACAAGGGAGCGGTTGGACATTCCGACGCAGATGTTTTAATCCACGCCATTTGCGATGCATTGTTAGGCGCTGCTGCGTTAGGAGATATAGGCTATCATTTTCCTGATACGGCAAACAAGTATAAGGGTATTGATTCTAAAATATTACTAAAGGAAGTAGTTCAACTTATTACAGAGAAAGGATATTCAATTGGAAACATAGATGCTACCGTCAGCTTACAACTTCCAAAACTAAAGCCACATATACTTTCAATTCGAGAAAAATTAGCTTCAGTTATGAGTATTGACGTTGACCTAATATCAGTTAAAGCAACTACCACTGAAAAACTAGGTTATGTTGGAAAAGAAGAAGGTGTGAATGCTCATGCTGTTTGCTTAATTAATTCTTAAAAACGTACCCTGTATTTTATTACAAAAATACCTTTTCCTCTATTTTTTTAAAATGTATTTCCAGAGCTTTTGATGTAAAATTCAAATTTGAAGTAGCCATTAAATATAAAAACTGATTTAAATAATTTGCCCAATCATAATCCAGCTCATCCAACCTGTTTTCCATTAATCCATCCAATTTTTTTTGAGTATTCAGATTTTCTCTTCCAACCTGAACGAAATCAATCCAAAAAAAACGATAATGAAACATGGCTTTAGCATGGGACTTCATTAAATTATTCAACTGCTTTTTATTAAGGGTAGTCTGCCGGTAAAGACTGAGAAATTTATTCTCAATAGAGATTAAATCCTGAAAGATACCTTTTACCAAATCCCCTCTTTTTTCAAAATGATATGTCAGGTTTCCTGAACTAATATTCATCTCCTGAGCAATTTGACGAATAGTCACATTGGATAATCCACGCTCATTATACAACCGCCTTGCAGTATCTAATATCAACTTTTTCCTCATCGAGATGTTAATAAATAAAATTAGTAAACTTGTCCTAAATATAAAAACCCTCGTACCTTAAAAAAAAACCTTATTATGCGACTCATACTAGTAGCAATAGTCTTTATTTTAGCTTTAATACAAAGTCTTTTAGGATAAAAGTCCGATTTCTAAATCAATTTTTTATTGGATTTCAGGGATTCTTATTATATAAACTATATAGTTTAATATTCTTGATTATTGATGGTTACTTAAAGGTGTAAGTGTATTTTTTATGTCTATGAAAAGGTTAAAGCAGCTTCTTGAAAAAGAGCATTCAAAAAAACAAAAGGATATAATTACCAGTGAAATTTTAAAAAACCACATCCCTATTTCCGCCCTTATTGAACTTATACAAAATGATAACGGAATATATGCACAACGAGGTGCATATGTAATCACAGGCATACATGATACCGATAAAAATTTACTGGCTCCTTATACAATGGATTTATGGAAATGCATTCATCCCAAAAATCACCCTTCAATACCAAGAGCTGTTTATAGATACCTTGCGGATATAAAAATACCTAAAGAACTGGATGGAGAAATTTTTGAACTAGGAACAAAAGCTTTTGTAAATAAGAGAACAACAATTGCTGTTAAAGCACATATTATGAAGATTTTGACAAATCTAGCCGTAAAGTATCCAGAGTTAAAAGCTGAGGTGATTTTCTTGATAAATCAACAGCTGAAAGGGAATTCATCCGGATATAAATCAGCAGCAAAAAAGGAGCTGAAAAGATTACTTTAAGCAAGGCTATTTTTTTCGCTTTGTGTTTTTACCACCTTTCTTTTTCTTCTTTTTAGCATCTTCAGTGATAAATTTATATGCTTGTATAGTTTTTCGACTCGGTTTATTAGGCTGACTTTTTTTCGCTTTTTTCTTTTCATGAAAAGCACCTTTATAAGAAGGGTCTTCTTTTCTTTTTTGGCGATCAATTTCTCGAGCAAAAGCCTGCTTCTCATCGTATGTGGAATTGCATACTTCAACTTCTTCAGGAATCTCTAAAACCTTAATTTTCTGACGAATCAGGTCTTGTATTTTGTCAATATGATACTGTTCAACTTCAGATACAAAAGTAATTGCAACACCTTCATTTTCCGCCCTGCCCGTTCTACCTACCCTATGTACATAATCCGTATACATTACGGGAGCATCAAAATTAATCACATGAGAAACTGCTGAAACATCAATTCCTCTGGCAGCAACGTCAGTAGCTACAACACCTCTTATTTTTCCTTCACTAAACTCTTTGTAGGCATTTAATCGTGTATTTTGTCCTTTATTTGCATGTATAGCCTTCCATTTTCCAACTTCTTTCCTATTTAAATACCGATGAATGTTTTCTGCTGTTTCTCTTGTTCTTGCGAAGATTAAAACTCTTTGATATTCGCTCTCATTTTCCAATAAATGAACCAATAAATTCAATTTTGTCCTGGCATTAGGAACATGATAAACATATTGATCAACCAAGTCAACTACTACTTTTTCGGGTTCAATTTCAACTTTTATTGGAAAATCTAAAAACTCCTCAGTTAACTCTTCTACTTTTGGATGAAATGTAGCCGAAAACAATAAATTTTGACGCTTAGCCGGAATAATTTCCAAAATTTTATTCAGCTGAGGTAAAAACCCCATATCCATCATCTTATCTGCCTCATCAAGAACAAGCGTATCTATTTTTTTTAAGAATATAACACCTTGCGCATAAATATCCATAAATCGTCCAGGTGTGGCTATAATAATATCTATTCCGGCTGAGACCTCTTTTATTTGAGATTGCTTTCCAACTCCCCCAATAAGCTTGCAGCATCTTAAATCAGTATATTTAGACAACTCAACTGCATTATCATATACCTGAACAGCCAGCTCCCTGGTAGGCACAAATATCAGAGCTCTGGGATTTTCTCCCTGAGCAAAATTTAATTTTCGAAGAATAGGTAATATGAAAGCAGCGGTTTTACCCGTTCCGGTCGGTGCTATTCCCAAAACATCTTGTCCTGCCAAAATTTTTGGAATGATTTGCTCCTGTATTGGCGTAGGTTTTTTATAATTTAATTCAACTAAAGCCTGCAAAATCTGCTTACTTAATTTTAATGCTTCGAAATCCATTTTTTTACTTCTCTATAAGTAAATCGAGTTGTAAACTAATCAAATCATTCATTCCATCATCACTAATATCTCCATTGTCATTCAACAAATTAAATATCTGTGACAAAGGTGACTTAACAGGAATCACATTAATTTTAAGATAGTTTAAAATATTTGTCAAATCATCCATTCCTCTTGCATTTCCTTGCCTTCCTGAAGAAACGCCAACCAAAGCAACCCATTTATCGGATACTTTTCTTGGATTCCATCCATCAATAAATGACTTCATGATTCCGGGGAAGCTTCCATTATACTCGGGCGTAACAACAACCAGCTTAGATGGTGCAAAAATAAATTGCTCCGTAATTTGGCTGAAGTCTAAATTTTCTTCACCATATAATGAGCTAAAAACAAAATCCCTAGGTAATGTAGCCAAATCCAGGACTTGACAACTTTCCCCCCTTTGATTCAATAACTTTTCATAATATCTAGCCACCTTTAATGTGACACTGTTTTTTCGATTCGTTCCAGCAATTATTGTTATCATATTCAGGTTATTAACAATTCACAAAAATTTGTTTAAAATTCGCATTCAAATCAATGTATGAATGGCTTATTTTTGCCGTACCTTAAAAAGAGCTGAATTGCTTAATTTAAAGGACACTCAACAAATTTAAGCATTTAAATTAACGATGGAGATTACGTATTACGGACATTCCTGTTTTTTAGTGAATTTAAACAAAATAAAAATTTTGTTTGACCCTTTTATAACCCCTAATCCAATTATAAAAGACGCTGATTTAGACGCAATTGAAGCAGACTTCATACTCATTACACATGGACATGAAGACCATGTGGCCGATGTTGAATATATAGCAAAAAAAACAGGGGCTAAATTGATTTCTAATTATGAAATAGTCTCATGGTTTGCATCTGAAAAAAACATTGAAAATAGTCACCCTGTCAACCATGGCGGGAAAATTGAATTAGAAAATGGAATAACTGCAAAATACGTAAATGCAGTTCATAGTTCAGTCCTTCCCGATGGAACATATGGTGGCAATCCCGGAGGATGGGTGATTGAATCCACTGAAGGCTCATTCTACTATTCAGGAGACACTGCATTAACCTACGACATGAAATTATTAGGAGAATTCCACGATTTGGATTTTGCCTTCCTTTGTATTGGTGACAACTTTACAATGGGAATTGAAGACTCTGCAATCGCCGCTGAATTTGTTGGTGTGAAAGATGTAATCGGGATGCATTACGATTCATTTGGTTACATTGAAATTAATCATGAAGCCGCAAAAAAACATTATGAAAGCAAAGGGTTGAATTTAACTCTTTTTAATATTAACGAGATAATCACAAAATAAGATGGGAAAAGTATTAGCAATAGCAAACCAAAAAGGGGGAGTAGGAAAAACAACAACTTCAATGAACCTTGCGGCTGCCTTAGGTGTATTGGAAAAAAAAGTTTTGGTTATTGATGCTGACCCACAAGCAAACGCTACCTCCGGACTGGGATTTGACCCTCGTAATATTACCAATGGAATATATGAATGTTTAATTAACGAAGTTGAACCAAAAGACATCATCCTTACATCTTCTTCACCAAATCTGGATTTAATCCCTGCGCACATTGACCTGGTTGGTGCAGAAGTTGAAATGATCAACTTACCCAATCGAGAAAAAATGATGCGAATGGCAATCGATAAGGTTAAAGAAAATTATGACTTTATCATTATAGATTGTTCCCCATCATTGGGTTTAATTACAATAAACTCTTTAACAGCAGCTGACGCTGTTATTATTCCTGTTCAGTGCGAGTACTTTGCTTTGGAAGGTTTGGGTAAATTATTAAATACAATCAAAATTGTTCAGACCAGATTGAATAATGATTTAGCAATTGAAGGAATTCTATTAACCATGTACGACACTCGTTTACGTCTCTCAAATCAAGTGGTTGATGAAGTGAAAACACATTTTCAAGACTTGGTTTTTGATACGATAATTCAACGAAATACTAAGCTTGGTGAAGCACCCTCGCATGGAGAATCCATAATTATGCATGATGCAAGTTCAAGAGGAGCTACAAATTATTTGAATTTAGCTCGTGAAGTTCTTCAAAACAATAATGCTACCAGAATGAATCAAGAAGATAAAATAGTGGAATTCGATGAAGAAAAGATAACGAAGAAAGAAGAAAAAATAAACATAAAAAATGGCTAAAAAACAAGCACTGGGAAGAGGTTTAGGCGCTTTACTATCTGATACTAAAACCGATGTTACATCCAATCTTAGTATAGCAGATACCAGTTCGCAACTCGTTGGGAACATTGCCAACCTCAAAATTTCACAAATAGAAGTAAATCCATTCAATCCCAGAGTAGAATTTGAAAAAGAGGGGTTATCTGAGTTAGCAGCATCTATAAAAGAACTAGGTTTGGTACAACCTCTAACAGTAAGAAAATTAGGAAACGACAAGTTTCAAATCATATCTGGGGAAAGAAGATTTAGAGCATCTCAGGCTGCCGGATTAAAAGAGATACCGGCTTATATCAGAGTAGCCAACGACCAATCCATGCTGGAAATGGCTTTGGTTGAAAACATTCAAAGAAGAGATTTAAACCCTCTGGAAATTGCCTTTTCATTTAAAAGATTGGTTGATGAATGTGGATTAACACAGGAAGAACTGGCTGATAGAGTAGGTAAAAAAAGATCTTCTACGGCAAATTATCTCCGGTTATTAAACCTCCCAATAGAGATCCAAAACGCATTAAAAGACCAAACAATTTCCTTTGGGCACGCAAGACCTTTAATCGCTCTTGATGATGAAGATGTGCAAACCTATATTTACGATATGATTGTCAAAGAAAGACTTTCTGTAAGAAGAGTGGAGGAATTGGTCAAAGAAACCAAAGAAGCTAATAAAAAGGTAAATTCCAATTCTAGACAAAATGAAAAAAAAGCAGATTTTCTCTCATTTACTCAACAAAAATATAAGGACGACCTAACCTCTCTTTTGAAGTCAAAAGTAAAAATGAAAATAGGAAATAATGGAAGCGGAAATCTCGTTATACCCTTTAAGTCCGAAAATGACTTAGAAAGAATAATGAAATTACTAGATGCATAAATTTATTTTTCCATTACTAATTTTTATTTCCACTTATGTATTTGGACATAACAAATTCGAAACTAATAATACCGTTCAAACAACGAAGAGCATAGCTTTTGAGGACACTTCAAAAGCTAAAGAAAAATACACTTTAAATCCTTTAACCTCATCTTTATTAAGCGCATTTGTCCCAGGAGCGGGACAAATTTACAATCGTAAATACTGGAAGGCTCCAATTGTATGGGGCGGTGCAATAGCACTTTATTATGGTTATGATGCTTTTAAAAGAAAGCATTCATTTTATCATCAAATATTAATTTACAAAGATCGATACACTTCTGAGGAATACATTATACCATTTGCTGAAAAGTACGGAAGCGAATTCACCAATTTATCAGCAGAAGATATCTCAAAGCTTTCCAAAGGTAATGTCCAATTGTTAAATGATGCTGCAAAAAAAAGAAAACAACAAGTGATTATTGGTGCATCGGTTTTTTATTTATTTCAGATTATTGATGCTACAGTTGATGCACATTTTGATCAGTTCGATGTTTCGGAAGACCTGTCACTAAAAATATCCCCTGCTAGTTTTCTCAATGCACCATTTGCCCAAGGCGTTCGATTAAGCTTTAGTTTTTAAATAACCCTTTAAAACTCTTTTCGAATCCTAAACTCTTTTGGATAGTAATTGTTCAAACGCCCACCAATCTTCTTTACCCAACCAAGCGGTTGATTTTGAAATGTAACTAAACCCCAGGACTTGATATCCGGAACTTCGGAAAGTACCTTTTTTTGCAAAAAGCGAATCGCATCATCATGCGAAACTTCAACCAATTCAAACGCATCTTTTTTAAGTTCATGTGCAAACGCCAGCTCATGTGAATACTTAATTTTCCCTTTAATATTTTGACCTATTTTACAACCTGTTTTGATGGGATTTAAATCCCAGATAATCGATTTCAATATAGACTCAAATTCCTCAGGGAAGTTATGAATAGTTTCATTTATTATGTAATTTTTATTTTGATTATTCAAAAATTCACTACTACTTCCCTCCCATGTATCCAATCTTAATTTTCGAATTCTTTTGGGAACTTTAAGTTTTTCTCTACCTCCGTAAACCAACATGGCTGAGATAAAAAACCCTTCTCCTTTAGTTACTCCTGGTAAAAACTGAAACCCTTTAAGTTTACCCTCATTCAACTCAATAATTCCTTCTCCTGGAGAATATTCAAATTCGAAATTCTCAACTTCATAATTCTCTTGAAGCCATTTTAAATTATCTCTATTTTCTTTATCATTAAAAGTACAGGTACTGTAAATTAAAACTCCTCCATTGGTAATTGATGGTATTATATCGGCTAAAATTCGTTTTTGACGCGTACAGCATAAATTGACATTTCGTTCACTCCACTCATTAATAGCTTTTTTGTCCTTTCTAAACATACCCTCTCCCGAACAAGGTGCATCGACAACAACAACATCGAAAAACCCTAAAAACTGTTCAAAATCAGAAGGATCATTATTGGTGACGATAACATTACTACTCCCCCATTTATCCATGTTTTCTTTTAAAATCCATGAACGGGATTTAATAACCTCATTGGCTAAAAGCAATGCATCTTTTGGTAAAAATGAATTAATTAAAGTAGACTTTCCCCCGGGAGCAGCACAAAGATCCAAAACAATTTTTTGAGACAAATCAATAAAATTCAAAATTTTCCCAAGGAACATACTGCTTGCCTCTTGAGAATAATAAGTTCCTGCATGAAACAAAGGATCAGAAACAAATTCTGGTCTATCATTTAAATATTTCCCATTAATTGACCACGGAATCTTTTCTGCCCCTTGAAAAACAGCAGAAGGTTTAAATGGGTTTATACGAATTGAAATTACTGGTTTTTGAAGCAAGCCAAACAATAACTTCTCATTTAAAACATTTGAAAAAGGAAGAGAATCTTTAAATTTTTCAGGTAAACTCAATTTCTAATAGCTTTAATCCTCTTATGAATTGGAGGGTGAGAATAATTAAAAAACACATAAGCTGGATGAGGGTTCAGATTCGAAAGATTATCAACGGATAACTTTTTCAATGCATCAATAAGCTTTTCACCGTCATAAGTATCTCTGGCATATGCATCCGCCTGATATTCCATTTTTCGTGAAATGATATTTTGAAACATACCTATCAATAAAGTTACTGGTGAAAACAATATAAAAAATGCAACTAACCCCGTATAAAATGTTGAAACATCAACACCGAGCCCTGATGATAATTCAGGTTGATTAATTGACCAACCCAAAAGAAACATGATTCCAAACATTTGAACCATTCCGAAAAGTAAGTTAAAAAGCGTATGCTTCTTCTTGTAATGTCCTATTTCATGAGCTAATACTGCTATAATCTCATCATTTGACTGCCCTTCAATTAACGTATCATAAAGGACAATTGTTTTTTTTGGCCCCATTCCACTAAAAAAGGCATTCGCTTTTTTACTTCTTTTACTACCATCCATCTGAAACAAATTGGAGAGTTTGTATCCTACTTTTTTACAATATTGATAAATGGAGGACTTTAAATCTTCATCTTTTATTTCCGTAAGCTTATTAAAAACAGGCAACAACAAAGAAGTGTAAAATGTGTTTATAAAAATCATGATAACCACGATAACAAGCCAAAAAAGCAACCAAAAATCACCTCCCATCTTTTCAATTAAATAGCCAAGTAGAAAAAGTAAGCCACCTCCGATAATTGCGCCTATTAATAACCCTTTAATTGTATCAATAATGAAAAGTTTTTTTGACGTTGTATTGAAGCCAAATTTCTCTTCAATTACAAAAGTTGAGTAATAACTAAAGGGGATTGAAATAATTTGATTGGCACCAATTATAATTCCCATAAAAAATAAAGCTTGAACTGATTCACTTTCAGAAAACGAAATCGCCCAATTGTTGACCAGATTAAAACCACCTTCAGTAATCATAAGAATAATTAAAGTAGTTGACAAAACCTTATTTGTAGCACCAAATTGAAAATTTTCCTTTGAATACTCCACCGCTCTTTTAACTTGAGCAATCGTATAAATTCCTCTAACCTCTTCAGGCCATGGATTGAGCATGTTTTTTTGATTCAAAATTCCCAAAACCAGTTGGAGAATCAAATTTCCTATCAAAACTGAAATTACTAAAGCTACCATTATTAAAATTTTCGTCTAAGTTAAAACGGAGGTTCCATGAATAAGAATTCAAATCAAGCTATTTTTTAACAAAAAGAAAAATTAATGTCAAAAGATACTTAATTCTAAATAAAGCTTAAAAATCAATCGATTAAGATTAGCATTGAATATTAATGTAAAACACACTTTAAGATTTTATATACCTTTGCATTTTAATTAACCCCCCATAACTAAACAGAATTTTTGATTAAATCATTTTTAAAAATATTTTTTCTTATAAGCTCATTGTCTGTTTTTTCTCAGGTTGAATTAGATGCTGATTTTGACGTAATCGAAAGCACCGGTTGCGCACCTTTCGTTGTTAACTTTATTGATATCTCCTCGGGAGGAGACTCATGGAATTGGGATTTTGGAAATGGAGTCAGCAGCAACAAACAAAATCCAACATATGTATATTCACTACCAGGCATTTACACAGTTTCGCTCACGGTAAGTGATAGTTCAGGTAGTGATACCGAAATAAAATCAAGTTTAATTAGAGTAAACCCTTCACCAATAGTAGATTTTACCGTAAACGACCAAACGGGATGTTCTCCACACAGAGGGAAATTTACAGATTTATCCATTCCAACTTCAGCAACGATTACCGATTGGTTTTGGGCATTTGGAAATGGTCAAACATCAGGTAATCAAAATCCCGAAGTATCCTTCACGGAAATAAAAGATTATACTGTATTTCTGAAAATAACTGATGGAAATGGTTGTACATCTTCAATATCAAAACCCGATTATATTAAGCTCGATGGTCCTGAAGCAATTTTTCTTTATGATTCCGTTGTATGCGGACTTCCTGCCAATGTTACCTTTTTGAACCAATCAACAGGAAATGATTTAGAGTATTTTTGGGATTTTGGAGATGGAACAACTTCAACTGGGGATGTTCCAGGAACTCACGTTTACAATTCCTTTGACAGTACAGAGGTAAGATTAATTATTACTGAAAATAAAACAGGATGTTCCGATACCTCTACAAGTAGTTTGGTTGTTGGGAACTATGAAGCCAAATTTGACTGGGATATTATTTGTGAAAATAATGGCTTTACAATAAATGTCGAAAATACAACAAGTGTTTACAACTCCCTGGTTTGGGATTTCAATGGTGAATCATCGGCATTTACACCAGATGCTTCTCATTATTTCACAGGTAAAGGACCATATGAAATAATATTAAAAAGCACCATTGATGAGTCCTGTTGGGACACTACCACAATTAAATATAACCTTCCTAAATCGAAAATAAGCTATAGTGCTCCTTTTTGCAGTTACCCTTTTGAAGTTTCTTTTGACAACCAGAGTTTAGCGAAAGACTTTACATCCTATTGGGAATTTGGAGACTCAACTTTTAGCACTGAAAAAAATCCTGTCCATATCTACGATATTCCTCCTGAGTTTTTTTTAGCAAAACTAATTATTGAGGATAGTTTTGGCTGCTCCGATTCGACATATAAATATGTAAATGTTCCATTTCCAATTGCAAGATTTTATGAAATTAATTCAACGTACACAGGTTGCCCACCACTGGACCTGACCTTCAAGGACACAAGTTATACCCTAAGCTCAAACATTTCATCCGTACAGTGGGATTTTGGTGACCCTTCATCAGGAATCAACAATTTCAGCTCTGACACAATGCCCAGCCATATATACGATAAACCTGGAAACTATGATATTAAATACATAATTTTCACTAATGACGGATGCTCTGATACATCTATATATGAAGCTATTATAAAAGTAGGAGAAAAACCCATTACAGCTTCATTTGATCAGCTTGCCAACGATTCAGTATGCTACGGTGAAAGTATACAGTTTATTGAATCTGCAACTTATTCAAAGAACTGGATTGAAAGTAATTATTTCTGTTGGGCATTTGAAGAAAACGAAGATAGTTTACTGCTGAATTCTGAATCACCTCCTGTTAATTGTCCAAACAGAACGGAATATTCAAATAATAGTGCATATGTAAACTATTCCGAACCCGTTCATTTGTATTCTAAATTTAATCATGATGCCGATACTAATCTACAAGCCATTTCAACAGGAGAAATACTGCCAAATGCAGGTGATTTGTTTACCCATTTAATTATTGGCTATAATAACTGTTTTACCGAGGTAATTCGTAAAACTTTTGTTGACACAACTATTGCCGTAAATGGTTATGTACGAAATGACTCATTAGAATTATTTTCTGATTCAACAATTCAAATAGGACTGTATCAGGCATCTTTAAATTATGACTCTATTGCTTACAGCTATGTTTATTCTTCATCTCTAACGGATACTCTAATACATATTCATAAAACAGACACTACGTACCATAATTTTGAAGAGGGCAATACATATAAAATCCGAACAAAAATCATTAATTCAACATCAGGATGTACTAATGAAATTACGGATATTTTCCCCGTAGATTCTTCTCGCCTTAATTTTAATCTCGTCAATGAGAAATGTTTGAACCAAAACCCTGTTCTTTTTGCTGATAATTCATTTTCTAAATTTGGAAATTTAAAAAGTCGAAAATGGCTGGTTAATGACAATATTGTTGCTACTATAAAAAATATTAACCCTGTTGATTCCTTCTATTACTCATTTCCAGACACAGGAATATATAAAGTAACACTTGAATTAAAGTATGCAGTTCAGTATAAAAAATATGGTCAGTGGAAAACGGGGTACTACACAAAAAACAAATCGAAAGAAATAAGAATTGAAGGTGTAAAAGCAATGGGGTATTCTGATACGCTGCAAATATGCAGTGGTGAGGGGATACAATTTACAGATTCCTCAAAATCTACTACTAAAATTAAAGAATACAAATGGTTATTTGGCGACGACACCGTGAGCAGTAGTTCTAAAAACCCATATTATGAATACACTGCAGCCGGTAGCTTTACCCCTTCTTTATTGGTTACAGACACATTTGGGTGCTCCGACTCAGTTCCACTTTCCGAAATTAAAGTTTTCAAACCTAAAGTTCAGTTTAAAGTATCAGATTCACTGATTTGTATAGGTGAAAGGGTTTCTATTGAAAATTACTCTGAGGGAAATTCATTATCATTCATCTGGACAATAGATTCATTAATTAAGTTTACGTCAACAATCAATGATCAACAATTCAATACTCCAGGATTTTTCGATGTTAAACTCTACGCTATAGATACATTCCATTGCGCTGATTCACTTATTAAAACAGGTAGAATTGAAGTTTCAGATATTCCGGACCCTCAATTTACGGCAGATATACTACATAAGGATTGTCCTCCCCTGTCAACATTTTTTTCAGATACCACGAATGAAACAATAATAAAATGGTTGTGGGATTTCGGAGATGGAAACACACGAACAGATAAAAACCCAGCACACATTTTCACAACTCCCGGAAATTACGACATTAGTTTAACCGTCACAAATTATGCCAACTGCACAGATACTATAACTAAAAGCCAATATGTTAAGATAGGAGGTCCTTCCGGAGAAGTCAGCTTAAGTTCAGACACACTATGTATTCCCGAAGCTGTTGCATTTAACCTTTCTCTTAGCAACACAAAATATTATATCATGAATTATGGAGACGAAAATACGATTAGCTATGATTATCAGGGTAATTCAGACACAATAGTTCACATTTATGATCAAGGAGGTGTTTATCAACCAGCTCTGGAATTAATAGATTCCTTAGGATGTATACATAAATTACAAGAACTTCCAAAAATATACGGAGATAGTATGTACACTGATTTTCAAACAAATTCGCTTATAATGTGTGATTTAAAAAACATCAGCTTTCAAAATAACTCAAAATCAACTTTTGAATCCATCTGCAAGTGGTCATTCGGAAACGGGGATTCATCATCAGAGAAATCTCCCATATACAGTTACACAACAGATAGTACATATGAGGTGTCTCTGAACCAAACCAGCCAACTCGGATGTATGGATTCTGTAAAAAAAACGATTAAAGTCGTTAAAGCACCTTATCCATCACTATCAATTCAGAATGAAAATTATTGTATCCCATCGAAAACTTCTTTAAAACTAACATTGGAAAATGACGCATTCAACTATGATAGTATTTACTTTACTATCGATGAATCGAACATTCTTACAGGTGATTCTATCGTAAATACATTTTGGGAAAAAGGCGAAAAAACCATAGAATATACAATAGAATACGCAGAAAAAAATTGCATCCTGGACAGTATTTTCACCCTTTCATTTTATGAATGGCCATTGGCTGATTTTGAATATTCTCCAGGAAACAGTTCTCTGGAGCAACCCGTCATCTATTTTAAGGACAATTCTAAAAACACAACCAAGTGGAATTGGGATTTTGATGATTTGGAATCGAGTTCAATTCAAAATCCCGCACACAGCTATGATATAGCTGATGAATACAATATAAGATTAATTGCGACAAATGATGGTGGCTGTTCCGACACCATTGCGAAAACAATAACCGTATCACCTTATGACTTTATAAAACTACCAAGTGCATTCTCACCCAATGGTGATGGAAAAAACGAAACATTTAGTATTCTTAGTGCCGGAGATATTGAACTCATTGAATTTAAAATTTTTAATCGATGGGGTAATTTAGTATTTAAAACCAATGATATTGAGGAGGCCTGGAATGGCAAGAGAAGAGGTGAAGATCAAAATGCTGGAACCTATATATATTATGTAAAATGGGTAAAAAACTCAGGCGAAACCACTGAAATAAAGGGGAATTTCACTCTTTTAAGATGAGTAAAATAAAGATTTCAATACTATTTTTTTTCGTCAGCTTATATTCTTTGGCTCAAGACATTCATTTCTCCCAGTATAATGACCTTCCGTTGGCATTGAATCCTTCGTTGGCAGGAAACATGGATGGAACAATGAGGACAGGAACTTTATATAGAAATCAATGGAACAGTGTGAGTGTTCCTTTCGAAAGTATCGCTTTATATACAGATTTTAAATCTTCACCAGAATTTTTAAGAGATCAAAATATTGGATTGGGAATTCAAATTTTAAATGACCAGTCCGGTAATGGTGGTCTTAATGAGAATGTATTTAATTTTTGTGGAAGTTATCATTATTTTTTAACCCAAAAAGAAAACCAGCTTTTTACGGCAGGACTCTCACTGGGCGGATTTCAAAAAAGTATAGATATTAATAAACTAAACTTTGAAAATCAATTTCAATTCGAAACCGCCAATTTTGGTTCAATTTCGAGTAATGAAATTCTTGAAAATAATTTTCTAATTAATTTTGACTTAGGCCTAGGGGCATCCTGGACATATTACAGCGAAAACGGTCATCAGGCATTAGTTGGTTTTAGTATCTCCCATCTCAACAGATCGAATTCCAGTTTTTACGGAAATAAAGCACCCACCTCCAGAAAATATACCTTTCATAGTTCCGGGATATACCCAATAAACAAAAAGGTAGACTTAGACCCTTCATTTTTACTCTCAAGACAAAACAAAAACACAAATACTGTAATTGGTGCTGATCTTATTTATTATCTGGGAAGAAAAACCGTGGAAAAAATAGACCTGAAAATCGGATTATATGCTCGATTGGGAGATGCACTAAATTTTACAATAGGAATGAATCATGATAACTGGAGCATTGATCTTGGGTACGACTTGAATGTTTCAGGACTTACTTCAGCAAGTCAAACCAGAGGTGCTTTTGAAATTTCAATCTCCTTTGTAAACAGAATATTTAAAGGAGCAAAAAATATGAAATACATAATACCCGGTGACCGTTTACTATGATAAAAAAACATTTTATATCCACAATCATCTGCTTCTTATCGTGCATAAGTTTAGCTCAGTATAAAAGCACTAAGATTAAAATGGCTGAAGGACTCCTTGAGGAAGATAAGCAATTTGCGGCTTTAAAAATATATGAGGACATTGCAGCGAGTCAAGGGGACAATAAAGAGATTTACTTAAAAATAGCCGAATTGCACGAGGACTTGTTCAATTATGTTGAAGCATCAAAATGGTATTACAACTTATATGAAATTCAAAAAGGAATATATCCTAAATCGGAATTCAAATTTGCAGAACTACAAATGATAATGGGGAAGTATAAAATTGCATCTGAACATTTCACAAGTTTTAGTAAAACCTATCAAGGTCATGATAAAGTACTTTACAAAAAACTATGCAAAACTTATATCAAAAGCTGTAAAAAAGCATTGGAAGCAAAGCCTGATCCCGAAATTGAAATAAGAAAAATCCCGAATTTTATTAATTCAACATATACAGACTTGGCCCCTTGTACTTTTGAAAATAAACTATATTATTCCTCAATAGCTACTGATTCCACAATGACCTATACCGGAGACCTGGATTCAGCACCAAATTTTCAAATATACAGAGCCGAACAAATTAAGGATGAGCAATTTGATACTGCAGAACTATTTATTCCAGAAATAATTAACGAACCCTATTACCATACATCGAATGGAATTTTCAGTCCGGACGGAAAAAAATTCTTTTTTACAAGGTGCAAAAAGAACTCGAAAGGAAATAACATTTGTAAAATATATTGTTCGGAAAAAAAAGATACCACCTGGGAAAAAGCAATCCTTTTAGGTCCCGAAATAAATGATAAAAACAATAATTTCTCAAGTACTCACCCTATGATTATGCGTTATTTAAAAAGAGGACAAAAAAGAGATACCATCACAAAAATAATTTTTGCAAGTACAATGCCTGGAGGACATGGAGGATATGATTTATGGATAGCTTCCATTGATGAAAATCTCAAAACAAAAAAACCTGAAAATATGGGAAGAAAAGTAAATTCCATGCTCAATGAGTTAACACCTTATTATTCTAAAAAAGATAAAAGTCTCTATTTCTCATCAAATGGTCATGGTGGATTTGGTGGATTGGATATTTTCAAAACTCCAATTAAAAATGGAAAAACAAAAAACATCAAATTACTGGACAATCCTGTTAACACTTCATGGGATGATTGGTATTACACCGAGATGAACAAAGAAACCGCATTCATTGTTTCAAATAGAGAAGGTGCAAAAATATACCACAACAATACTAAACTCGACGATATTTTTCTTGTAAAAAAAACAACAAAAAAATATTTAACTCTTTTTGCATTTGAACAGCAAAAAACTAAAAAAGCTATTGATGGAGTTATTTTTAGGGTAAAAATAGTAAATGACAAAAATTCCGAGGCAAGCCAGTACAACACAAATAAACCTTTTCAAATTATTCCAGATAAAACCTATGAAATTATTGCACAAAAAAACGGATACTTCAACAAAAGCACTTTATTTTCGACCTTTTATGACTCAAAGCAAGATACTTTAAAATATGAATTTACATTACGTAAAATTGACACTATAAACGGGATAACCATAAACAATATTTATTTTGACTACGATAAATACACATTAAAACCAGAATCAAAACGAGCACTCAATAAACTATACAAGTTATTAATCATAAATCCATCACTAAGAATTGAAATAGGCGCACATACAGATACAAAAGGATCTGACCTATACAACATGGAACTATCCCTAAAAAGGGCTGAAGCCGTTGTAGAATATTTAGTTGAAAAGGGAATTGGAAGAAATGTCATAACGGCAAAAGGATATGGAAAATCGATCCCTGTATCTAAAGATGCGAAATCAGATAAAAACAGAAGAATAGTTTTTAAAGTAAAAAATGAAAATAACATTAATGATTAAGTTCAAATAACTTTAGTATGAAAAACCTCTCTTTATTTTTTCTTTTGTTAAATTTTTCGGTCGTCTCAGGAAACTGGAAAGAAGTAAATACTCCTACAAATGAAGACCTGAACAAAATTGAAATTATTGATGGGAATGCCTTCTGCGGCGGTAAAAATGGAGTACTTTTAAAAAGCACAGACCAAGGCAATACATGGGAAGAAGTCGTTACATCAGCATCAGGTACTATAACATCAATTCTTTTCGTGAATTCGTCCGTTGGTTTTTTTAGTACCAGTGGAGGTAAAATTTTTAAAAGTACAAATGGAGGAACAGATTGGATAGAAAAACCCGTTCATAATGGTGGAATAAATGGAATAGATTTTAAAGATGATTTAACAGGTATTGCAGTTGGTGATAACGGGAATATTTTTAAAACTACAGATGGTGGGGATAATTGGGCTGACCTTGGCAGTCAATCAATATATATGATAAATGATGTTGCCTTTATAAACGATACAACAGCTGTTGCAGCAGGTGCAAATGGCTCATATCTTTTCACAATAAATACGGGCGAAACATGGACTTATAAAAGTACGAACCAAACTGAAACATATTTTGCTGTTGAAAAAAAGAACAACACAACAGCATCTATTGTTGGTACAAATGGTTCATATACAGAATTTAAAGAAAAAAATTTATCTCTTGATAATATCCAAAAAATTGACACTGAAGGAGATTGGCTGAGAGATATTCATTTTATTCATCTAAATGACAGCACAATAAAAGGTGCAATTGCAGGATATAACAACTCATTTTATATAGAAAATAATGGTTGGAAAAAATGGGACGTTGATTCTGTTATTAATTTTAATGGATTACACTTTTTTAACGATTCAATTGGACTCGCAGCCGGTTCAAATGGGAGGATATTTAAAACCACAACAGGAGGAGTACCTGCATCAAAAATTGATGTAATCAAAGTAAGATTGAGTTTGTATCCAAATCCTGCAAAAAACTACCTTTTTATTGAAGGAGATTTTAACAAAAATAAAATAACCATTTTCAACTCATTAGGGCAAATAGTCATGCATCAGACTCTTACTAAAAATCAAATTGATATTTCAAATATACCTAATGGCAATTATTATATTCAATGTATTTCAAGTACTAAAATTGCTTCTGGAATATTCACAAAAAAATAATACAATTTAAAACATCATCAAATAATTTGAACTATATTTCAAATGTTTTGAAGGTGTATAAGTTTATACATTTTAAAGTAAAGGTGTCCAATAATGAAAGCTTTAAAACCAATGCTAAAGAATGTTTAAGATAGCCTTTCATCCTATATATGTGCACCCTGTTCCCGAAAATCACAGATTTCCGATGGAAAAATATGAATTACTTCCTATGCAGTTGATTCATGAGGGTATAGTTGAAGATTCCAATTTCTTCGAACCAACAACTGAACACATATACGATTACAGTATTCATAACCATAGTTACCTGGAAAAACTTTTCAACGGAAAACTCACAAAAAAAGAAGAAAGGGCTTCCGGTTTCAAACAGGACAAACTTTTAATATCGAGAGAAATCTGCATTACAAACGGCACTATAGAAGCATCTGTCAATGCTTTAAAAGATGGCATATCATATAATATAGCTGGTGGAACTCATCACGCTTTTTCAAACAAACCTGAAGGTTTTTGTCTTTTGAATGATCAAGCCATTGCTTCAATGTATTTATTAAACAATAAATTGGCCTCTAAAATTTTAATTATAGACCTGGACGTTCATCAAGGCAATGGAACTGCTGAAATACTATCCAATGAACCAAGAGTATATACCTTCAGTATGCATGGCGAAAAAAATTATCCACTGAATAAACCTTCTTCTGATCTGGATATTGCAATACCGGACTTAACCAATGATGACGAGTACCTTGATATCCTTCAAAAAAATTTAATTCAAATCTTTGAAAATGTGCAACCGGATTTTGTTTTTTATCAATCTGGAGTTGATGTTCTGAAATCCGATAAATTGGGAAGACTTTCCTTAACACTAAATGGATGCAGGCAACGGGATGAATTCGTGTACAGTATGTGCAGAACATACTCTGTTCCTGTCACAACAACCATGGGTGGAGGTTATTCAAAAGACATAAAAATTATTCTGGATGCCCATTGCAATACCTTTAAATCAGGTATATCCAAATATATTGAAGGATAAAAAGATACTTGAAATTAATCGATTACATCATTAACGTAACCGTACCAATAAGCTCATGCTCCTGTCCTGTAAATGGATCAACAACAAATAATCTCCAGACATATACATCAACCTGTGCAATTTTACCCCCTGAAGGAGATAACTCGGTTACTCTCCCATCCCAACCTTCATAAGGTACTTTACTCCTCCAGATTAATGTACCCCATCTATTATAAATTCTGAAATCATAATGGACTTGAAAGAAGCTTATGTTTCTGAGGGATCGAACCTATTTTTTTTTCTTGCGGTTCTTCCTGGATTTTTTACCCTCATTTTCCAGCTCAAATTCTATCTGCCCCAACAAATCATCAAGACTTTTTTCGTTGCTTAAATCCAATACCGTTTGATATTCTTTTTTAGAAATTTCAACCTCAGGAATTTTCTTGCCTAAAAATTGTTCAATTGCCAACAATAATTCCATTTCACCTTTTGACACAAAAGAAAGAGCATCACCCTTTTGATTTCCTCGCCCTGTTCTGCCAATTCTATGCACATAATTTTCGGCTACGTCAGGTAAATCATAATTCACTACCAGTTCAACTCCGGGAACATCTACTCCTCTGGCCGAAACATCTGTAGCTATTAACAAATTTATTTCTCCTTCTTTGAACTTTTTCAAGGCCTGGTTTCGTTCCTTTTGCTCTTTTCCTCCATGAATAATTAATGAAACAATTCCCACTCGTTCCATAGCTGCCGAAACTCGTTCAGCTCGAACCTGAGTGCGGACAAAAACCATAATTTTCTTATCCTCATTTTTATGTATAAGATTTTCCAGGAAAAATCTTTTGTCATCCATATCAATCGAAGACACGAAATGATTTACATTTTTCGAAACGGGATCTTTGGGAGAAATTTGTATTCGTATCGCATTATTAACAAGAGAATACGCCAGTTTCTTAATTTTTGAATTTATAGTTGCAGAAAAAAACAACGTTTGACGTTTTTTAGGCAACCTTTTCAAAACATCCCGAATGTCCTTATAAAAACCCAGGTCCAACATCCTGTCTGCTTCATCAAGGACTAATGTATTTACACGATGTAAGCTTAAATATCCTTGAGAAATTAAATCAAACATCCGTCCCGGAGTCGTAATTAAAATATCAACTCCCTTATTCAGCTTATCAATTTGCGGATCCTGGTCGACGCCACCTGTTATGGCATATGTTTTTACCGTGGTATATTTTCCTACTTTATTAAAAACTCCTTGAATTTGCTGTGCCAGTTCTCGGGTAGGAACCATAATTAAGCAACGAACACCATCTTTACGGCCTTTTATGCTCGAAGTTTGAACTTTATGGACCAATGGAATTGCAAATGCTGCAGTTTTTCCGGTCCCTGTTTGAGCAATACCTAAAACATCCTCACCTTTTAATATTGATGGAATGGATTTAAATTGAATGTCTGTTGGTTTTTTAAACCCTAATCCTATAATCCCTCTTTTTACCTCATCAGTTATAGGGTAGTTACTAAACTTCATAAGTTAAAGATAGGATATTTAAACACTACATAGTTCAAACACTTGTATTCAACTAATTTTTAACTATTGCGTGAAAAGCTTTAATAATTCGTTGAAATGTTCCTCTTTTTCAGGCTTGTTTACTTTTTTATACGAATAACAAATGTTTGTTATCATCCTTTTAACAATTGCAATATTA
>PBJD01000035.1 GCA_002720635.1 Flavobacteriales bacterium | reverse complement strand
TGAAGAGCCAGCTGAAGAGGTTGTTGCTGAAGAGCCAGCTGAAGAGGTTGTTGCTGAAGAGCCAGCTGAAGAGGTTGTTGCTGAAGAGCCAGCTGAAGAGGTTGTTGAAGTTGCAGCTGAATCAACTGAGGAAAAAGCAGAGGAGTCAAAAGATAAATCGGCTGAATAATCCGATTACTCTATTAAATTTTTAAACCGTCCTGATCAGGACGGTTTTTTTATTTCTAATGTTTTAAACTGGTTTGTAATCCGTATGTGTTTTATGTTGACGCATTCAGAATATCTTCACGCTATCCTCGTTTTTTTGGTTTTTGAATTCAATACGAATGATGTCTGATAGCTTTATTCCAAATAGTTTACTCGCATTCCCTTTATTTATGGCTATTTCAAGATGATTGTTTGTGCTGAATAAGGCTAATTTTTCTCCCTCCGGCACCTCATTGTAATTAAACTTTAATTCATGAATGTTGTAGTCTGATCTTCGGAATACAATAGAGAAATCTCTATTTTTACCAACAATATTAAATAGAGAACTTGTGATATTGGTGGTCACGTTTCCATAGGAATCGATATACATAGCCATCCCTCGAATGACGTTTTCTTCTATTACTGGCTGGAAATTTGTTCGCTCAGCTATATTGTCGATTTTATTACCAATTAATTCCATGGTTCCTCCTCGACCAATATGACAGGCTACGGTAACGAATATATTTTTTGTAGGGAAGGTCCGTTTGTCTTCATCTGAAATAATGTTGATTTCAAAAATTTCATCAGGATTTTGATCAAATAAAAGAGAAAACATACCATTATCTGCGCCGATAAAATAATGTCCCTGATGCTTGATAACCAAATGCTTTGTATATTCATCGGCTTCCGGTTGAACTCCAATAATATGAATACTGCCTTCTGGAAAATCTTTGTAGCAATTTTTTAAACAGAAAGCAGCAACACCTATATTAAATGCAGGTATTTCATGGGAAACATCTATAATATTTGCGTCAGGCAATTGAGAGAGTATAGATCCCTTTATTCCTGCTACATAATAATCTTTTAAACCTAAATCGGTTGTTAAAGTAATTATCGACATTTTTTAGATGTTTCGAAGTTAAATGTATGAAGTATGATTTACATTTTAAGTTTTAAACGAGATAAATATTTAAAAAAAAGATGTGGATTAATTTTACCGGGTGATTATTCGTCTGGATTTTATGCTTAAAATAGATTGATTGTTAATTTTCTTTATAAATCCAGTTCTGGAAAAGCTTCCTGGATTACTTTTCCAATTTTTTCGTATTCCAATAGGAATCCATCATGTCCGTATAAACTGTCAATAAGTCCATATTGAGCATTTGGTAGATGACGTGCCATAAATTGCTGCTCTGGTGGTGGGCAAAGTAGATCTGAACTAATGCTTACTACCAGACCTTTTTGCTTTATTCTTTTGAGTGTGTCTTTGATTTCTTGATCTCTGCCTCGAGCAATATTATGGGTGTCCAGAATTTCGGTAAGTTTATAATATGATATGGGTGAAAATCTTCTGGCTAGTTTTTCGCCTTGATATTTCAGGTATGATGTGGATTTAAAATCTTTTGTTTTTTCGTTGTTGTCTTCGTTCTGGTGTTGGTGATATATTTCATGATTACGATAAAACAAAAGGCCTATTTGACGAGCTCCTTTCATACCTTCCAGACCAGAATCCTCTCTGTCCGGATTCCATGTCGGGTCTAATTCTATCGCAGTTCGATGGGCGGTATGCACCGCAACTCCCCAGGCGCTTTCTTTGGGACTGGTAACACAAATTGTATAGTTTTCAATGGTTTCCGGTTCCATTAACAGCCACTCCAGAGCCTGGTAGCCGCCACAGCTTCCGCCTACCGCCATTTTTATTTTATCAATTCCAAGATACTTTCTGAGCTCAATGAGGGAATTTACGATATCTCGGATAGTAATATTTGGAAAAGAGTGAAAATAGGGTTTACCGGTATCAGGGTTTATTGAATTGGGGCCTGTTGATCCATAGCATGAACCTAAAATATTGGCGCATACTATATAGTGGTTATCTGGATTGAACAATTTTCCTTCGCCTACTAAACCTTCCCACCATTCGTCAACATTACTTGCTGCGGTAAGGGCATGAAAAATCCAGACAACATTGTCTTTGCTTTCATTTAGTGTTCCATACGTGTTGTAGGCAACTGTAGGTGTTTTTAAAACACTGCCACTTTCTAATGGAAGGTCGTTTGGTAGGGTATAAAATTGTTTTTTACTCAATATAATTTCCTTTTACAATGCAAAAATAATAAAAAGGGAAGGCTTACAGCAAGGTTTAAAGTGTAAAGTACAAAGATCGTGTTGTGAATAAAGTCCTGAATGAATCTAAATAAAGCTGAAGAGGTAGAAAAATACTCAATATTCGTTAACTTAGGCACCAAATTATTGAGGATGCGAATTGTTTTAGATAGAGTAGACGATGCTTTTCATTTTGAAGCAAAGAATGAAGAGGGTAATATTGTTCATATTGATGGATCTCCATCAATAGGTGGAAGCGGTGAAGGAGCTCGTCCTATGCAGTTACTGGTAATGGGGCTTGGAGGATGCAGTGCTATGGATATCGTGTTGATTCTCAAGAAACAACGACAGGTTATTGATGATTTAAAAATTGTTCTGGAGGCTGAAAGGCATGAAGATAGAACTCCTGCAACATTTAAAAATATTCATGTAACTTATAACTTTAAAGGTGAGTTAGATCAAAAGAAGGTGAAAAGGGCTGTGTCCTTGGGTATTGAAAAATACTGTTCGGTGACAAAGATTTTAGAAGAATCCTGCGAGATTACGTTTGAATCTACTATAAATGGTGAACCTGTAAATAAATAGGGGTATGGAAAAGCAAGATGGTACAAAGGCAATACGTGTAAAAAACACGAAAACTCAATATAACGAGCATTCAACGCCTGTTTTTTTAACCTCAAGTTTTACTTTTGAATCTGCCGAAGATATGCGGGCTGCATTTGCAGATGAGGTGGATACTACGGTTTATTCTCGTTTTGTGAACCCTAATTATTCAGAGTTAGTAAATAAGATGTGTGCTTTGGAGGGTACAGAAGCTGGGTATGCTACTGCAACAGGTATGGCTGCAATTTTTGCATCAATGGTTGCTGTTGTTGGAAATGGGGACCATATTGTTAGTTGTCGTTCAGTATTTGGCGCAAGTCATACAATGCTGACGGAAGTGCTCCCCAGGTTTGGAATTACCTATACTTTTGTTGATGTAAAGGCGACTGAAACTGAATGGGAGGCTTCTATTCAAGAGAATACAAAAATGATTTTTTTAGAAACACCAACGAATCCAGGAGTGAACATTGTTGATTTGGAAATGATTGGTCGAATTGGTAAAAAGCATGGAGTATTAACCAATGTTGATAATTGTTTTGCTACACCGTATTTACAAAAACCAACGGAATACGGGATTGATGTTGTTACCCATTCGGCAACAAAGTATATTGATGGGCAGGGAAGGGTTATGGGTGGTCTTGTTTTAGGTCCTCGCGATTATATCAAAAAAGTAGAAACGTTTTGTCGTTCGACCGGTCCGACAATATCTCCTTTTAATGCCTGGACTTTGAGTAAAAGTATGGAAACGTTAGAGGTCAGAATGGAAAGACATTGCGATAGCGCGAAGAAACTGGCAACTGCATTGGAAAATCACCCGGAAA
This sequence comes from Flavobacteriales bacterium, assembly GCA_002720635.1. Classification (GTDB taxonomy): domain Bacteria; phylum Bacteroidota; class Bacteroidia; order Flavobacteriales_C. The sequence goes on along the minus strand of PBJD01000035.1, from coordinate 77,550 downwards.
TAGAATCTGTTAAGTATCCTTACTTGCTGTCTCACCCTCAATATGAGATTGCTCAAAAACAAATGTCAAAAGGGGGAGGTATTGTTACTTTTGAATTAAAGGGAGGTTTGAAGCGTGGAGTAACATTTTTAGACAGTCTTAAAACCTGTTCTTTAACAGCCAATTTAGGTGATTCAAGAACAATTGTATCTCATCCTGCTTCAACAACGCATTACAAGTTAAGTGATAAGGAAAGAGCAGAAGTGGGAATAACACCTGGTTTAATTCGTATTTCGGTTGGATTGGAAAATATTATCGATATTATATCGGATATTGAACAGGCACTAAATGCTTCTAAATAAATAAATAAATGGCTTCCGTTAAGGTTACATTTTTAGGGACAGGAACTTCTCAGGGTGTTCCGGTTATTGGGTGTGATTGTTCGGTTTGTGCATCCAAAGATTCAAAAGATAAACGCCTAAGAAGCTCTATTCTTATCGAAACCAGAAAAAAGATTTTTTGCATAGATACAGGTCCTGATTTTCGTCAACAGATGTTAAGAGCAAATGTTCAGCATCTGGATGCCGTTATTTATACCCATGAGCACAAAGATCATACGGCCGGTATGGATGATGTCCGAGCGTTTAATTTTAAACTTAAAAAGCCAATAGATCTATATGTTGATGAAAATGTGGATCGTTGCTTAAGAAAGGAGTTTTCTTATGCCTTTACAGAGAATCCTTATCCTGGTGTACCTAGGCTTGAGATGCACAAAATTACCAATGAACCGTTTGTGGTGGATGGAGTTGAATTTATTCCAATACAATTGATGCACTATAAATTGCCTGTATTTGGTTTCAGAGTTGGCGATTTTGCGTATTGTACAGATGTTAATTTTATTGCTCCTGAAGAGAAAGCTAAACTACAAGATTTGGAGGTTTTGGTTTTAACGGCATTGCGAAAGGAAAAGCATATATCTCACTTTAGTTTAAGTGAAGCACTAGAGTTGATTGAAGAGCTAAAACCAAAGAGAGCATATTTAACCCACATATCGCATTATTTAGGCAAGCATAGTGATGTTTCAAAAGAACTTCCTGATAATATAGAGTTGGGATTTGATGGATTAAGCTTTGAAGTTGGATGAAAAACTCTATTGACATTAATGTAGATGTTGGTGAAGGCGTTGGAAATGAGTTGGAAATTATTCCATATGTGTCATCGATTAATATTGCTTGCGGTGGTCATGCAGGGGATGCATCATCCATAGAGTCTGTTTTGCAAATCGCTAAGAAGCACAATGTAAGAATAGGGGCGCATCCGGGTTTTGAAGATCGTATTAACTTTGGAAGAATTCCCTTGAAAATATCAATTTCTGAATTAAGAGTTGGTTTAAACAGGCAAATGAATTTAATTCAGAATCTGGCTGTTGAAAATGAAGTTATTTTGAGTTATATTAAACCACATGGAGCTTTATATCATTTGGCTTGTACGGACTATAAGTATGCCTGTTTGCTTGCTGATTTTGCTCAAGACGATGTTGGTTTAATGGGGCTTCCAAAAAGTGTTTTGGAAAGTGTTTGCAGAGAACAGGGAATCGAATTTATACCTGAGGGTTTTGCTGATAGAGTATATGAGGCGAATGGTAATTTAAGAAAACGAACCCTGGAAGGGAGTGTTCATACTTCTTTTGATAATATTATGCATCAGGTTGTTGAATTGTGTAATAATAAAGTTTCCGTTTTTTCGAATGAGGTCATTGAGTTGCATGTGGATTCAATTTGTTTTCACGGAGACCATAAGCACTCAGAGAATATCATTCAGAAGGTGGTTGAAGAGTTAAAGAATTCAGGAGTTGAGATTCGAAGTTAAACCATACGGTGCGGATGCTGTTTTGCTAAGTTTTGGCGATGAAATCAGCTTGGCTATACACAATCAGGTTAAGCAACTATATTCTGAACTTAGAAACTATGCCAAAAAGGGTATAAGAGCTGTAATTCCTGGTTATTGCACAGTTACGATTTTGTTTGAACCTAAAATGGTTTCATTAAATGAGGTTGTTGAATTATCAAAAAATATAGTAGACAACAATAAAGTTCAAGATGAAAAAAAGTACAAAGTAAGAATACCGGTTTGTTATGATAAGCAGTTTGCGCTTGATTGGGAGGTTATTTGTGATTACACAGGGTTAAAATGGGAAGAAGTGGTTGAGTTGCATTGTTGCAATGAATATCTGGTTTATATGTTGGGGTTTGTTCCTGGATTTCTGTATTTGGGTGGTTTGAATGAACAGATTAGAATTCCAAGAAAGTCATCACCACGTCTTAAAATTCCTAAAGGGGCTGTTGGTTTAGCTGATAATCAAACAGGGGTGTACCCTCTGGAAACTCCGGGAGGTTGGCAGTTAATCGGAAATGCTCCGGTTGATCTCATTGGCGTTAATTCTGCTGTGGTTGAAATGGGAGATTATTTAGAGTTTTTTCCAATTACAAAAAAGCAACATGCTTCTTATTCAAAACAAATTGAACGAATATTGGTAAATGAAAATTGAAGTTTTACATCCCGGATTGAGCACAACAATTCAAGATTCCGGAAGAATCAATGGTTTGGCATATGGTGTTCCAAAGGGTGGTGCTATGGATATGAGTTTAATGCATTTCGCCAATCAACTTGTAGGAAATCCAATTACTAATCCTGTACTTGAATTTACCATGCAGGGGGGCAGGTATAGGTTTGATCATAATTCAATTATAGCCATTACCGGACGTGGAAATGCGAAATTAAATTCTGAGAAAATTGAACTTAATTCCCGGATATTCGTTAATAAAGGAGATGTTCTGAACGTGAACTCAGGAATAAATGGACGTTATAATTATTTATCAGTACAGGGCCGAATTGAGGCAGAAGAGTTCTGGGGAAGTTTTTCTACATATGAACCTGCTGTAAAAGGAGGTTTTAAGGGGCGTAAACTCAAAAAGGGTGATGTACTATCCATAAATGAGAGAATTGGAAATAAATCCGGTTTTTTTTCTGAAACGTTGAATTCAAAAAAGTCGGTGATAAGAATAGTCAAGGCTCCTGAATTTCATGATTTTCCTGAGAAGGACATCAGTTTTATTGTAAAAAAACGTTTTACTGTAAGTCTCTACTCCAACAGAATGGGGTATCATTTGGACGAATGTACTTTAGAAGGTACCAAAACGGGTAATATTATTTCATCCGGTTGTATACCGGGTACAATTCAGGTTCCTTCTTCGGGAGAACCAATTGTTTTGATGGCCGATTCACCTACTACAGGAGGGTACCCCAGAATTGGTGTTATTCATCCTGAAGATTTGGGTGATTTTGCTCAAAAGTTACCCGGTGAAATGGTAAAATTTATGTGGTTTGAAGTATAAAATAATTCCATATTCAAAAAAATATTTTAATTCAATTACGAATTTAATTGATACCGATTTCGGTATGGGGTATTCCTTATCAAAAGATATTCATGCTGAAAATAATTTTGCATGGTGTGCGATTGATGATTCCAATAAATTAATTGGATTTTCTTTGTTAAAAGTTGAGGGGAAAGTAGCTGTTTTTGAACTAACAGTTGTAAATGAATTGTATAGACGAAATGGTATCGGGACAAGCCTTTTTAGTCAGCGCATAAAAAAAGCAAGGCTACTTGGAGTTGAGAATATTACTTTGAACCATTGGGTGAAAACAAATAGTAAAGAGCCCTTTTGTGCTGTGGAATTCGGTTTTTCATTATCTGAAATCAAAACTAATTACTGGGCAACACAAAGTATGATTTTTGGATACAATTGTATAGAGTGTAACCAGTTGCCATGCGTTTGTGAATGTCATGTGTATGTAATGAAATTAGGGAGTGATGCTTAATGAATTCCCTATTGTATTATACATTGGTTTGTATTGGTTAAAATCATTAACAGGTCCGGTTATAACCATTTGATACCCTGTAGTTCCCAAAAGAGTGTGGTATACCAGGGTTTTCATTTTTACCAGGTCTTTATTATCATATTCATATTCATAATACTTAAATGAGTTTCCTTTAATTGTTTTTGTCCCTGAAAAGGAGGGTGAGGTGTTTAGTACAGAAGTTTGTAGAAATAATTTTCCAGCACTGTAAGTAGATAAATCCATTGTTTCAGGGATGTTTTCATCTTTTGATACAACAATCGTTTCAAGCGTTTTATTTTTTGTGTTTTTCCTTGAGATATATATCTCAACGCCTTTCATATTACCAGCAGCAGTCCATTGATCTGTAGCTGTGATTTTTGTTTTTCCATCGTTGCTTTTAAAAACGACATTTTCTGAATCTTTGAAACCGAATAAGGTAAGTAAACTTGCTAAAAAAATATATTTATTCATAAATAATTTGTGTTAATTGTGAAGTTACAAATCTTAAGCTGTAAATGAAAAAAGGATGCCATAAAATGACATCCTTTAATAGTCGCTGTTAATTGTGTGGTGTGTGAGCTACTAATAAATTAATTCGGCATGAATAAGATCTTCTATTTTTATTGGGCAACCCTCTAAAGGTCTCGCATTTTTTGCGATTTGTTCAAATTCTCTGCTACTGGTAAAATAATAGTTTTCAATCTTTTGCTTCGGTGATTTCCAGATAACGCCAAAAACTTCTTTACCGTTTCTAAAAGTAAATTTACATGTTCTTTTTTCATAATTTTTGAATTTTTCAGCTTCCATTTTTTGTTTGTGTGCATGTATATTATTAACGTGATTTTTCCAAAAAAGTTTGTCCAATTTATCAAGAATTACAGGTGAAATTTTTGGTGTTTTTATTAGTGGTTGATTTATAGATAATTACCTTAAATTTGCTACCGATTATTTTTTTTCGAAAAGGTGTATCTTTTTGCTTCACCTTACATTATAGTTGTAGTATAAGGTAAAATGATAAATAAAGAGTTTCATAAAACAAAAAGGGAAATTAAAAGTGAACTTCAAGAAATTGAAGATGCAAAAAAAAACCCTAAAAGATTTGAGATTCTTTATAATCGTTATCATGAGCAAATTTTTAGATACCTGTATTCGAGAGTTGACAATTCTCATCTGGCAGCAGATTTGACATCGCAGGTATTTTACAAAGCTCTTTTAAATATTGATAACTACTCATTTAAGGGTGTGCCTTTTGCATCATGGTTGTATAGAATAGCATATAATGAAATGAATATGCATTTCAGAAAAGATACTAAAAACAGAACTGTAAATATTGAATCGGAACATATAGGAGGATTGTTTGAAGAATTAGAGGAGGATTATTACAGTGAGGAGAAAGAGAAGCTGGTTAAGATTCTGGCAGGATTAAGTGATGAAAGATTGAGTGTCATTGAAATGAGGTTTTTTGAGAAACGTTCTTTCAAAGAAATAGCAGAAATTATGGGCATTACGGAAAACAATGCTAAAGTGAAAGTATACAGGACATTAGATAAATTGAAAAAGAATTTTAACATTAGAGCATGAGGAATTATAACATTGATAGAGAAAAAATTTCAAGCGATGAAATTTCTGGTTTTAAGGATTTTAAATCAATCCTTCAAAAACATGCACAAACAACTCAGGATCTGGCAAAAATTAAACCTTCGGGATCAGTCAATAAAATGTATTGGGTTATCGGTGGAGTTGTTTCTGCTGTTGCCATATCTGCTGTTCTTATTTTAGGAGGGGATTCTCCTGATATGATTTCTTCTGAAGTTGTTGAAAATACAGTTGTTGAAAATAAGGAAGTTCTCGAAACATCTGCTATCGAGTGGCAAACCATTATAAGAACTCCTAAAAATTCAATTGAAGAGGAAATAGGGGTAAATGCAATTTCTGCTAACCGAGTTGATTTTGCGTGGTTTGAAAATTCAACTGAGGCGCTTTCTTTACTTCAAAATGTGCAGACTTCAGATGCAGATTTTGTTTCGAATTCTTTAGTTTTTAAAGTCGAAAATAACGAGAATATTGTCATTTCAAATGATAATGAGTTGTATAAACTTACGGATGATGGACGTTGGAATAAAGTGGAGTATGTTCCTACAGAAATTTCATACATTGAAAAGCCCGTTTTATGGAAAAAAGGTGAGTTGGCAATAAAAATGAACTTTCAGAACTTTGACGGACAGGCCAGTAAGTATGAAAATGTTTTTTGGAAGCCCGTTAATTTGATGGATTTAGATGAAAGCTTTTTTAGTACTGACTGGGAACATGCCGCTGTCAAAAAAACGTCGGTTGATGGGGTTTACAATCTGGTTTTTAAATTGGGTGAAATTGAAAAAAGTTTTAATGGTTACCCGGCCTTACCAAAATCGGATTTTGACCGAGCGATGAAAGAGTATAACCAAAAATTGTTCAAAGCTCAGGAGGAGTTAAAAAAAGCTCCCAAGGAATATAGGGTTTCAGGAGGTGTTTATACTATAAAATAGAAACCTGACGGACTCTGATATCAATTCTTTATTTTTGTCGAAATATGATTTGATATTGGAGTATTCTAGTTCTAACACCATAATATACAAAAGAAAGAAGTTTTATGATTACGCTTTGGCGTTTCTGGCTCTCTTAATGCCTTTAGTAGTTAAAGGTTTTCCTGTTTTAATTGTTCTGGCTGCAGTTGTGGGGGTTGTATACTTTTTTAGAGCTTATCAAAGGCTCGGTAAGCCGAAAAAAGACTACTATATTTTACCTTATAATATCCTTAAGGAAGGTGTTTTAAAAATTATCAGGGGAAAAGGAGCTATGCTTTTTATGGTAATTCTTTTTGGGGTTTACCTGATTTCTGTTCTTTTTTCTGAGGACAAAGAAAATACGGTTCAGAAAATAATTCTTAAATCCTGCTATTTATATTTCCCACTGATATTTGCGTTAACAAAATGGGATAAGGGCAAGTTAATCAGGGTTTTGGATTTTTTTATTTATGGTTGTTGTTTACAGGTTGTTATCAGCATTACAGACGCGTTCTGGGCTTCTGGTTTCCAGTTCGATGTTTCTGAATTCACATACGTTAAGCTGAGTTATAACCTGCATCCGTCTTATGCAGCACTTATTATAACTATCGGATTTATTTTTAATGCCTTACGTTTATTGTTTATTTACAGGGAAAGGAAAAGTATTTCGGGTAATCGCTGGAGAATTCTGGCGTTATTTGGTTTTGTTTGCTATATAATATTACTTTCTTCAAAGGCGGGTATATTATCTATACTAATTGCTTTTTCCGGACTTCTTATTTTTAGCTTAATTGTTTTAAAATCTTGGAAGATAACGCTTTTGACAACTTTAATTGCTTCATTTGTCTTCTTTTTATTTTTCTTCTTTTTGGGAGGTCGGGCCAAAGAAAGATATGTTTCAATGAAAAACTCGGTTGAAAACAGACAGGGCTTATCTGACAAAAAAAACAAGCGTTTGAACTCCTCTCAGATAAGGTTGGTTCTTTGGGAAAACAGTTGGGAAGCGATACAGAAGTCAAATTTTCTTGGTTATGGTATTGGTCATGGTAAAAATGCACTTCAAAAAAATCTACAAATAAATAACGAAGAGTTTGTTTTGAGCCTAAGTCACAATTCGCACAATCAATATTTTGAAACAGCTTTATCGATTGGCGTTATTGGTTTTTTATTATTGGTATTAATTTTGATCTGTTCAGCTTTTGGTTTTGGGAACTTTACCTGGATTTCCATGTTGCTGGTGTTTGTTGTATCTGTAAACCTTGGGGTTGAAAGTATGATGGAAAAGCAAACCGGTTCAATTCCAATTGTATGGTTGTTATGTTTGTTAACATCTGCAAGATCAATTTTCAAATCGGTTTTTAAACTTTAATTTTTATAAAACCTGTTTACTCCTTTAGTTTAAGTTTTCAACAAAACAAGAATACTTTTTGGAAATACCTTGATTTAATTATCTTTGATTTTGAATGCAGCCAAGAGAAATAATAAATACAATTGAGTTTAATTTAATTATTAAAAGACTGGCTTTTGAATTAATTGAAAATCACACTGACTTTGAAAATACCGTTTTAATTGGCCTTCAGTCCAAAGGCGTTTTTTTAGCCAAAAGGCTTCATCAGGTGTTGACAGAAATAAATCCGGATTTAAATTTAGATATTGGATTTCTGGATATTACATTTTTTAGAGATGATTTTCGAAGAACGGACAAGCCTTTGGTGGCAAATGAAACAAATATTGATTTCATGGTAGAAGGAAAGAAGGTCATTTTAATCGATGATGTTCTTTTTACGGGCAGAACAATTCGTTCTGGTTTAGATGCGATGCTTGCTTTTGGCAGACCGTCATTAGTTGAACTGTTGGTGTTTGTGGACAGAAGATATAAAAGGCATTTGCCGATACAGCCTACTTATGTGGGTAAAGTCGTCGATTCTATAACATCCGAAAAGGTTAACGTTAAATGGCAAGAGGTTGAAGGAGAAGATAAGGTATTAATGTACTCATCAGAAAATTAATAAATATGGAGACTTTGAGTGTAAATCACATATTAGGAATTAAAGATTTAACCAAAGCCGATATTGATTTAATTTTTTCAACTGCCGATGAATTCAAAGATGTTATTAACCGTCCAATAAAAAAAGTCCCTACTTTAAGAGATATTACCATCGCGAATTTGTTTTTTGAGAATTCGACAAGAACAAAATTGTCTTTTGAATTGGCTGAAAAAAGACTTTCTGCTGATGTTATAAATTTTGCGAGCGCCTCTTCTTCAGTTAAAAAAGGAGAAACACTTGTGGATACGGTAAACAATATCTTGTCTATGAAGGTGGATATGGTAGTTATGAGGCATCCAAATCCGGGAGCGCACCAATTTTTAAGCAGAAACATTGACGCCAGGATTATAAATGCGGGAGATGGTGCACACGAGCATCCGACTCAAGCTCTTTTAGATGCTTTTTCAATTCGGGAAAATTTTGGAGAGGTTCAAGGAAAGAAGGTGGTTATTGTTGGGGATATTTTGCATTCAAGAGTTGCGTTAAGCAATATTTATGCTCTTCAAAAACAAGGTGCGGAAGTAATGGTTTGTGGTCCGGCTACGTTAATTCCTAAATTCATTGGTTCTCTTGGGGTAAAAGTGGAGCACAATTTACAAAAGGCATTGGATTGGTGTGATGTAGCAAATATGCTAAGAATACAACTTGAACGTCAGGATTCAAAATTTTTCCCATCCATAAGAGAGTATACAATGCAGTATGGTTTAACCATGCGGCATTTGAATAATTTGAAGAAAGAAATTATTGTAATGCATCCAGGACCTATAAATAGAGGAGTTGAGATTACTTCAGAAGTAGCGGATTCTGGGCAATCAATTATTTTAAATCAAGTAGAAAACGGTGTTGCTGTTCGTATGGCAGTACTTTACCTGATCGCAAGCAAAATAAATAGATAATTGAATTAGTTTGGTATAAATTTTTGACAAATGAATTTTCTACTATATTTGTAGGAAGGCAAAAAAATAATAGCTTTTATGAACTTTACTATTGATAAACAAGAAAAGTACACGACTATAAAGGTTCACGTAGATAAGTTAGATACTACTGTCGCACCTGCTTTAAAATCAGAGTTAGTGATGTTAAACGCGCATGGTGCTAAAAATTTAATCATTGATCTGGAAGAAACCAGATACTGTGATTCTTCAGGTTTATCTTCCATCCTGGTAGCAAACCGGTTGTGTAAAAATGTGAATGGAACATTTGTATTAACAGGATTGCAGGATTCTGTAAATAAATTAATTTCTATTTCTCAGCTGGATACAATATTAAACATTACCCCAACACATAAAGAGGCTGTCGATTTCGTTTTTATGTCGGAGGTGGAAAAGGATTTAAGTTCTGAAGAGTAACAAAGAAAATATTTATTAAAAAAGCGGTTGATGTTTCAACCGCTTTTTTTTCATCCAGCGTTTTGGAAAAATTAACAATTTTAGGTTGTGGTTCTGCTTTACCAGCTTCTGGAAGGCATCCTACTGGTCAAATATTAGAGCATAATGGTAAATTTTTGTTAATTGATTGTGGAGAAGGAACCCAGTCCAGGATGCGTGAAAATAAAATTTCATTCGATAAGATTAGCCATATATTTATTTCTCATTTACATGGTGATCATTATTTTGGTTTACCTGGTTTGATATCCACAATGAATCTTCTGGGAAGAACACGAGATCTTCATTTGTTCGGTCCTGCTGGTTTAATAAGAATTCTGGAACTTCAATTTGAATTGGGTAAGACATTTTTGTCCTTTTCACTGAAATTCACACCTGTTGAAAAAGAAGAAGATATTTTATCTTTAAGGGGATTAAAGGTACAGAGTATAGAGTTGAACCATAGGTTAAAATGTTTTGGATTTATTTTTAAGGAAGAGAAAAAAACAAGAAGAATAAATGGCCCTGTTGCAAAGAGTGTTGGTGTTCCACACTTCTTTATGGATCAATTGCGTTTGGGTGAGGATTATGTAGATAAAGATGGAAATGTTATTCAAAATTCAGTTTTAACATTAGAACCGAAAAAATCCCACACCTATGCCTTTTGCAGTGACAATAGAATACAGGCTGACTTTTGTAATAAAGTAAAAGGGGTTTCTGTTTTATATCATGAGGCAACATTTTTGCACCAGGAATTAAAAAAAGCAAAGAAAACGTTTCACTCTACTGCAAAAGAGGCGGCTCTTTTAGCTCAGGAGATTAAACCAGATTTATTAATTTTGGGACATTATTCAGCAAGATACAGGTCGGTTTTACCATTATTAGAGGAAGCTAAAGGAATATATAAACAGACAAGTGCCGCTACTTATAAGGATATTTATGATTTTTCCAAAATATAGGATAACCTAAATAGGGTATTTTTGAAATCTGGGAATAAGTGTAAATTTGCAATAGTGAATTCAAGCCCAAAAAAAATAGTAATTGCTTCACCAAATTTTTTGATTGCAGAGGGCATTCGAAATTTTTTCAAATCAAATGGCTTTGTCTCTATCTCTTTGGTTGAAAACCAGGACTTGCTGGAAAGAACTTTAATTAAAGAAGTTCCTGATTATGTCTTAATTGATGATTCAGCTAATCAGTTTAAAGTTGAAAAAACAATTGCTTTTTTGAGCTTTACCAAACCCGCTCAAACAATTTTACTTACCAATACAATTAATCAGGAAAGATTTGAATTATTAAAAAAGGTAGGTGTTCGGTATTTTATTTCCAGTGAGATTAGTAGGGAGGAGCTTTTTAATCTTATGCAGTTTATGGAGTTAGAGAAAGAATTCTCGGATTACAAAGTTAAGAGGAGGTTGGCATTTGATGCTGAGGAAGCGTTCAGAAATACCTGTGCTGAATTGAATATTTCGGAAAGAGAGGTTGAAATCATTAAATTAATTGCAGAGGGATATATTAACAAAGAAATAGCTGATATGTTGTTTTTAAGTACGCATACTGTTAATACGCACAGAAAGAATATCATGAGTAAGCTGGGAGTTAATAACGCAACAGGTGTTGTGATTTTTGCAGTGAAAGAAAAACTGGTAAGCCCAAAGGATTTTCTTTTTTCATCCAAGCACCAATAGCTTTGAAAAGCTAGTGAATGTCAACAAGGAATAATCCGTCTCGGTCTATCTCCTTAAGGGTTACCTGCTTAACGGTGTTAACAAGAGATTCGTTAAAGTCAGTTTTAACTTTAACATAATTTGAAGTAAAGCCAAACATTTTATCGTTGTTTTTTTCTGCTTCAAATAAAACAGGGAATGATTTTCCAATATTTCCCTGGTAAAAAGCTCTTTTCTTTTTTGCAGAAAGTATTCTTAGCATTTTACTCCGTTCATCCCTTATTTTTTTATCAACACTATTTTTTAGATTTGGAGCAAAGGTATTGTCTCGTTCTGAGTATGTAAAAACATGAAAATAGGAAACATCCAGTTCATTAAGATAGTTATAAGTCTCCATAAAACGCTCTTCCGTTTCGCCCGGAAAACCAACAATTACATCAACACCTATACAGCAATGAGGCATCAACTCTTTTATTTTTTCTACTCTTGAAGTATATACGTCTTGCTTGTATCTCCTCCTCATCATCTTTAAAAGCTCTGGCGATCCTGATTGGAGCGGGATGTGAAAATGCGGCACAAATCGCTTACTTTTGGCTACTTTATCGATAATTTCGTTAGTTAAAAGGTTCGGTTCAATAGAAGATATCCTGAATCGATCCACACCATTTAAATTATCCAGCTCCTGTATTAAATCATAAAATGATTCATTGTTGTATCTCCCGAAATCACCAAGGTTAACCCCTGTTAAAACTACTTCTCTGGCTTGAGATTCAGCTATTTCCTTTGCTGTTTTAACAGTTTGTTTAATGGTGTTGCTTCTGCTTTTTCCTCTTGCCAGGGGTATAGTACAAAATGTACAGGAATAGTCACAGCCATCTTGTACTTTTAAAAATGTTCTTGTGCGATCTCCAAGTGAATAGGAAGGAAAGAATTCGTTGACATCTTTGATGTCTCCTTCAAAAATTAAAGTTTCGCACGGAGTTTCCTTTTCAAGTTTTTCAACATGTTCCAGAATGTTGAATTTTTCATTCATTCCAAGAATTAAATTAACTCCATCAATTGTAGATATTTCCTTGGGTTTAAGTTGTGCGTAACAACCAATAACAGCAACAAATGCTTTGGGGTTAATGTTCCTGGCTTTCCGTACAATGTTTCTGCACTTTTTATCAGCATTGTCCGTTACTGAGCATGTATTAATTACAAAAACATCAGGTGTTTCCTCAAATTCCACTTTGGCGTATCCGCCTTTTTCGAAATTTTGAGCTATTCCCGATGTTTCTGAGAAATTTAGTTTACAACCAAGGGTGTAAAATGCTACTTTTTTATACTGAATCATTTCCTGCAAAATTAAGAAATTGTTTCCTATGATGCGATCCGGATTTTGACATTGATTGGGAGTTTGATAATATTTAAGGTGGGTTTATAGTTAAAAGTTATAAACATTTATAAACTTTCAGTATTAATCGACGCTGAACGCAGAAAATAAGCATTATTTTTAAAGTACTTAATTGAATTACACTTCAAATGGCTGACATCCAAAAGTTAGAAACTATAACTTCTCAAGTGAGGAGAGATATTGTTAGAATGGTAAATTCTGTAAATTCCGGGCATCCGGGTGGCTCACTTGGTTGTACAGAGTTTTTCGTTGCCTTGTATAACGAGGTTATGGATCATGATCCTTCAAACTTTCAAATGAATGGAGAGAAAGAAGATGTTTTCTTTTTGTCACAAGGCCATATTTCTCCTGTATGGTACAGCGTTTTGGCTCATTCAGGTTATTTTCCGGTAAGTGAACTGGCGACATTCAGAAAATTAAACTCAAGATTGCAAGGTCATCCAACAACTCATGAAGGTTTACCTGGCATAAGAATTGCTTCTGGTTCCTTAGGTCAAGGTTTGTCTGTTGCAATTGGAGCTGCTCAAGCAAAGAAATTAAATGGTGATGATAAAACTGTTTATTGTTTAATGGGAGACGGTGAGCAGCAAGAAGGTCAGGTTTGGGAGGCTCTTATGTATGCTCCTCATAACAAAGTGGACAATTTGATCACTATAGTTGATTACAATAACGCTCAAATTGATGGGGCAGTTGATGAAATTCTTTCTTTGGGTAATTTAAAAAATAAGTATGAGGCCTTCGGCTGGAAAGTACTTGAAATGGATGGAAATAATTTCAGCAACTTACTCAGCGTTTTAGCAGAAGCAAAAAGCTTGCTGGGAAGTGGAGTCCCGATTATGATTATTATGACTACCATCATGGGAAATGGTGTCGATTTTATGATGGGAACGAATGCATGGCACGGAAAAGCGCCAAGTGATGAGCAAACTTCTTCTGCATTGGAACAAAATTCAGAAACTTTGGGCGACTTTTAAAGGTTTGATGAATAGGTTATTTGTACTTTTTATTTTTTGTTTTTTTTGTTCGGTTTCTTTTGCTCAGAAAGAAACCGAAACTACTCGGATTCTTTTTATTTTTGATGCTTCAAAATCGATGTTTGGACATTTTGGAGGTAAGCCAAAGATTGATATTGCTCAGCGATTATTAAGTGAAGCAGTCGATAGTTTGAAAAATATGCCAAATGTAGCTTTGGCTTTGAGGGTTTATGGAAACAGAAGTGTTATCACTCCGGGAAATCAGGATTGTGAAGATACTCACCTTGAAGTTCCCTTCGGGCCTGAGAATGTTCCTCAAATAAAAACGGTTTTAAAATCAACTTACCCTAAGGGAACAACACCAATTGCAAAGTCACTGGAGGCTACTATTGATGATTTTACACCTTGTTCAAATTGTAAAAACATAGTTATTTTAATTACGGATGGAATTGAAGCCTGTGATGGAGATCCCNGTGCAATCTCAAGAGCATTNCGTAAAAATAATATTTTTCTAAAGCCCTTTGTTATTGGTTTAGGTGTTTTAGAAGAATATAAAAAGAGCTTTTATTGTATCGGTAATTTTTACGATGCAAAAGATGAGAATTCGTTTCGAACGATTTTAGGATTGGTCCTTAAGGAAGCTTTGAATTCAACTTCCATTCAGGTCGACTTGCTGGATGTTGATGGCGAGCCTGAGGAAACAAATGTAAATATGACTTTTTATGATATAAATACGGGGCGTGTTAAATATAATTTCTATCATACGATGAACTACAAAAATCTTCCGGATACCTTATCAATTGATCCTGCAATCAAATATAAAATTCAAGTACATACTTTACCGGAGGTGATAAAGGAAGATATAGAAATTGTTGCTGGTCAGCATAATCATATCCCTGTTGAAACCCCTCAAGGGACAATTGAATTACAACTTTCCGAGGGTAAAATGAGAGAATTGAAATTTATAGTCCGTGAAGAGGATGAATGCGATATTGTTAATGTGCAAAGTTTTAAGGATAAGGTAAAATATTTGGTGGGTACTTATGATATTGAAATTTTAACGCTTCCAAGAATAAAGCGGGTTGTTGATGTTGAGCAAAGTGAAAATTCTTTGATTAAAATTCCTGCCCCTGGATTGGTTACGTTTAAAAATCCAGGGGTTGGTTATGGCAGTGTTTATACTTATTTTGACGAAGAACTTCGGTTGGTATATTCGTTTACGCCTGAAAGTACAAGTCAGTCGATTAAATTACAACCAGGTGAGTATACATATGTTTTCAGGGGGAAATCTGCTGATAGAGCCTTTTATACTGTTGAAAAAGATTTTACAATTAAATCAAGTAAATCTACAATTGTCCGATTATAAAGGATATTTTTATACTAATAATTTAGAATTAATGCATATGAAAACATTTGAGATTACTGGAAAAAAGGATACTCGCTCAGGTTTTGGCGCTGGACTTTTGGAAGCTGGTAAAAACGATGAAAATGTTGTTGCTCTTTGTGCAGATTTAGTGGGTTCACTAAAAATGCAGGATTTTATTAATGAATTTCCTGAACGTTTTTTCCAGGTTGGAATTGCAGAGGCCAATATGATGGGGATTTCGGCCGGATTGACTATTGGCGGAAAAATTCCTTTTGCAGGTACATTTGCAAACTTTGCCACGGGTAGAGTGTATGATCAAATCCGTCAGTCGATAGCTTATTCTGGTAAGAATGTTAAAATTGCGGCTTCTCATGCAGGTATAACTTTAGGTGAAGATGGTGCTACGCATCAAATATTAGAAGATATTGGATTGATGAAAATGCTTCCAGGTATGGTGGTGATTAATCCTTGTGATTATAATCAAACAAAAGCTGCTACTATCGCTGTTGCTAAACACAAGGGGCCTGTTTATTTAAGATTTGGGCGTCCTGCTGTTCCAATATTTACACCAGAGAACCAGGAGNTTGAAATTGGTAAAGCTGTGCATTTAAACGAGGGTTCGGATGTTACCATTATTGCTACCGGGCATTTGGTATGGAAAGCGATTGAGGCGGGTCATGAATTGGCAAAAGAGGGGGNTTCTGTGGATCTAATAAATATACATACTATAAAACCTTTAGATACCGATGCGATTTTGAAATCTGTTGCGAAAACTGGTGCTGTTGTAACTTGTGAAGAGCATAACATCCATGGTGGTTTAGGAGAAAGTGTTGCTCAGGTTTTGGTGCGAAACTCTCCTGCGCCTCAAGAGTTTGTTGCTGTAAATGATACTTTTGGAGAATCTGCAAAACCGGATCAACTTATGGAAAAGTATGGTTTAGGCGTTTCTGACGTAGTTAACGCTGCTAAAAAAGCGATTGAACGTAAATTAGTTCTTTACAAAGCAGGTTAAAATTTGAATGGATTAAATTATTCAAACGTCTATTATTTCTTACAAAACTTTATTGTTTTAATGCCTTCATCAGAGTTCAAGGAAATTATATAATTACCACTTTCTAATTTTGATGTATCTATTATTATTTGGTTATTGCCATTAGCTATCATATTTACTACTGTTTTCTTAACCAACGCTCCATAAATGTTGTAAATTGAAATATCTTTAACTCTGTTATTTATTGAATTAAAACTTAAATTTATTTTATCGCTTACTGGGTTGGGATAAATTTCTAGGTTAAAATCGTGATTTGACTCTTGAGATGAAGCTATATCTCCTTTGACCTTTGCGTCAACTTTAACCCTTATACTTTTACATTTTAACTCCTGCACTTTCCAATTGTAATAGAAAGAGTAGTAGTTATACATTTGGAATACTTCTGTTCTTGTTGTTCCGGTTATGTCTAATAGGTCATGAACAATTGGCCAATCTCCATCGTAATCACTCATATAAGCACCATAAATCCAATAATCATCAGGGTCATGGCTATAATATAAGTCCCAATAATATTTTCCCGGGTTTAGCTTTAAATTAATATTTACTGTGAAAGTAGATTTACAACAATATAAATCATCAATATAATTTTCATTAAATACTCTGAATTCTTGAATGATTCTTCCGCTCATATCTCTTAAATAGAACCTAACTCGCTTTCCAAAAGTGATATCTATACTTTTTAACAATAAACTTTTTTTAACTGTGAAGTAAACATTTCCATCGTTTGAGGATGTTCTGGAATCACCGATATCCGGTTCTCCTATACTGAAAGTTTCTCCTTCGGTCCACGACTGAGCATAAAATGATTTTGTATTGGTTATAGGACCTGTTAAAAGAGTATCTCCAACATTAATTATCAAGTTAGACGAATCACTATCGTACCAATTAATTATACTGTTATCTGAAGTTGTTGCTATTAAATGATGGTTCTCTCCGGAATCTTCGTAAGAATCTTTTGTTTCTGGTATTGTTCCTGACACAACTGTTATATATTGTTCAGATGTATCTGATCCATTATCATTGGTACAAATCAGGGTTACTTTATTATTACCACTTTTGGTAAAATAAACATCTGGTGTTTCCGCTGTGGATTTTGAGGGAAAACCATTTTCAAAAATCCATTCATAAGATTTGGGATTTCTTGTTGATATATTTCTGAAATGAACTGTGTCTTCAATGCAAACAGTTTGATGGCCGGGAGAAAATAAAGACCTTGGCTTAACATTATTGTAGCACCCGGTCTTTATTAAGTTTTGTACTGTAGTTAATTCGCTGTGAACCCTACTGGTTTTGGTTGTGTCTAATTCAGCTCTCATTCTGTCAGCTTGTCCCTGGGTGAACATATTGTGACAACTTAAGTCGCCATAATCCATAAAATTTCTCACTAATGATGAATCGTTTGTTCCACAGGTAGGTCCTCCTGTACAAAAGAAATTTAAACCGAATAGTAAATTTCCGGCTTCAGTAGGTGGAGTGTCGCAAACTCTGTCACCCTGAGTTTGACAATCGGTTTCCGAGCAACCCCCGTTGAAGGTGTGATATAGGCTGAAATGATGTCCAAGCTCATGAACATAAGTGCTGTAGTTCATGTTTTCCAAAGGCCTGGATGCTTGTATTACACCGCTTCCGAATGAAACGCCACCTGCACCACTAATTTTGTGTATGACATAAATATTGACATAATTTCTCATTGGCCACCANGACAAACCTGTGATATCATTCGTTTTTGGGGATGAATTACCGGAATAATTATATCCATATTCATTAAAACCATCGATGTGAGATCCATTAACCCTGACAATTCCATTGGTCTCATTTCCATCGGGATCAAGTGATGCCAATACAAATTCTATTTTGGTGTCAACACCTTCCCCAAACCAATATGTGTCNTTCTTTTTTCTAAATGCATCATTGCAATTTTTTAAAATATCCAAAACAGTTTCCTCGCTGTAATTCTCCTTTTCGCCAATATTAATTCCGTCTCTGTGAAGAATATGAAAAACAACAGGTACCTTAAGAANCTTATTTAAGCTTTTTTTAGACTTATNTTTTAGTATTGTTTCAGCTAAAATGTTTTCATATTTTTCGAATCCAATTTTGTTATTGGTGGATATGTTTTTTTTCTGATGTTCAAATTTTGTTCCACAATTCGAATCCTCTTGTCCTTTTAGAATTGAAAAAGAAAGGAAGGATAAAATAAAAATTAAGCGCATTTCTTTTAAATTCACCAACAAATGTAGTCATTTTTTTATTGTTAATATTTGAAAATGAAANTACCTGGTAAAANTAAATGGTTCTCGATATTACAAATNCTTATGAGAANTCAGGTTTGAATAACTCCGGGATTGAAAGCTTTTTCTATCGGAGCATTATTTGCAGCCTCTATGCCTATGCTGATAACTTTTCTTGTTTCCATCGGGTCAATTATTGCATCTACCCAGAGTCGAGCAGCGGCATATTCTGGAGTAGTTTGATTGTCGTACCGGTTTTGGATTTTTTTGAGCATTTTTTCCTGCTCTTCTTTAGATACTTTTTCTCCTTTGGCTTTTTTCGCACCAACTTGAATTTGCAGCAATACTTTTGCAGCCTGAGATCCACCCATAACTGCTATCTTGGCTGTTGGCCATGCAACTATTAACCTTGGGTCGAATGCTTTTCCACACATTGCATAATTTCCAGCTCCGTAGGAATTTCCGATTATAATACTAAACTTCGGTACAACACTATTGCTCATGGCGTTAACCATTTTTGCTCCGTCTTTTATAATACCGGCATGTTCTGATCGGGAACCTACCATGAAACCCGTAACGTCGTGCAGAAAAACTAAAGGNATTCTTTTTTGATTGCACGCCATAATGAATCTAGCGGATTTATCGGCCGAGTCGTTATAGATAACACCGCCAAAATGCATTTCACCTTTTTTCGTTTTTACAACTTTTCGCTGATTCATAATTATTCCAACGCTCCATCCATCTATACGAGCATAACCGCACAGGATTGATTTTCCGAACCCTGCTTTATATTCTGTGAATTTAGAATCATCTACCAATCGTTTGATGATATTTTTTGATTCGTAAGGTTTTGCTCTGTCAAATGGGAGTGTTCCGTAAATTTCTGATTCAGGAAATTTAGGATCAATAGGTTTAACTCTTGAAAATCCGGCTTTTTGAGTTTCTCCGAATTTTTCTACAATATCACGAATGGTTTCTAAACACTCGCTGTCATCTTCACACTCGTAGTCAGTAACTCCAGAAATTTCGCAATGAGTTTCAGATCCACCTAATGTTTCATTATCAATGTCTTCACCGATAGCAGCTTTTACCAAATAGGAACCTGCAAGGAAAATAGTACCTGTTTTTTTTACGATAATAGCTTCGTCACTCATAATGGGCAGGTAGGCACCTCCTGCAACACAACTTCCCATAACTGCAGCTATTTGAGGTATTCCCATTGAGCTCATTACAGCGTTATTCCTGAAAATTCTTCCAAAGTGTTCTTTATCGGGGAATATTTCATCTTGTAGTGGAAGAAAAACTCCTGCTGAGTCTACTAAATAAATTATTGGGATTTTATTTTCNATAGCAATTTCCTGGGCGCGTAAATTTTTCTTCCCAGTTATGGGAAACCAAGCACCCGCTTTAACAGTAGCGTCGTTTGCTACAACAATAACCTGCTTATTATGTATGTAACCAATAATAACAACAACCCCACCACCCGGGCAACCTCCGTATTCCCTGTACATTTCATAACCAGCAAAGGCGCCTATTTCCTGTTGAGGTTTATTAGGATCTAATAATTTTTTAATGCGTTCTCGTGCTGTGAGTTTTCCTTTGCTTTGGTGTTTTTTTATTTTTTCATCCCCGCCTCCTTTATGAATAGTATGTAGCTTCCCCTTTAAATCGGAAACCATAATTTTCATTTTGTCTTCGTTTTTGTTGAATTCTATATCCATCATGGAGGTTTTCTCTTTTATGTTAAAATGGAGGTTAAGGTTTCGTCTTATGATTCGTAGGGTACCCTGTTGATAATGCTTTTTGCCAGTGTAATTTCGTCAGTGTACTCAATTTGTTCCCCAAAAGAAACACCTCGAGCGATGGTGGTTATTTTGACATCTAACCCTTTAAGTTTCTTAAACAGAAAAAAGTTAGTCGTATCGCCTTCCATTGTAATTCTTAAAGCAAGTAGAATTTCTNTTATTTNTGAGCTTTTTTTAANTCTGTCAACAAGAGATTCTATATTAAGATCACTTGGGCCTATACCATCCATTGGTGAAATAATGCCTCCCAGAACATGATATTTCCCGTGAAATTGACCTGTATTTTCAATTGCTATTACATCTCGTATATCTTCAACAATACAAATTAAATCGTCTTTTCTCACAGGTGAGGAACATATCTCGCAAATCGGTTTTTCTGAAAGGTGATGACAAATGGAGCACTCGTGTATTTTACTTTTCAATTCAGAAAGCGTTTTTCCAAAACTTTTCAGAAAATCATCATCATGCTTAAGCAGCTGAAGCGCATATCGTTGAGCTGTTTTTTTACCAACACCCGGAAGAGTATTGAAATAACTTGTTAGCTCATCTATAAATTGAAGTGACTTAGGGTTATCCATTAAAATGCAAAACTTTTTCTTTTATTAAACTATTGTATAATGCATTCAATGGAAGCCCCATTATGTTGTAGTAGCAACCATCAATTTTTTTAATTCGTGCCTGGCCAATCCATTCTTGAATACCGTAACTTCCTGCTTTGTCAAGTGGTTTGAAGTTGTTTATGTAATAATCAGCTTCGGCTTCTGAAATGGTTTCAAATTCAACTTTCGAAATTGAACTGAATGATTTTATTCTATCGTGAAATTTTAAACAAACCCCGGTAACCACCTGATGCTCTTTATTGCTTAGTTTTAAAATCATATCTAACGCATCCTTTTCATCTTTTGGTTTGCCCAGTATTTTGCCGTCAAAAATAACGACAGTGTCAGAGGTGATGATACATGTTTCCTCATGTTTTTGAGCATTAAACTCCTCACTTTTTAATCTTGCTAAATACTCCGGAACTTCATAAGGTGATAAATCTGAAGGATACGTTTCATCAATACTAAGTACCTGGACGTCAAACTCAACCCCCAATTGTTTGAGTAGTTCTTGCCGACGTGGAGANTGACTGGCTAAAATTATTTTTTTTTGTTGTATCATAGACTTATACGTTAAAAGCGTAAATAAGTGTTGTTAATATTCCCGATACCATTATGAATTTACAGGTGTTGCTTGGTCGCTGATAGTCTTCGTTTTTTTCTGCTCTGACAACTCCGTAAATGATATCTGCAATGGGTGCAATTACGAGTAGCCATATATAAAGCATGAAGGGAAGTTCATCGAAAGGAGGGGAGCTTAATTTGAAGTGGAGTACATAAATTAAGGATAGTCCGAGTAAAATAGAGAGAAGTACAACTATTGCTTTCGTCGCTTTTTCTCCTAATACAATTGGAACTGTACTTGCCCCAGCAGTAAAATCTCCTTGATAATCCTGTAAATCTTTAACAATTTCCCGTATGATGGATAAAAGGAAACCAAAAAGGGATAATCCAATTGAATATAGCCATAGAGTGTTCAAAGGGCCTCCAAATATGGTCTTAAAGTTTATTTTAAGGATATCGCCATATGCTTTTATATAGCCTAAACTTTCAAATATAAAATAGGTGAGTACCACTGCTGACGAAGCAATTGCAACCAGTATGTTGCCAAGAAGAAAGGTGTTTTTAACGTATTTTGAATAAATCCAAAGAATTCCCGCTATTAAAGTATGCAGTAACATGAGTCGATAGTTTCCAGCACTTTCACCAATGTAAGCAGCAATCAAAAGACCCGATCCTGTTAAAACGATGTAAATTAATTCCGCGATTTTTTTAGATATACGCTTGCCAATAATTACTTTGTCGGGTTTGTTGATTTCATCAACTTTCACATCGTTAATATCATTAATAACATAACCACCAGCAGCAATAAACATAACCGAAATTGCAAGTAAAAGTGTTTCGAAAAAACTTAATGTGGAAGCGCTTAAAGGGAAAAGGTTTTTAATAGCTGGCTCGAAAACAGCATATTTCGTCAAAAGAACTGTGCACCCGGCAATCAGAAGGTTTTTCCAACGTAACAGTTGTAATAAATTTTTTACCATATTTTCGCTTCGTCAATATTTTCTGGATTAAACCATTTGTTTTGAGCCCGCATTACTTTTTCTATAAGATCTCTCACGCATCCTTTCCCTCCGGCTAAAGGGGAAACGTACTCAGAGATTTGTTTTATTTCAGTAGCGGCATCATTAGGGCAGGATGGTAAGCCAATTTTACTCATGATTTCATAATCGGGAACATCATCACCCATGTATGCAATTTCTTCATTGGTTAGATTATAGGTAAGTTTTAATTCTTCAAATGCTTCCCATTTATCTGAAGCTCCCATAAATACATCGTGAATTCCGAGTCCTGCAAATCTTTTTTTAACAATTTCATTTCTTCCTCCCGAAATAACAGCAACTTTAAATCCTCTTTTAACAGCAAGCTGTAAGGCGAAACCGTCCTTAATATTCATCGTTCTTGTTTGCTCTCCCGTTGGTTCTATAATTATTGTTCCGTCGGTTAAAACACCATCTATATCAAGTATAAAAGTGGTGATTTCAGTTAAGTTTTTCGGGTATTTAATCATGGTTGAATTTGTTTAACACTACATTAAAATAANAATATAATTTTCATTCACTTTTCCTGGAATTATTATAGAATGTTAATTCACTAAAGTTAATCGAAATATGCTTAATTTAAATGATGGTATAGCTAAAATTATCCAACTATTTCCCTAGATTTACGTAAATAATAGTAAGCTGTTAATTAAGCCCAAACCAGATTTCTATGGAAGGACAAGTATTAGATTCCTCGCAAAAAGCACTTTCAATTAACTTGGATAGAACAATTTATGGAACTTTTGCCGAGATTGGTGCCGGTCAGGAGATTGCACGTAATTTCTTTGTTGTTGGTGGAGCTTCAGGTACAATTGCTCAATCGCTTAGTGCTTATGATATGGCAATAAGTGATTCATTGTATGGAGAACGCCCAGGTCGATATGTTTGTAAAGCAAGGTTGGAACAAATGATTTCCTACGAATACAACAGGTTGGTAAGTGAATTGTCTGTCAAGAAACCTGAAAAAAGGTTTTTTGCGTTGGCAGATACTGTTGAAGCGATTAACTATGACCGATCCAATAAATCTCACGGTTGGATGGGAGTTCGTTTTCAATTGAATCCCGGTGAAGCTTATAATGATGTTATCATTCACATTCGATTGCTTGACAGAGAAAATCTTCAACAACAGGAGATACTGGGTAAAATGGGGGTAAACCTGCTTTACGGTTGCTATCATTTGCACCATTCACCTGAAAGTATTTTAAAACATATGAATGATGGGTTAATTCCAGGTCGAATGCAAATTGATATGGTTGAATTTAAGGGACCATTGTTTAAAAATGTAGACAATAGACTTTTGAGTTTATGGCTTGTAAAAAATAAAATGGCTGATGCGGTAATGTTTCAGCCAGACGGTTCAACTATTCACCCTACGGAGGTTCTTTATAAAAAGGAAATATTAGCGATGAGGGGAAGGTTTCGTCCAGTGACTAAAGTNCATTTGGATATGCTGAAAAACGGGATGAAACAGTTTGAAAAGGATGATCGCATAGAAGATAAGAAAAGAATAACGGCAATAACCGAAATAACGCTTCGGGATTTAAGTGGTGAAGAAGGGATTGACGATCAGGATTTCCTGGATAGAGTTGATATTTTAACAGCTCTTGGTCAAACGGTACTTGTTTCGAACTTTCACGAATATTATAAATTGGTTCAATATTTGACTCGTTACAATACGGGGGCTCAGATTGCTCTTGTTTTAGGAGCAAATTCTTTGATAAATGTATTTAATGAGCGTTTTTATGAGAATTTAAATGGTGGGCTTATGGAAGCATTTGGATATTTGTTCCACAGAGACGTTCGGCTTTATTTGTACCCGTATAAATTTGGTGATGAGGTAATTTCTTCAGGGAACATGATTATTCCTGAGAAATATGAAGATTTATATAATTTTTTGAAGTCCTCAAAAAAGATTGTTGACTATGAAAAGTATGATAAGGCAACGTTGGATATCTTCTCTCACAAAGTGCTTGAAAAGATTATAGAAGGAAATACTGAATGGGAAAAAATGGTTCCTCCTATAGTGGCCAGGTTGATAAAGGAAAATAATTTGTTCAATTTTAGAAGAAAAAAGTTTACCAGGTCCAAGATGAGTTTTAGGTAATTATTTCAATTTGTCTGTCGGATTAATGCTGTTCAAAACTAACTATCTTTGTAATCAATTTTGAAACTATGAGAATTGTATTCCTGGGCACTCCTGATTTTGCAGTAGCTTCACTAAAAGCACTTGTTGATAATGATTTTGATGTTGTTGGGGTGGTTACCATGCCTGATAAGAAATCAGGTAGAGGAATGAAAATGCGGGAGTCAGCTGTAAAGAAATATGCTTTGGAGCGAAGTTTACCTGTTCTTCAACCAGAAAATCTTAAAGATGAATCTTTTCAATTAAAATTAAAAGAGCTTAATCCTGATTTGCAAATTATTGTGGCATTTCGAATGCTGCCTGCTTCAGTATGGCAATTGCCAAAGTTTGGAACATTTAATCTGCATGGCTCTTTGCTTCCTGATTACAGGGGAGCAGCCCCTATAAACTGGGTTTTAATAAACGGTGAAAAAGAAACTGGAGTCACTACGTTTTTTTTAGAGCATGAAATAGATACTGGCGAAATTATCGACTTTGCTAAAGTTGAGATTGATTCTAATGAAACAGCAGGTGAGCTTCATGATAAATTAATGATTATTGGTGCTGATTTGGTTCTTAAAACAACCCGGAAAATTATTTCTGGTTCTGTTTCCACTAAAAAACAGAACGATATCTTACAGGGNCAGAAACCAAAATTAGCATATAAAATCTTTAAGGAAACCTGCAGGATTAACTGGGAAGATGAAGCTGAGAAAATTCACAATCTTATAAGGGGCTTGAGTCCGTATCCGGGAGCTTTTTCATATTTCAAATTTCCTGATGGAAAAGAAATTGGCTTTAAGATCTTTAAGGCAGAAAAAAGTGATAATAAATTGAATCCAGGTACAATTAAAACAGATGGTAAGAAGATCTTTTTTATTGGTTGTGGAGAGGGTTCGATTCAAATTCAGGAACTACAACTTGCTGGAAAAAAAAGAATGCCGGTTCAAAGTTTCCTGCAAGGAATTAATCTGATTGATGTTGTTTTGAAGTAGTTTTAATCAGTTAATTTTTTAAGACGAATTTACCTTTTTGAATAATTGTAACATTTTCCAGGTTTTCATACTCCAGTAGATAAGTGTAGTTGCCATCTTTACATATAGTTCCATGTTCATCTTTCCCATCCCATGAAGTGTTGTTGCAGGCATGAAATACTCGATTACCCATTTCATTAAATACACTAAAATCTCTGACAACCAGGTTGTTGTTGGAAACGCCAAAACTCGAAGTGTAATTTTTAGATTGGGGTTGGAAATAGGCTGGGAGGTTTAAATGGAAGTCTTGCCTTGGAGAAATTATTGCAACTAAACTATCCATGCAACCCATTTTATTTTTGACTTTTTGTTTTATTATGTTTGATTCGTAAGGATTGGTAGCAAACAAAGCACTTCTTTGATTTACCGTTGTGTTATTCATTGAATAGGAAATACTGTCTTTGAAATTATGACTTTTTATCTTTACAAAAGCAGGGTTTGAAAGCAGCACGTTTTTAATATAGAAACCAACCTCAGGTTTTTTTTTGATTTTAACCAGTTGAGTAATGGAATCAACGCATCCGTTTTTGTCCAGTACTTTTAAATGAACCTTTGATTTTAAGGCTTTGTTGAACTTATGTTCAGGATTTTTTTCCATAGAGAAATTTCCATCTCCAAAATCCCACATCCACTGCTTTACTTCAGTAGCCTGAGTAAAAGAATTGTCCGCGAAAACCACTGATTGATCACATTTTGAATTTGGTTCGAAAAAGGCAAAAGGAGCGGCGTTAATTTTGATACTTTTCTTAAGAGAGTATGCTTGACCCAATTCTGTTTTTATGGTAAGCTTAACATTATAGTTACCTGATTCCGAATAAACATGTACCGGTGAGTTGTCATTTGCTACGCTTCCATCTCCAAACTCCCAAAACCATGCTATAATTTCATGTTCTGAACTGGAAAGGTCTTCAAAATANATGATAGTATTACTGCAATGATTTTTGTAATCGAAATCAACATTACCTCTCAGAAGATGGGTAATGAAAAGTAAAGAGGCAAAAAATAGATTATAAAATTTGTTTTTCATTTATGTTATACAATACGATAATATGTAATTAAAAGTTTAGTTGCTTTGCATATTGGTTTAAAAAAGCAATTAATTTAAATCAAATTCGTTATTTTAAGGTAAATATTTTAAAATGAAAAAGATTGGTTTTTTTATTGTTTTCTGTATTTTTTCAGGATGTTCCAAGGTGCCTGTTTCTGGAAGGAAACAGTTGAATTTACTTCCCGAGACAGAGTTGATTCAAATGAGTTCTTATCAATATAGTCAGTTTATTAATCAATCTGTTGTGGTTGAAAATACACCGGAGTCTGATTTGGTAGAGAAAGTGGGTAGAAATATTGCGCGTGCTGTTGAAGATTATCTTAAAAGAAATCATCATCAAAAACGTTTGAGAGGTTTTGACTGGGAATTCAAATTGGTTGATAACAGTCAGGTAAATGCTTGGTGTATGCCGGGAGGCAAGATTTGTTTCTACACGGGCATTTTAAAGTACACTGAAGATGAGAATGGGTTAGCGGTTGTAATGGGCCATGAAATTGCTCATGCTATAGCAAGACATGGAAACGAAAGAATGAGTAAGGCTCTGGCTGCGCGAATGGGAGGGGTTGCTCTAAGTGTTGCTGTTATGAATAGAGGAGCTGAAACGCAAAAGGTTTTTCAGGAAGCATACGGAATTACAAGTGGTTTAGGCGGTTTGGCTTTTTCAAGGAGGAATGAGTTGGAATCTGATAAATTGGGGTTGGTTTTTATGGAATTGGCGGGTTATGATGCAGCGCATGCATCCGATTTTTGGCAAAGAATGGCTGAAAATAAAAATCAGATTCCTGAATTTTTATCTACGCACCCCAGTGATGAAAAGAGAATTGAGAAAATTAATGATTTTTTGAACTCGGAAGAGTTTCAACAACATATTCAGCAATAGGTGGGATTAAATACAATAAGTACATTCTTAGTTACTAGAAATTAACAGTGAATTTATTAAAAGTTTCTACCTGATCTATAAATTTAGAAGATTCCTTACCGTAAATTAGAGTTATGTCGCAGTTAACGATTGAAAAAGATATTGAGTTTATAAAAAATCAGGTAAATTATCTGGATACTTTTCAGCAAAGAATTTTTAAAGCTCTGAAAGAACTTAAAAGTATGAGTTCATGGAAAGGTTTTCGGGGTGATGANTTTATTTATGCAGATATTGATAGATGGTTGAAAAGTTATTCTACTTTAAAAAGTCATCTTTGTCAAAAAGAAGTCATCGATGAAGAATTAAAATCGAAACTGAATAACTTGCCGCAGTTAGATTTTGAAAAACCTTTATCCACAAAGGATTTTCTGAAAAGTAAAGGTGGTTTTACTCGTTTTATGTATGTTGTAATTCCATTCATTAGAACCAGTATTAATAAAAAACGAGTTAAAGAGATAGAAAGTCAGCTTCTGAGCTATAAGAACTGGGGAGAAAAGTTGCGTAAATTATCTTTTCAAATAGAACGCGTTTATACCGACGGAATTTAATTGGATAATCGTAAAATTAAAATAGCTTTCTTATCTGTTTTTCATCCTTTTAGAGGGGGTATTGCTCAATTTAATACTGAGTTGTTTAAAGCCCTTGAAAGTAAAACTGAAATACAGGCATTTAACTTTACTACCCAATATCCTTCATTGTTTTTTCCTGGAAAAACACAATATGTTGATAAGACAGATCTTCCTCCGGATTTTAAAACTTCTCGACTTTTAAGTTCTGTAAACCCTTTAAGTTTCATTAGAACTATAAAAGCAATAAGAAATTTCAATCCTGATGTTTTAATATCTTCCTATTGGATGCCTTTTTTGGGTCCTTCGCTTGGTGTGGTTTGCAATAGGGTTAAGAAAAACACACTCAATATTTCAATTGTGCACAATGCAATACCCCATGAAAAAAGGTTTGGAGATAAATTGTTATCAACTTTTTACCTTAAGCAGCAACATGGATTTGTAACCATGAGTGAAACGGTGAAAAATGATTTGAAATTTTTGGTACCAAATTCAATAACCATGTTGAGACCTCATCCTTTATATTCCCAGTTTGGTGATCCCAAAGAAAAAGAAATGGTTCGTTTGAAGTTTGGAATTAAAGAGGGGCAGAAAGTACTTTTGTTTTTTGGGTTCATTCGAAAGTATAAAGGCCTGGATTTACTTTTAAAAGCCTTAAAAGATGCCAGGGAGAATACAGTTGTTTTAATTGCTGGTGAGTGTTATGGAGAGTTTTCTGAATACCAAAAAATCATAGATGATAATAAGTTAGGTTCTCGAGTAATAAATCATGTTCGATATATTCCTGATTCAGAAGTTTCAGAGGTTTTTTCCGTATCGGATATTTGTGTGTTGCCTTATCGAACAGCTACCCAGAGTGGTATTGCGTCTATCGCGAAGTTTTATCAGGTACCAATGGTGGTTACTCCTGTAGGGGAGTTGCCAAATGAGGTGACCCCTAATGAAACGGGTGTTGTTTGTGCTTCATCAGATCCTGCTGATATTGCAAAGGGGGTCAATGAATGTTTGGCATCCATAGATGTTTTCTCACGCAAATTGAAAGCTGAAAAGGAAATGCATAGTTGGGAAAATTTTGGAGATGAACTCTTAAACTTTGTAAAAAAGATACAAGGTTGATATTTTACAAACGAAAATAATCTACTTTTTAAAAGTTTATATTTGTTCATATGCTTCTTGGAGTATTTTTTAAAAAATTGATAAAACAGTTTCACTTCAGGTTTTTAATTAGATGGAGTTTGGTTGCTGCTTTTGTTGGTAGTTTGTCAGGAAGTGCTTCTGCAATTTTTCTTTTGTTGCTGGAATGGGCAAAAAACACACGTGAAGCGAATCCTTGGCTTTTGTTCTTGTTGCCTCTAGGAGGCTTTTGTGTTGCGCTTGGTTATACTTATTGGGGTAAGTCGGTGGATAGGGGAAATAACTTAATTGTAGAGGAGGTTCAAAAACCATCTAAAGTGATCTCTTTCTTGATGGCTCCATTGGTTTTAANAGGTACAATTATCACCCATGTTTTTGGGGGGTCAGCAGGTCGAGAGGGTACGGCAATTCAGATGGGCGCTTCAATTGCCGATCAATTAAATTTTGTCACAAAGTTTTCCGACGAGGATAGAAAAATATTATTAATGTGCGGTATGGCGGCTGGATTCTCTTCCTTATTTGGAACTCCATTGGCAGGGACACTATTTGCTTTAGAGATTATTTTTATTGGTAAGTTGTTGTATGAAGGGGTAATCGCTGTAATTCTTTCTGCATATGTGGCGTATTATGTTTGTGGTTTCTGGCCAGTTGAGCATACTCATTACACTATAGGGAAAATACCTGAAGTAAATTTTATAAATGTTGGGTGGTTGTTGTTGGCAAGCATTGCTTTCGGGGTTGCCTCTAAAGTATTCAGTTTAGCTATGTTTTGGTGTACAAAGCAATTTAAAAAATACGTTTCCTCGGCTTTGTTTCGTCCTGTTTTTGGAGGGGTTTTAGTGGCGGNGTTTATTTACTTNCTNGGGTTTNAATACGCAGGTCTTGGGTTGGATACAATTGTAGCTTCTTTTTCTGTTCAACAGGGAGCTGAAGTTTTTGCTTTAAAGTTGGGTTTAACGGTTTTAACGCTAAGTGCTGGTTTTAGAGGTGGAGAAGTAACGCCTTTATTCTTTATTGGTGCTACATTAGGTAGTGCATTAAGTTTATTTATACCGTTACCAGTAGGTATTTTAGCCGGTGTTGGGTTTGTTGCTGTGTTTTCGGGGGCTACCAATTCTCCAATTGCCTGTACTTTGATGGGGTTGGAATTGTTTTCAAGTGGTGGAATAAATTTTTCATTAATTATTTTTCTTGCTTTAGGATGTTTTACAGCGTATTATGTGAGTGGGCATACGGGAATTTATACTTCACAAATTATAGGACGTGTTAAATATTGGTTTTCACCAAATTTGAAGGGTAAAAGGCTTTTGGATNTAATGAGGTAGTTTTTAGTTGTAAAAAGAACATTTGTAAACCTGTTCATTTCCAACTGCATCTGAAACAATCAGTTTTAATTCGTGTTTACCTTTTGAAATTACATTGTGCTTATAATGGGTTAAACGAGCTTTTTTGAAATCGTATTCCATTAGAACCCACTTTCCATCAATATAGCAGTTGTAGGACTCTATACCGGATAAATTATCGGATATTTTGAAATCAAACTTATTTTGAAGTCCTATGTTTTTTCCACTGTAAATATTTAGAGGTTTTATCGATGGCGGAATGGTGTCGTGAAATATATAAAAATCGCCAAAATATTTTGTTTTAAATGAGTAGTATCCAACGGCGTATTCTCCTACATGTACTTTTTCTTTTCCTTTGGATGTTTTTCGAATAGCAACAAGTTTATTTTCTGGTATTGATGAGGGAAACTCGCATTTAATGTAAATTTCTGCTGATTTATGCAGCGGGGTTAAATCTGAGTGTACATAGTGTATATCGCTCCATCTTAATTCAGGGTGTTTTTCATTGAAGTATTTAAAGTCAATATCATTGTATAAGGCGCTGTCGGGAATTTGTATTAAGAACCCTTTAGCTTTAAATTCATTTTCATGATGATACATCATTTTTTTTGCAAAGTTTTTGTGGAGTGGTTGTTTTGCGAAATTTATCAAAGGTTTTGCATTTACCTGAAATTTTAATTTTGAAGTATTTCCGGCAACATCTGTGACAGTATACTCAACATTATGTATTCCTGGTTCATCGAAGTTAATTATCCCGTTCTGTTCAGAAGTTTCATAAATGCTGAGATGGTTATTGGGTTCTATGTATGATTTATGAATCCATTTATGCTGTGTTTTTTTATAGTGGTAATCTGTGTGTGCATTCAGGTATCTGGATTCATTAAATGGAACTTTATCCATTTTTTGCTCAAAAACAATTTTCCCATCAATTCTTAATTGTATTCTGTATATTCCGCAGCGATTTCCTGATCCGTTTATTTTATCAAGTGTTTCAATTCCAAATCCTATTTTTTTTGAAACAACAGGGGTGGAATTTAGTTTGTTTTCGTTTGAAGTATTAATCGCTTTAAAATAAAGCGCTTTTGGTTGTCCGTTTACGGTTGATTCATCATCAAGTGGATAAATTCTAATTCCACGAATAATAGGTTTTATATTGTCCTTAATTGGCATTCCAAACAAAAGTACATTAAGAGGGTGTTCTGATTTGGTTTCTCTTATTTCATAGTGCAAATGAGGTCCTCCAGATNTACCTGTATTTCCTGATAATGCAATTACTTCACCTTTTTTTACGGGAATTTGGTTCGGCTCGGGATACCAGTTGAAAGTGAACGATTGATTTTTATATTGTTCTTTTTTAGCAAAGATGTCAATTTTTGAGGAAAACTCTTTTAAGTGTGCGTAAGCTGTTGTGTAACCATTTGGATGGTCAACATACACCACCTTTCCATAACCTCCATGCTGAATTTTAATTCTGGATACATATCCATCAGCTGAAGCGTATATTTTTTTTCCTTCAACTCCCTGTGTTTTTATGTCAATTCCCGCATGAAAATGATTGGTTCTCAATTCACCAAAATTACCGGCCAGATATAAAGGAATATCCATAGGTGTCTGGAAGTAGTCCTGAGGATATTGGGTTTCCTGCGCTAAAAGAAATCCTGAAAATACGTGCAATATGAATAAAAAAGAAAACTTCATTTTATATGAAACGCAAAAATCGGACAAAAGTCAGTGATTTCGTCGTTTAAACAGTTAAAAGTTAGTAACAGTTTTTTTTTAATTTGTTAAACTCCTTTTGGAAAGTTACCTTTGCCAAGGTTATAATTTTCTATGGACAAAAGAGATACTTCATTGATTGTTGAAAGTTTGCAGTCTAAAGTGGAAAAGCTTATTATTCAGCATAATAAAGCCAAAGAAGATATCAGGCAATTAAAAGAAGAGAATACATCTTTACAAGGAAAATTAACCTACGCAAAAGTCCAGGCAAAAGAATTAAGTGAAAAGAACAAGGTTTTGAAACTTGCTAAATCACTTTCTGGCAAACAAGGAAAATCAACCGATATTAAACTGAAAATTAATGAGTTAATTCGGGAAATTGACAAATGTATAGCACAAGTAAATAGTTAGAATGTCAGAAAGCGTTTCTATAAAAGTAAATATTGCTGGAAAAGAATATCCTCTTAAAATAACCTCTTCTGAACGAGAAGAGGTGTTTTCTGTTGAGTCAGAGATTAATGAGAAGTTGAAGATTCTTAAAACTGACTATGGTGTAAAAGATAAACAAGATTTGTTAGCCATGTTTTTATTTCAATACATGATGGCTAATAAAAAAAAGAATACTGATTCTGAGGCGATAAAC
The DNA here is from genome assembly GCA_002720635.1 of Flavobacteriales bacterium. Classification (GTDB taxonomy): domain Bacteria; phylum Bacteroidota; class Bacteroidia; order Flavobacteriales_C. Next base: position 44,498 of record PBJD01000035.1, on the reverse strand, counting down.
GATGGTTTGTACAACAAATTAAAAGACCTTGATGAGTACATTTCTGATTATCTCAAGGGCTAGTTTTTAATTTCCTTAATTTATTGATTTTGATTTTTTTAGGTTGTTTAATGTAAACTATTTAAACAATGTTATTATGAATGAGGTAACCTATGGTGTAGTTGGTATTGTAATTGGGTTATCAGTAGGGTTTTTTGTTTTAAAAGCTCTGACTGGTAAGCAAACAAAAAGAATTCTGGAGGCCGCAGAAAAGGACGGAGAACAAATCAAAACGGATAAAATTCTCCAGGCAAAAGAAAAGTTCTTCCAACTAAAANCTGAACATGAAAAAAATGTAAACAAAAGAAATCAGCAAATTTCACAAACGGAAAACAGACTAAAGCAAAAAGAAAACAGTCTGAATCAGAAAATGAACGACTATAATAAAAAAGATAAAGAAATAAAACGTCTGCAGTCCAAATTAGAAGATAAAATCAGTCGTAATGAAAAGAGAGAGCAAGACCTGGAAAGTCAGCGTAAACGTCAGGTTGAGCAATTGGAAGCTGTTGCGGGAATAAGTGGTGAAGATGCTAAGAAAGAATTGGTTGAAACTTTAAAAGCTGAGGCAAAGACGGAAGCGATGTCACTTATTCAAGATACTATTGAAGAGGCTAAAATGAGTGCGAATATGGAGGCAAAAAAAATTGTAATAAAAAGTATTCAAAGATGTGCTGCTGAAACGGCTATAGAAAACGCTGTATCTGTTTTTCACATTGAATCGGATGAAATAAAAGGTAGAATTATCGGTAGGGAAGGTCGTAATATTCGGGCTATTGAAGCGGCAACAGGTGTTGAAGTGATTGTGGATGATACACCTGAAGCAATTATTTTATCTTGTTTTGATCCTATAAGAAGAGAAATTGCAAGACTGTCGATGCATCAGTTGGTGAGTGATGGAAGAATTCATCCAGCAAGAATTGAAGAGGTGGTAGCGAAAACAAGAAAAAATTTAAACGAAGAGATTTCAGACGTTGGTAAACGAACGGCAATTGACCTGGGGATTCATGGTTTGCATCCTGAGTTGATTAGAATGGTTGGACGAATGAAGTTTAGATCCTCATATGGTCAGAATTTGTTACAGCATTCCCGAGAAGTGGCTAATCTTTGTGCTATCATGGCTGCTGAGCTGGGCTTGGATGTTAAAGCAGCCAAAAGAGCTGGTTTATTGCATGACATTGGTAAAGTTCCAGATGATGAGCCAGAGTTGCCACATGCTATATTGGGTATGAATCTCGCCAAAAAGTTAAAAGAGAAGCCTGATGTATGTAATGCGATAGGTGCTCACCATGACGAAATTGAAATGACTTCATTAATTGCTCCAATCGTTCAGGTTTGTGATGCAATATCCGGAGCAAGACCTGGTGCGAGACGTGAAATTTTAGAGTCGTATATTAAAAGAATTAAAGAGCTGGAGGATTTGGCATTAAGTTATCCTGGTGTTCTAAAGACATATGCTATTCAGGCCGGTAGAGAGTTGAGAGTTGTTGTTGAAAGTGAAAAGGTTGGTGATAAAGCAGCCGAACAATTGGCTTTTGATATTTCTCAAAAAATTCAAACCGATATGACGTATCCCGGACAGGTAAAAGTGACCGTAATCCGAGAGGTTAGAGCTGTAGGTATAGCAAAATAACNGATGTTAAAATGTAATAAAAATTAAAAACCACCATTTAGGTGGTTTTTTATGAAATTATATTTTTTCGAAAAGCAACCATTAGGAAAAAATACGTCTGTTTAAGTGTGTTGGTGATAAAAGCCAATAATTGTTCTTGCTAGTTATGATTACCCTTACGTTCCTCCCCGGTTTCGTAAGGGTTTTCTGTTTTTAGTGGGTGTAATAGATTTAGAGTTTTATTATTGTCTTACATGGCAGATTGCTCTTCAATAGCCTCTAAGATTTTCGAACAACAATCAANGGCTGTTTTTTCGTCGAGGTTTAAAGGAGGGGAGATTCTGAGGCATTTGTCGTTAAAAAGAAACCAGTCGGTAATTACTCCTTTTTGAACACATTTTTTAATTACTCCAAAATTAAAGGCTTGATTTTTAAATTCAATGCAGAGAAAAAAACCAATCCCTCTTGTTTCAATTATTGCAGGATGTTTAAGGTGTTTTAAGAAAATTGGGGAAATCCTGTTTACGTTTTCTGTTAATTTATTCTCTTGTATTTCCTGTAAACAAGCTAAGCTGGCAGCGCAGGCAACAGCATTGCCTCCAAAGGTGGTGATGTGTCCAAGAACAGGATTTTGCGTTAGCTTTTGCATAATTTCTTTTTTAGAAATAAAAGCGCCGATAGGCATACCGCCACCCATACCTTTAGCAAGGGTAATGATGTCTGGTGTGATGCCGTGTTGTTCAAAGCCAAAAAAGGTTCCTGTTCGTCCAAATCCAGTCTGGATTTCATCTACTATCATTAAGGCACCAACTTNATTACATTNCTCTCTTACAGCTTGTATATANCCTTTTTCGGGAAGTATTATTCCNGCCTCAGCTTGAAATGCTTCAATTACTATTGCAGCGGTATCTTTGGTTATGTGCTGAATATCCTCNAAATTGTTNTATTGAATTAATCNAGTNTGGGGTAGAAGTGGACGAAAACTGTTTTTAAAATCTTCGTTACCCATAATGCTTAAAGCTCCATGTGAGCTTCCATGATATGCATTTTTACAGGAAATTATTTCCGTTCTTCCCGTATATCTTTTGGCTAACTTTAAGGCGCCTTCAATTGCCTCGCTGCCAGAATTGACAAAGTAAATGTTGTTTAATGCTTCAGGGAGGAGATTGCAGATGGATTCAGCCAATTGATTTTGAGGTGTTTGAATATACTCTCCATAAACCATCAGGTGCATGTATTTTTTACTTTGTTTCAGAATGGCGTTAACTACTCTTGGGTTGCAATGGCCGACGTTTGAAACGGAAATTCCAGAAATTAAATCAACATATTTTTTTCCTTCCGAATCAATCAGGTGTACACCCTCTGCTTTTTCAATATGCAAATCCATTGGTTCTGGAGATGTTTGAGCTATATAGGAGTAAAAAAGTTCTCTTTGTGTAATCATATTGTCAATTGGATCAAAGTTAGCTCTAAATTTACTTTAACANACCTTTAAATATCTTTAAATGCATAAAAAAGCCCTNCNTTAAGCAGGGCTTTAAGTTTNTCAAAAGTTTTTTTACTCAGCAGTGTCTTCATCCTCTTTTTTTGCTGCNTTTTTCTTTGCTTTTGTTACCTTCATTTTGATTTCAGAATTTTTTTCATCGAAATCAACTTTTACCGTATCTCCCTCAGACAGCTTAGAGGATAGAATTTCCTCTGCTAATGCATCCTCAAGGTATTTCTGAATGGCTCTCTTTAATGGGCGAGCTCCGTATTCTTTGTCGTACCCTTTGTTTGCTATGTAGTCTTTAGCCTCATCTGTTAATTGAATCTTGAATCCTAAATCATCAACTCTCGAAAACAGTTTAGCCAATTCAATATCGATAATTTTATGAATATCTTCTTTGCTTAATGAGTTGAATAAAATAACGTCATCAATTCTGTTTAAGAATTCAGGAGCAAAAGATTTTTTTAATGCGTTTGTAATGACACTTTTAGCGTGTTCATCTGCTGCGGATAGTTTCGCAGAAGTATTAAATCCAACACCTGTTCCAAACTCTTTCAATTTTCGGGTACCTACATTTGATGTCATTATGATTACACAGTTTCTAAAATCAACTTTTCTACCCAGTGAATCCGTAATGTGTCCTTCATCCAGTGCTTGAAGTAATAAGTTAAAGACATCTGGATGAGCTTTTTCGATTTCATCTAAAAGTATAATCGAATAGGGCTTACGTCGTACTTTTTCGGTTAATTGACCTCCTTCTTCATAACCGACATAGCCCGGAGGGGCTCCAACTAATCTTGAGATAGCAAATTTTTCCATGTATTCACTCATGTCAATTCGAATAAGCGAGTCCTCGCTATCAAACATAAATTTAGCAAGTTCTTTTGTTAGTTGTGTTTTACCAACCCCTGTCGGACCAAGGAAAATAAACGATCCAATAGGTTTGTTTGGGTCTTTTAATCCAACTCTGTTTCTTTGAATAGCTTTTACTACTTTATTTATTGCATCGTCTTGGCCTATAACCCTTCCTTCAAGTACTTCAGCCATTTTAGATAGTCTCCCTTGCTCTTTTTCCGCCACTCTTTGAGTAGGGATACCGGTCATCATAGCGATAACTTCAGCAACATCTTCTTCATTTACAGTCTCTCTGTGGTCTTTTATTTCTTCTTCCCATTTGGATTTAGCTACATCAAGTTTTTCGTTCAGTTGCCTTTCGGAGTCCCTTAATCGTGCCGCTTCCTCATACTTTTGAGATTTTACAACGTGGTTTTTTTCTTCTTTAACACTTTCAATGTCCTTTTCAATTTGAATAATTTCCACAGGTACGTTTATGTTCGTAATGTGAACTCTTGAACCTGCTTCATCAAGAGCATCTAATGCTTTGTCTGGAAGATGACGGTCGGTAATAAACCGATTGGTCATTTTGACACATGCGTCGATTGCTTCTGGTGTGTAATTTACATTGTGGTGATCTTCGTAACGACTTTTTACATTGTTTAATATTTCAACAGTTTCTTCTATTGATGTAGGCTCAACAAGTACTTTTTGAAATCTTCTCTCCAGTGCGCCATCTTTTTCAATATATTGCCTGAACTCATCTAACGTAGTGGCACCGATACATTGAACTTCACCTCTTGCCAAAGCGGGCTTGAACATATTGGATGCGTCAAGCGAACCTGAAGCTCCACCAGCACCAATAATGGTATGGACTTCATCAATGAACAATATGATTTCAGAAGATTTTTCCAGCTCATTCATTACAGCTTTCATTCTTTCTTCAAACTGTCCTCTGTATTTTGTTCCTGNAACTAATGAAGCNAAGTCTANAGTTACTATCCTTTTACCAAATAAAACTCTGGAAACTTTTCTTTGAACAATTCTTAAAGCTAATCCTTCCGCTATTGCTGATTTTCCAACACCTGGTTCACCAATCAGAATTGGATTATTCTTTTTTCGTCTGGATAATATTTGAGAAACCCTTTCGATTTCTCCAGATCGGCCTACAATAGGATCTAACTTACCGTCCATGGCCATTTGTGTTAAATCTCTGCCAAAATTATCCAGCACAGGTGTTTTGCTTTTGGTTTCTCCTGGTTTTTTAGGAGATTGCGGGTTTCCGCCACCTGAGCCTTCATTACCTAAAGTGTCATTAGGGTCATCTTCGGCAGGTCCACCCGGGAATTCTGATTTTGGGTCTGTTTCTTCTTCGATCATATCCATTTCTTTTTTCACAGTTTCATAATCAACGTTAAATCCTTCAAATACGTTAGTGATTACATTATCATCGTCTTTTAATATACTGAGCAATAAATGTTCTGTTCCAATTAAGCTGCTCTTGAAAAGCTTGGCTTCCAGGTAAGTTATTTTTAATGCTCTTTCTGCCTGTTTTACTAAGGGGATATTTCCGTTTTGGTTAAAATTATTAGACTTTGGTTTAATTTCACTTTCGACCGCTTTTCTAACATCCTGAAGATTGATATTTATGGCTTTGAGTATTTTTATTGCATTTCCTTCTCCTTCTCTCAAAATACCAAGAAATAAATGCTCAACACCAATATAGTCGTGACCCAGTCTAAGAGCTTCCTCGCGACTGTAGGTTATTACATCTTTTACTCTCGGTGAAAACTTAGCTTCCATACACTTGTTTTTATCAATTTACTAAACTAATCAAATTAAAGTTAAAGTAGGTCTTTTAATATAGTAACGTGACAATTTTTTGCTTTGTTCTAGAAAAGTCCTCTTATTAACAAAATTTTGTTTGAAATTACTGTCTGCATAAGGGTTTTAAACGGTTCTAATTTATTATATTAGCTCTCTTGCGTCCTTATGTTATCAAGGGTGCTGTTATAAAGATAATTAAATCACAATTTCACTAGCAAAATATGGCTGAAGGAGAAAGAATAGTAAAAGTCGATATCGGAGAAACAATGAAGGCAGCATACATCGATTATTCGATGTCTGTTATCGTGTCAAGAGCGTTGCCGGATGTAAGAGATGGTTTAAAACCGGTGCACCGAAGAGTGCTTTACGGTATGATGGATTTGGGGGTTTTTTCGAATCGAGCGCACAAGAAGTCTGCAAGAATTGTCGGGGAAGTATTGGGTAAGTATCATCCACATGGTGACTCATCTGTATATGACACGATGGTGCGTATGGCGCAAAGCTGGAGCCTTAGATATCCTTTAGTTGACGGGCAGGGTAACTTTGGTTCTGTTGATGGTGATAGTCCTGCAGCAATGCGTTATACGGAGGCTAAGCTCAAAAAAATTGCTGAAGAAACATTACGAGATATTGATAAGGATACGGTTGACCATGAGTTGAACTTTGATGATACCATTATGGAGCCAACTGTTCTGCCAACAGTAATCCCAAACCTGTTATTGAATGGTGCAAGTGGGATAGCGGTAGGTATGGCTACCAATATGGCTCCGCATAATTTGACAGAGGTTGTTGATGGTATTGTTGCTTACATCGATAATAAAGATATTGATATTCCTGAGTTGATGCAGCACATCAAGGCGCCTGACTTTCCCACAGGTGGTACTATTTATGGATACGAAGGGGTTAAAGATGCTTTTGAGACAGGTAGAGGAAGAGTTGTAATCAGAGCAAAAGCAGAAATTGAAGTTACTAAAACAGGAAAAGAAAGAATCATTGTTACTGAGATTCCTTACCTGGTGAATAAGGCGGAAATGATTAAGAAAACTGCCGACCTGGTTAACGATAAAAAAATAGAAGGGATTTCTGATATTCGAGATGAATCGGATAGAAATGGAATGAGGATTGTGTATGAGATCAAGACGAATGCAATTACTAATGTTGTCTTAAATAAATTGTACAAGTACACTCAGTTACAGTCCTCTTTTTCAGTAAATAACATAGCTTTAGTAAAGGGTCGTCCTGAGGCGCTTAACCTAAAAGATATGATTGTACATTTTGTCGATCATAGACTGGAGGTTATTGTAAGACGAACAAAGTTTGATCTTAAAAAAGCAGAGGAAAGAGCACACATACTGGAAGGTTTGATTATTGCTTCCGATAACATTGATGAAGTAATTAAGTTAATCAGAGCTTCTAAGTCTCCAGATGAGGCCAGAGAAAAATTAATGACTCGTTTTGAGCTTTCTGAAATACAGGCCAGAGCCATTGTTGAAATGAGACTTCGTCAATTGACTGGTCTTGAACAGGACAAGTTAAGAGCTGAATACGAAGAGATTAAAAAAACTATTGAGGACTTGAAAGATATTCTTGAAAATGAATCGAGAAGGTTCACAATCATTAAAGAAGAATTGACTGAAGTTCGAGAAAAGTATGGTGATGAAAGAAGATCTGTGATCAATTTTGCAGGGGGTAACTTCCGTATTGAAGATATCATTCCAGATAATGAGGTTGTAGTCACGATTTCTCATTTGGGATATATCAAACGGACAGAGTTAAGTGAATACAAAACTCAAAATAGAGGTGGTGTCGGTTCAAGGGGTTCTTCTACAAGAAATGAAGATTTCCTTGAAAATTTATTTTATGCTACAAACCACAATTGGCTCCTGGTATTTACTCAAAAAGGGAAGTGTTTCTGGATGAGAGTTTTTGATATACCAGAAGGAAATAAGACAGAAGGAAATAAGACAGCCAAAGGTCGTGCGATTCAAAACTTAATAAATATTGAACGCGATGATAAAGTAATGGCTTATATTAACGTCAAGGACCTTAAGGATGAAGAATATGTTAAAAATAACTTCATAGTAATGTGTACCAGGAACGGGGTTATTAAAAAGACGTCTTTAGAGGCTTATTCCCGTCCAAGAACCAACGGTATAAACGCAATTAATGTTCGTGAAGATGACCANTTGTTAGAGGCTAAATTAACCAATGGTGAAAATGAAATTCTAATGGCGTTAAAATCGGGTAGATGTATTCGATTCCCGGAAGGAAAGGTTAGACCAATGGGAAGGACGGCTACTGGTGTAAGGGGTATTACGTTAGGAGGACCTAAAGACCAGGTTGTTGGTATGGTGTGTATTGACCGCCCGGCAGAAGAAACTGTTTTGGTTGTTTCTGAAAATGGATACGGGAAACGAACATACTTAAATGATCCCGAAGACGGTGAAGCAGTATATAGAATAACCAATAGAGGAGGTAAAGGTGTTAAAACACTTAATGTAACGGATAAAACAGGAAATCTTATTGCTATAAAATCGGTTACGGATAATCATGATTTAATGATTATTAACAAGTCNGGAATAGCTATTCGAATGGTTGTTGAGAATATGCGTGTTATGGGCCGCGCTACACAAGGTGTAAAGTTGATTAACCTGAAGGGGAAGGATCAAATAGCTGCGGTTGCTAAAGTTCCGACTTCAAAAGATGAAGAAGGAGTTTTGGAAGATGAAGATGGAGTTTTAGAAGGAGATGCTCCAGCTGAATCAGTTGATTTAGATTAGTGAATGAAAAATTAATGTTTAGACCCTGCCTTTTGGCAGGGTTTTTTGTAGATTGTAAACCTTAATTACATGCATTACGCCCTTGTAAGATGAATCGGATTTGTATTACGCTACTTCTTTCAGTTTTTACTTGCGTTTCAAATGCTCAGGATATTCATTTTACACAATGGATGCATGCTCCTCATACATATTCTCCGTCTTCTATTGGTGATTTTGATGGTGTATATCGATTTCATGGCAATTACAGGAATCAATGGTCTTCAGTAACGGTTCCTTTTACCACATTTGCAGGTATGGTTGAGACGAGTTCGTTTGATTATGTTAAAGGACTTTCAGCTGCTGCAGGTTTAGTATATGATGTTTCGGGAGATTCTGAATTTTCAACCACTCATTTAAATATCGGTTTAGGGTATAAGGTTAATTTGTCAGATTCAAATGGTGTTTTTCGATTTGGTTTTTTGCCCAATGCGACACAAAAAAAAATTGATTTAAATGCTTTGAAATTTAATAATCAATATAACGGTTATTATTTTGATGGGAACTTATCTACTGGAGAGGATTTGCCCAGATTATCCAGGTGGTACTTTGATTTTGCATTGGGAGCTGAATACTCCGGGTTTATTAACAATAAATTTAAATTAAGATCTGGTTTTGCTGTTTATAATATACTTTCGCCACAGCAAAGTTTTTTTAACAATAACGATATTCGATTGGATAGAAGATACAGTATACAGTTAAATGGTACTTATCAATTCAGTGAAAAAGTTTTAATTAAACCCGGAATACAATTTTCTAATCAGGGAATGTATTATTCAGTGAATTTTGGTGGGATTGTAGAATATGATTTAAGTAAAACCATTTATTTTAAGCAAATGATATTTGCCGGTGCATATTTTAGAGCGGTGGATAGTGGTGACTTAATTATCGGATTGGATTATGACAATTGGAGGGTGGGTGTTAGTTATGATATTAACTATTCTGGATTAGTTCCGGCGTCCAATTACAGAGGGGGTGTTGAATTGGCTGCTATATATATCATTCCCAATAAGATTATACGCCCTAAATATAAAGTTTGTCCAGATTATTGATGAAAAATTTTGTGTTATTTATATTTGTTTTTATCTCGATTCATGCTATTGGTCAGGCTCGGATTTGGTCAGGTTTCGGTGATGAAGCATTGAAGGAAGGAGATAATTATGGGGCTTCAAGATTCTATTTAAAAGCATGGGAAGAGGATTCTGCATTTAATGGGTTAATATATAAATTAGGAATTGCTTTCAAGGGATATCACAATACTGAAAAAGCATTATTTTTCTTTAAAAAAATTGAAAATAATAAAGCTTTGCAAATTAAGCATCCTGATTATCTTTTTCACTTAGCGGAACTATATAAGTCTGCTGAGAAATATAATTTGTCCAGAAATTATTTTGAAAAATTTTCCAGAGACAGAAATAGTTCTGGGTCTTATAATTATCTAAAGTCAAAAAATGAGATGAAAGTCTACAAGGATATTGTTCGGCTTTTGAAAGATACTGCTGATGTTGAGATTACAAATTTAGGTGATGATATTAATACAGGAGTTGCGGAGTATTATCCGGTATGGCTTAATGATTCTGTTATTTTATACAGTTCTTTGAAAGCATCTGATGTGACTGAGGATGGGGTAATTGAGGATGAGTCTTATGTTATTCAGTTATATAGCGGGTATAAACGGGATTCAACATGGTTTTCGGGTGATGCATTAATTTCGGAAACTTTAATGGGTATATCCTTAACAGATGGTAGCCTGGATGAAAATGGGGATTTTTACTTTGCACAAAAGTCCGAGAATTCAAATTATCAATTGGCTAAAACTAAGTTTATAATTGAAAAATCTTTTTCTGTTAAAAACAAAATCAATTACTCATTAAGAATGGATTCTGTTCAATTCATTTTTGATAATGAAAACAACCTTGAATACAATTATAGAAATCCATTTGTTTTCAATTCGAAAGGGAAAAAATATATGCTTTTTTCTTCTGACATGCCTGGTGGGAAAGGCAGGATGGATCTTTGGTATTCTCAGTGTAAAAATGGAGTATGGGATACGCCTAAGAATTTAGGGTCAAAGATAAATTCTCCCGGGGACGAAATAGGTCCGAATTATGATACAGTTAAAAATAGATTTTATTTTTCTTCAAACTGGCATTATGGTTTGGGTGGTTTCGACCTGTTTGAGGCAAAAGGGTTCTGGAAACGCCCGACATCCATTGTTAACATGGGTATTCCTTTTAACTCCAGTTTAAATGATTTGTATATTGCACCTTTGGATTCATTAACTGGTTTGTTTACCTCTTCAAGAACTGGCTCAATAACCAGTAAGGATGCTGTTTGTTGTAACGACTTATTCGAGTATAGAAAAGTGGTCCCTAAAGTGGATAGTGCTTTACTTGAAATAACTGAAGTGCTTTCTCGCGATTCAATTATGAAGCGTTTACAACGTTTGGTGGAGGAATTTCATGTAACCCTTTATTTTCACAACGACCGCCCGGATCCCGATAACTGGGATACTTTAACGTCATATTCCTATTTAGAGACGTATAATGCTTATTTGGATAGTATGCCTGCATATTATGCCCANAATACTNTAGGAAAGTCAGGAAAAGATTCGATTATGGCCTATAACAAAATAAATGATTTTTTTGATGAGTATGTGCATAAAGGTGTGGAGGATTTGAGAATTTTCTCAAGGGAGCTTCTAAAAGAATTGGAGATGGGGAATAAGATTTTATTGACAGTTAAGGGTTATGCTTCTCCATTGGCAAAGTCTGATTATAATGTTAATCTAACTCAAAGAAGGATTAATAGTTTGCAAAACTATTTAATCAATTATCCGGAAAATGCATTTTCAAAGTATTTGGAAGAAACAGCTGAAAATGGTGGAGTTTTAAGAATTAAGAAAGTTCCTTTTGGAGAGTTTAAATCAGATTCCTTGGTAAGTGATAATTATTACGACACAAGGAAGTCGGTATACAGTAAAGAGGCTTCACTGGAGCGAAGAGTTGAAATAATCAATTTGACTTTGCTTGAAGAGGACTCTGCATCTCAACCAAGTTTGTTGGTTGATTTAGATTCTTCCACAACGGTTTTTAACTTGGGTGTTTTGGATACGGCTGTGTTTAAATGGAGTTTTGAGTTGGAAAACAAAGACGATAAAATGATTAGGATTGTTGATGTTGACGGAGGGTGTGGTTGTTTAAGTCCTCAAAATAAGATGTTGGATGTTTTTCCAGGAGAATCTGAAATTTTAGAAGTGCAGGTTGATTTATCAAAATATGAAGGCAAGTTGGGTAGAAGGATAGATCTTATTTTAGAAGATGGTTCAAAAAAATCAATAATTCTTTTAATGGAACTTCAAAAAAAATAATCAATTCATTTATTTTATACAATCGATAAAAAAGGTAATTATCAATTGAGTGATTAATAAACTCTATTGCTATATTTGCTCTGATTAAAAAAATCATAATTGTTATGCCAAACGGAATTTTAAAAGGAAAAAAAGGAATCATTTTCGGAGCGTTAGATGAAAACTCTATTGCTTGGAAAGTGGCAGANCAAGCAGCAGCTGAGGGGGCTGAGTTTGTTTTAACTAATGCTCCAATTGCATTAAGAATGGGGGCTATTAATGAATTAGCTGAAAAAACGAATTCAAAAGTAATTCCAGCGGATGCTACATCAAATGAAGATTTAGAAAACTTATTTACAGAAGCTCAAGAGTTTTTGGGTGGTAAAGTAGATTTTGTACTTCATTCCATAGGTATGTCTCCAAATGTTCGTAAGAAGAAACATTACACAGGCTTAAATTATGATTTTTATCATAAAACGTTGGATATTTCCGCATTGTCCTTTCATAGAGTATTGGCTACGGCAAAGAAGCTGGATGCTATTAATGAGTGGGGATCTGTTGTAGGTTTGTCGTATATAGCGGCTCAAAGAACTTTCCCGGATTATTCTGATATGGCTGAGGCTAAGTCGGTTTTAGAGTCAATAGCGAGAAGTTTTGGTTACCATTACGGTACTTTGAAAAAAGTAAGAATCAATACCATTTCTCAATCGCCAACGATGACTACGGCTGGTAAAGGGATTAAAGGGTTTACCGGATTTTTCAATTACGCGAATGAAATGTCGCCTTTAGGGAATGCTCCTTCTGAAGATTGTGCAAATTATATACTTTCTTTGTTCTCTGATTATACGAAGTATGTCACTATGCAAAACTTATTCCACGATGGAGGTTTCTCTAATACGGGAGTTTCTCAGGTGGTTATGGATAAATTTGAAGATTAAAGAAGTAATATCCTTCTTTTCAAAAGCCTTGTCAGATGATGAGGCTTTTTTTATACAAAAAAGCCTCATTCTTAGGAATGAGGCTTTTTCAATTTTTTATGTTGAGAAGGAATTTATTTCACCGCGTCAACAACAGCTTTGAAAGCTTCTGGATTGTTCATTGCAAGGTCTGCTAAAACTTTTCTGTTTAGCTCAATTCCTTTAGCATTAACTTTTCCCATGAATTCTGAATAAGACAAGCCGTGTTGTCTTACACCAGCGTTGATTCTTTGAATCCAAAGTGCTCTAAATGTTCTCTTTTTGTTTTTTCTGTCTCTGTACGCATAGGTAAGTCCTTTTTCTACTGCGTTTTTAGAAACTGTCCACACGTTTTTTCTTCTGCCAAAGTAACCTTTGGCTAATTTCATCGTGTTTTTTCTTCTTGCTCTACTCGCTACCGAGTTTACCGATCTTGGCATAATTTTTAGTTTTTTGGTGGTTAGTGGCTTTCGCTCTTTTTTTACTAAACACCGGGTTCAACAAACAACCAATTAAAAAATTGAATAAATTACTCTTTATGCTGATTATTTTCCAATAGTCAACATTGCCTTAACAGCACCTTCNTTGGTTTCATCAACCAATCCAGATTTAGTTAAGTTTCTTTTTTGCTTTGTCCCTTTCTTTGTTAAGATATGAGACTTAAAAGCATGCTTTCTCTTGATTTTTCCAGAGCCAGTTAGCTTGAATCTCTTCTTTGCACTGGATTTAGTTTTCATCTTAGGCATACGAACTTATATTAATTAATAAAAAAAATTACTTTTTAGGAGCTTTAGGGGCAAGCATCATATTCATCTTTTTCCCTTCCATTTTAGGCAGCATTTCTACTTTTCCTAATTCTTCAAGCTCTTGGGCAAACTTTAATAATAAAATTTCCCCTCTGTCTTTAAATACTATTGTCCGTCCTTTGAAGAATACATATGCTTTAACTTTTGCACCTTCTTCCAAGAACTTTTTTGCATGGTTCAGTTTGAAGTTAAAATCATGTTCGTCCGTATTTGGTCCGAATCTAATTTCTTTTACCACAACTTTAACCGTCTTCGATTTAATTTCCTTTTGTTTCTTTTTCTGCTGATAAAGAAACTTTTTATAATCTATGATCCTACATACTGGAGGAACGGCTTTAGGAGAAATTTCAACTAAATCCAACTCTTGATCTTTAGCAAGTTCTAAGGCTTCTCGTGTTTCGTAAACTCCTTGCTCTACATTCTCGCCAACCAAACGAACCTCAGCAATCTTGATGTTTTGATTAATTCTGTGTTGTTCTTCTTTTTTAAAAGGTCTCCTGCCTTTGTTTCCTTTTTTTCTAGGATTCATTAATTTTATTTACTTTTTTAAATCGTTCTCTATTTCTTTGTTAATGTACTCTACAAATTCCAAATTGGTCATTCTTTCAAGTTCTCCTTCTCCGTGTTTCCTTGCAGATACAGAGCCCGTAGTGGTTTCCTGATCTCCAAGCACAATCATGTACGGGACTTTTTTTACTTCTGTATCCCTTATTTTTTTGCTTACACGTTCGCTTCGTTCATCAACAAAACCGCGAATATCGTAATTATTTAGGAAAGATAAAAGCTCTTTTGCAGCTTCGTTGTATTTATCACTTACCGGAAGTATCGCTACCTGCTCTGGTGATAGCCATAATGGGAACTTACCAGCGACGTGTTCAATGAGAATTGCACAAAATCTTTCCAAAGAACCAAAAGGTGCTCTGTGAATCATAACGGGTTGATGTTTTTGGTCGTCTTTACCTGTATACTCCAGTTCAAAACGTTCTGGTAGGTTGTAGTCAACCTGAATGGTTCCCAGCTGCCATTTTCGACCAATAGCATCTTTTACCATGAAATCCAGTTTAGGGCCGTAAAAAGCAGCTTCACCATATTCAACCACTGTTTTTAATCCACTTTTTTCAGTTGATTTAATGATGGCGTTTTCTGCGAGTTCCCAATTTTTGTCTGATCCTATGTACTTTTCTTTATTGTCACGGTCCCTTAGCGATATTTGAGCTACGTAATCATTAAAACCAAATACTTTGAAAACGTATTGGACTAGCTCAATTACCTTTTCAAATTCATCATTCAATTGATCTGGTCTGCAAAAAATGTGGGCATCATCTTGTGTAAAACCTCTTACTCTTGTTAGTCCATGCAGTTCACCGGATTGTTCGTATCGGTATACAGTCCCAAATTCTGCATATCGTATTGGTAAGTCCTTGTATGATTTTGGAGCTGCCTTATAAATTTCACAGTGGTGCGGGCAGTTCATAGGCTTTAGTAAAAACTCTTCGTCCTCGGCAGGAGTGTGTATGGGTTGAAAGGAATCCTCACCATATTTCTCATAATGACCTGAGCAAACATAAAGTTCTTTGTTTCCAATATGAGGACTCACTACCGGGAGATATCCGGCTTTTTGCTGCACCTTTTTTAGAAAATCTTCCAGTCTTTCTTTAAGTTGAGCACCTTTTGGCAGCCATAATGGTAAACCTTGTCCAACCCTTTGGGAAAAAGTAAATAATCCCATTTCTTTACCGAGCTTTCGATGGTCGCGTTTTTTGGCTTCTTCTAGCCTGTGTAAGTAATCTTTGAGTTCCTTAGCTTTAGGGAAAGTAATTCCGTACAAACGTGTTAATTGCTGTCGGTTTTCGTCTCCTCTCCAGTAAGCACCTGCAGTACTTGTTATTTTTACTGCCTTAATGCTTCCCGTATTAGGGATGTGAGGTCCTCTGCAAAGGTCTGTGAATTTTCCCTGGGTGTAAAATGTAATTTCACCATCGTTTAAATCCTCTAAAAGTTCGAGCTTATATTTATCCTCTTTCTCTTTAAAGTAGTCTACAGCGTCCTTTTTAGAAACTTCTTTACGTATGAAATCGTTTTTCTGACGAGCCAATTCCAACATTTTGTCTTCAATTTTTTTAAAGTCATTGTCAGAAATGATTTTTCCTCCCAAATCAATATCGTAATAAAAACCGCTCTCAATGGGAGGTCCAATGGCGAATTTTGTTTCTGGATAAAAGTACTGAATTGCTTCTGCCATAAGATGTGCAGAAGAATGCCACATGGTTTCTTTTCCCTTTTCGTCATTCCAGGTTAGTAACTTAACTTGTGAGCTTTGGGCAATAGGTCGGTTGGAATCCCAAACCTCACCGTTTACTTCAGCAGAGAGAACATTTCTCGCTAGCCCTTCACTAATACTCAGAGCTATTTCATAAGCCGTAACTCCGGCATTGTATTTTCGTACACTTCCATCTGGTAGAGTAATCTCAATCATTGTGACATGTTTTAATCTGAGCGCAAAATTAGTATAAAATTACTTGTGCTTATAGAGATTAACTAAATAAAAAATCCCCAGATAAGATCTGAGGATTCCGGCAAGGAGTCTTTTAAGTTCCTTACTCAAATTTGGGTACTAATTCTTCTTTGGGGAAAAAAGAAGTAATGTAAACATAACTATTGCTTAGCGTTGAAATAAACACATTTAAAGATGTAACCTCTTTTTTGATTTTTCAGTTAACCTCTTAAGTAATTGTTTTTTAGATTTTTAAAGTTTTTATATCCTCTTTTTAAAATGTATATTTGTGTGTTTTTAATTAGAAAGTGTCTTTTTTAAAGATTTATTTATTTGTTTATCAGTGCTTTATGTTTTTTTTGGGTTTGGTTAAAAATATTTTGTTTGGTGATGTTAGCTTTACGCATTCATTATATAAATCTAGATTTACAGGTACAAGATCAATTTATCATGGTAAAAAAAGTAGTTAAAGTAATTTCGTTAGTGTTCGTTTTATTATGTTCTTCTCTGAGCTCTTTTGGACAATACAGTTCTAACCCATGCTCTATTGATGGTGTATATTGTACTGATAATACTGAAAAAAATGGGGTTATTTATTCTTTTTACGGAGATACATTTAAATATCCCGCTCCGGGAACTTCAATGCCTTTCTGGATGGCTGTCGGAGACGTTGCATCAAGGACCATTGATACTACTTTTGTAAGCTCGGTTATTGCTACGGTTCTTTCTGGGCCAGGTTTACTTCATGGACCTAGCGCACAAAACATATCCAAGTATTCTCATTTTAACGATTGGAAGTTTACGGTATCCGGTGTTTATGAAATTGAATTTAGTATAGCTGGTTTGTTTAAGGATACAGTATTTTTTGAAGTTGCTGAAGAAGTGGATTTTTGTGCAAAGGTACCGGCTGGTTGCACAGATGGAGGAGGTGATTTGGTATACCCGTCTACAGGTAACGGGGGAATTATTCCTGTTGATGCCATTTTCCCTATTACTGTAGGGGTTGTTAATAGCTTAACGGGTCAGTTAGATTCTTCCTTTTTCGGTTATGTATTCTTAGAGAAACTTTCTGGGCCTGGTAATATGTATGGTACTTTAAATATGTATGGTGGGCGTTGGTTAACATTTACAGATGTTCGGTTTGATGAAGANGGNACCTATTTGGTTGAAATATCCACATCATTGGGTTATACACGAGACACAGTTTCTGTTGATGTTTACACACCTACAGAAAGTATCCACACGCCAAATTATAGTTCTTTATCAATTTTCCCAAATCCATTCAGCGATAATGTCACTATTAAATTTGATGATGGTGAAAGAATAGATGAAATAAACATTATAAATTCTCAGGGTAAGCTTGTTGAAAGGTATTCATCAATAAGTTCTTCAACGTTAGACCTATCCCATTTACCTAAAGGAGTTTATTTTATAGAAGCCATATCTTTAATAGGGTTAAAGAGCGAAGTGAGTATTCTCGTTAAAAAATAACTTATACATGAAAAGCCTTTTCAAACTTGTAAAGTCTCTTCATCCCAGTGAAAAGAGATATGTGAATTTGAGGTTGCAGTCAAACAAATCAAATAGCTTGCTGCATAGTTATTTTGAGACTTTACAAAATCAAAGGGATTACGATTTTGAAGCTATCTCCGAAAAACACAAAAAAACTTCTCCAAAAGTTTTGAAGAATTCTTTAAGAAACCTTTATTCGAACGTGTTAAAATACCTCAGGTCTTATAATGCGCATTCTGATGATGAAGCTGTTTTGGCTGATATGTTAAGAGATGTCCGGATTTTGCAGGATAAATCGATGCTAACTGAAGCAGGTAAGCTAAACCGTCGTTTATTAAATCAATCGAGTTCTTTGGAGTATTTTTTTTATGAAAAAGAAGCCCTGAGAAATAAATGGAATCTATCGCATTTGAAAGGAGAACTGTCACCAGAGTTTACCGACGAAATAGAGGTCTTGTTAAGTGAGGTTATTGAAAAAGATCTTGAAGTTTCTGAAATCAATAGAAATTACAGAAGAGCCGTAACATTATACTATCAATATTTCTTTTATGAAAGAAAAGAAAAGACAAAAGATGATTTGATTGAGCTAACCCAGGCACTTAAAGATAAAGGTATGGACTCCTTAAAGTCCTCNAAAGCCAGGATGAGTAATTATGAAATTTTAGCTATGGGCTCTATTATTCAAGGAGATTTGTCGGGGCACCATAGCGTTCGAAAAGATCAGCTCAAACTGCTCTTGACTTCTGAAGTTTTTGAGAAGGATTACCTTTCTCAACTTTTAGTATTAAGTAACCTCTTTACGTATTTGAAATCTCTCAAATCCATAGAGGTTTTAAAAGACTATATGGAGTATATGAAATCTTATTTTTTGCCTTTAGTTGAAAAAAACACGGATGGAGTTTTAACAGAAAAATACTACGATATTTATTTTCAAAATCAAATCTATATTCAAAATTGGTATTTAAATAAAGAAATTATTTATAAGTTGCTTGAAGAGTTTAAGACGGTTTCTAAAAAAGAATTTAAACGAAATAATCTTCTTTTATCCAGAGTTTATCTTTCTTTTGCCCAGTTGTTGATTTTGTCTGGTGATTATAAACATGCTTTGAAACACTTAATTGAGTATCAATCTTTGTCTTTGGATAAAAAGAATTCCACCAATTTTGTGGATAGTGAACTGCATTTGTTAATGCTTTATCATTTAATGGGCAAACAAGATGTTTTTGACAAAAGTTTTGAAACATTAAAAAGAAAAGAAAGAATAGAAGCTATTGTATTCAATGAGGATCAAAAGATGTTATTTACAGCATTTGACTCGATTTATAAAGGCGATAAGGTTCGTGAATTCGATTACAGTGGAAGGAAGGGATGGTTAAAGGTGTATGCTGATGTATTAATGAATGTCCCTTTTAATGATGCTGTTAATGCACAATTTGATTCTTCAAAATTTGTCAGTCTGCCAGAAGAAACTAATTTTTTAACCTGGCTAAGGGGGATCTGAAAATTGATTTTTAGCCATTCCAATCCGAAATATCGCAATCAATAATTTTGTTTAATAATTTGTTGTTTTTTCTGAAAAAACACTTTAATTCATCTCTTGTTTTTTCTGAAAGCGGTTTTCTTCTGGTGTAAGTTAAATTTGAGTCATATATTTTTCCTACGAACCATTTTCTAAGTTTTTTGCTTGGGACAAATGTTCGAAAAAGTTTTATTTTAAAATCCCCGGGTTTTTTTATGGTGCGATGCAATTTTTTGTTTTTCACCACTTTGTTTTCATTAATTCTTTGCAGGTTATAATTTTCGTAATGGCTTACGCCTAAAAAAGTTTCAATCGTTTTTAAAAAATCAATGGTGTTATTTTTTAAATCGGTTTGCAGCCCTATGAAAATATCCTTTTTTGGAATGTTCTCCTGCAGTTTTCGAATCCTTGGAAAAAAATCTGCTGTTTCCTTGTAAAAAACAGTTCTTGGTGGATCGATATCAGGAGGTAACTGATGTCCTTTCTTTCTTGTTTTTTNAAGTTTTAGCGCCTCTTCAAAATTGGTAATGTTCTCATTTGCATCGATGATATTTTGACTATGAAGTGCATAGGAAACTTCAACAGGGTTTCTTAAGAGAACTATAATTTTAGGTTGAATACGCAGGTCTTTTAGCTCCTGATAAATAGAATCTGAATACAGGTACCAGACAGAGGCATCTCCATTCAGTCCATTTTCTTTAAAACCGGATTGATATTCCCTTAAGGATGGACGCTGAATTTTATATCCTAAATCTTTTCCAAAAAAATGAATTTCTTTAGGAGATAAATTTATTTCAGGATGTTGCGATAAATAATAATGTAAAGCAGTTGTACCGCATTTGGGTGCGCCAATTATAAGAAAATGGGGGAGGAGATTACGGTTCATTAAAATATTGTCGGGTTAATTTTGGTTTTTGTTTTTACAAAAATAAGCATCATTATATTCCAGACAATTATGCTTGCTGAAGTGGCAATTGCCGCTCCTTCTATATGCATTATCGGAACTAAAAAATAATTCAGTAAGATATTGGTTAGCATACCGATTCCAATACTGAGAAATACCAAAGATTCTTTTTTTGCCATAGTAAGTATATATCCTGTAGAGCCAAAAGCCACATTAAAAAGTTGACCTAATGCCAATATAAGTATTGTTGTATAGCCCAACGCATAGTTTTCAGTGGGTTTTCCAAACCAATTTAAAAGATCTTCACCAAGCAAAAGTAAAAACAAAACAATTGCTAAGCTTAAAACAAACGATAGTCTGACAATNGGTTTTATTTTCNTTTGAAGAAGATTAATCTTTGTTTTGTTTTTAAAAAAGCCTGCATAATGAGGCACCATAACCTGGTTCAGAATTACAAGGCCAAATCCGCTAAACAAAGCAAATTTAAAAGCAACACTGTAAACGGCATTTGCTTCAGGACCTAATTTTTTTGTAATCATTATAACATCAATTCTTTCATTAACAGTTGAAATGAGTCCGATAGGCAATAATATTAAAGCTTGCTTTAACCAATTCCCGTTTGTGGTTGCGTCCACCTCTGAAATGTTTTTAGGTATTTTCAGAATGGAGAAAATAAGTGCTCCAATAAGTATTATTAAAAGCGTGTAAAGGAGGTTGAGAGGGGTGATTTTAAATCCTGATAACGGCAGAAGAAATAAACTGAACAATAAAAGTATCGGCCGAATCAGGACATCAGGAAGCACAGAGCNGTAAATTTTATTTTGTCCTTGTAAAACGGCTTTAAAAAATACAATTAAAGCATAAACCGGAANTATTATTATTCCCGCAATTAAACTGTTGTATTCTTCTAACCCTTTAATCCAATCGTACTTTGTGACTCCGATATACCAGATACAATTAAAAATAGTTGATCCGAAAAGGATAGCTATTGCCGCTTGAATACTTAGTTTTTTAAGTGATTTTATATTTAGGTTGATTGCTTCTCTTTGTGCTAAACTTTGATAGCCCAGTGGTACAATTACCATTGCAAAAGTAATCATTGAAATATAGTACTGAAAAATCCCTACTTCCTTTTGAGGTAGGTATTTGGTAATGGCCCAGTTAAAAATGAAGCTAAAGGTCATTCCTAAAATAAAAACACCGGCTGTTCCAACCAGCGTTTTTAAAACACTCGATATTTGTTTGTTAAGCTCCAATTATCTCCTTGTAAATAGTATCGAATTCCTGTCCGATTTTTTCATAACTAAATGTGTTGATGGCATAATTTCTTAAATCATCCTGATTCCAATCTGTATGTAAAACTTTCCTCATTGCATCGACAAGGGCTATTTCATCCCCTGATGGTATCAGAATTCCTCTTTCTTCATTAATTATTTCTTTTACACCACCAACATTTGTTGAAATAAAGGGGGTTCCTGCGGCAAAAGCTTCAACAATTACACAGGGTAAATTTTCATAGTTGCTAAACAATATGGATGCATAACTTTCAGCAAGAAGGTTGTTTATTTCTTCCGCCGAAATTCTTCCGTGTAAATGTATTTTTTCTGATAAATTGTGTTGGTTAATGTATTCAATAATCAATGCCTCATCACCACCTCCTCCAACTAGGTTGAGTGTTATACCTGAATTGGTTGCCGAGAAAACCTTAAATGCGTTAACAATTCCAAGTATGTTTTTTTGAGTGTTTTCCAGGTCAGCAACAACTAAGAATTTATTTTTTGTTTTGTTTTGAGGATAGAATTTGTCCGTGTTAACAACGTTGTGTACGATTTGAAATTTCTTTCCTAAGTTATTTTGCATAAGAGCCTCCTGTAAATCGAGGCTGACCGGGAGTATTTTTTCGGCAGCATTTGCAATACTAGGAAGAGAAAATTTAAGTAGTGTACTTTTAGAGTATCTACCATCAGAAGAAAGGAAGCCCGTCCAGTGTTCTGTAATTATGTAAGGTGTATTGTATTTTTGTTTCCAATTCTTTGCAATTAAACCAACGGGGTTCATAACATTACAGTGAACAAGATCGGGTGTAAATCCTTTTGATTTCAAAACGTCCAGACCATAGTTATAATAATATTTATAGCGTTTTACTTTAAGAATTTTGGAAATAACNGGTAATTTATTCTTGATTTTAGGGTATTTGATGAGTACTTCCGTAAACTTATTGTTGTTTAAGAAAGTTATTTTGGATTCTTCAATTGAGCCATCACTTTCAACATGCAATAATGCAATATTGTTATATAAACTGGCTGCTTCAGCATGTCTTNTAACGAATATTCCAAGAGTGGAATCTTCCTCATTTGGATACCAGCTTGATATGAAAAGAATTTGAGCTATGGCTTTTTGGCTTAATGTTTGACTGCTAAGTTAATGTATCGTTGTTCTCCAACGGATAACAAAACTTAAAATTTTGCGTAGTATGTTTGAAGTAATTATATTTACATTTTGTGTGTTATTGATTATGAGTAATTTAAGTCCTAAAAACTTATTTCTTCCTTGTTTGTTTTTTGCATTCTTTTTTAGTGCCGATGTGGCTTCGGCTCAATCTTCGGGTGATGATATTAAAAAAATTCGAAAAGAATTAAAGAAAAAATACGATTTTGAAAGAAAGAGAAAGGAGAAAGAAATCAAAAGGCAGGAAAAGGAATACAAAGCTTTTCTAAAGCAGAAAAAAGTAGCTGAAAAGTCCAGAATGGAGCAGCTGAAAAGAGAAGCAAAGTTAACAGAGGAGTATAAAAAAAGACAGGAAAAAGAGCGCCAGGATGCAATGAATGAGAAATTGCGCATGGAAGCAATAGCCAAAAAGGAGAGAGAAAATAAAGCTGATGAGGAGAAAAAAAAGGCGGAGAAAGAAGCTAAAGAGAAAGCTGCTGAAGAAAAAAGATTAGCTAAAGAATTGGCCAAGAAAAAAGAACAAGAGAAAAAGTTGGCTGAGCTGGAGGAGGCACATAAGCAACAAATGGCTATCCAGGATAAGAAAGCCAAAGAGAGTGAAGCTCGGTATAAAAATGAAATTCAGGCGATTGAATCGAGTATGACGGATATGGAAAAGGAGGCTCTGGAAAGAGAAAATAAATTAAAGGCCTATTATGATGAAAAGGCCAAAATCCAGGAAGAACTCAATCAAAAAAAATTAGATGAGACTAAAAAAGAAACGGAGGCCGAGTTTATGGCTCGTAAAATGAAAGAGCTTGATAAATTGAACGCCAAGATAGCAGAGGAAAATCACAAGAAAAAAATTCAAACAAAGAATGATGAACTTGCTGAAAAATTAGATGAAGTTTTGAAAAAGCAAGAGGCTGCTAACAAAGCCATGGAGCAATACCAAAAGGAAGCTAAGGAAAGACGGAAAGTAGAGGAAGAAAAGTTTAAGGCTGATTTGAAAAAATTAATGGAAGAGCAGAAAAAGCAGAAAGAAATCGAAGCCTTTAAAGAAAAGCAAAGAGCCGAGGAGGAGAAGCGTAAAAAGGAATTTGAAGAAAAGAAAAAAGCCGAAGAGGAGGCGAAAAAGAAAGAACTGGAGCTAAAAGAGAAGGAAAAACAAAGAATTGCAGAGGAGAAAAAATTAGAGGAAGAAAATCGCTTAAAAGAAGAAGCGGAAATGGTTAAAAAGTTTGAAGAGGAACTGAAGAAAGCGGAAGAGGAAGCAAAAAAGGCAGAACAGTTGCTTGAGGATATGAAAAAGCAGGAAGAACAGGATGCAAGGGACAGAGACAAAAGACGTCAGGAAGAGTTGGATAAACTCCGAAAAGAGCTTATTGGAAGTTAGTCTAAGCTTAGTTGTTCCAGCAGTACAATAATGTCTCTTTCTATTTGATCAGGAGTTGTTGTTGGAGCATAACGTCTAATAACTTTTCCTTTACTTGATATTAAAAATTTGGTAAAATTCCACTTAATTCGACTTCCCAGAAATCCTCCTTTTTTAGATTTTAGATGTTTGAATATTTCATGCGTGTCTGATCCGTTTACATCGATTTTCTCNGTTAGCTGAAAGGTTACACCAAAATCAGTGTTACAGGCCTTCTCAACAGATTCATTTGTTTCGGGTTCTTGATTTAAAAATTGAGAACAGGGAAATCCAAGTACTACAAGCCCTTTGCTTTTATATTTTTGATGCAGTTCTTCTAAGCCTTTGAACTGTGGAGCTAAACCGCATTTTGTTGCTGTATTCACAGCAAGAATTACTTTTCCTTTGAAATTGGTTAAATCAAGTCGGTCTCCGTTAGGTTTGTTTATTTTGAAATCGTAGAAGCTCATAATTGTTTATTTCTTTAAATTTCGTGCTTAAACTCATTTAATGCAATGGTTATGTGTTTAATTGGCTTATTTTTGAGCTAAGTACCTCAAAGTTGTTATGAGCGGTTTTTTTGAAAAAATCAAATCAATTCCCAACCCAAGCTTTATTNTGGATGAAGAGTTGTTTATACAAAACATGGAGATATTAGCTGCTTTGCAGAAGGAAATCGGAATTCATGTTCTTTGTGCTTTGAAAGGGTTTTCCATGTGGGAGGTTTTTCCATTGATGATGGGCTATTTGGGCGGGGGTACGGCAAGTTCTCTGAATGAAGCTCGTTTGATCCATGATGAAATGGGAAAAAAGGCGCACAGCTGTTTTGTTGTATACAACCGGGAAGAGTTCAAAGAAGTTCAGGGTTTGAGCTCTCATATTACGTTCAACTCGATGAGCCAGTTTGAGCGTTTTAAAAAAGAGTTGAGAAAGGATGTAAACTATGGACTTCGAATAAACCCCGAGTTTTCTAATGTAGATTTTATAAAATATAACCCATGTGCGCCTGGCAGTAGATTTGGTGTTACATTCGATGAGCTTCCAACTATATTTCCGGAGGAAATAACAGGTTTACACTTTCATACATTATGTGAATCCAGTTCCGGGAATTTTAAGGATGTATTAGATGTTATAGAGTCAAAATTCGGGAACATTTTGCATCGCATGAAATGGGTGAATTTTGGTGGAGGTCATCACATTACTAAAAAAGGCTATGATATTAATTTGTTATCCAGTTTACTCAACAAGGTCAGAAATAAATACGATATTGAAGTATATATCGAACCAGGAGAAGCTATTGCTTTGAACGCCGGATTTTTACTTGCTAAGGTTGAAGATATTGTGACCAGTCNAAATGAGAAAACAGCAGTCTTAAATGTNAGTTTTGCCGCGCATATGCCGGATTGCCTCGAAATGCCTTACAAACCCGAAGTTGTTGGTGAAACCAATAAGGGATTTGAATTTACACTTGGTGGTAATACGTGTATGAGTGGAGATTTTGTTCGAGGNTTTCATTTCGAAAAGGAATTACAGGTTGGACAAGATATCATATTTAAAGACATGGGACATTATACTTTTGTTAAAACGACATTTTTTAACGGGGTTAAACATCCGTCTCTGGGAATATGGGCAAAAAATAATGAGTTTAGGTTATTAAAAGATTTCAGCTATGAAGACTTTAAACATAGACTGTCTTGAACAGGTTGTTTGATTTATTAAAAAACCTTAAGATTTTTTTTATTCGACATTAGTTTTACATTTTAGAGTAAGATTATTGAAAACTATGAAAGAGTCATTCCTGGAGTACACAAAATATATATTGGAAAAAGTGAGTTTTGACGTTGATCTTCTTAAAAAAGAGTACCGAAAATCAATCAAAATTCTAAAANAGGACGAAGTTTTACAACTGAATAGTTGGGTTAAAAGACAAGATTGGAAAATTCAACTTATTTATTTTTAGAAGTAGAATAATGCGTCTTAGTTATTAAAAAAAATCTTTCTCCAGACTTTTTGATATCGAATTCCAATTATAGGTTTCAGTAACAAATTTTTTACCGTTTTCAACGATTTTTCGTTTTAATTTCTGATTTTCCAGTAATTCAAATACCGCATTAACATACTCTTCTGGAGTATTGCCAATTAGTATTTCTTCTTTATCTTTTGCTTTAAGGGCATTGTTTGCCAACTCTGATGTAATACAAGGTACTTCCATACACATGGCTTCAAGTAACTTGTTTTGTAAACCGGTTCCAATTTGCAGAGGGGCAAGAAAAACAGATGCATCGTTGTAGGCGTCTCTTATGTCATCGAGCCATCCGCTTACAAGTATATTTTCACTACTCAGTGCTTTAACGCTGTTTGCAGGGCTTGCTCCGGCTATAAGAAGTTTTATATCCGGTTTTCTCTCAATTAATAAAGGCATTAGCTCTTTTGCAATGTATTCAACGGCGTTAACATTTGGAGGATAGCTCATATTCCCCGTAAAAACTAATTCATATTTTTTTTTACTTACTTTTTTTGGTTGGAAAAAATTATGATCCACACCATTTGGAGATACTTTTATTTCTTTTGACTCTTCGAAGTAAAAAGAGGATTTGTCTTGTTCAGAAATGATGTATGTATTGTCAAACCACCCAAAAACTTTTTTTTCGTATCGTTTTAAACGTTCAAACTCAAACCGAAATATCATTTTTTTAATTCCTGAAGCTTTTTCCATTCTTCTTTCAATACCTTTTGAAAAGGTGTCCATGTAATCGAGAGATTTTGGAATAGTTTTGTTTTTTGTTACATACTCAGCCATTCTTATAAGTTGAACAAAAATGTGATCAGGCTTTTCTTTTTTTATAATCTTGTTAAAAAAGAAATGGGCACCGGTATTAAAAAAAATAGCCAACTTGAAAAGGATATCCCATAATGCCTGCTATCAGCATGTTTAGTATGATGCTTATTTTTGAAGTTTTATAAACATGAATGTTACTAACGTATCTGGATAGTTCCTCTTTTGCTTTTTCGGTAAGTACTTCTTCTGACATGCAGCACAACACAATGTCACAATTATTACTTAAGTATTTAATTTGGTAGTATGCTCGCAGCTTATCACCTTTTTCTAAAGGGTACGGTATTCTTGATGTAAAAAATAATATTTTCTTTTTTTTATTTGTCACTGGTTTTTAAATCTTCGAAAAATGAAATCATTTTCTTACTAATTTGGTCGTTACCGTACTCTGAAGCTATTAATTTTTGAGCATTGTTTCCAATTTTATTACAATATTCAGAGTCTTCCAGACATTTACATATTGCATTTGCAAAATCTTGAGGCGTATCGGCAATTATAATATTTTTACCAGATGTGCAATTAATACCTTCTGCACCAATGGTAGTTGATATTATAATTTTACCAAGAGCCATTCCTTCAACGATTTTTATTCTCATTCCAGAGCCAGACAAAACAGGAACAATCATAATTTTCTTGGATAAGTAAAATTCTTTCGCACTTTTCACTTTTCCAACAACAGTAACATCAGGAAGGTTTAAATTATAATAGGAGTCAGGCATTTCTCTTCCTGCAAGATACAGTTTCGCTATATATCTGGATTTGGATATTATCGGCCAGACATTATTTAAAAACCAATCTACTCCTTCAACATTTGGAAGCCAGTCCATTGATGCAATGTGGAAAATAGAATTTTCCTCAATGGTTTGCACTTTATTTTCTTTTCTGGTGATAATATATCCGGTGGGTATGGCCTCGATGCCTTTTTTAAATCCTAATTTTTTGAAGTCGTTTTTATCTACATCGGTCATTGCGGCAATACCGTCAATTGATTTGAAAACCTCAATTTCATATTTTTTTAAACGCTTAGCCAATAAATTGATGTATTTTTTTTTAATGGGATTTTTTGTGTTTTTACTTATTCTTTCCCAGATTTTGTGTTCAACGTTATGTGCTCTTAAAACAATTTTAGCGTTACT
Organism: Flavobacteriales bacterium; assembly: GCA_002720635.1. Taxonomy (GTDB): domain Bacteria; phylum Bacteroidota; class Bacteroidia; order Flavobacteriales_C. The sequence continues at coordinate 16,531 of PBJD01000035.1, read as the reverse complement.
TATTGATTTTATTGTAGAGATATACGGGGCAACAAACAAGCTCTCAATAATAACAATATCAAAGCTCTCCTGTGTTAAAATCTTTTGAAGTTGCTTGGTAAAACCAACGCTAATGAAACGCTCAATGTTGTATGATTTTTTTGTAAACAAATTAAAGAAAGCATCTCTTAAACGAATACTGGTGTCAATAAAAACGGTTTGGAAATTTGTTTTTTTTATGTATTCTTCTGGTAAATTTTCATAGTTTACCGGGTGTTTAGGCGTTGAGATTGCCAAAACGGTAACTTTGTGACCATTATTAAGTAACCCCTGTGTAGTATTGTTCATCGCAATAGCACCTCCATCAACTGCTGGAAAGGGTGGTTTGTTGCAAATTTGTAAAATATTCATTCTATACAGGTGTCTTATAAAGTAAGATAATGAACTGGTAAAGATACAGTTTTAAGCAGTAAGAAGAATTGAATCAAACGGGGTTATTTTTTTTGAAAATACGTTTAAATCCTTTTTTGTAAGCTTCCCATCTAAAAAGAGCAGAATCGGTGGCCGCTTTATACGTTAGAAAAACTCCAACTGGTGACAATATTATTGGTGCGAACCACATCCCGAGAACGGGATTAAAATCACCTCTTTTAGATATTTTTTCCATAGATGTTGCAATTACGTAGTAAATTAAAAATAGGATTACCCCAATAACCACAGGCAAACCCAAACCTCCTTTTCGAACAATGGCTCCAAAGGGGGCTCCGATAAAAAACATAACTAGACATGCTATAGCCATTGAGTAACGTTTATGTATTTCAGTTGTATGTTGACTGATATATTTCCTCAGGTTACCTAAAACAGTAGAAAAATTATTAATTCGATTAATGGATTGCTTCGATTGGCCTTTTGCTGTTTTATAAATTATATGGCGTTTTGAGGAGTCTAAATTAGCAATTTTATACATTATGGAGTCATAATTGGATGGCGTTATGGTGTCACTTAAAAATGAAGTGTCAGCTCTGAAATAGTATTTATGATACTGTCCTTCAACAAATTGATCATAATGTTTCTTTTTTTCCAGTATTACACTATCTCTACTCAATACAATTTGCTCAACGGGAATATTTTTGAATGATTTTCCTCTGTTATTAGGGTCGGATTTTTCGAATTTGAAACTTGACAAATCAAAAATGATCCGATTGTTGTCAAAGTTGTTTCTTACAAAAGGTAACTTCCTTTTTTTACCCGGACGAATTTTTTCTTTGTCTCTTTTGTATGTATTTCCATTAATGAGGTTAAGAATTAAATGCTGACCGGATTTTGATAATTCTAAATTACCTGAATCAGAGGCAATAAAACCTCCCTGACCGTTGTTTGAATCGTCAAAAATTAAAACATCAGCAATTGTTTTGTCTTTGTATTTTCTGCCAATTCTTAAAGTGTACCCTTTTAACTGGTTATAAAAAACACCTTCGGGAATGAGTAGTTCTGGTTTTGATTTTCGAATATCACCAACCAGAGAAGAAAGTTTTTTATTTGAATAAGGTAAATAGTTGTTTGAAAAATAAAAAGCACTAATAGCAACAAGAATACAAAAGAAAAATAATGGCCTCATCGCTTTGGTTAGTGAAATCCCCAGAGATTTCATAGCTGTAAGCTCAATGTTTTCTCCAAGCTTCCCATAGGTCATAGTGCTTGAAAGTAAGATAGCAAGGGGGAGAGAGAAAGGGATTTGATTGAGTGCTCCTCGTGCAATCATTTCTAATATGATTATAAAGTCCAGTCCTTTTCCAATAATATCTTCAAGGTACTTAACCATCCATATCATCAGCAAAAGAAAGTTGCTTATCGTAAAAGTTACAATAAAAGGCCCAAAAAAAGTTTTGAAAACCAGTTTATGGAGTTTTTTCATTGAAAGTGAAAGCTTTAAGCGCCTAGAGTAATGAATAAATCTCTAATTTGATTGTCCCAAAGCATCTTGGATTCTTCGACTTCATCTTCTTCTGCGAAGTCGGTAATGATTAAAGCAACATCGTTTGTGATTTCATCAATTTGAATTTTCATTTCGAAATAGATTTCTGTTTCATCTTCCCACTGAAAACGAATAAATTGATTTTCTTTCTTTCCTATGATATTTGCTATTTGACCTGAACCTTCCCAAAAGAACTCCATTTTTTTACCATTATCGTAAAGTGTAATGTCATCACAAAACCATTCTGTTAGCTTGGATGAATCAACCAAAGCGTCATAGAGTACCTTAACAGAGGATTTAACGGGATATTCTAATTCAAACTTAACCATGACAATAAACAAATGTTAAACGCAATTTACAAATTATATAGCTTACAAAAGAAGTTAAATTGCGAAAAAATAATATCTGGCTCTAAATTTCTTGAATTGTAGAGTTTAAAAGTTAATTGAAAGTTATATATTTGCGCTCGAAATATTTAAATACAAATGCCGAGGTAGCTCAGCTGGCTAGAGCGCAGGATTCATACTCCTGAGGTCGAGGGTTCGAGTCCCCCTCTCGGTACTTCAAAGACAACCTTTTGGTTGTCTTTTTAATTTTAGTAATTCGAATTAAATAAAGACTTAAAAGGATTTATAATATTTTGAAAAAAAGATTTGTAATGTTTGTCTTTTTCCCCCAGTCCAACTTTAAGTTCTTCAACATCCTTGGACTTCACGAGAGTCCCGAAAATTCTATCCCATATTGCGAGCTTTGATCCCAGGTTCTTATCATAAAGTTCTTTTTGAGAACTGTGATGGATTTGGTGTTGAAAAGGGCTGATAATCCAGTTTTCCAGCCAGTTAAAGTAAGTTAGTTTAATGTGAGAATGACGCAGATTTGCACCCCAGGAGTTGAAGGTTATTAAAATTATATTTACACCAAAATATGTCTGAGGTGAAAAATATCCTCGGTTTACATAATCGAATGCAGCATTTACAAGAGTTAAAACAATTAATGCTCTTAAATTGTTAATTATTAATTCTACAGGATGAATTCTGTATTGAGTTACAGGATTTAACGCGGTTGAGGAATGATGCACTTTATGAAATGCCCATAGAAAGGGAATTTTATGATACAGTAAATGAAGAATGTAATAACTGAAATCTCCTGTGATCAATAAGGTTATTAAATAAAAGGTAGTGAGAATGCCTATTGAATATGTTTTAGAAGGTAAACCAAAATTATGCAGGAGCCATTCTGTAATGTCATAGTGATACTTTTTAGCTGCATAACTAAATGTAGCAATAATAAAAAGCTTTATGAACGCATTGAAAACAAGAAAGGCATAATCAACAAATGCAGTTTTACTGAATAAGTTTTCTTTTGGAAACAGGAAGGAAATGAGACCCTTGTTGGGATCCTTTTTTCTGCTGTGACGAAAAAACACAAAGGTCGCCAAAGCAATGGAAGTGAGTATGTAAATCCAGTAGATTCTTTTTTGGGGATTTACAAAGTATCCAATTGATTTACTGTAAACATCAAATAATAAATGTTTAAGTTCTTGTAGCATCTGGAAACATTAGGTTAAAAAGTTTAAAATTTAGGGCAACCTTTACAGGGTTTTTTTTTCTTCTTATACTTTTTGCAACACTTCTTTTTTTTGCAATCAAAGGGAGATTCTTCGGCGAAAGTATAATTCTCTAAACTATTTGGTTGATTTTTTAAAATCACAATACAAATTTATAAACAATGATAAGGCGTTTCAATACACCAAATAGGGTATTCATCAATAGGCTGTGCAAATATAAACGATTAGGTTGTATATCGAAATGAAATAGACTGGTTAATTACTTTTTTTATCACCAAGAGTGAAAACAAATTGAATAATATTTGCCCCCATTCTAAGCGCTTTGGTTCTTGTCTTTTCATCATTGTTGTGAACTTCTGCATCTTCCCAACCATCTCCCAGGTCACATTCGTATGTATATAGTAAAACAAGTTTGCTTTCGTGAAACAATCCAAAAGCTTGTGGCGGTTTGTTATCGTGTTCATGAATTTTTGGTAAGCCATTGGGGAAGTCAAATTTTTGATGGAATATAGGATGAGAGAAAGGTAATTCAATTAATTTTTGATCTGGAAATACTTTTTTTAGCTCTCTTCGAATGAACTTATCCATTCCGTAATTGTCATCAATATGGAGGAAGCCCCCGTTTTTTAGATATTTTTTTAAATTCGAGACATCATCAGCAGAAAAAATAACATTACCATGACCTGTCATATGAAGAAATGGGTAATTAAATATTTCCTCACTGCCAATATGAACCTCGTCAGGAGTTTCATGAATGTTTGTTGAAATTTTTGAATTACAAAATTTAATTAAGTTTGATAAAGAGGTTGGATTGGCGTACCAATCACCACCACCATTATACNTCAATACTGCTATTTTGTAGGTTGCATCTTTACTGAATGAGTAGATGATTCCNNCGAAAAGNATAATNATTAATGCTTTAAAACTATTTNTCATAATTCAAATTAGCGATTGTACAAGCAACTANTCCTGCAGTTTCAGTTCTTAAACGAGANTCNCCNAGNGAAATTGGTTGAAATTNATTTTTTANCGCCAATNCAATTTCATCTTTTGAAAAATCTCCTTCAGGGCCAATGCAGATTAATGTCGGTTCATTAATTGTATAGTTTTTCAATTGAATTTTTTGGTTATCGGCACAATGTGCAATTAATTTATGATTGTATTTACTGTTGACTATATCATTGAATGGAGTTAAATCATTCAGTTTCGGAAAGTGAAAGTTTTTACTTTGCTTACAAGCAGAAATCATTATTTTTTTTAACCGCTCCGGTTTTATAGTTTTCCTTTCGGAATGGAAGCAGAGTAAAGGAGTAATTTCCGAAATACCTATTTCTATACATTTTTCAATAAAAAACTCAAATCGATCATTGTTTTTAGTTGGTGCAATTCCAATGTGCAGTGGAGCGGTAGTTTTTGGGTAATGAATTTTATTAATCAATTCATAATTGCATTTCTTTGATGAAATGTTTGTTATTCTTCCTGTCAACAAATCTCCACGGCCATTTGTTATCTTTATTTCATCACCCGGCTTTTTTCTGAGTACTCTTATGCAGTGTTTGCTCTCAATCTCATTGAGCTCTCCCTGTTCAATTTCGTAATTGCTTGCGACAAAGATTTGCATAAAATAAATTTAACCTTTTAGAAGTAAAGATAAGTAACTACTTCCCATTTAGGTAGTTTTTGTGCGCGTGAACCATCAGGTTGTATACCTCAGGATATTTTGGCGCAAGGAAATCGAACGAAGTGTCCATTTTTTTTTGTCCGTATCCGCCTCCTGAAAACATCCAAAGAAAAAACTTCAAAACATATCTTTCGTCTAAATCCTGAAGTTCGGTAAATAAAATTTCTCTGTTTTTGTTGATGATTTCAGTGGCCCCGTTATAAAACTCTTTTGTGTTTTTTCCCGAAGCCCTCATATCTGTTTGCTGGGCGAATTTGACGAAAATCATCATGTAAGTTGTTCTTCCAGTAAAGTTTTTTTCGAAAATAGTCTGAAGGTATCTCCTGGCTTCTTTTTTTAAATTAAGCTCAGTGATTTCGGAGGAAAAAAACAATTCCATTTCAATCCCGGATTTTGGGAATCTGGTTAAAAATGATCGCCTGTAGGTGAGGTTTTTTTTATTGTGAGTCATGTGACGATAAGATTCTCTTAATCGAGAACATTCCTCATGAAGTACCTGTTTATCGATAGATAAAATAAAGTTTTGCTGAAATTTATTGTTGAGAGATACTTCATAATTTTTTATTTTTTCCGGGTGAAAAAACTTGCTTTTGTAACCCGCTTTCAAAGTGAACTTTCCAATTTTGGGAAGTAACAGTTTATAATTCCCGAAATTGTCGCTTTTCGTTTGAGCAATTATTTCACCATTTTCAAGGAGTTGAACATACGTTCGTGGAATTACAAAGCCATGTTCCGAAGTAATTTTACCGGTTAATTCAAGCGATTTATTTTTAAAACCAAATGATAAGCAACAAAGACAAATAAGAAGAATCGAACAGTGCTTTTTCATACGCTTAAGTTACGCTTTTCTTTAGTATAGGTTTTATAAATTTTGCATTGTGAATAAATCAATATCAGGCGTAATAATTATTCTCATAAAGCTTGTTAACTTGAACTTTATTAAAAATGGAGTTTGCAATTATAGATATTGAAACAACAGGAGGTTTTGGAGCAAAGAATAAAATCACTGAAATTGCTATCATTATTCATGATGGTGAAAACGAATTGGAGCGCTTTTCCACTCTTGTTGATCCCAAATCATTTATACCTAAAAACATTACCGCTCTGACGGGTATTACCAATGAAATGGTTGAAGACGCCCCACCTTTTTATGAAGTTGCTAAACGGGTTTGGGAAATGACCGAAAACAGGATTTTTGTTGCTCATAATGTTGGCTTCGATTATAACATCATAAGAAATGAATTTAAGGACCTGGGTGCAAAATTTCAACGAAAGAAGTTGTGTACCATTCGTTTGGCCAAAAAACTATTTCCAGGGAAGTCATCCTATAGTTTGGGAGTGTTGTGTGAGTCTTTGGGAATACCCTTAAACAACAGACACAGAGCGCTGGGCGATACAGAAGCTACCGCCATTCTTTTTAAAAGAATGTATGGCTTAAATGAGAAGAAAGCCTTTGAAACAGAATTAAAGACACTTAACAAAGAAGCGAAACTGCCTTCAAAACTATCGGCAGAAGTATACAATAATCTGCCTGAAAAATGCGGCGTTTACTATTTTTACAACGAGCACAAAGATGTTGTTTACGTAGGAAAAGCAAAAAACATTAAAAAGCGAGTCACTCAACATTTTACCAATATCGATTCATCCTCAAGAAAAAATAACATGATGCGGGAAATTGCGGACATTTCCTATGAAATTACAGGTTCAGAGTTAATAGCACTGTTAAAAGAATCAGAGGATATTAAAACTCTTTCTCCGAAATTTAATAGAGCCCAGAGAAAAATCCGGTTTAATGTGGGGATCATTCAATACCAGGATCAAAACGGTTACTCAAGATTAAGTATCGATAGAAAATCCGTCACAAATGCTCCGTCGTATTTAAAATTCACCTCTCAAGGGGAGGCGCGTCAGTTTTTACATCAAATTGTACGAAAAGGAAATTTATGTCAAAAATTAACAGGGTTGCAAACTGGAAAAGGGCCCTGTTTCGAACAGCATCTGGGAATGTGTAATGGAGCCTGTGAAAAGAAGGAGTCCGCATCTGTATATAACTCAAGAGTTAAAAAATCTTTAGAATCTTATTCACTTGCAGGAGACAGCTATTTAATTAAAGATGTGGGTAGAAGTGCAGATGAATATAGTGTTGCCTGGGTACAAAATGGAGCTTATCAGGGTTACGGTTATTTTTTTCACGATATACAAGATATAAACGTCATAAAAGAGGGGGTAAAAAAAGCTATGGATAATAGGGATGTAATTGGAATAATAAAGTCCTTTATCAACAAAAATTCGCTTAAAATAATTCCAGTTAAGAATAATGAGCAGTCTGGGGTATTGTTTTAAAACAAATAGTCTATAGATAATTTTTTCTGATAAACAATTAGGTTAGTTTTCAAAACGCTTATTTGATTAAGAATTGTTTTATTGTGGTTAATAAATAATTAATATTATTGAGAAATAATTTAAGATACATTTAATGTTAAATTTTCTTTTACACTCTTAATTTGTAGAGTGGAAGAGTCAAATAAAAACAGTGAGTCCAACTTGGATGATTTTATTTTAAAAAAAGTTGAGGATTGTTTAAAAATCGGTTTGGAAAACGATGCAATCAACTGGTGTAGAATAGGGTTCAATTTCTCAAAAGATTTAATGATAAAAAGAGAATTTGAAAATATTATGTTTACTATAATATAGGTAACTATTGCTTATTTAGATGTATATTTGTTGCCTGTTCTTTTTTTATTGGGGTCGACTGGTTTTGACAGGAAGTGCGATTATTTTGTAAGCATGTCGAGCTTTGGTTTCTATGCTCGTTAATTCAGGATACCATCTTTTTAAACGGAGAAAATAACTTCGCGTTAGCTGCTTAATCTTGTCTCAGACAGATAGAGCTTAATCCGAGCACCAGGTGCCGGACTGACCGTCTCGGGTGATCGTTTGTTCGATACCTTCACTAATCGGGGCGTTGTCGAATTCGAACTAGATACAGCAGAATCTGGATGCTGTTTCGAAAATTAACAGAATAAGCTTTAATTCGGGTGTTTGTGCCCAGGTTATAGTCGAAAATTAATCATAAACTAAGCNTGTAGAAAGCATCTTAATTCCTTTTTTGGACGCGGGTTCGANTCCCGCCGACTCCACTAGGCGGGACAAACTCGATTTTTTTCGATTTTGTCCCTTTTTTTTGTCTTTTATTTCNCTGATTTCCAATAAGATAGANNCNACAGCAGAATTCAGTCTTTTAGTTCGACATTGTCCTTCAAAAATTTCTATTTTCTCGGGATACATCGAACTAATCATCAATCTTTTATTGTATGTTCCGGAAAAATCTTTTAATTCTCTTACTTTCTCTTTAATTTGAGATTTCAAAGAACAATGCGTGTTCTTAACACTTGCTAAATCACTTTTTACTTTAATAATTTGCAACTTTATCTTATCAGATAACTTGTTGTATTTCTCTCCATTTATAACATTTGAGATAAAACTGTCATCCAAATGCTCTTCCTGATCTCTTAACTGAGCGAGTTTAATTTTGAGTGTTTTAGAATCTAATCTTGCTTGATTATTACCGTTTTCAATCTTATCTGTAATTATCTTTTCAAACAACTCAATCTGTTCTTCGGGGAAATTAACTTTAGCAATAAGCGCTTCAATTTTTTTATTTAAGTTTCCAGACGGATATCTCGATTTACAAGGAGTAACACAATGATAATAGAAATACCTATTTCCATTATGACCGCGTGACCTACTTCCTGTCATAACTTTACCACAAACACTACATGTTATAAACCCCCTTAAAGGAAGCTCATCATGTTCTATATTCTTATTTTTTTGCTGCCTACTACCAGAAAGGATGAGTTGCACCTTATTAAATAAAGATTCTGAAACAATACCTTGATGCACACCTTCAATAATCACTTCAGGTTCATTATCAAGTTTAGGCACAACTATCTTCCCCATATAAACGGGACTCCTTAAAATCCTAGATAAATTGCTCTTCGTAATATTTATAGGTTTATTTTTCAGCTCTCTCAATACCTCAGACTGAGCATATCCATTTGAGATCATTTTAAAAGCTTTCACAATATACCTAGCTGTATCCGAAGGCACAATTAAAGGTTTATTATTATGATCTCTTTCATTTTTAAAACCAATAGGAGCAGCTCTGCTCCATCTGCCTGACTTAAGAGCGCCTCTAATCCCCCCTCTAATTTTAATCGATCTTCTATCGTTATCAATTTCAGGAATAGTTAGGTAAACGCTAAGAATCAATTTATTCTCAGGTACCCTCATGTCTAAAGGTTGCTCAATAGCATTACATTCAATACCCATTTCACGCAAACGGTCAATCATCGCAAAAGCATGTGATGTATTCCTCGAGAATCGATCCCATGACGCAAAAAGTAATTGACTAAACTTCCCTTTGTTATTCTTAACAACGTCCAAAAATTCCTTAAAAGCTGGACGGTTAAAAGTCTTTGCAGAATGATCTTCTTTGATAATATGCCCCACAGTCAAGTTATGCTTTTCACAATATTTCTCTAATGCTTCCTTTTGAACATCTAAACTATAACCCTTTGCTTGTTCATCACTTGACACTCTTGCCATTATGACTACGGATTTCTTGTTTTCCATAAGTACTATTTTTTATCATTAGCTAAAATAATATCAGCCATTAGTTCCATAAATTCTTTAATCTCTGCAACAGCAATATCATCGTATTTTTTTCCATTTTTGTTAAGAATTCTCTTAGAATCCTCAAAACTTATTTTTTCTTTTTTCAATGTGTATACCCGTGTTGCCCTGTGTCCGTACTTCGGTAATTAAGGCGGGTAATCAATTGCCCAAATAACTATTTGGTGCCTTTAAACTTTATTATTTGTTTATTCTCAAAGTGAACTATATTTCCTCTCCTTGACTTAACAGTTATATTATGAAATCCATTCTTACTAATAACATCTAAAAACCTGGACTCCTTATCTACCTTCTCATTTTTAACCACTTCCATTAAATCTAATTCACCACCGGAATACTTTATTGTAATAGCCTTAACACCTTCTTCTCTTATCGCTTCTAGTGCTTCTAGTTCTTTAATTGAAAGCATTGATACATTTCCAAAAAAGGGTTTTGCCGACCAATCCTTAATTAATTGACTGTATGCTGTTGATATAGACAAATTGAAATGTGGAATATTAAATATTTCATTAACTCCTGGATCAGTCTTCACTAATTCGGAGTGGAGCTCAAGTGAATAAGGAATAAAATCTCCTTCAACTGAAACTAGTAGGGAAATGGACTTTCGAAAAACAACTACCGTTTTAACTAACATAGAGAACATATCAGTTTGTTCGCCTTCAAGATCTTTGGCTAATTCTCCAGATTTAAGAATCGCTTCTAATTCCTTTTCAGTTCCTTCAGTTTTAGCAATCGTTCTTAATACTTGCAAGCTTTTTGGGTTTTTGAGTATTTCAGTAAGAGGAATATTTACATTCAACAACTTATCTTTTAAGCTTTTTATAACAGAAATTGACACACCAAAATCACGCATTTGCTGTATCAACTTAATCCATACGGACTGAACAAGATCATATTTCCTTCTTGCACCCACACCTTTCATTTCTGGCAGAACACCTTGTTTATCCCAATAAGTGGCATCTCTTGCTGTAACGTCTAATTCTGAAATTAGGAACCTTGGCTCAATTAAAGTTTTGTTTAAAGCAGGATAATCCTCTTGGTACTTCTTAGACTCTAAATATTTAGTTTCTTCTGCTGAAAGTAGATTTTCCATTTCTTACAAACTTGTAATAAATAACAATTATGTTTATTATTGTAAATATAATGAATAATTATAGTTAATGGAAGAAGAAAATAACAGAACTGAAACCTCAATTAAAACCTCTCCTCATAGGGAGAGAATTTGTAAATGTGGTTGTGGAGAAAGCTTTATTCCAAAAAGGAGGGACCAGGTATATAAAAACTCAAGGCATGCAAACTATGCCTATAATCATGGAAAACGAAAACAAAAGACTTTTGGTCAAAAAACTGCTGAAAGTCAATTGAGAAAAAATGATAAAATATTAGAGAAATATTATAAACTATGTGAGAAAGAAGTGGTGATTGTCTTCTCTTTAAATCTTATCTCAGATGGTTTTGATCATTCATTTTATATTGGAAATGAATCAAAAGAAGGCTTCATGTATAGCAAGACCTATAATTATTTATTCTACGAATATGAAAAGAACGGAAGAAAACTAACTCGAATTATTAAACAAAAAAATAAAATATATGTTAAACGCTGAAGAATTACTAATTGCCGAAATGGAGGCTGCTGCACTAAATAATGTAGTAAAAACAGCTCCTCAAAATTCACATACTTTACTCAGAAATTTAGTTTATGGCGGACTTGCAGTCCTGGCAATAGTAGGGGTATGCTATATTATCAAAGAGTATCAAAAAGCAAGAGACATAAGAAAAGAAGAGTAATAGATTTGGAATTTATGGGGCTTTTAAAAAAGAGGAGTCCCTCTTTTTTGATAGAAGAAGGGTGTTTTTTAAATTGCCAAAACAGTTGTTTTTAGAACACTTTTTCTATTTGAAATGCCTTTGAATATTGCTTGTAATGAGCTTTTTTATTTGGTGACTGTCACTGGTTTTTAAAAGAAGCTAAATTTAGTTTTTTTTCAAAAAAAAATGCAAATTTGAGATGTAGAATGAAAAAATGCTTGGTAAACAGAGCATATTTCTAAAATCCATATAAGTAGTTAAATTTAAAAATGGTTAATTATGAGCTTCTTCCGAGAACTTAAAACATCAGTAAAAATAATAGGTTCATTACTCATGGGTTTGCTTATAGTTATGCTTTTTATATCCCCTGTAAACACAATATTATTTCTGCTAATATTTTTTTTGGGTATTCTGGCTTTAGGATGTTATTATGCAATAACTATAGAAGCGATAAATTTCGCTATTTCTGATATTACGGAAGATCTAGAGATCAAAAAAAAGCTTAATAAAATCCTTATCGGATTAGCAGTGCTTCATGTAATATTCGGATTAATAATAGGATTTACTAACGATACTGATAATTGGGATAACGCTTTATTATATCTTTTTGGAGCTCCACCAATGTTTTCATTATCCTTAGCACTTTTATTAGGGTTTTTGAGAGTGATTTTTTCATCAATTTATGCATTATCAAATTTTCTCGTTATAAACTTAGGAAATATTGCAGCACTTATTGGAATAATTATATTCACAATCTCTTTAATTTTTTGTTTATTTAATGGTACTAGTGGAGGTGGAGGTAGTGTTTGGAGATCGATAGGTCATTAATAATTACAAGTCATTAATTATAGTTCAAAGAATTTAAAGCTTTTAGTGTGCCAAAAAGCTCTTTTTGGCACAGCTTTTTTTGTTTGAATTGCATTTGAATATTATTTGTAATGAGCTTTGTCATCTGGTGACTGTCACTGGGATTTATTATCCTGTAATTCCTGGAAAAGCTTTTTTGAATCCTTCCGTATTTCTTTTGCTAATGCAGAAGCTGAAATCATTTTACTCATAGTTTTTTCAGTTTAGGTCTATAATTTATATTCTTCCTTCTTTTTATCAAGAATTTTAGCACATTTTATTTTTCTTAGACTTTCATGATACTTATAACTATCGAGTATGTTTAATAACTCCTTTTTTAAGTCAAGGTCTGGATAAAGTTTACTAAAATACTTTTTGTCATTAATTATGTGCCTAATCTTGATAGAAATATTCTTTGCTTTACTTGCAGGTACGTAATCTTTTAATTCTTTGGGCAAATCATTAATAATATTTTGTATAATTTCTTTTGACCTTTTGTCTTTTTGTTGTCTATCCTTTACTTTTTTGTCTAAAGTACTTATTTCCTTTTTATTTAAAACAACAAACTCTTTTCGAATTATTCTCCCCTTTTCTTCAGGGCCAACTTATTCTTTAGAATTAAAGAAGGGTAGGTGGTTGTATAAAACTGAAAACGAGTGGCAACCAGTAGTTATGTTGGTTTACAAATTTCAAATTACTCGAAGTGAAATTAATAACAAAGAAATAATTACGCAAATAGATTCAATCCCATCAGAAATTGTTCCCTCTGTGCATCGATTGAAAAGGCTACACAGTTATTTAAAACAATATTGTAAGCATTGGAAAAAAGAGTATGGTTGGATGCAATATTGTGATGGTATCGTTTGGGAATGTCATATTGAAGGGGAGGGGTTAACATTGAAATCCAGAGGGCATGTAGAAGAACCCGGGAATTTCCCAACATTTTTACATAAATTGACTGTTTTTACAGAAGGGAAATATTTTGGACCTGGAATTTAACCTCTGGGACACGAATTTTAAGTCAAATATTAACTGTTTTTTACAGAGGTAAACGCCGTATTACGGCGTTAAAAGTTCATTAATGTCGTTTAACATCTAATAACGGTTTTTTACTACTGATTTTTTCATTGTAAATAGTTTCATCTGTTTTTGTTTACTGCACGATTTAAAAGCTTTTTTTTAATGTTATTCAGAGGTCAATACATAACTTTATTTCAACTTAAAATTTAGCACAACAATATCATCTATGAGCAAGATTCTTTTAATATTCCTTTTGGCTTTTTCGTTTATCAATCCTTTAAAGGCTGATCAACTGTCTTATCTTTCAAAAAAAGAGGCTAAAAAGGGGCGTAGGGTAATAAGTAGAATGGATTCTGTTTTTTTCTTTTGCGGGTGTTGTGATGAAAATGTTATAGAGGTTGCCAGGGTAGTAAAAGTTGAAGTCAAATTCACAGGTTACGAAAATTACTATGAAATAATCCTAACATACAAAGACAACAAGAATAATCTTCAAACAATGGGAGTTGATTTGGCTTATGTTTGGTCGAATAAGAATAAAAAACTTCAAACTATTGGTCAAATCATAAACCTTGAACATGATCCTTGCAGGAGTTTAGGGACAGTTAATACTTTTTAAAATATTAAAGATGAAAAAGATATTATTAGGATTTATAGCAATTGGACTACTCACGTTTGTTGGGTGTGGAACAAGTATAACTGATGCAGATGGAAACACTTACACATCGGTAGTAATAGGAGAGCAGGAATGGATGGTCGAAAACCTAAGAACTACAAAATATGCAGATGGAACTCCGATTCCGAATGTTACGGATAGTAATCAATGGAGGGATTTAAAAACAGGAGCTTGGTGTAATTATGAAAATGATAGTAGCCAATATGAAGCTACTTATGGTAAACTTTATAATTGGAATGCTATTAAAACATGTGAATTATGTCCTACAGGTTGGCGTGTGCCAACATATGAGGAGTGGAATGTGTTAGAGGATTATTTGACAGTGAGTGGCCATGCTAGAAAAGAAGGAACAGCTTTAAAAGCTGCTTCAGGTTGGGATAAGAATGGAAACGGAACAGATGCTTATGGTTGGGTCGGTCTTTCGAGCGGTTACCGTGCGGGCTATGGTAATTTCGCTAGTATTGGTTACGTTGGTCATTTTTGGAGTTCTTCAGAGTTTAATACTAAAAATGCCCATTCTTTCTGTTTACTCAACAGCTGTGATATCGTATTTAGAAGCACAGAGAATAAGAACTTCGGTTTTTCTGTGCGCTGTATCAAGGATTAAAAATTTAGAAACATGGAACATAAAAAAAACGAATTGAGACTAGATAATGTCGTGAATCCTCCCTCGTTTCTTTTGCATTATGAATTTTTTTGTATTGCCTGGGACTATAAACATGAAGGTTTTTTCTTAGACCCAGTGGAAGGCTATATTAGTAAATATAAAAATCCTAAAGATTTAAATATAAAGTGGAACTATTACTATTCATCTGAAGAATATAGCAACCCATTGCCTTGGGGCTATGAAACGGATGGGGTTATCACTAAAAAGAATTTGTTGGAAAATATAAATAATTTTAAAAAGATGGCTATTGAGCCCAGCATGAACAATATAAATATAAATTTAATTAAACAAAGCCTCGATGAGGCCGGATATGATCATCAAGGGGAAATGTATGATTTTGGTGTTTATTCTTTTTCAATCTATATATACGAGCCTACTAAAGATGAATATAGGAGACATCTTATTAAATCTTATGGTGATAAATCTTTGATAAGTAAATCACCATTTACATCAGAACTTTTAAGCTATTTCCCAAACACATAAAAACACTGTTTTATAACGTGATTTGGACTACTTCTTTTACAACGTTTACGAAGGCTACAATAAGAAAAGCGGTTTTTCTGTTCGTTGCCTCAGGGATTAAAATTAAAAAAATGTCTTTAGACTATAGGAATCGAGTTAAAGGGGCCTTAACAGGTTTGGCAATAGGAGATGCTTTCGGTGCTCCTGTTGAGTTTATGGATAACGGATCATTTCCAAAAGTTGAAAAATATTTGTCTGGAGGTAGTTTTGGTTTGAGCAAAGGTGAGTGGACTGATGATACATCGCATATGTTGGCGTTAATGGATTCACTGTGTGAGCAAAAAGGATTTGTTGCCGAAAATTTTAGAGATAAATTATTTTCATGGCTATATGATGGGGCATATACAACAAGAGGAAGGCAAATTGGAGCAGGTAAGTTAACCATGAAGTCTTTGTTTCATCATCGCACTAAAAAAACAATCATTTCTCCTTTTAATTTAGATAAGCACAGTGGAAATGGTTCGGTGATGCGTTTAGCTCCCATTCCTGTTTTTTATTATAAACAAGGATTGGATATTGTTTTACAGAAGTCTACCGAAAGTTCAATGGTTACTCACAGTTCAGAATTATGCCAGCAGTCTTGTAAATATTTAGGAGGTGTTATTTATCAATTACTCAGTGGTGTTGAAAGTTTTGGCCTTTTTATGGAATAATTAATCTAATTTTTTTCCATTACCTATTATTTCATAACTTTTCTTCCTGTAAAAACACCTTAAATCCTCCTTCAAAACGCTCGAACTATCTCTTGCCAGCTCCCTCATTTTAAAGTGACCAAATGTTTTTGCAAGCTTGCAAAGATTCTTAAATAAGAAGGAAGTGTCGTCACCTTTGTAGCGAACATTAAAATTTATTAATATGAAAAACAAAACTACACTTTACCATTTCATTGTAGACCAAAGTGGATCTATGAAAGGAATGGAGCAGCAGGCAATAGCAGGGTTCAATACTCAGCTCGAAAAAATTCAGGACCTAGAAAAGACAATGCCTGATCAAAAATTTCTATGCTCACTCACTTTTTTTAATTCTGAGGTACAGGATATTATTAAAAATGAACCTGTAAAACAGATTGAACTATTAAGTAATAATAATTACCGACC
>PBJD01000034.1 GCA_002720635.1 Flavobacteriales bacterium | reverse complement strand
ACCGGTTATTACTTAGACATCTTTCGCTCAAAATCCAATGGAGTGAATAACTTCCACGATTACATTTATCATAATTATGGAGAACAACTCTCTTTAACATCTGGGGGGAGTACAATTACAAATGGTATTGGTTCAACCGATCAAACAAGGTATTCCTCAGATTTAAATACCGTATGGAGTTACACAACAACGAGTTCCGCATTTATTGATTTTCCAGGATGGCAATATTTCAACAACTTAAACGCAAGTGACCAGACAACCCAATCCATTACAGGACAATTTGATGTAGATAAAATTGGAGCATCAATGTATTTTAAAATTCCACCTGGTGTGAATAGAGATTATACAGCCTGTATTGCCCCTCCTATACTCGAAACGGAAAGTGACTATAAAGCAGAGCAATCCGACCCTGCAAAAAATGACTCAGCTCAAGTTTTGGTAATTCGTCAATATGGAGAAGCGTGGAACCGCCCGTTTATACTTGCTTTTGAGCCTTCAAAATCAAACTCAACACTTCAATCCATGGAACACCTGATGACGGACTCTTTGATCGTAGGAGCGAAAATCACATCCCGTGTAAATGGAGTTAACATAGTTGATTTTGTAATCAATCACGACAACAACACTCAAACATTCACCTCGAATGAAGAAGAAATTGAATTTACCGGAAGGTTTGGAATTGTTAGAAAATACCAGAGTATTGATGGACAGGACTCACTTACAGGGCTTTATATTGGAGAAGGAAGCTACATACAGAGTGGCAATCATATTTTAACACCGGAATCGGAAGCCAGCTCAGGATACCTGCAAATCAATGATATAATTACAACGAATGAAAAAAACTTTATTCAAAAGGAAGAAATAAACTTTTTCCCCAATCCAGCTGGTTCATTAATCTTTTTCACGAAAAAAATTAAAACCCTGGAAATATACAATGTGCAGGGAAAATTAGTTGCTAAAAAAAACAATATTGTAAAATTAAATATCTCTTCATTAGAGAGTGGAAACTACATTCTATTGCTTGATAAAGTACATAGAAAGGAGTTGATCATCGCCAGATAACTTCTGTTTAGCACTTCAATTTATATAAGCAACCGGAAAAAAAGAGTGAAAAAGTACATTGTCACAAGAACTTTGTATTTTTGCCAATTCGCCGAACTATTTAAACCGTTTCGAAACGATAAAAATTATTGTAATGATGAAAAATGTACTTAAAAAATTTATTTTCCTGTTATTTAGCTTTGTTATTTCCACACATATTTTTGGTCAACTTCCTGACCCTGCAATGGTAGGTTACTGGGAAAGCTGGAGAGATTTAAAATTAAAAAATATAGATTCCAGATATAATGTTATTCAGGTGTCATTCGCAAAAGGACAAAACAGAACGGATTATGACTTAGTATATACCAATAATTACAGTGATTCGGTTTCCGGTTACGTTTATAAGAATACAAATCCGGAAGACTTCAGATACTTGCTTGATGAAAGTAATGACTCTTTGTTCAATGATTCTGTATTTGCGGTAATTGTTGATTCTTTAAATACAATCGACAAAAATTATAACGACTCGTTATACGAGGCAATCAATGACTCTGTGTTTAAAAGTGAAATAAAAGCCCTGCAGTCAGAAGGAAAAAAAGTATTAATCAGTATCGGAGGGCAAAATGACCCTGTAATGTTGGATTCAATCCAGGAAAAAAATGTTTTTGTTTCATCTGTTAATGAGATGATTGACAAGTGGGGATTTGACGGTTTGGATATTGATCTTGAAGGGGCCTCTCTTCAATTCAACGATATTAAGATCCAGACTCCCGGAGATATCAGAATACAATATATGATTGACGGAATTAAAGAAATTATGAACAATCACCACGTAAAGCATGGTAAAAGACTTCTGTTAACTATGGCTCCGGAAACAGCCTATGTTCAGGGCGGTATGTCAAACTGGACAGTTACCTATGCACACGGTGGAGCTTATCTTCCAATAATTGAAGCATTAAAAGACAGCATTGATATGCTGAATGTTCAACTCTACAACAGCGGTTCACAATATGGTCTCGACGGGGAAGTATACAGCCAGGGAAGTGCTGATTGGATTCTATCAATGACTGAGGCGGTAATTCAGGGTTTTGAATGTGTTGGCAACATAGGAAAGTATAATGGAATTCCATCCAGCAAGGTAGGTGTTGCATTGCCCGGATGTCATAGTGATGACGCCGTTCCTCACAAAGAAATGGAGGCTGCGATGCGCTACTTAATTGGAGAAGGTCCTCAGCCAGGGTCTTACGAATTAATTCAGGAAGGAGGGTATCCTGATTTAAAAGGTATGATGACCTGGTCCATAAACTCAGATAAAGGATGTAATCCATCTTATGGTTTTGTAGACACCTGGAGTAAGGTATTCACCTCAAATCCATACATCGAAATTAAAAACTCAGACGAAATATATGAAGGACAGGAAGACGGAAAAATAATAGAAGTGGAACTCTTTAATGACGTATTTAAAGACAGTCTTGATTCAGCCGGATGGATGATTAATAACTTACCCTCAGGAGTGGAACTGGATAGCATTAAAAGAATAAACGATACAATTGTTCATCTTGTATTGAAAGGGAATGCAAATGAAACTTATTTAAAAACCAATTTTAATACTACTGTGGAAATTGATTCCTCGGAATTTAAAAACTTCTCAAATCAACTGTCAAGAAATCGCGGAGCAGTTCTTAAACCAGAAATATCAGTAATTCCTGGTTATGTGGAAATAGAAAAATATGTGAAATACAAAGGTTGTGGTGTAGGTAATATAAGTGAAGCAGATGGAGGAGGTAAATTTGGATGGATATGGGAAAATCATTGGGCAGAGATAGAGGTTGACATAGCTGAATCAGGAGATTATATTGCTGATTTCAGGTACAGAACTGACGCAAAAAAAACACATAAATGTATTCTGAAGGTTGATGGTGTAATAAAAAGTTTCAATAAAATTAAAAGCTCAACAAAATGGAATGTTTGGGAAAACAAAGAATTTGATATAAAACTTACGGAGGGAATACATAAACTTACATTTCAGATGTCTAACGGATGGCTTCATCTTGATCGTGTGGATTTTAGAAGCACCCTCTCGGATAACTCTTTCACTGTTTTCAATAAAACGTTCTTTTATCCAAACCCTGCATCCCAAATACTAACTTTCGGTAATGAGCTAAAGGGAACTGTTAACATATTTGGAATAAGAGGTGAGCTGGTAAAACAAGTTTCACTAAACGAAAAAAGTCAAATCAACATAGGAGATCTTAAAACAGGAATTTATACCGTTCAGCTTCTTGATTTTAATGGTGCTCTGTACCATGATAAGCTGGTGAAGAAATAAAAAAGATTTAACCTGAATTTTCTAAACCGAAGTGAAAACCACTTCGGTTTTTTTATAGCTGTTTTTTCTCAAACCATTCGAGTAAACCCGATATGATGAATTCAAGCCCTTCTTTTGAGATTATGTATGGTGGTGTAGCATAAATGTATTTCCCGAAGGGCCTTAACCACAATCCTTTTTCAACAGCATAATCCTTAAAACCATTTACACAATCCTCATCTACAACTTCAATAACGAGCATACAGCCACAAATTCTTATTTGATGAATATCTTTATGCTGATAATCGGAAAAAGCTACTTTAAAATGAGTTTCAATATGCTTTATTTTGTTTAAATAATCCTCTCTTTCAAAAATCTCATAACTTTTCAATCCGACAGCACAGGCAAGTGGATTCCCCATAAACGTGGGTCCATGCATAAACGCCTCTTCATAAGTTGAACCTAAAAAAGCATCATAAACGATGTCTGTCGACAAGGTTGCGGCATGTCCAATGTATCCTGCCGTTAATGCCTTTCCTAAAATCAAAATATCGGGAGTAATGCTCGCATGCTCACAGGCAAATAATTTTCCTGTTCTACCAAATCCGGTTGCTACTTCGTCCGCTATAAATAAAACATTAAAATCCGAGCACATTTTTTTTGCCTCAGTTAAATATTCGGGTGAGTAAATCTGAAATCCTCCCGCACCCTGCATAATTGGCTCAACAATAAAACCGGCTATTTCATCGGAGTGAGCTTTTAAGATGGATCCCAATTCTCTTAAGGCCTCCATCAACTCATCTTTTGAACAATTGAAACCACCTTTTGGAATGGAAGTGTAAAACCCTTTATTTAAAATGTGATTGTATGAATTTTGATAATCTGAATCATCCCCCACTTCCATTGCTTTAAAGGTGTCACCATGGTACGCTTTTTTGAGCGAAACAAACTTACATTTTGCCTTTTCACCTTTGTTCGACCAATATTGAATCGCCATTTTCAGTCCAACCTCAACAGCCACGGAACCACTGTCCGAGAAGAAAACATGGTTCAATCCTTTTGGTGTAATTTGCACCAGTTTTTCTGCAAAATCCTCAGCTGGTTTGTGAGTGAGTCCACCAAGCATAATGTGCGCAAATTTATTTGCCTGCTCCGATAAAGCTTCATTCAACTCAGGATGGTTATACCCGTGAATTGCAGCCCACCAGGAGGAAACCCCGTCAATTAACTGTTTGCCATTATCGAGTGTTATGTATTCCTTTTCTGCATGAACAACCTTATAGCGCGATTCGTTGAGTTGCATTTGCGAATATGGATACCAGACCTTGTTGTTCATAACCAAAAAAGGACATTTTGAAAGCACTAAAGATAACAAAATTGAAAATGGCTAATCAAATGTGCATTTCATTCNCTTTAGAANNANNGCNAGAANTGATCTTATTNTTTTAAAAGCTCGTTTGGTAAAAGAAAAGNATATATTTTCTACTGCGGTAAATTTATTTTAAAACCTCCATTTTGTTTTGGAAAATCAACCTTTTCAAAAATTCGTTCCACATTTAATTCAAAGGAACCCTGATAATCTTTATCCCATTCATCCGGGGCAATAGAAGAAAGAAAAAATTCACCATTTTCCTTTTTGTAAAGGTGATAACAAACACCTACTATGGGTTCAAAATTAAATTTAGAGTTGTAAATTTTTTGATTTAACTCATANAGTTCCANAGTCTCTTCGTAGGTTTTTTTAATGGCCTTATATCGAGCCTCCAGATTCTTATTTACTTTTGTTTTTCCAATGTTTTTCCAATGATTAACGTCTTCATATTCAATCATTGGAGCTCCCAGATCCGTACTGTATTTTTTCAAAGAAGCATCAAATTGATTGGTTTCCTCATTGAAAACGACATTATCAGAACGATCCTTCGGCTTTTTTGAAAGATACCTTTCAATATCCTCCTTTTTAGCATAAGGATATTCCTCATAAAAATCACCGGTATAATACGTGTTGAGCCCTGAAACAGCAACTGTATCAATTGACTGTAAATTAATTGATCCATCTTTTTTAACGGCGGAAGGTTTAACATAGGCAAACTCTATACTACCTACAATAAACAGACAACCATTGTTTAACTCGTGTTCCTCTTGAAAACGCAAACCTATTTTTATGTGAGATTCTTTCACAAACGGAGCAGAAAAATCATCAATGAACTCTTCCGTTAATTTCAGTGCTTTAAATTCAGATTCGTTATCATCAAATTTTGCCGAAGTAAAATGAGCTTTCCCTGTAATGTTTTTGTGTATTTGGTTGATGGTAAATNTTTTGTTNTTCTTTATGTTCGCATAGGTATGCCTNGGAACAGTTAACGGTCGCATAACAAAACCCAGTAATGCAGGGTNGGAACCAACATGTACAACAGATGAAAAAACAGCCAGATTGGTTACTCCATCGGCATTTACTGTTCCGATAAGACTGCCCGATTTGTACCCGCTTAGGGTGTTGATAAAATTGGCTTTAAACCTTTTATCAAAGGAATTTAAATCTTTTTTAGAATAAAAAGCATCCATTATAACTGCATAAGTTTATTATGGCAACTTATCTATTTTCTTGGCAAGTTCCTCGGCTTCAAATCTTTTGGCATCAGATTTTGCTCTGTCAATTTTAGATAAATCATAAGACTCCTTGAGCAAAGCTTTATATTTCTCCTGAAGCTTTTCTTTTTCTGATTTTTTTTTAAATAATGAAAATAAACCCATTCGACTTCGTGTTTAAGTAAATTTANTAAATGTTAAACAAAATAGCTACTTTTTTCAAGCTATAATAAACACTTATACAGCAAAGTTTTTCTTTAATTTCCNCCATTTTAAAAAGCACAGACAATACCTTTTGAGTTCGATATATGCCTTTTTAATTCGTATGACGAAATAATAGTTTAACAAAAATACTTAATTATTCAGTATTTTAGTTTCAAACTAAGCGGGCTGAAGGCGCGCCTTTTAGTAACATTAACGATCTCTGATTGTTACACATAGAAAGGATTTGTTAAACTTTGAAAACGATATTTCATAAATATTGCTGCCTCTTTTTGCTTTTGCTGACAAAACTAACTGTGTTTGCNCAGTTGGATGTGGAGCATTTTATTCCGCCTGTTTATCCNTCGACNCATNNTTGGGTTANTCCGAAAGAGCAGNTTGTTTATATTTCAACTCCATCACTTACTCCTGTTAATTATACCATAACGGATGGAGCTGGAAATCTGCTTCAAAATGGAACGGTTACTAATGCAAACCCTGCTAATTATTTAATGAATGCATTTGCTTCAGATTTTGTGGTTAGAGATGCTGATTTGAATACCGTTCTTACAGATAGAGGACTGCACATTGTTTCAGATGATAAGATATATTGTAATTTGAGAGCTCAGGCAGGGACTAGTAGTAACAGGCCAAATGCAACTTCAATGACCACAAAAGGACGAGCTGCTCTTGGGAAGTCTTTCCGGATTGGTCATTTCCCGAGTCCTCAAAATTTTAATGACGTTCAAAACTCTCTTNNAACAAAATCTTCCACAGTCGGAATTTATGCAACAGAGGACAATACACAAATAAGTATTGATTTAACCTCAAGACAACCAGTTTTAAGAGGAGCGGGAGCTCCTTCTACTGCAAACATAATCAACGTCACACTAAACAAAGGAGAAACATATGTGTTCGCAATAAAAAACCAAGACTCTAACTTGAATAAAAATAGAGGAATGATTGGAGGATTAATAACTTCAAACAAAAACATTGTAGTCAATTGCGGTTCATGGGGGGGGAATTTAGCGAATCAAAATGTAGTGGATATTGGAATTGATCAAATAGTAGGAGCGGATAAAATAGGAGATGAATATGTTGTTGTTAGAGGAGCTTTAAACACCCCAAACAATCAACACGAAAGGGTTCTTATTGTTGCAAATGAAGACAATACTGAGGTGAAAATTAATGGAGTTGTCGTGNATACAATTGCAAATGCAGGAGAGTNTTATTACGTTCCTTCAAATAAATACTCATNNNAAGGTTCGATGTATATAGAAACAGATAAGCCTACCTATGTGTATCAGTTTATGATGGGCTCTGGTAATGATAAGTATAAAACTCAAGGGATGAATTTTGTCCCACCAATCTCATGCAATACGACCAGTTTTGTGGATAATATTCCTTTTGTTGAAAAAATTGCTCAAATCAACTACCCAAGGGGAGCGATTAGTGTGGTAACTACAAAAGGAGCTACACTTACTATCACTGTAAATGGAGTGAATAGAAATCCTGGGAATCCAGTTCCCGTTCCCAGTTCTAATTACGAGCAGTATAAAATTAAAAATCTACGAGGAAACATCGCGGTATACTCCAGCACCATTGCTTTGGTTAGTATTGCCGGAGAAAATGAAAATTCAGGCTACGGAGGGTATTTTTCAGGATTTGTACCAACGGAATTTTCTCAGGAAGTAAATTGTTTGCCTGGATATTTGTTTGAATCCAGTGGATTGAAGGGAGCTTTTCGATGGTTTAAAGATGGGGTAGAAATGCCCGGGGAGACTAACGATAGTTTGTTTGCAACAGAAACTGGAGAATACACTTTTGAACGAACTTTAGCTGGCTGTGTGGATACTTCGGAAGTAATTTCTGCAGTAGCTTTAAACGAGTTTGAACTGGAAGGTGACACTTTCTTTTGTGCAGGAGATAGTGTTGAATGGAATATTATTGGAACCGGTTTTGACAGTGTTTCCTGGGAAACAGGTGAACAATCCCAAAATATTTTCATTAAAAAAGATGGAAACACAAATGTCAGAATATATTCTGATGTCACCCGGGATTGTTTCATAGATACAATGGTGCCTTCAATCGTAGAATTTTGTCCGGTGGAACTTGTTGAGGTTGACACATTAATAATTTGCAGAGGCGACACAGCATTAATTGGTGGTATTCATATGATTGATCCTACCTGGACTGGTGAATCCTACTTAAACGTAAACGACAGTACCATAAAAGCATATCCTGACGAAACAAGCGTTTACAAAGTAGAACGATCTTTATCGCGAAAAGACCTATTGGTAAATAGTGACTTTGAGGATGTCCCTTTATCAGGTACTCATGCACAACTAGATGCAAGCTTAGTTGATGGTTGGAATACGACAGCAAGCGATAATAAAATTGAAATCTGGAGAGATGGATTTAATTTTACTCCTGCTTATTCTGGAACTTTTTTTGCGGAATTAAACGCCAATGAACCATCTGCACTTTATCAGGATGTAGAAACAACACCTGGAGAAATTATACGATGGGGATTTGCACACAGAGGCAGAAAGACGGATGAGACCATGCAATTAAAAATAGGACCATCGGGAGGTCCTTATGAGGTAATTGGTGATTTTACAGATGGTAAAACTGCTTGGGGTTATTATTCAGGAGAATACGTAGTTCCGACAGGACAAACAAATACTCGGTTCTTATTTTCAGCAAACGATGGAGACGGAGCCGCAAACTTAATTGACGCTCCTACTTTTGAATCTATTCTGAAGCATACCGATAGTGTTACCGTACTTGTGAATTCATGCCCAACCGACATAGCTGTTACAAAAACCGACAGTACGGATAAATACTATTCAGGTGCTACAACAATATATTCAATTGTTGTAAAAAATTTAGGGCCCGTTGCAAAAAAAGCAGTAGTAAAAGATCCGGTTCCATCTGGAATTTCTGCGTCCGATGTCACATGGACTGCTACTGCCTATGGCGGTGCCACCTCAATAATATCAGGAGTTCAAAACGGAGCATTACTCGATACAGTTGATCTACCTGTAAATGACAGTGTGGTTTATACTGTAAACATTACTGTGCCGCTCACTTTTATTGATACTCTTAAAAATACAGTAACCATCACAGCGGATAACGATACATTTCCGGATAATGATACAGCAACTGATATTGACACCAAAGATTGTGAATTTGAAACTGAAGGAACGATTGATTCCAAAAATGCCGGATGGGTGAAAATGGGTAATGTCATTAACGGAGTGCCTTATCAGATTTCATACAATGGTGGAACCAAAACTTTCACACCGACAAATGGTCCAGAACAAGGTCAAGAAATTACGACGGTGGTGTATAATACTGCAACAGGCTATAGTGTAAGCTTATCAAGACATCGGTACGACAATTCAAATAATTATGATAATACGATTTCAAGTTACGACAACCCACCGCACGGCTGGACGGGTCTTAGCGGAACAGGGCTTGAAAAACCACCGATTTTAGGATTCATGGCTTTTATTGATCAAAATGGAAACGGAATCTTTGATTCTGGCCTGGAGGAATATTTCAGGGACATCACCTCATTGAAATTCACACCTACTGCAACAGGAGAGTTGTATATGGCTTTTTATGACGATGGAGTTTATACCGACAACGCCGGAGCAATTAACGTTAGTATTAAAAGTGAACTGGAATCAACAGATATTGGACAAGATTCTGCTATGTGTGCTGGAGACTCGATTTTACTGGATGCACAAAATCCTGATGCTGCAAGGTGGAAATGGAATACAGGAGAGGAAACCAAAACCATTTATGTTCATTCAGCTAACAAATACTGGGTGGATGTAACCAGTGTTGGAGGTTGTTCCATATCTGACACGATAAATATTTCAACGCATGATGTTGAGGTTAAACTGCCTTCAGACACGTCTTTTTGTATCGGGGACAGTATTACTTATGATGCCGGCGTGCACGATTCAATTGTATGGAATGTAGGCACTGAAGAGCAAACCATCACAGTGGACTCCACCTTCTTATACAAAGTAGTGGTGTATAATGAATTTAAGTGTTCGGACAGCGACAGTGTTCAGCTGACTGTGGATACACTTCCCGTGGTAACTGTAAATGATACGACCATATGCCCGGGCGATACCATTCAGTTTAATGCCGTGTCTAAAACAGCCAGACTATATCAATGGAGTAAAAAAGGAACCGGACAAGAACAAAAATCCGACGGATATGAAATCGGAGATTATAAGGTTGTGGTTACCGATGAAAATTCATGTAAAGATTCTACCGAAGCAGAATTAACCTTTCACACTCCTCCTTCAGTAAGCGTAAATAACAATACCATATGTACAGGAGGAGATTCGGCTGTTTTTACAGCCACCTCCACAACAGCACACCAATATACCTGGAGTGAAAGGGGAACCGGAAGTTCATTCCAGACAAAAGGAATTGACTCCGGCAGATACACCGTAATTGTTACGGATTTAAACACCTGTAAAGATACCGCTACGGGCATTTTACATGTTGACACTCTACCGAGAGTTGTTCTCAACGATACGGTTATCTGTTCAAATGTTAACAGTATTAATTTAACTGCGGAATCTTCTACGGCAATTCAATATCTGTGGGGTGACTTAGGGGCCGGAACCACTCCCACCATTTCAGTAAGTGACCCTGGAAAATACAGTGTGGTTGTAACGGATGAAAACGATTGTCAGCAAAAAGACAGTGCCGTTGTAAAAGAAGTACAGCAACCCGATCCATTTGAAATCCAGGGGGATTCAATAGCCTGTGAGGGTGATGAAATTGATTTAACCGCTGATGTTGATGCTCAACTAATCTCATGGAACACAACAGAAAAAAATAAAACCATAACCGTTACGGCAACTGCTGATTACAAAGTTATTGCGGCCAATGAAGCTTTTGGATTTTACTGCGCCGACTCAGCTTCTTTCACCGCCACCTTTTTACCATATCCAAAGGAACCAAATACACAGAATTTTGCAAACTGTTTCGAATTCACCAATCCGTTTATGATTGATATTCCTACAAAAGCAGATGTTGTGTGGGATGATTATAACAGCAGANCAGACAGTACTTTACTTGTAACATCAGAAGGNACGTATTATGCATCGCTTTNNCTTTANCCGCAATGCTCCATTCAATCNAGTGTTGACGTTGTCGATTTTTGCCCGATGACATTTTTTGTGCCCAATGCTTTCACTCCAAACAACGATGGAAAAAACAATACGTTTGAACCAAAAATGCGCAATGTTCTGAACTATAAAATCCTTATTTACAACCGATGGGGAGAACTTATTTTTACCTCGACAAATCCAGAGGTTCAATGGGATGGAACTGTTAACGGCAGAGAGGCACAACAGGATGTTTACGCATATAAAATCCTTTACAGCGGTTATGCTCAGTATCAAAAAGTAGAGAAAAAACAACTCGTGGGAACTGTAACTCTTATTCGATAGGAACCTTTATGATATTANTCTCAGGNGTATTAATCAGTTGTTTAGTGAATTCAGGAATTCCTCTCCNTTTTGATAGTGCATGGTTTGTTTTTCTGGTGGCATTTTATCAAACATTCGAACCAGCATCCCCAGACGCGGATTGGACAGGAAAAAAGTTCTTTGTTTGTCCATGAACCTCCAGAAAAGGCCATCCCAGTATTTTTGCCATTCTCCTTTTTTGTAGTTGCTCATTTTTATAATATAATTACTCCCGCTTATGTATGGCTTACTGGCCATCAAACCACCATCCGCAAACTGACTCATACCATATACGTTAGTAACCATCACCCAGTCGTAGGCATCAATAAAAAGCTCCATAAACCATTTATAAACTTCATCAGGGTCAAATTCACACAAAAGCATAAAATTCCCTAAAATCATGAGACGCTCTATGTGATTGCAATATCCTGTTTTCAATGCCTTTTTAATGGTATCATCAACAGGAGGAATTCCTGTGGTTCCATCATAGAATGAAGACGGTATTTTTCTACTGAACCGCCAAAAATTAAAAGTCCGTTCATCACTTCCTCTGGATTCATACATTCCACGAATAAACTCCCTCCACCCCATGATTTGTCGNACAAAACCTTCAAGTGAATTTACAGCAACATTGTTGTTTAAACCATATTTAATACTATCATCAAGCACCTTCTGTGGAGTAAGTAACCCAACATTAAGCATCGGAGTTAAAACGCTGTGATTTAAAATTGAATAATCCTTATGAATAGNGTCTTCATAAGGTCCGAATTCATCAAACCTGTTTCTCAAAAACTGATTCAGCCATTCTTCAGCGGTCTTGTGACAGGTAGGATATAACGGGTGAACGGTTAATTCTCCATAATGACTTTCAAAATGTTTAGAAGTATATTCATGAGCGGTATCATAAACCTCATCTTTTTCAGGAAAAATAATACCGGGTGGAATTTTTTTTGATGGATATTTCTTTCTGTTTTCGGTATCAAAAGTCCATTTCCCTCCTAATGGCTGAGAGTTATCATCAATGAGTACAGCTCTTTTTTTTCTCTGATCAATATAAAAACTGGTTTGATGATACTTCTTTTTGGTTTTCTTGAAAAATTCGGACAGTTCCTCTTTTTGATTCAAAAAAAGAGGAGAATCGAAACATTTCAATGACATTCCTTTCTCTTTCAATGCAGACGAAATCCGTTTTTCCAGCCAATTGTCTGTTGGATCAATATAGTTTACTCTGCCCACGCCAATTTCACTCATTTTACGAATTAATTGACGAACATCAGCAAGTANNTCATCTGCATCTATGTAATGAACCGTCTTTTTTTGAGCCATTAAAAACAATTCATATTTTTTCATCGAGCACCTGTGAAAAAGAATCTTCTGCTTATGAAATTTATAATGTCTGAAGAATAAAAATTCTTCTACAATATAAAAAGACGCCTCCGATCTTAGCAGTGGAGATTCTTTAAAGAGTTGATGCGGAAAAACGATATTAACTTCTTTCATTTTTTTCTTCTACAGCGTTGACTACAATATTTAACTTCTTCCCAGTTTTTCTCCCATTTCTTACGCCACGTAAACGGACGTTTACATACTGCGCATATTTTCGTTGGAAGATGTTCTTTTTTCATTTTAAAACTGAGGTATTTCACTCAAACGAGCATAAGGGTATTTGTTTATCTTTTTCAATGAATAATAAGTGTTTAAACCAGATATTCCTACACTACATGATGCTTCCAGATCAATATCATCGTCAACAAAAGTATTGTCGGGCATTATTATTTTATTTACTTCTCCAATTACTAAAACGGTACCGTTTAACTTAATTTCTATAACTTCTTTCAAACACATACCTATTTTAAAGTTACTTTCCTTTACAAAAGGCGCCTTAAAATTATTGAGGTATTCCTCTGTGAAACCACAGGCATCAAATTCTGAAGTGTTTTCCGGAAATTTTACAGAGGTGTAATGTGCTTTTTCCGCATAACCCGGGTGAATATGATTTATAGTGTAAACTCCATTTTGTTTGATGTTCCTCAGAGTGTGTCCTGCATTTTTTGATCGAGGCCTGGAAACAAATCCAAGTAGAGACGGGTTGCTCCCCAGATGAACTACGGAACTAAAAACCGCCAGATTGGAAACTCCTTCATCACTCGTTGTTCCAATTAAATTACCAGGTTTGATTCCTGTTATCGAGTTGATGATTTTCAATCGTTCAATTCGATTAAGCTGATTTATATCGTTTTTATTGAGTTGCATTTTTGTTTTTATTTACATGTGTATTCAGTAAACGTTGTTTTTCTTTAATCACAGCCGGGTGTTTTTTATGCCCCCATATTTTTTTTCGGGCCAACCGAGCACTTTCCTCTAAATTCACAATAGGTTTTGGATAATTTTCACCTATGGTAACGCCGCAAAACTCCTGCTCCATCCTGGTCATTTTCCATGGTTCATGTATATATGCCTTCGGAACTNCCTTTAACTCCGGAACCCAATTCNTAATAAATANACCATCAGAATCGTGATCTTTTGAGTTTTTCACAGGATTATACAGGCGAATTGTATTTATGCCCGTTGTACCAGCCTGCATTTGAAATTGAGGATAATGAATCCCTGGCTCATAATCGAGAAATAATTTCGCCAGATGATAAACACCCTCTCTCCAATCCTGGTCTAAATTATGTGTTAAAAAAGAAACAAGCATAGCACGCATTCTAAAGTTTATCCATCCTGTTTTTTGAAGTGCACGCATGCATGCATCAATTAAAGGAAATCCCGTTTCTCCTTTTTTCCACGCATTTAATCCTGCTTCATTTTTAGGATGAGCAAGAAGCTCGTACCCCTTATTTATACAAACAGTTTCGTAACTGCATTCCATCTCAAATTTTTGAATGAAATGACAGTGCCAGTGGAGTCTTGTTAACATAGCTGAAAAAGCTCTTTTATTTTGTTGTCGGTTTTCATGATTGGAAACGAACTGATAAACTTCTTTAATACTGATATTTCCCCAAGAAATATAAGGTGACAATCGGCTGCATGAAACTCTGCTCTCTGTCGGCTTAGATATGTGAGTGTGATAATTTATCCCCCTTTGCTCAACAAAGGATTTTAAATACCTCCAGGCATTAAATTCTCCTGCAGGCTGATATTTTGCCGGGTAATGTTCTAATGTTGTTTTTAATTCTTCAGGCAAATTAAAAGGATGTTGCAACTCAATCTGTTTGGATGCGGAGTAGTCATTGAAAACTATGGGTGAACGCATTGTTTGATACCATTTCTTGCGCCACTGGTTTCTGTTTTTAATTCCTCTTATGATTCCATCTCTTTGGAATTCTTTCCAGGAAACACCTTCCTCCTTTAACATATTTGAAATCAACTGGTCTCTTTCCCAGGAAATTTGAACGCCTGACTCCTGATAACTGAAAACGTTTTTTACCTCGAATTCATTCATCAGAAATTGAAAAATATTTTCTGCTTCTCCATAAAAAACGTGTACTGACCTTTCTTTTTTTCTTAAAGTTTTATTAAGCTCAAGTATGGAGTTATAAATAAATTGCAGATGTCTTAAACTTGTGTCATGATGCTGTATTAGTCTGGGTTCGAAAATGTACGCAATGATATAGGGAATATCAAATTTCTCTGCACAATTGAGTGGTTCGTGATTTTGCGAACGAAGATCACGTTTCAACCAGACAATATTGATGGACTTATTTTTAATAATTCAATTGTTTTTTACATTTTTTCCAGAAAGCAAAAAAAGACGGAAAGTANCCCNTTACNTCAAACATCCANTCNCTNGGCTCCTCGATNCCTTTNTAATTCTTATTNAGAGGATGCTCTTTNAAATAAACAGAATTCAACTGACNTGTATTGTTTATTAATTCNTCAAATTCACCAACNTAAACTTGAATATNCNGTATGTTTTCCCTCGCTANTTTAAGAATAAAATCAATANTTTTCTNTGACATTGGATACTCCTTGAAATGAGAAGGNTCTAAAAGCAATATCCTATTTGCTGAAGTTTCTTTTTTCCANTCAGGATCAAGATTGTAAGCGTTNTAAATNNATATTGGTTTNGATTTNTCTATGTTNNCTGCTTTTTTCTCTGGNAAATNTGTNTCAAGNGTTAANGNNANCGTTTCTTTNAGAATTTNAGGAGTTTCCANCTTNNTAAGNTCCTCNTATTCAACGTCTAAAAACGTATTTTTCTGACGTGTAAAACAATATCGATTAATATTTTCCTGATTGGCTATGTATTTTTTATTTGCATTTGCNCCCGATACCCATTGCCAGCTCAATGCATTACTGGCCCAGTCNGCATCCAGAAGGTGNTAGTACATCCACTGAGCAGGTTTTTTCCAATGACTCTGACCCAGATTACAAGCCATAAAAGCTATGTACATCCTGACATGATTATGAATATAACCTGTTTGATAAAATTCCTGAATTGCATTGTCAATGGCAATTATTCCGGTTTTTCCTTCTGAAATTGCCCTGGACAGGGAAGTATTCGAAATTGGTTGCTGTGGGTGTTTCAGATCCTGATTGATTAACTCTCCTTTTGAAATCCATACTTGCTGCCAGTAATCTCTCCAGGCCAGTTCCTGGATAAATTTCCCTATTTTTTGTAGGGGATACCCCCTCTTAAGTACCTCTTNAAATATGAGTTTCGTTGAAATGACTCCTCTTGATATGTAAGGCGATAAATACGTAACCGAACCATTGATATAATTTCTGGAAGAACAATATCGTACCGGATTTATTTTATCTATCCGATTAATAATCTCACTATAATTCGTGGGAAATTTTGAGACCGAATCAGCAAATAAATCCATCTATCGTTTACTTATTTTATTTCCGGTTATAGCTCTTTGCCGTGAACACTTGAACCGATTGATTTGAGGGTTTCTTTTTTTTTGATGTTTTTGACTTACACCGCTGTTCACCCTCCTCCGCCACCTTTTAAAACTTGACTCTTTAAGGTTTTTNCGCATAATCTGNATNACCTCTTTTTCCANNAGTTNAAACTGAAAACTTATGGCTTCAAAAGGAGTCCGATCTTCCCAGGCCATTTCAATTATACGATCAATCTCTGNATCAGTAAAGTGTTTTTCTTTACCNCCCATAACANTCCCTTTTGNNTAAAGATATAAAANGTTTAANCTNAGNNNGNAAACNTTAAACAGAATNTGTTTATAAAGAATATAAGATTAATTTATCTCATGAGTAAAACAGTACCGGCCAATGCGTCATTTCGNCNCCCTCCTGTCTCAGAATTATATTGGTAGCTTATTTTATATACATATACATCNATTTCGGCCATTTGATTATTTACTCTGCCATCCCAACCTTCGCTAATTTGATTGGTTTTAAATATCAATTCACCCCATCGATTATAAATTCTAAAGTCATAATTAGTAATGTACTCATTAACCACAGGCACAAAGGAATCGTTTAACCCATCGTTATTCGGAGTAAAAGAATTTGGCAGGTACAACTTGCCTTTACAATACTCTTCTATTAAATATTTATAAGAAGATGTACAAAAGTGATTAGAAACATCCACCTTATAAGTACCCGCTTCGTTTATTTCCAATTCTTCATCTCTACTCAAACCGTCCCAATTGTAATCCAGACTTGAATCTGAACTAAAAACTCTTAAAAGTGTTGACTCAATATCAAAACAATAGACACCCTCTCCTTTCAAGTCAACTATTTCAGCATATGGAGTGTCTATTTTCTCAACCTTAACAACAAAGGTATCCCTGCAATAAACCGACTGTATGTAACTCATATATTCTCCCGTTTCAAATACTTCAATTGCAGAGTTGTGAATATCATTTTCCCAGAATATTTGATACGATTCGTAACCAGCATCAGGAGTTAAAAAAACAGAAGTTCCTTCACAAATGGTATATTCTTTTTGGGAAAACGGATCGGGCAAAACCTCTTTTACAACATAAATTTCATCTTTTCCCGAGCACCCGATGGAATCGCTTACCTCTACAGCATATAATCCATCCTGACTTACTTCTATATGTTGCAATTCTGACCCATTACTCCACGAAAAAGACAATCCCTCATTCTTTGCATTTAAAATCATCGTTTGATACGCACATAATGTGGTGTCTTCGCCAAGATTAACTTCAGGCAATTCATTGAAGGTAATTTTTATGGTATCCGACGAGGAACACCCTTTATCATTCCTTACGAAAACAACATACTCTCCTGCTTCAGAGATATTGATTGTTTGTGATTTTTCTCCCGTACCCCACGAATAATCAGCTCCCTGATTTTCGGCATCCAATACATGTGTCTGGCCTGAACAAAAAGTAGAATCACTACCAAGATGAACATCGGGTAACTTATTTACAGTAATGAAAACAGAATCGCTCCCGACGCAACCGTTTAAATTAATTACCTGAACACCAAATGTTCCGGATGAATATACTTCCAGAACCTGACTTGTGTCCCCTGTATTCCACAAGAACATAAGTCCGGAATTCTGTGCGTCTAGTGATAACGAATCTCCTTGACAAATTTCAGTATTACTGCCGAGGTCAACTGAAGGAGTTGAATCAAAAAGAACAGAGATGCTATCTTTAATTAAGCAGCTTTCTCCGTTGATTATTTCAACTGAATATTCTCCAGAACTTCTGATTTCAATACTTTGAGAGGTTTGACCGGTATTCCATAAATAATTGCTTCCAAAGTTTTGAGCATCAAGCAAAATACTATCACCCATACAAACGGTCGTATCCTCCGGCAGTCGTTTCAACGGATAACCTGAAACCTGAAGTGTCCATACAGCGGTATCTGCGCAACCAATTCCATCAGAAACAACCAGACGAACATCATAGGCACCTGTATCCGGATATTGATGAGTAATTTTATTACCGGAACCGAACGTTCCATCTCTCAGGTCCCATTCAAATTCTGTTCCTTTAGGGTAATAGTTTTCACTACTGCAACCGGTACCGCCATAAACAGACAATACAACTTCATCTCCCAGACAAACAGTATCTTTTGAAATATCAATACTACCCACAAACTGATATTTAAAGTCCGAATACGTTACATTGGGTTGGCTATCATTAAAAAAACCTATTTTTCCTGGAGTGAAGCACCCCTTTTTTTCCAAAACCAAAACACCATTTACGTAAACAGTAATTTTTGTAGAAGTGTAGCTTATTGAAATTTCATTATCCTGACCCGTTTGATACCCCAGAGCACTTCCAAAATCTGAAGCTAAAAAACCCAACCCTGAGGAGGGATTTCTAAAAGCGTTTATTAACTCAGCTTTATTGTTAAATGTACCATTAACCTCAAACAAAGAAAAGCCCTCCTGCCAAGCTCCCTGATCTCTTTGCTTCCAGGAAAACACATACGTTTTCAGCGTTATCGGATAATCCGTTTTTAAACCCAATGACTCAAAGCCAAAAACCATTCCAATCCAATCATCGTCACCATTATCCGTTCTCATTTTTCCTGAGAATTTCACGTTTAAATAATCTCTGTCACCCACAAAAAAAGTTGGTGCTCCGTTAATGGTTTGATTCACACTTTTACCATCCGAAGCTACAACCCAGTTTCCTTCTGATTTCAGACCTGACTGATTCCACATATTAAAATTTATATCTCCGCCACAAAGCGACTCTTTACAAATAGATGAGACAACACCGGAATCACCGCTGGAACCCTTGTCTTGACCTCCATTTGCAAGAATCGGAACTCCATTTGCATCAACACTTCCATTCAAAGCACCTCCTGATAAATCCGTATCCTCAAAACTCCCACCTCCTTCCAGCGCATCAAAACATCCATCGCCGTCACTATCCGTATCCATATAATTTAAAACACCATCGCCATCTGTATCTTCTGAGCATGTAATAATGCCGAACCCCTCACCAGAAATATTAGTAGGCCCAACAACTTTCTGGGACAAAACAACCACATTCGTTCCATTTGAATTCCAGGATAGTTTTTGAAGTTGAGGTTGATCTGCCCTGATCGCCATTGGTTCAAGTATACCTCCGGTATTTCTTTTCCCTCTTATCGAAACATTTCCGTCATCGCTGATAATTAACTGAATAACAGGACTTGATTTTGTCCCCTGAATAATCCAGATATTATCATTTGGACCAGATCCATATCCTGAATTATCTGCTTCAAATATCAGTTGTGATTCACCTGGACTCCCTAACCCATAACATTGAATCTGATCGGGTACCAGATTAACTCCATTAACATTCAAATTAAACGAATTATCCAGTTTATAAATGTTGAACTGAAATCCCTTATCTGCTGCGGGAGCATTAAAAGTGGTTGTTGTGCCATTACTGGTTTCAAAAGAAGTACTCGGCTGTGCTTCAGGACATTCAACCTCATCTAAAATCCCATCATTGTCATCATCTAAATCAATGTCGTCACAAACTCCATCAAGATCAAAATCGTCACACCCACAATTGTCGACCACAATAAGTATAGTATCGTTCAATTTTGTGTTGCAAAAACCATCATAGGAAATGACATATTCCGTAGTTCGGACTGGTGTAAAATCAGGGTTGAGTGAATTAACGTCATCAATTCCAGTTGTCGGACTCCATGAAAAAGAACTCTTTGTTGCAGGAATATGGAGTTGAACACCCTCTCCTCGACAAATGGCTTCATCATCAATTTTAATAAGGTTTGAGCGAACGTTTCTTACCCTATGCTCATTATTTGCACCACCTGTTGATGCCGTGAACCCCCAAAACACCATGGGGTCTCCATTAAATATCTCCTGTACAATATCTCCCGTGTAATCTATTCTGATAGTACAATCGACAAAAAGCTGAAATCTTTTAGTCGTAGCATTCCATATTGCTCTCATAGGATACCATTGCCCGTTTTCGACATTATTCTGCCCCGCTTTAATATGAGTTGCAGGAAACAAGTTGTTGGCACCGTTGTTTTGAACATTACCGTTTTTTTGAAGTGCAAGATGATCATAAGAAGGATCTCCACCATTTCTATAGGTGTCGAATTCAACAAAAAAAGACGGTTGAACACCCTGAACTCCTAAACCTCCTCCGGAAACACCAACATTATTATTTAGAGGTTGTAAACAGAATGTTATTCCATCCGCACCGTTATCTTTAGTCCCAAAATACAACTCAAAATTAAGTTCAAACGACTCCTCCAGGGAAATTTTTTCTTTATACCATATTGATCCTGCTTTAGCTCCTTGAGCAGGAGTTAGTAAATAATTGCCGTCACCATTGTGTATCGCAGAACCATTTATGATAAACTGACCGAAAATATTTTGAGGCAGAAAAAAAATAAAAAGTAATGGGGTTAGTGTCAGTCTCAAGGTCATTGTTTGTTCACAGTTTATCTGTGTTTGATTTACAACATCAAAAATCCGTTTAGCTTCTTGAAACGTTTGTAGAGAAAAGGCAACACAGGGTTATTGCAAATAACACGGTTAGCAGAGAAAGCACAAACTAAAAAAACTACTGAAAATTCTTTTTAAAAAAGCAAAAAAACCAAACAATATACTGACAGTAAATGAGTTAAAGTTTTTTATTTTGTTTTTTACTTTTTTAACGAAACGAGAAAATCATCCTTGTCAGGCATAAAACCAAGATCATTAACTGGAAAATATGTTCTTCGCAGATCCGAAAAGGAGTCTAAATTTAGTAACTTATGAAAAAACAACTTATATATCTGCTTATTACCAATTTTATTCAAATAATAAGCTTTATCCTTTGCAGTGTCCTTATAAATATCATTTAAAAGTTCATGTAATGTTTTCTGATCTGCGTCCAGCTCAATGTCATTTCTCCTGACTTTTCTATTGAAAGACTGAAGAGCATTATCGAAAGTATCGATTTTATCCTGAAAATAACTTACAATTAAAAAAAGTAAATCACCTTCCATATAGTGCTTTGAGTACTTTTCTTTTTTTGTTAAATCAAAAAATACTGTAAGTAACGGACCAACATTTTTATAATTTTCACTGGTAATCTGAAGCTCCACAAGACTCAGGTAAATCCTTCCAATTATAATTTTATTGGACAAAAATCCTTTTGATATAATTTTTTCAAAAGAATGCTGAAGAGCAATTAATATTTCCCCATCAGGAAGCCATGTTTGGACGAAACAATGGTTTCTGAAATAGATGTCCCAATATTTCTCCAAAAAAACGCTGTCAGAGGCCGTTTCCAGATACGATTTAAAATATTCCTCCATAAAACTTAAATATGCCGACAGTTCCTTCACAAAACCATTGGATTTTAAATAACTGAACGTGTTTGCAAGCACCATCAGAATCAGAAGATTTTCACTTTCAAATACCGGAGAACTTAAAAGATGTTTCAGTTGTTTTTTTCTTATGGAATGGTGGCTTTCAAGATCATTGTTCACAACCGCTTCTATTGAACGGATTTCATAACAGATATGACGGGATTTATCCGATAGAAGAAGGGGAGAGTCCAGAACTCTGGTAACCTGATTAACAATTTTTTTGTATTGATTATCGCGTTTTTTAAAGAAAAAATTATAATACAAATTAGTTACCGTTCGATACAACTCTTCCAGCTCAAGGATTTCTTTCTCTTTTTCACACACACTGTTCAGCTCGATTTGTATGGTCTCGTTTACCTCATCATTCAACTCACCTTTCAGCAGATATAAATTCCAATACTCCTTGTAAGCAGATTTTGCGACCTCAAATTCTTCCTTAAATTTTGCTTTTTGAATTAACTTCCTGCACTGATTTTTTGACTCATTGTA
The DNA here is from genome assembly GCA_002720635.1 of Flavobacteriales bacterium. Classification (GTDB taxonomy): domain Bacteria; phylum Bacteroidota; class Bacteroidia; order Flavobacteriales_C. The sequence goes on along the minus strand of PBJD01000034.1, from coordinate 39,705 downwards.
AAATCCTTTGTCTTTTAAGATTTTCACATCTGTTAAATCTCCACGCAAACCATACTCAATGTCTTTTAAGCTGTAGTGACCTCTTAAATTTTTGAGTACAACCTCATAAAGTAAACTAAGATTCGACTGTGTTAATTTAGTTGTTTGACCAATACAACGCTGTACTTCCTCAAATGAGTATTTTTTTTGCTTTCCTAAAAAATCAAAATAAGTGTTCAAAAGACTTGAAGACTTATTCCCCTTCAAACGAATTTTCACATAGCGCTTTTCCCCTTGAGATAAACTGTGTATCAAGCCGTGAAGTTTTTTCATTCCGACAATATTATTTTACTATTTTCAGGATTTTATTTGCAGACTTGTTCGTTTCAGACATTATTAAAAAATAAACTCCTTTTCTCAGATGATCAACATTGAGTACCAATCGCTGCGATGACTCAGATATCTCTTTCTTAAAAACTTTCTGACCAGAAAAATTTAAAAGTTCAACAGATATTCCCTTTAAATCGTAATCTGAACTTAGCGTGATGTTATCCTGAAAAGGATTAGGGTAAACCATCAGGTTATCTACGTTTAATATCAGAGAACTATTGGTAGTTTGAACAACCTCCACACCAACTAAAGCATCTTTATAAAGAGAGCTGTCTTCTGAAAAAAATCGAATTGAGTAACTGCCCGGTTTACTGAATCTTAAATTATTGAAGTGAAACCAACCTGCCCCTGTCATACTTAACGCACCATAAAGCTCTCCCGGACCATCTACCTGATCTACATAAATAGTTCCTGAAAAAGATGAATCCAAAGATCCGGTAGTGGAATCAACTACACCAACCTTTACAGGCATTACTTCATCTACTGGAACAACATTACTAAATTGAGGTTGGGCAAGAATTTGGTTTCCTCCCCCATTAACACATCCCTGAAATAAAGGATCATTACAAAAATCCTCCTCAGGTGGCACCGTAAAAATCAATTCACCAACGAAAGAACCCGGAAAACCACCAACATTAACCAACACCTTATAATTTCCAACTTCCGAAAATGAAACATCACTCAAATAAGAATAATACCCCGTTATGGTTCCTGAATTCCCCATAATATTTCCCGGCCCCGAAAGCTTACTAAGGGAAAAGTTATAGGATCCTGTTGTATCGATAATTCCTGTAGCAGAATCACCAAAGGCAAACCAGAAAGGCATAGAACTCCCCGGAGATGCGTAAAAAATACTATCACTAAAAAAAGAGTTAAAAAGTGTGTTTCTTTGTCCCTCACCACACCTTATTTTCACAAAACTGCAAGGATCAGGCGTTGATTGTCCTAAAATGATGTTGTTTTCACAGAACAGAAACAATAAAAAACAAAAAATCAGAAAATTATTTTTAAATGGCATATAATACATTGATTTTCAATAATACAAATAAATTTAACTATACAGGCACATCAAAACAGAAAAAACAAATTTCAAATTAAACAAAAAAAACAACAAGTTATTTAAATACAGGTTTTTAACAAAAAAATTAAATGTTTTTCACTTTAATCAAAAAGAGACAGAATGGTTCTTTATCAATTAGTATTTCAAAACTCCGCAACCACAAAAAAATCAGAATTAGCTTAACAAGACTTTTAGTTAAATAATTTTTCACTATTTTACCACCATCAAAATTTAAAGGAAAATGAAAAAGAAACTTTTTTTACTTTCCCTTATACCCTTCTTATTTGCCTTTAAACTTAATGCCCAAATTACCGACACATCTGCTGATGTGTATCTGAACAAGGTTATTGACTATGCCAACACTATGCTGAAAGATGGCCGAGACAACAGTCAGTACGGACCAGACACCTGTCCGATGTTTTCGGTTTATCTTCGANGGGAAACNAACTCNCTTCCAGATTTCCCNACNTTTAGAGTAAGTGGCGAAACTTTCTATGATTTAGATCACCCGGGAGGATGGGCTTACAGNNCTTTTACCAATATCCCGATGATGAGNAAAAAAAATNCTGANAATGGCAATCATGGNCAAGANAAAGCTCANAAACAAACCGTTACGGGTGCAGACCCANTNGAAAACGGAGGNATGTATATGACCTTTGAAAAACTCAGTGAAATCACNGGGAATTCAAAATACAACGATGCNGTNAATACAGCTTTAAACTGGTTTAGCGACAAACAAAGCACAACNGGTTTATACCCTGCCGGAGAACATTCCGGATGGGACTTCAGATATGATGGTCCAGCTTACTTAAACACACTCAACAGCAGCATTCCATATACCTGGAAATCTCCTGACGATGCACCGCTGTATCATTCCTGGGAACATGAACCTAACGGAGCTTACGAGAAGTTNTTACCTTTTTATTCTTATTTAAAAGAAAATCATCCCGAACGATTTAAATCCTACTGTAAAGGATTATGGGAAAAGCATTTTTGGGACAAAGAAAATGGGTATTTTAATCGACATGGGGATATTTATGATCACGATGGTTGGGGCGCTCATGAAGATGACTTTTATGGTTCTTTTCCACGTATGGCAAGAATTTTTTCCGAAGTCTGGTCAGATGCTTACATAGNATTCCNAAACGATACCGCATTCCAAAACGACATGATTTCATATNTAACCAAACTTATAGACGGCAGAATTTTAGACAGAACTAATTACGACGGAGTCGCTATTGCTTTTGACAGAAGAAACAATGGTAACAAACCTCAAATACCAAGACAGTACCTTTCTATGATTCACGGTATTGAAGATGCAGCAAATAAAATAGCTGACAGCGAACCCGCTTTAGCTTCAAAAATGCGGAATTTTACTTCTCAACAATGGAACTGGTTCTTTGGGTGGGTAAAACCTGAAAATGGATACCAGGGGTCTGACTGGGCGAGTGAATATGCTTTAGGNGACATTTTCAGTATTCAGTATGCGCATGCTGAACTGCATAAACCAAACGAAGGGTTAACCAATACGGCATTAGACTCTATGTACTGGTACTATGCCGATGGACTGGAAGATGGCTCCATAACCGTATCCGATTATAATGCACGAACATGGGCAACAATGATTGACTATTTGATTTATGCGTACAAAAACTCTGATGAAGATAAATATCTGAACAAAGCAAAAGAATTTGCTGACTGGACACTTGAAAATTATTTTGACGAAACGTCTGCTCTTCCAAAGTGTGTTTCATTTGGACTGGAGGGTAAATCAACACTTACAACATCTAATGGAGATACCTGGGAACCCCCATACGACGCTCAGATGGGAAGTGCTGATTTAATGTATTCTCTTCTGGATTTATATGTAACAATTACGGGGGATGATGGCGTAATCACCTCAACCGCGGAAGCACAAATGGAGCGAGTTCAAATATTTCCGAATCCAACTGAAGGATTTTTAACCATACGAACAAATAAAATATCAATTGTACGCATTTTTGATAAGAGCGGAAGGTTAGTTTTAACAAAAACAACCAGTTCTCATAATCCTAAGGTTGATTTATCAAACCTTTCTGATGGAATATATACAATAGAAATTATTAGAGAGGGGGTGAATCACTTCACTCAAATCGTCAAAAAGTAAAAACTACCAATTAAACCTGTAAACTTTACACCACACAATTAACTCGACAGAAGTTGTGTAAGCGCGCACTGAAAATAGTGCGTGCTTTCTTAGCTTTGCAAACGTAAATATCAAAGTCTTGATTACGAACAATTTTTATCAATTGCATTCGTATATTTATATTGATAAATACCATCTTCACTTTTCAAAAATGAACACATCCCTTTTTTACAAAAGACGAAAATTCTGGAAACGTTTTTTACTATTTGTTTTTGCTTTACCTATATTTTCAGCGGGCGTTTCAGTGGGAATAGTATACATCAAACAAGACGAGATTGTTCAAACTTTAATTTCTACTTTAAACAACGACTTTAAGGGAAAAATTGAGGTTNAAGATTCTCACATAACCCCCTTTGACAACTTCCCTTACATTTCCGTCGATTTGGAAAATGTCAGAATATATGAGTCAAAAAATGATTCTTCCTCAATGATTGCCGACATTAAAGAGGTTTTTTTGGGGTTTGATGTATCAACAATTATAAGAGGAAATTTAAACATTAATGACATCAAGTTAAAAAACGGGGCTATTGATCTGATTCAACACATTGATGGTTCTTTAAACATAGAAAATGCACTAAGTACTGAAGATGACGCTGAGGAAATTGAGGACGTAAATGATGAATTTCATCTGGCTATACATGAAATTGAACTCGAAAATATTGATATCCATAAACTCAACGAAGAAAACAACATAATTTTCGATGCTCTTGTCTACGAGGCAGATGCAANATTCACAACAAGCCCNGANCACATATTTGTTTTCCTTGATTCTAAATTCGAACTCAATCTAATCGAAAACGGAGACACAACTTTTATAAAGCACAAACACTTTGAACTGCACACTAAATTAGACTACCTCACAGAAAAAGAGGTTCTTAGTCTTCAGCGCACCAAAATACAGCTTGAGAACTCAGAATTTGAGATGGAGGGCTCTGTTGATTTTAAGGACGATGTCAATCTCGACTTAGAAATTAAAGGGAATAAGGAAAATTATGATTTAATCTTCGCTGCAGCACCGGAAGAATTAACCCCGGTACTGAAAAGATATGAAAACAGCGGCCTCCTGTTTTTTGAATTGAATGTCGAGGGAAAATCGATTCACGGTCATTCGCCCGATGTTAATGCTACATTTGGTTGTAAAGATGGATTTTTTAAAAATAAAATAAAAAACAGCGAAGTAAATGATTTGAACTTTTCAGGAACCTTTACAAATGGAAAAGAAAAAAGCTTAAAAACATGCGAACTCACCATACGAGATTTTTCTGCAAACCCTGCTGAAGGACAATTAATGGCAAACCTAAGNGTATCAAACTTTGANGATCCAGAAGTAGATTTCCAAATTAACACAANTTTTGAGTTAACTTTTTTAAAAGATTTTTTCAACCTAACAGAGATCAAGGACTTAAGTGGAGCCGTTGAATTAGAGATGAATTTTCACGATATAATTAANATTNATGCTCCAGANCATGCCATCTCAAAATTAAACGAATCTTATGAAACTGCTTTAAAAATTGAAAACCTCAGGTTTCAGTATGGAGACTACTCAATTCCTATTAATGATTTAGATTTATTTGCAGAAATGAAAGGTCATAAAGCCGTAATCGAATACTGCAATTTACAAATCGGGAGTTCTGACATTAAGCTGAATGGTAAAATAAGTGATTTACCTGCTATAATCCATCACACCAACAAACTTGTTGACACAAAACTAAATATTAAAAGCGACTTTCTTAATCTTTACGAACTTTCCGGTAACGATTCAACCGCTTTAAACGAACAAATCAAAAATCTAAAACTTAATCTTGACTTCAAAAGCTCCGCAAAAGCACTTACCGAATTTGAAAACCTGCCCGCAGGCGAGTTTTTTATAGAAAACATGTNCGGAGAATTGCAANATTATCCNCACNCTTTNCACGACTTTCATGCTGATATTTTAATCGGTAAAGAAAATNTNAANATTATTGATTTTAAAGGTATGCTGGATGAAAGTGACTTCTTTTTTTCAGGTAAATTAAACCATTATGACTTGTGGTTTCAAGACACTCTTAAAGGAGAAACTGAAATAGATTTCAATTTCAAGACCAAACAGCTTCGACTTCAAGACATACTTGCATACGATGGCGAGAACTATGTTCCTGAGGAATATCGCCATGAAGAACTAAACGATTTCAAATTTCACGGAAATGCCAAAATGCACTTCAAGGACTCTTTGGAATCCATTGATTTGGACCTCGACCATTTCCGAGCTAAAATGAAAATACACCCACTCAAGTTAAAAAACTTTAAAGGAAGAATTCATTATGAAAAAGAACACCTTGTAGTAGAAGAGTTTTCTGGTAAAATTGGGCACTCAGATCTCAAAACCAATTTGCACTATTACCTGGGAGAAGATGAATCCGTAAAAAAACGAGACAACCTTTTCTCCTTCCAGTCTAAGTTTTTAGATATCGATGAATTGATCAACTACAACCCTTTGCCAGATGAAGAACCCTCTGAAAATCATGATTCCATCTTCAACATCTACGAACTTCCTTTTACAAATATGAGCTTCTCCGTTGATATAAAACAAGTAAACTATCACCAACACTCCCTGTCTGATTTTTACACAAAAATGCGCACCACACCCAATCAATTTTTATACATCGATACATTTTCAACATCACTTGCCGGAGGGGAGGTTATTACAAAAGGCTATTTTAATGGATCAAATCCAGATTTAATCTACTTTAGCCCCGACATGCAAATTAATAAAATCGATCTGGATCAGGTATTACTTAAATTCGACAACTTCGGTCAAGACCATTTGGTTTCGGAAAATCTGCACGGAGAATTTACCGGCAACATCACGGGTAAAATTCATATGCATACCGATTTAGTTCCTGTAATTGAAGACTCTGAAATTCATATCGATGCACACATAGAAAATGGAAAACTTGAAAACTACCCAATGCTCCAGGACTTTTCAGAGTATTTTAAAGACAAAAACCTGGAAAGTGTAAAATTTGACACACTGGAAAATAAAATTGACATGGTCAATGGAGTAATTACAGTTCCAAAAATGACTATAAATTCCACACTGGGATTTTTAGAAGTTTCGGGAGTTCAGGACGCTGACTACAATTACGAATATAAAATCAGTATTCCATGGAAAATGGTAACTCAGGTGGCTGCAAGTAAACTATTCAAAAAGAAAAAAGAAACATCAAACAATAATGGAGATGATGAAATCCAATACGGAACAAATAAAACAAAATACGTCACTCTTAAACTAAAGGGCGATTCCGTTGATTACAAGGTGTCACTAACAAAAAGAAGAAAATAAAAGTAGTCTTTTGCTGTGAATAATTCAGCTTTCAATATTTCTTTTTAAGCATAGTTGAAAGCTTTGCATAATCTATCTTGGAATAATGTCTTGGATCCCGAGGTATTTTTTTTAAATAAATAACTGAATCATATTTAAGTATTTCACCGGGAATGCTTTTTAGGGACTTTCCATTACTTTCAATTATTAGTGTAATCACGTTATCAATATCCAAAACCGTGCCGCAGGAAAATCCCAAATGATTTCGTATTATGTATTCATAAACGAATGGAGATAAGTAGCTATTTTGATTTTTTATAAGTTGGTTGCATCTTCCCAACAAATAAAGTTTTTTATTTTCAATCCTACCCGAATCTCCTGTTCGATGCCACACTTTATTTTGAGTAAAAATTTTATTTCTTTTCAATGCCTTCCCATTATTAAAATAAGAGATCAGAACATGGTTTCCTGCAACGACGATTTCACCAACCTCTTTATTTCCAACTTCAATTTCTGAAAGCTCATCATCCTTCGTTTCGATTACATCATCTACTATTTTAATTATTTTCAATTCTATTTCAGAATATAGTTTACCCACGCAAAGCCCTTTATTTGCAATTTCCTTTTCATATTTAAGCAAGTCTTCACCCTTTATTAAACTAATTGGCTCAGCTTCAGTAGAGCCGTAAGCGATATTAATTTCTGAATTAGAAAAAACCTTTTGATATTTCTTAACTTGCTCGGGAAAAACGGGAGCCCCTCCGGTAAATATTTTTTCAATTTTACGCAAGGTTCCTTTTTTTGGAAAAAGGAAAGAAGAAATATGGTCGAAAAAAAAAGGTGATGCCGTAATGCGATTAACTTTATTTTTAACAATCTGATCAATCACTTTACTGGTTTTCATTTTTGCAGGTTTTCTCGGATTAAAATCAGCGATTACAGAAGTTGCTCCAACTGCTAAATTACACAGAAGAACTATTGGTAAAACCGGCATATCTATATCGAAGGGCTTTGGATTGATTTCTTTTAATAAAGCTTTGAATTGTTCATTTAAAAATCGATGTGTTCTGTTTGCCGCCTTTGGAGTTCCTGTGCTTCCTGTTGTAAAAGTGATTAAAGCAGTGTCATCTAAATCCATAACCTCAACCTGCTCCAAAGTACGCTCATCAGATTCTGATTTCGTTCCGATTTTTATAGGTATTTCCCTTAGCTCTCTTGATAAAAAAGATAGTACCCTAATTTTATTACCTGCTGCAAATGCTTTGCATTTAGCTATTCTACAACAAATTTCCATGCGTGATTTATTAACCCACTCATCTAAAAAGACTGCTACAGCTCCTATATAAAAAACAGCCAGTACAATTCGATATAAATTAATAGACATGGGAACAAAAATGAGAACTCTATCTCCTTTATTTATCCCTTTGGATAATAACATCATCGCAGTTTGTTTCACCTGCTTTTCAAGGGTGTTATAATCAATCTTATCGTCCTTTTCAATAATTGCAATATTGTTGGGGTGAGCCTGTGAAGCAGTAAGAAAAAGATCAACTATATTCCTCATTTATCTATATCCATTTTAAAAAGACTATAATTCTTAAACTCTACGCCCATACTTTTTTTTGACAAACGAACTGAGAAGTTATCCATATGCATCAGTGCATGTACAATATCTTCATACCCTTGTTCACGAGCATTTTTTACAGCCACATGACTGAGTAACTTTCCAATTCCTGAATATTTTTTTTCGTTTTTTCTGGCTAAAGTTTTTATTACCAACCTTTTCCCTGATTTTATATAAAAATCATGAAAACAAAAAACAACCCCCACAAGTTTATTATTATGCTCGGCAAGAAGTACAAAATTCGGGTCCATAATGGGTTGCAGGGGAATGAATTTATCCAGAAAATTTTCTTGAGTTATTGGAGAAAACAAAAAATTAGTTGAAAATGCTTCGTTACAGAATCGATGTATTTTTTTCAACTCCTCCTGATAAGAATCTAAATTGATTGAGCGAATTTTAATTCCGTTATTTTCAAAACTCCTTTTACTTTCCTCTACAGCAACTCCACGAAACTCAGGATTTTTGTCGATAAAAGAATAAAACGATGCTGCTATTTGAAAACCCGATGCTCGAAAATGACCGGGGTAAGCTAATGAATTGTATGCCTCTCCAAAAAAGACATCTTCCTGAGCATTCACATTATCCATAAAACGATAGTCATTCCAAGTAGAACCACTCATCGGTCCAATGATTAAAGAAGCCCCGTTTTCTTTACAAATACGTATGGACTCCTTTAGAATAAGCTTCCAGTATTTTTCTCTGTCAACGCACTCATAGGCCCCCAGTGCAGCAACCACTTTACCGTCACTGTTCAAATGCGGGTTAAAATAAATACCCACTCTTGCCTTTGCTGTTTCATTCTCCAATACAACTAAGCAGACTTTTAAAAATTCTTTTTCCAGTTGATGAAGTTGAAAGAACTCAAGTTCCTTCTTATTGTATATTTGAGAGGGAACATTTTTGAAATGCACAAAAGAATCCTCACCAGGCATAGTTTGAATAACCTTAATTGAGGTATTGATTAACTGTGTCATTATAAAAACATTAAAATTAAAAGTGCAATTGCGGGAATGGTTAAGTTATCGTACCCCCTATGAGAAACAGCCTCAACCATTGTTGTTGAAACAGCCAGAACAAATGCAATTGCAGATATTTCATAAAGAATAAATCCATTAAGCCAAAATGTAACCACTACTGTGACAAGGGAACATAAAAAAAACACTGTTGAACCCACTAAAGTTTTACTGTGTCCAAAAACAGTATATTGACCAACCGGCCATTTTTTACCGCAAAGTGCCGCAAATGGATCAGCTATTGCTAAAACTAATATTGGTATGTAGAAATAAATTTTAGAGTCCATTAATTCACTGAAAAAATAACAACTGTAAACCAATGCCGGATATAAAAAGCTACCCATAGACTCTCTACTGATATTATTAATGGAAGGGAGGAACTTGAACGTTTTACTTAACATTAATAATGCAGCAAATGAACTGCACAAAAGAAGTACAAACCAATGATTGTTTAACATGAAAGGAAAAAGAAGTGTTATGAAGCCTGTTAAAAAATGGACAAACTTCCGAGTTAATTCTGCTTTCACTTTGAATTTATGGTACATTAACTCTGCTGAACCAAAAAGCAAAAGAAATACTATTGCGAGTAGGAAGGTATTTTTCCAGACAACCACTAAATCTTGTTTACAATGTTAAAGTTCCCATAAAAAAAGCCCTTGTCGATTCTCTCAAGCTCAGCAGATTTACTGTTTTCACACACAAAATGTTCCGGTAAAACCTCATTTAATTTTCGACTGACCATCAAATTCCAATACGCAATACTCGAACCGGCTTTCGTTAGATTTGCAAAATCCATTGCTACTTTCTTAAACTCCCTTGAATTCATGTATTCAAATATATTTGAAAGATTTAAGTGGTCAAATACTCCATATTTTCTGGCTGCTTCCTGAGCATAGTTTTTCTCTAATCTTAAGTGCGACAAATTGGATTTCACAATCTCATAATTATGTAACCGTACATAGTGAGGTAAACCATTGGAAAAAGTACCTCTTAATATGTAACTCAAAAAATAATTTCCCTGACAATTTGCTGAGCTCAAATGTCGTTGTGCTTTTTCGTATATAAATTTCCCTACCGGAACATCAACCTCCTTTAAAAATGCCGGATCCCTTCCAAAACGCCCCATTATGAATTTGCTGAAAAAAATTTTAAACAATAACTTCCACCGTAAGCTATTCCATTTTTCTGAGTAAAACTTTAGCTGCTCTGCATCTACTTTATTTTCGAATAATTTATTTATAGTTTTCTTTCCATGAATAAAGGGAAGGATTTTTTCGTGAAAAAAAGCAAAATATCTTTCGAATTTACCACAAAAAATAATCCCGGTTTCAATCTCCTGTTTTTTTGAATCCCAATAATTTCGGGCTTCCGAACTTAAATTTGATCTTATTTTCAAATACGTTTCTACTCTTTTTATCCCTTCTGTAAAACCAGAAAACGCTAAGTATTCCTGATGATTTAATTCAGATATCGCCGCTATTTTCAGCCGCATTAAATTTAATTGAGCAGAATTTAAATCTGCAGCAACAACTAATTCCGGGTTGGCTGTGAGCAATGAAAAAGTATTGTCTCCTGCGGATGCAATAGACAGAATTTTTGAATTTTGTTGTAAATTCAACCCCTCACAAAGAACATCTGCATCCTCCCAGCAATTGGAATACCTTATATAATCTGCAGAAACATTTTGCAGGTGCTTAGTCATCTGTCAATAGTTTTAATTCACCGGTAGCCCCGTCCATTTCTAACTCATCACCTGTTTTTAAAACTTTTAACAAGCCGGTGATACCAACAATACAAGGTATCCCTAATTCTCTGGAAACTATCGCAGAATGGCTCAACATACTCCCCCTTTCAACAAGAATAGCAGAAGCTGTAGGGAAAAGGGTTACCCAGCCTGGATCAGTACTGGAAGTAACCAGGATATCTCCATTAAGAGAATTACATTCATCCGGACTATTAACAACCCGTACTTTCCCCCTTATTCTTCCCGGACAACAGCCAATCCCCTTAATATCTCCATTTAACGTCAGTGTTTCGGCTATTGAATTAAAATCATTCTCAACATAAACGATCCCATGAGTTGAAATTCTCTCGGAAGGAGGAGACATTTGCTTATACTTTTCAAATTCTTCCTTCCGAATATCTATAAGTCGTTTCAAATTTGCCGTAACAGCTGTTCCTTTGATAAAATCAAAAATCTCTTCCTGTGTCAAATAAAAGATGTCTCGATCATTATTTATAACTCCTGCTTTATGAAATTGTCGTCCAATTGATGCAAACATAACCCTTACCATTCCAAAAGCTCTTGTACGCTCATACCTTAAGTTTTCTCTGGCGCTTACCAATGTTCTTGTAACACGAAGTACATACTTAAACAGAAATTTCTTCGGGATGTTCCACTTAAATGCTTTGTTTACTTTTTGACCGGCCTCTTCTCTTAATTTTTTTTCAACTCCTGTTGCACCTTTGGAAACAATAATACCTTGTTCAACATAAGATTTTATAATACCAACAAAAACTTCTGGTTGTTGGTTATAAGAAAAGGTTTCCAGTTTCAACTCTCCCACACATCGATCTCCAAAAAGTGTTAAATATTCATGAATCTTTTCGGAGATATCTGAAAACTTTTTTCCCTTTATTATTTCCCAGATATCCTCTCTACTATTCGCAATAAAATACTCCTTTGCTTCATTATTTTCCTGAACAGAAGCAGATATTTCCAAAATTCTTTTAACCGGTTCGGTAGAAATGATATCATTACTACCGCACAACAAATCATTATGTAAATTTTGATTTTGACTTTTCACCCACTTTTTAGTAAGCTTTTCAAGAATTCCAAAATAAATCATGGCGAAAAAATCATTCACCAAAGGCGCCTTCCATTTCGTTAATAAAACGTTTTCAAATTCTTTATAATGACTTATCACAACCTCGGGAGGTAATGAATCAAAATTCATCTTCTGATAACGACGAATTGTAGCGTCAACAACTTCAAGAAACTTTACTCTTTGCCTGGGCAGGGAGATTAAGTTGTAAAGTATTTTTACAATTGCTGTCCCGAACCTAAGTAACGCTATCGTTTTAGAAACGGACTTTTGTTTTTTCAACTCAAAACGCTCTTTCACCCCCATCATTTTCTCCATAAATGATGCATTTAAGGAGTAACCCGGTAAAAGAGCCAGAGCTCTATACCAACTTAACAAGTTATAATAAACTCTACCCTGAATTAAACCCAGCATATTGGAAAATACGTCCTTATTGGAATCAACCTCTTTTGAACTGACTCCCATCAAAAGAGAAAATTGACGATATACAGCATCGTACATTTTGATTATAAAGGAAAAAGTAAGAGGTGTTGTTACTCCGGGGTAGGATTCTATAATATTGCTGTTGTCCCAAATTATAAACTGATCTGTTTTTATTTTTTTTCGTAGTGTAGTTATTGGGCGTGTTTGAAGAAGAAAAAGCTCATCTTTATTGTAAGCAAATTCCACATCCTGAGGTTTTTCAAGTTTCGCACCTAACACCTCCAGAATATAAACAACCTCCTTAACTTGATTATCCCGCATTGCTGAGGCAGAAACCAGTTTTTCTGAAACACTGACTTTAGAAATTCCATCACGATTAGAGTTAACTACAAATGCATGCTCTTTTTTAACTATTGTTTTATTAATATCACCATTAATAATTTTATAATTGTCTGAATTCAATTCGCCAGAAACCAGACCTTCTCCAACTCCATAAACTGCAGAAATTATTTTTGAATCCATATCCCCTGTTACAGGATCTGCTCCAAATGCCACACCAGAAATTTCAGCATCAATCATTTTCTGAACAACAACTGCAATCTCCTGATTTTCTGGAAGTCCTTTGTTTTTTCGATATTGCTTTACCCGATCACTTTTTGCAGAATTTTTAACTTCTTTTATAGCGCTTAATAAATTTTGAGAGGTAACATTTAAAAAAGTTTCAAACTGACCTGCAAAGGAAGCTTCTTCACTGTCTTCATCAATAGCAGAAGATCGAACGGCAAATCGAGCATCAGTATTTCCAATAATTAACTGGTGGCTTTTGAGCGCTTGATTAATAGTGTCTATGGGAGTTGACTCAAGGACATCACTTGGTATCACCAGCCAGGGAGGAACGTTCATTCTCAAACTTTCCAGTTTTAAAAGATTTCTTGCTTTACCTCCAATTTTTGGATTGTCCTGATTCTTAATTTGTCCTGACTCTATAAACATCACAATATCAATTTACTTAACATGGGAATTCCTCCAAGCCCCAGGTACATAAAAACAGTCCACAAAGATGAAGCATGCTCAATATACTTAGCACTTTTTGAACCAGGGCTTCTCAGAAAAAGGAAAGACGGCACAAGACATACCAGAAAAACAGATCCAAAAAAATAATAGGCAATCAAGCCATAGCTGGCATAATAACTGGTTACAAGACTTAGAAATAGTGTTGCTGAAAGAACAGAAATCCAAACCCATACTGCTTTTTTTGTTCCAAAATACTTTGTGTAAGATAAAACTCCCTCCTCTTCAGATTCTGGTGGTTTTATCTTCCTTCCAAATTCCAATACAATCCCATTCATAAAAGAGACTGCGAAGAAAAACAACAATCCAATCGGAGCATCAGCACCTTCTAAAAACCAATCAAGACCGCTTGCGTAAACATCAATTAACGGTATTATAATCATATGGGAAGCGACATAAATCAACTGATTATTCTTAAGCCATTTTGGAACAAAAAACTCTACCCGCATCAAAAGAAGGTATGTCATTACCACTCCATATAAAACAATCATCTCCTGCTGAAAAAAAAGAATAACAAACAGTTGAACAGAAGCAACCGCGACACCAATTGCACTTAATTCTTTCAGTGAAATTAACCCTCTTGGAACAGGAAGGTATTTTCTATATTTAGCATCGTCTTCTTTGTCTTTAAATTCATCAAATATTCTAACGAGAAAAAACAAAGAAAATGTCGTGATTACGCCTATCAAATAGTTTTTCCAGTCAATAAAACCAACTTCCCCTCTGCATATTCGCGAATATGATGCTGCAGAAAAGGTAAAAACTCCTATTAAGATTATATAACCTGCAAAGGGAAATCGCTCCCTTTGATAGATGTATAACCGCTTCACAAATGAACTCTTATTGTTTTCCATTTTTTCTTCCCAGATCCTTGTGTGCTTGTGTAAAATGACCTGCGGACATTGCGGCAGCAATAGATAATTCACCAGCAAGGGCCAAAGCTCCGCATATCTCGGCAAATTTCCTGGAGGTCCCTTTGCCATAACATCCAATCATTTTTAAACATTCTTTTTGAGTTCCCAGTCCGGTACCTCCGCCAACTGTACCAACTATTAAATTGGGTAACGTAACTGCACAATAAAGGTCACCATTTTCATTCATCTGCATTCTGGTAATTCCTGTTGCAGCCTCAGAAATACAAGCAACATCCTGACCACAGGATAAGAACAATGCCGCGAGACCATTCGCGACGTGTCCCTGAGCTCCAATAGCGCCACTTTGAATAACAGCAAGGGTTGATGATTTCCAGTATTCAACCATAAGTTCAGGTGTGGATTTTAAAACCTCTTCAACTATTTCCCGGGGAATATTAATCTCAGTCGTTACTTTTTTACCTCTTACATTTGAAAATGAAAGCGCTGTCGCTTTTTTGTCTCCGGAGTAGTTACTTTCAATAAACCACCGAGATGGCTTTACAGGACTTTTTTCAAGAATATATTCACATATCCTGTTAGTACAGATCGTAACCATATTCTGACCGGCAGCATCACCTGTTGTGTATTCAAAAGTCAAAATAACTTCATTGCCTTCTATATTCGTTTTAACATCTTCAAGTTGAGCAAAATTACTTGAAGATTCAACCAGCTCAACAAACTGACCCTGTTGTTCCAGAATCCAGAAAACAAACTTCCCTACTTCTATTATATTTTCAAACCTAAATAAAGGGCTTCGCTGCACTCCTTCAATCAAACATACGGAAGTAACTCCTCCAGCCAGTTTAGTTGCCTTGGCACCTCTGTTATAAGATGCAACCAGAGCTCCTTCAGTGGTAGCAAGCGGCAAATAAAAATCACCGTTTGCGCAGGTTCCATGAACAGTTAACGGACCTATAACTCCGGTTGGGACCTGCGTCATACCGATAAAGTTCTCAATATTACCTTCAAGCTGCTGATGGTTATTAAATGTACTTTCTCCTTCCAAAAAAGGTATGTTTTCACCGGTTTTTTCCCTCAAAAACTTCAACCTTTGAAGTTGTCCATCTCTGGAATAAAGACCACCTGTGGGGACTCCTGAAATTTTTTCAGAGCCCGATTTTCTTTCGTTTTTTATCCTAAGTTCCAGCTCATTCAAACTTTCGGATCTTTTCAAATCGTTAATCCTTCTTTTCGCTCTGTCTTTACTTAAACTCACAATTAATATTGTTTTGAAAAAGAATGAATCCTTTTGTAATCATCTCCCTTTTCTATTAAATACTTTATGTTTACTAAATTTTTATCAAAAATATCCTTAGCAGTATAAGCGGCAAAATACATTTTTAATTCATCAATTAAACTAATTTCTTTTGTTGAATCAAAAAATAATGTAAATGTCAATTTGCATCCACCGTCAATATCCTCGTATACCTGATCCGTCAATAAATTTTCAGCACTCATATCAAAGCCAACCATATTAAATATGGACAATCGTCTTCTTTTGTTAATCTCATTTATAATAATCTGTTCATCCCACTTTAAACCAAGCTCATTTTCGTTTTGATAACACCGTCTTAAAGATCCCACTGAACCATCAGTAATTTCATCCGAATTTAATGTGTTAATATGATGCACAAACACAGACCATTTTCTCGCATTATTTGAATTACCCAGTACTTCATAAGCATTTTTTTTAGTCGCATTAATTTTAATGGAGGATTGTAAAAAACGATTTTCATAGAGCCCCCCTTCTCCATAGGGACTAAAAACAACCATTAATGCAATGAGTAATAGAAATAGTATAATTATTGAAAAAGATACTCGATAAACATATTTCATGGTTACTGAATTTAAGTAATAATGCCCTGAATTTAAACAATAACTTATTTACTGAATAGAAAAATCTCGAATAAATCAAAAAAAAATACCATTAAACGCAATTTCAACGCTGTTGCAGTACGCAAAAAAAAGCCATACCTTTGCTAAATGCTGCGTCTTTACTTGAGTAATTATACCTCAGCAAAAAAAGCTGATTATTTTGGTATCCTTGCCAGTGGATTGTGTTTATTACATTGTTTCGCAACTCCATTTGTTTTTATCGTGAGAAGCTGTTCTGCCGCTTGTTGTTCCGAAAGTCCAACATGGTGGAAAACAATTGATTACCTATTTATTATTATTTCTTTAATTGCTGTAAAACAAGTCTTCAAAACTTCACAAAACAAACTACTTAAGTCCGGTTTCGCAGTTAGCTGGATTGCTCTGTTAATATTGATTTTAAATGAAAATTTTGCAATGTTTTCAATCTTCAAACACGCTGTATTTATTCCGGCTTTCTCATTGATTTTATTGCATGTATATAATATTAGACTATGTAAATGTGAAAAAAACTGTTGCTAATACAATTTAGTAACATCAAATTGATTGTTATGGCTGAAAACAAATACGATATATACGATACAATTGGAGACAATCACGCACTAACGACTATTGAGACTCCTCTCAAAACAGATGCTTTTGAAATCTCTGATGCAGAGAAAATAGAGAAAATACAAGGATATTTTAAAGGTATTATGGAAACTTTAGGTCTGGATTTGGAGGACGACAGTTTGAAAGGAACTCCGTATCGTGTTGCAAAAATGTATGTTAAAGAATTGTTTAGTGGGCTTGACCCTAAAAACAAGCCCTCCATCTCCACGTTTGATAACAAGTACAACTACAATAAAATGCTGGTTGAGAAAAATATTGAATTTGAATCGGCATGTGAGCATCATTTCTTACCCATGCGTGGAAAAGCTCACGTTGGTTACATTTCTTCAGGAAAGGTGATTGGATTATCAAAAATGAATAGAATCGTACAGTATTATGGAAAAAGACCACAAGTTCAAGAAAGGTTGACCATTCAAATACTTAAGGAATTGCAAGCCGCCTTAAACACGGAAAGTGTTATTGTAATAATAGATGCAGATCACCTGTGTGTTTCTACAAGAGGAGTGCAAGACAAATCAAGCTCAACGGTAACAATAGAATATGGAGGAGAATTTAATGAACAAAGTCAAAGAGACTCCTTCTTAAAGTTGTGTATGTAAAAAATACCGAGCATATAAGAAAAAGCCACTGAATGAATTCAGTGGCTTTTTCTTTGTTACTATTACTTCGATATTTATTATTCAATATTTAACACAAACGTCAAATCAAAATCTGAATCGCCATCGTTAGCTCCAGAGCTGGCTGTTTTTACACCAGGCTGGTGTTGCAGCATAACCCTGAACTCCCCATTCGATAGAGAAGATGAAGACGTTTCCCAGCTGGTACTCAATCCAACAGGATTTCCGTTATCATCAGCGTCATTATAATTTATTGCATCAGAAGCATTATCGATATTACCGTCTCCAGCTGGATCAGCAAATGCGTCATTTGAAAAAGCAAAAAAGAATTGATGTTCATCATCTTCCTCAGCAATTTCCGCACCTATATCTTCAGCATGATCGTCATGATCGTCATGATCGTCATGATCATCGTGATCATCGTGATCGTCTTCATGCTCCTCTCCTTCATGATTGTCATGATCATCGTGGTCGTCTTCGTGATCATCATGTTCATCCTCATGTACATTCAAAATTTCAAAGGTAAGCGTGTATGCTGTGTTTTTCTTTAGATTAATAGCATCTAAAACTTTCAAATCTTCTATCCCCTCATAATCCGGATCCTGCGCTAACGCTTCTACAACATCACTACTATCTTGAGTATTCGTGAATATCAACTTTACATCTGTAAACACTTCATGGTCGTGCTCTTCCTCTGGCACTTCTTCTTCTTCTTTTTCACATCCCGTTAATAATACAGCAGCTGCCAACATAGGAATCATACTGTACTTTCTGAATTTGTTCATTTTTTTCATTTTTCTGATTTTTAATTATTAATATTTAGATTGATTTGATTATTAAAATTTATTTATTGTTTGCATTAAATTTATAGTTAAGACTGAAAAGTATATTTCTTCCCGGCGCGTCCGCAAAGTATCTCATTTCATTTAGATAGTCTCTGTAGTTCGTGTTTAATAAATTATTTATCGTTATACTGCCCCTGAATCTTTTCAATTCGCACTCCCAGGAAACTCTAAACATGAAATATCCTTCCGGAGCCGATTTAAAATCAAAAATTTCAGATGTTGCAGTTATAACCTCTTCTCCATCGATAATTTGATCCGGGGTTAAAGTTCTTGGGGCTTGAAATTGTTCAAATCGATAGAAAGGTTTTACCAGTATTCGTGAGGAACTAAACTTCCAAAACTTTTTTTGCTTCCAAATTAATTTATAACTAACGGTTACAGGGGGTTGATTAATTAAAGTTTCTTTATCCGTAATATTTCTTGACCATAAATAACTAATACCAAACGTTCCGTCTACAAACTTCGACCATTGTGCCTTCCAGTCATAATCAAACCCTAAAAAAAGCGCATCGGTTTGATCAAATATAAAAGTTGGTTGAGGACCTCTAAATGTTCCTATTAAACCATATGGTCTTAAATAAATAAAATTTGAAAGATAGTGCGAATAAAAAGCAAAACTATGTGATTGTAGTTTATTGTTAATTTTTAATTCATTAATTAATTTGTACCCTTTTTCAGGTGTAACACTACTTTCTTTTAAATTAATTACCTGATCGGTTTTAAGTTTGCTTTCGTCATCAAAGTAGTATCGAAGTAACCCATATGAATTTTTAAACCCATGTTGACCGAAGCTAAATAACTCAGCCATATTGGGGGCTCTCCAAGCACTTCCGATACTCGTTCTGAAAGAGTTACTTTTTTTGAAATTTTTAACATATCCAATGGATGATGTTAGATTTGTAAACGAATACTCGTCTCGAAAAATATCCTGGTTAGTTTCTCTGCCTCTGACATTACTAGACTCGTAATCAATCCTAAATCCTGCTTCAACAACATGTTCTCCTATTCGCTTACTTTCAACCAAAAAAGCACTGTATCTTCCTGTGTTATAGTTTGGAATAAAAGGCGTTGTATTGGTTCCAGGGTTGTTATCATTATCCTGATAAAAATATTGTATTCCAATCATTCCATCCAACCCAAACTTATCGGGATGATTCCATTCTAATTGTACATCATTTGTAATCAAATCCAAATCAATAATTGGCTTACTGGAGTTTCTTCTCACATCAAACTCCTTTCTTTTATTCAGTTGTTTTCCAGCTCTTAATGTCAAATTTCCGTGATCGGAGTATGTCCATTTCACCTTCCCTTTGGCCAAATGGTGTTGAGTCAGTTGATTCGGTTCGTTTATCGCGTATGAAAAAGGTAAAATATAAGCAGCGTCTGGTTGTTCAGCAGCAAACGCCCGACGAATCGAATTTGCGCTGTGGAAAAAAGAAGCCCTTAGTAATCCTAAATTTTGATCAATGAAACTGTAATATGCTTTGAAATCTAGTTTTTTAGTCCTGTACCGAATTCCTGACCCCAAAGACGTCTCCTCCTTACCAGAATTAGTAAGTATATAGTCGGGAGAATTTCTATCGCCAATTTTCGTGTGATTTCCATTCAAAAAGCAACTCCAATTATTCCTGCCCTGGCCAACTTCAAAACTAGAATTGTATCCTCGTCCATTAGTTTGAAACCCCATACCCACTTCAGCATAGAAAGGTTCTTTCAGGTATAATGGATTGGGTTCAACAATAATTGCTCCAGCCAGAGCTTCAGGCCCAAAGCGGACGCCTGCCGCCCCCTTAATAATTGTAATTTTATTTGCAGTCGAAATATCAATTTCAGGAGCATGATCTTTTCCCCAATTTTGAAAACCGTGTTTTAAACCATTGTTTAAAATTAAAATTCGATTTCCATATAGGCCGTGAATAACAGGCAACTGAACGTTGGCACCTACAGAAGTAAGTGAAACCCCCTGCTTATCCACAATGGCTGAAGCCAAACTTCGCGTTGGATCGCTTTTTAGTTGTGATTTATCAACTTTAACTTGAGATATTGACTCAGTACCTTTCTTTTTGCTCACCTGAGCTTTTATGGTTACTGTAGCAACATCAACTACCTTTTGTCTTAGATAAATATGAGGAACTTTTCCATGTTGATGATTATGCTCACAAACAGAATCACAATACCCATGACATGAAATAATCAGGGTATTGCTTTGAGAACACAACCCATTTATAACAAACTCACCGCGCTCATTTGCTATAGTTCCTTTATCCGCTTCTTGAATTACAACAGAAACATATGGAACAGGTTCCTTTGTTTCAATATCGAGTATTGTTCCCGACAGTGAAAAAATACAAGAATCAGTTTGTGCAACAAGATTCAATGAAAAAACAGTTAAATTTATGTAAATAAGGATTTTCAATATTGTACTCAAAATCAACTACAAATATATAACTGTTTTCTTAATGCAACAAAGTTGCATTAAGAAAAATAAACCAGTTGATTTTATGAATAAACTCAATATTTTTATAGTTCTAGGAAACCTTTACTATTGAATGTCTAATTTTTCTGGTGAAAGAAAAAATACTGATCATGAAAAACATCAACACCAAACTAATTCCAAACAGGGGTAAAACAACTCCCAGTATACAAATTACAATAATTGGAGCCAATGAAATTCTCACTTTTACATTTTCGTTTAGGTTAAATCCTTTTTCTGTTTTTCTTTTGGAATATGAAAAAATAGCCGCAAAGCTCAAAAAAGTTAACGCTAAAGCGGTGACCAATATTAACACAAAATTCCATATTCCAAATTTCCCTTGATGAAAGGCCATTAACCAAAGGCGTGATTTCATCATAAAACCAATATCAGCCCATGAGTTTTGAGCAACGATTTTACCTGTGTATTGATCAAAATGAATACTTTTCATTTGGGAAAAATTTGTTGTTTGATTGGTTACAGTGTAAACACCATTTGAAGATTCAGGAAAACTCAGGCTGACCTCTCCATCCAGGTTTAATGCCTCAGCTTTCTGAATCATTATATCCAAAGAAATTGCCGTGGATTGATTTTCCTTTGACTTCAGGCCTTTTCCCTGCCATGTTGAGGGGAAACCACTACTGGTTGATTTTTGAATCCACTTGTAGCCTGCCCCAAAAACATCAGTCCAAGGAAAACCTCCCATTAGAATTAAAATCAAGAGCGATGAAAACCAGAACCCTAAAAATGTGTGAACATCCCGAAAAAAAATTCTTTTAGATGCTTTGGTTCTTATGGTAAATAAGCCTTTTATCCCTCTTTCTCTTGGCCAAAAAAGATATATTCCGGTCAAAATAAGCACAAACATCCAACTGGCAACCAACTCTATGATCTTTGTGCCAAAACTACCAAGAAGCAGTTCTCCATGTAGTTTTCTAACTTTATGCATATTGGTTTCAGAAACATTCACCTTACCTAAAACAGCACCATTGGACGGGTTTATATACATAGAGGATTTGTGAGAGAACCTACCCGATGTAAACTGTGTTGATTGATTTTGACTTTTAGAAACTACAATCGCCTCTGGCGTTTTCGACCAATTAATTTGAGCAATATGAAGTTGCTGTTCATAGGATAAACTTTTTCCTTTCGGTTCATAAGCAGAATAACTTTGCAAAAGGCTTTTTTCGTAATTGTCCTTAAAAAGATAAATTATCCCTGTAACCGACAGTAAAATAACAAACGGAACAACAACAATTCCAGCTAAAAAATGACTTTTCCAAAGTAAGTTGTAAAAACCGTTTTTCATTTTACTTTTTTTGGAATTTATACGCGATACCAATATTTATATTTCTTGGCCTGCCCAATGCGTAAGATTGCCCCCACGCTGTTGCCCTGGCAACTGTTGAGTATAACTCATCGGTTAAGTTCAGAACATTAGTCCAAACCTCAAATGACTTATACTCATATCCCAACCTAAGATTTAAAACGTCATGCCCACTGTATACTTTGGTATTTCCCTTTTCCATAAAATAACGATCTATGTGCTGCCATTCTATACTTGATCGAAACCCTTTTAAATAGCTTGGCTTATACGTTACCTGACTATTCATAATCCATCCCGGCGATTGAGGCATTGATTTACCGGAGTAATCTACTTCCTCCCCTTTAACCGCTTCAACATAATCGGTGAATTGATGCAGCGCATTGGTCCCGCTTATTCTCATCGATATATCCTTACCGATTTTTAGGTTGAGCGAATATTCAATTCCTTGATGCAATGTTTTTCCTGCATTTTGTTTTTCAGTTGATCCATCTTCCTGTAAAACAGAAATAATTTCATTCAACCCTTCCATTCTATATAAGCTCAACTCCAGCTTTGCTTTGTCTTTTAAGAAAGTCGCCCACCCCCCTACTTCGTAACTGTCATAAAAAACTGGTTTTAAGGAGGGTATATCGTTACCTACATATAAAGTTGTCACCTGAGGAGGCACATAACCTTGACTAAAATTAGCGTATGAACCTATATGTGTGTTTATTTGATAGGTTGCACCTACTTTTGGAATTATTCTAGAAAAGATGTTTTCACCATCTTCAACAGATGTAAACGAATTACCGCCAAGGTTGTTATCGAAAACATACATGAAATTATCGTATCTCATTCCAAAAAGAACCTTTAGTTTTTGAATAGGCTCCAATTTGAACTGAGCATATATAGCCGTATTATATATATTAGCAGAATAATCAGCGAGTAAACTGTCTGTAGGTTCATAGTCTTTATATATTCCTGAATTGTTTTTTGAAATCTCAATGTATCTTGCACCATATTCATTTGGACTAAAATCAGCGCTTGCCCCTACAACTAAATTAGCGTTGTAAAAGTTAAACTTTTGCTTATGCTGGGCGAACAATCCAATGCTTTGAAAAGCATTTTCATTTTCTTGCCCATGCGCCAGATTGGGATCACCCGTTCCTGCCCATGGTCGATAATCATCTTTCACCCTGTAGGCTGGATTTTGTCCAATAGAGTTGTTTCTGTAAAATGCAGTTACGCTTGTTTTACTTGTTTTACTCCAAAAGCGATTATAAGCTAATTTAGAACGAAAAGCATTTACCTTACGGTACGTGAATGTATGATTCGAACCATAGAGCTTTTTGTAAAAATCAGTGCTGTCCAAAGAACCAGCCATGTCCGAATCGTAATCAATGTAAGCGTTTGACCACAACAACTCTCCTTTCTTACTTGATTTGTAACGCATATTAAAACTTAATGCCAGTTTATTAAAGTCAGAATGTGCCAGCAATCCATCGGTCTGGTCAGCATAGTACCCAGCAAATCGGAACCCCAATTTGTTTTTCACGGTATTCGAAGCATAAAAGTCGGTTCGTTTGTACCCTAAATTATTTCCCTGAGCACTTACTCCGGCAGAAGGTTTAACTGTAGGTTTTTTAGAGATGAAATTCACCGCACCTCCTATTGCTTCACTTCCATACATACTCGATGCAGGACCTCTGACAATTTCCACCTTACCCACATTCGCCATATTGATTTCCAGTAGTGCGTTATGGTTAAAAACGCCTGATGTTCTAATGGGAATTCCATCTTCCAGATATAAATAAGAAGCTCCGTAGTCAATTGGACGTCGAATACTCATGGTGTGTTGCTCATTACCCAGATCAACCATATTCACCCCTGGTGTTTGATTTAAAACCTGATCAATAGAAGTGGGTTTATTGTTTTCAATAATTTCAGTATTAATGGACGCTATTGCAACAGGAACTTCTTTTCTTACCTCTTGTTCCCTGTTCGTACTGATCACAACTGAATTCAGACCTATCGGCGAAGGAGACAGTTTTAACAACATGTTTTTTGAGGCTACTGTTTTTTGATTTTTAAACCCATTGGCTATAAAAAGCAATGTGTCTTTACCCACCCTAGCATCCAAGGTAAAAGTCCCGAAGTAATCAGAAATTGTTCCCTCACTGGTTGAACTATTAACCACCTTAACAAAAGGTATTGGCTCGCCGGTCAAATAGTCTGTCGCCACGCCATCGGCACTTTGCGCCTGACTGTAGTTAATAGAAAAGAGCGCTATTAAAATTATTAAATATCTCATTTTTAGTATTGATTAATTAGCTTGCTTGTGTGAACATAGTGTACACCTGCATCACCACACATTTAAAATATGCAGGAGAACTTATCATTTAAACAATGAAAAGCGTATTCTAATTAACCAATTTGAGGGGGTTGAAAGACCTTGGTTAAGTACCCCTCCTTGAGTTTATGAATAGAATTGAACAGGATATTATTTTCCTCGAGTTTGTATTGAACCAATAAATCTGGAAAAGTTTTTTTATAAAAACACAAGACATCTATTTTTACTCTTTGTTCAACGGGTGCTTTTTCTTCTTTTTCCTTTTTTTCTTCTTTTTGAAGCTGTTTGGCCAGATAACATTTTCCGTTACAATTCATTTCAGGAACTTCTCGATTTTCACAAAGTTCTTTGGAAATGTAATCCTGATTTACTTTAAAAGTTATGTAAACAAATAATTTGCTCGACTGGCTAAATACAATAGCCATCAAAAGTGCTATACAAACTATTCTTCTAAACATAACCCTGCAAAGATAATTAGATATAATTACATTAAAAAACCAACTATCAATCTGTAAAACAATCTGTTTTAAATTAAAAACCTGTTATTTTTTGACAATTTTAAATACCTCTGTTCCTGATGATGATCTGATTTCCACAAAGTATAATCCAGGAAGGCCATTCAGTTCAAACTTACAAGAAGAACCGGAAACATCATATTTTTGATAAATAACCTGTCCGTTTGAACTGTATACTTTTATTGAGACCTCCTTTAAACCTCCTGAATTAATATTGACAAAACCATCGCTTGGGTTTGGATATACAGAAACAACATCATCCCCACGCTCATCATTGCTGACTGTCATGGATTTAAAATTATTATTTTGTGCAGTAATTTTAATTTTCACAGATGTCATTTTTACATAACTTCCGTTTTTATATGCCTTTACTTTTAATCTGTATTCTCCCGTGGATGATGGTACCCATTTATTATAATACAAGGATCTGGAAGGAACAATAGCTTCAGTTTTATCCACTCGGTTTTTTTCACCAATTTTTTGGACAATGAAACGGAGTTCATCAGCTTTAGAAACATCTCCCGTAACTCGAATATGCATTTTCACGTCCTCACCAACAACATAAGACTGACCATTTTTAAGTAGCTTATATTTTAACTTTAGTGGATTTTCTACTCTTACAGTCACTTTAATTTGCTGAACGTATGAATCGTTTAAGTAAGCAAAAACTTTCAGTACATAATCTCCCGCCTGCCTGGGAGTCCATTTGTTCTTATAGGTCGTTTTGTTTTCTGAAACGCTTAACGATTTTAACACCTTTTCTTTAGTGCCCACTTTTTGAACAATGAATTTAATTTTATTGGCAGCTGAAAAATTTCCGGATAATTTAACATGCATATTCACTTTATTACCAACAGTAAAATCAGCACCCTCTTTTAGGGAAGTATATTCCATGTTTAACGTTTCCTGAACAACGATTTGATCCACTAAAACCTCCTCAACAAAAACACCACTTTTTTGAGCAATTACTTTAAAAACATATTTTCCGGGCTCGTTTGCTAAATAATTGTAATTGTATGTTTGGAAACCATTGGTGCTTTCAGCATGAACTTTAGTAAAATCTCCACCGTCTTTTTTTACAAGAAATTGTATCTCGTCAGCATCCGTAAGCGTACCTGATAACTGAACCCCCATAGTTACAACATCACCTTCTTGAAAAACATCACCTGAATTTAATGCACTAAAACTGATGCTTAATGGTTCGTCATTGTCCGAAATGATTATACCTGATTCGGAAACAACAACGTTATAGCCGTTACCATCCAATAAATTAAGGATTGCTGTTTCTTCTTCTTCTCCTGAAACCTGGTCATCTATGGGCGTAAGCAAAACATCAATACTGTTTTGTCCTGCGGGAACAATAATAGGTGAAACGCTGTTTATTAAATAATCCTGGTCTTGAGTAGCTGTCCCTTTCAGTGAGAAATTCACCGGGAGTGGAGATGAGAGGTTCCCGGTTCTTGTAATTCTCCAAAGCCCCGCATCTACATCTTCTTCAGCTGCTTCCGTATCAATAGCCGATACACTCACATCAACGACAGGGGCTTCATCCAATACATTTATATCAACATACCCTGTATAAACAGTGTTGTTCACACGACTCCAGTAGGCGAAACCATCCACACCTGCAAATTCACTATTCGGAGTGTACTCCAGACTTGCTCCATTCCAGGCAACACTACCGTGGTTAGGTCCGGCAAATTCCGTTATACCATTTTCCACTCCCTGTATATTCAAAGCGATATCAGCCTTAACATTTTTAAAGGTTTCTACTGCAATCGTATTGTTATTGCTGTGGGCAACCGATGAAGAGAACCGCTCATTTGTATACCTCCAAGAATCCGTTAATCCATTGTAAACAACATCTTCTGAAACGGTAGTAAACTGAACATTTACCCTGGCGTTTGCTGTTGAGCCGGGTACACCTTTCACTCTGACGTATTGCGCTACATTATAATTTTCAGGAGTGAAAACTAATTTTTGAGGCCCCACAATTCCTACGGAAGGGTTTGTAGTATGCACCAAAACAGTCACATTACTTTCAGGTGGAAACATAAAACGAACCGACAACTTTTCGGATTCTTCTTTATTGATGGTTAGTGCATCAACGGAAGATGGCAAAACCTTAAACCCAGGCGCTCGAGTGGTTAAATGAGACATTCTCCATGCCGTTTCATACGCTACTTTTCGCGCATACCATTTGTTCCAGGTTGAACTGCTTCGCTCTGGCTCATCGTTCACCGAACATCTCCCGGTGAGTATTGTAGCCATATAGGTTCCTATTGCATCTAAAAGAACTCCATTCATATGATTGTTGTCCGGAACCACTTTTAAAGCAGGGTCTGCATCATAAATTCGAGACCACATTAATCGAGCTGGAACAGATCGAACATTGAGAGGAATACCTTTTTCACGCGTTCCCGGTCGTATCATATTATAAGCTATTCCCAGGTCGGTTCCGTCATTGTAATACACACCATTGTAGAATCGCTTATCTATTCCATAGAGCATGGTTGTCGGAGCCCATTGTTTTGCACCGTGATTGTCCTGCATTGGAAACCCTATGGTGTTTTTGTAATAATCAGGGTTTACCTCATAGTCTTTATTGTCCTCATACCAATCGTTTCCTCTTCCGTAATTCAAATCAACAGGTCCTTTGGACTTTGCATTAGAACGTCCTATTGGTTTGTTGCTCATTCGAAGCCGCGATAAAGCGCCTTGCAGTCTTGGCTTAATTCCGTTTTCGGTACTGGACCCTGTTTCACAAAAGTCAACATGACGAGCAGTGTGGTCAAGCATCTGAAAGGGGTTAATTCCTTTATATATACCCGTGTATTGAATAATTCCCTGATTATTTTTTACGGTATTGAAAGCATGATTTGCAATATCAGCAGTAGCACTGACATTGCTGAAAATATAAGATGAGTTAACTGCACTTTTGTTATACAATGTACTGTAAATCGAAGCTGCAGATAAATAAGCTCCATCAGGCGTCGGATGGTTCACATTTGCATCTTGATTCGACAAACTATTCCACGCTTTACCAGCAGGTATAACCCGTAAACCGGCACTGTTTCCAATTCGATACACTACCTCATTAAAATCCGAAACAGAAAAACCAGAACTGTTTTCTGGCCATTGTGCAAACAAAATAGTCTCTGCACCACCTTTGGAAATTTCTTTTGAAAGCAATTGAACACCCTCAGCAAAAACACCAGGCATATTGGCAAGTAAATATGGATCTGCCATCAAAACAACATAATCCCAATCGATTCCCCCTTCACCACGAAGATTTGCCAGACGTGCATCTCTACCCTCTGGCCAGACGTAATATTGAGCCAGGCTGTACCGACGAAAATTCATCGAACGCACATTATTACTNCCTGAACCTACTTTAGTATCCTTTGTTTTATTGGTGTAAATATCTTCCACAACGACATTCGCGTTTCCAGAAACGGAAACATCATTGGAGAGAATCTTTTGTAATTCACTACCAATACCAACAGGATTAAAAGCTTTTTCATGTATTGCACCATGCTCCTTACTCTCCGAATAAGAATGACTGGAACCGATAATTAAAACATTAACATCTTGTGAGTAAACATTATTGGGTAGTGTGGNAAATAAAACAACCGCAAAAAACAATATGCTTTTAACGCTTAAAAAAGAAAAACCTCTTCTCATAGTAACAAATTTATATCCGTAATTTAATTTCAAAGCACATGATCTTATCACGGCAGGCTGTAAAATGCTAAAAAGGGCAACAAGGGGGGAAACCATAATTGATTTTGTTGAAAATCAATTAATTCGTTGCAAATATACAACTTCAAAAAACATGAAACAATGCTTTTAAAACCAACTGAAATATCCGGTAATTTTGCACCCCATTAAAAAGGCAGTCAACTCAATAAGTTGCTATAGAATGATGAGGTAAACCAATTAAAAAATGTGTGGTTAAAAAATCCTAATTTTGTGACTCTAATCGAAATTTCAAAAATGAAAAAACTTTTTTATTTAGCGTTATTAACCCTTTGCTCAACACAAACATTTAGCCAAATGCCAAGCCCTGCAATGGTTGGGTATTGGGAGAACTGGAATCACCAAATTTTAAATAACTTTATATACTTTTCTGAAATCGACCCGAGATATAATGTAATAATGGTCTCCTTTGCTTCCCGTAAAAAAGGACGTGATTATGAACTTAACTTTGTTCCTGAACCGGGAAAATACTGGCACGATGCAACATTATTTAAAAATGAAATGGCCCAATTACAGAGTGAAGGAAAAAAAGTTTTTTTGAGTATTGGTGGAGCAACATATCCTGTTATGCTGGACTCGTTGCCTGAAAAAAAAATTTTCGTTTCGTCGGTGGGTGAAATTCTCGACAAATGGAACTTTGACGGACTGGACATTGACCTGGAAACGTCTTCACTGCATTTCAATAACTATAAAATAGATTCTTTTGGTGATCCGCGCTTAACCTTAATGATAGAAGGTATCCAAGAGATTATGACCAATTACTATTCTAAGCATGGTAAGAAACTTCTTTTAACAATGGCTCCCGAAACAATTTATGTGCAAGGGGGAATGTCTGAAAATCTGGTTAAAAATAAATACGGAGGCGCATATTTACCCATTATAGAGGCTTTAAAGGATAGCATCGACATGCTTAACGTTCAATTATACAATTCCGGCACTATGACCGGCTTAGATAGTGTTTACTACAAGCAATCAACCCCAGATTTTATCCTTGCACTAACAGAAGCTGTAATTCATGGTTTCAAAGGAGCAAATGATCTGGGAACTTTTTCTGGTTTACCCGCATCAAAAATAGGAGTTGGACTCCCCTCATGCAGTGGTTGGGGATACACAGAGCCTGAAGTACTTGAATCAACCATGAAATATCTCTTAGGACAAGGACCAAAGCCAGGAGAATACACATTAAAGCAAGAAGAAGGATATCCTGATTTAAGAGGAATGATGACCTGGTCTATTAACCTGGATAAAAATTGTGAGGACTCCGGTTCCTTTATAAATCTCTATGATGAATTGTTTAACGATGTGCCCTACTTAAAGATCTCCAACCCCGACTCTATTATCATCACCCAGGAAGACGGAGGTATAATACTTGTTGAAGTTGAAAAAGACTCATTTGCAGCAGATATAAACCCCATTCACTGGACGGTTTCCAACCTTCCTGACGGAGTATCCGTTGACTCTGTTTTATCATTAAATGATACAACCGTTAAAATAATTTTAAAAGGCAACAGCAACCCCGGTGCAGAACAATTCCACATCTATGATGTGGCTGTGGAAGCTTCCTCAGAGGCATTTTCGCACTCAAAAAACCCTTTATCAAAGAACTTTGGAATTGAATTAACATCACCAGGATACTTTATTCCAACAAGAATTGAAGCCGAAAACTTTCACCATATGTTCGGATCAGAAATCAGACCTATAGAGGATACCGATAACGAAATTAAACTCGGAGGGGGAAATTCCGGCGCCTACTCGGACTATAAGATTATTGTCCCTGAGACCAAAACATATACTTTGGATTTCAGCTATGCAACACCTATGAACAACAAAGCGGATTACAGTATTTTAGTGGACAGCGTTGAAATACTCAGAGATACTTTGGAGAGAACCGCTCGTGGCAACATAGGATGGGACACATTCAAAACCATTTCTCATAACATTCAATTATCAAAAGGAAAACACACCTTAAGAATCTACATCAATACGCCATGGTATGGATTAAACTGGTTTGAAATCAAAGAGGGCGCTATAGGGTATAAAGAGTTGAACTTAAGTCAAATAAATCTTTATCCAAATCCCGTAACTGATGTTTTACGATTTCAAAAAAACATAAACGGAACAGTTCATATTGTTGACGTTACGGGGAAAACAGTTTACAACTCTGTTGTAAATTCAAACAACCTTGATGCATCCCACTTTTCTCCCGGGATTTATCAAATTGTTATAGAAGAAGTAAATAAAACACTCTCTATGGGCCGATTTGTGAAGAGGTGATTTTTTTAAAGCTATAAGGTGTTTCCGTTAAAAATTTAGCCTGGTGTTAAATACCTGATTAGAAAAAACACGAGAAAGAATTACTTTGTGCTTTATTAAATTTTTTAACACCCACTAAGTTATCAATTAAAAGAGACAAAAAAGCCGCTTATAACAAGCGGCTTAAATTTATAACATCATAAATAAAATGTAAATAATCAGTTTATCCATCTTCTATTTCACGTCGTTTGGACGGTCATATTGACAACATCCCGGAAGACTTGAATAAACTGACTCCTCAGCTCTGACTTCTTTTGTGTCATAACCAGCAGCAGCAATTTTACTTTTAATTTCAGCTAAATTGATTTCCAATGAATCAAAATCTACTTTTATTTGTTTTGTTTTCTTATCCCAGTTGACATTTCCAACTCCTTTTACACCAGCTAAGGATTTTTCAATGGTTTTCTTACACATACCACAGTTCCCATATACCTGAAATGATTCTGATTGATTGAAATCAGCGCTGAGTTGATTATTATCCGCACCAGAGCAACCCATTAAAAACGCGGCTACTGATAGTATATAAATTAATTTCATCATTTTTTCTCTTAAATATATTACTTATTTATCATATTTCCGACCTTTTATATTTTCACAAAATGATTTGTCAAATTCATTCATTAAGCACTATAAAGTTTTGAAAACTACGGGTTATTAAGTGCTAAAAGGGAGTGGAAATAATATCAATTTTATAAAACTTGCTCCGATCTTATATTTTCTAATAACTAGCGAGGATTATAGTGTGAAATTTATAAAAAAGTAACTTTGAACANACGAACTTTCTNGAGGAGTATATAGAACTGATAATTAGTGAAAACTCGAACTAAATTTTAACTTCACCCAACCTTTTTATCATTTTCTCATCATATTAAATAGAAAGGATTGAAATTAAAGATTATATAAGCTTTGACGAATGAAGATATAATCAAGGGTTGTTTAAAATTTAACCCNNNAGCNAGGAAGGNATTNTANGATAAATACGCNTCCCANATGTATAGTGTNTGTATGCGATATGCNAACTCNAAAGATGANGCNAATGANATTTTNCANCANGCNTTCTANTCAATTTATAAAANCCTNAANCAAGTNAAAAANCCNGANGCTNTNAGNGGNTGGNTNAAGAGNATNTTTGTNAATACNGCATTAGANNTTGNNAANAAAAANACTCGATTTANTCATTNNAGAANATATNGANTCAGNNGTTGATTCNAATGNAAANTGGAANGATGCTATTCAAAANCTNANCATNGAAGAACTNGCNGGNTTAATNCAACAACTNCCAGAAGGAACAAGAATGGTTTTNAACCTNTATNCNNTNGANGGNTATTCNCANAAAGAAATNNCTGAACAGTTAGGCATAAGTTNAGGNACTTCTAAATCGCAGTTATTTGANGCNAGGAANAAGTTAAAANNNGCNNTAAATAATTTACAAANANTAAACTCANGCATTTAAACGTTTGTCGGATAANAANGAANATATCAACNANTTTGACCAAAGCTTTAAANANCGCTTTGAANAGGANGGTATAAANCCTCCNGANAATGCNTGGAATGATNTAGANNCTNAATTTGNNNAAATNGANAACGANGCNTTTGANNNTNCAATANNNGATANGTTNAANGNNGGNATAAANCCTNCCGAAGANGTNATGGCNNAATATNGANAANGNAACTCAANAAAANTCNANAAANTTNAGAGNTNTATACTGGNTNNTTTTNGGATNTGTATTTGGNANCTNATTANCTTATTTANTTGTNNAAANTTTCGATTCCNAAANTGATATTGCTGAATCAACTATTNCTTATAAANCTGTTCAGGAAACTATTAAAGGNTCNAATGAAANAAACCTTAATNAGCATTCAACAAAANAAGTANTTAAAAAGCCTGAAAATCATAANCAAACTACAAAGGAGANNTCATTAGNATCAAAAAATACAANTTTAACGGACTTAAGTATTAATAAAAGTTTGNTTGATGAAACTGATTCAAACGATGTTCCAAAAGAGACAAAAAANNCTAAAATAAACACAAGTCNTGTGACNCAGGATACNCTTGATAATATTGTTGNAAANCAACCNNNAAAACNNAANAANNATTCAGTCAAGTCAACTAATCCTATTNCTATTAAANAACCAATNACNAATAAGNATTCNAATACAAAACCAGAATCAAATAATAATCATCCTTTAATATCAACAACTCCTAATCGAGGAAATNAAAAGAATACACCAGNTTGGTTAAATACAAACTCTAAACCTAAAGTTGATAAAGATTCANNNACNACGGACTTTTNAAATATTGAAAAAACCAATGATGATAATATTGAACCCTCTGATACTAGACTTGACTCTAATTTAGTCAGCTCTGTACCTTTTAAACTAAGCATGGATAGTTTGATCTCTTCAATAGATTCTGCAAAAACAATAAATATTCCTATTCCTGATTCCGCTATAATCTCCTCTGCCGATACTTTACTAGATTCTAATAGGGTAGTTACTTCAGACACAAGCCAAGTGAAGTCCGAGGATAAAACAGAAAAGAAAAAACTAAATAACGACTCCACAAAAAAATGGATGGTCACCGCTTATGTTGTTCCTGAATTTCAATACCAAAGAGTTAGAAAAAACGGTTCAAAAAATCATTTTTTCGACTCTTTGTTAACTTCTAATTTTAGTCAGTTATTCGAAATTGGGGCTAGCTATACCATCAAAAAACAATTCCAAATTGGAATAGGCTTTAGCGTTAATATGTATAGCCATCATTATACTAAAAGCGTAAATGGTATCAATAGAACAATTCCAATAAACGCCACCTACCCATCTGGAGTATTAGAGGTAAATGGACTATTTGGAAATACTAAAACACCTGATTTAATCGAAATTCAAATGGCTCCAAATGGAGCTGATTTAAATGAATTCCTTATCAACAAAGAAATTCTTTACGACGAAAAACTGGACTATACTATAGTTAATATTCCTTTTGATGTGAAATGGGTGCCCGGAAATTACCGAGTAAAACCTGTAATTAAATTAGGAGGAGAATTTAACATCATTACCAAATCTTCTTCGGAGGTATCGTTAACTTTTCTGCAGGAGACAACTACTGCAGATAATCATGCGGAAATCAGAGGTATAAACTTCTCAGGTTCTCTTGGATTAGGTACACAAATCGACTTAATTAAAGGATTAGGAATTACCTTGTTGCCTGGTTTAAATTATCAATCTAGCGGAATTTCTAATAATTCTGAATTCAAATTCACTCCTTATTCTATAAGGCTTTACAGCGGCTTGTATTATAAATTTTAATTTTTTTAATCTTTCACCCAACCTTTTTTCTAGTTGTTTCTCTTATTACTGAAACTATCTTTTTGAAAGAAAAGAACTAAACTATAGGAAAATGAATTTTTTGAAAAAAACAAGTTTATTAATGTTGATGGCAGCTTCGTTCGCTGCTTGTGAAAAAGAAGAAGAAACTACCAATCACGTTACCGACTGTGAAGAGTTTGGTGTTGAAAGAACTGAGAATTCATGCAGTAGCTATACTTTTACATCTAACGTAAGTAATGTAGATCCAAATCCGGATTGGTATGTATATACGCACCCAAACCCAACTCCTGTGCATTATGGAAATGATTCCAAGGCATTTGAATTTAATCCAACAAATGCTGGAAATTACACAGTGGAAGCCGTTTATAAGAGTGATTGGTGCGATGAACCTGTAACGGTTGGTTTTGATGTGGATGTTGATGAGGAATGCTTCAAAGATGTGGATGTTGATTGTGAAAGCTTTGCCGTTGAAAAAACTGAGCACTCATGTAACAGCTTCACCTTTACAGCCAATACTGATCATGCATACATGAAGGTAGATGGGCAATTAGTTGCGCACGGTCAAAAAGGATTTGATTGGGATCCTAAACACGCCGAAGTATATACTATTGAAATTGGATATGAAGGCGAAGGTTGTCCTAATGGAACTTCAAAAACATTTGTTATCGAGTTAGAGGAAGAGTGTTTTGATAATATTGGTACGGATTGCAATGAATTTGGCGTTGAAAAAACAGAACATTCCTGCAACAGTTTTACTTTCACTGCTAACGTTGATAAAGCATACATGAAAGTAGACGGGGAATTGATAGCAAACGGACAAAAAGGCTTCGATTTCGATCCTGAACATGCAGGAACTTATACTGTTCAAGTGGGATTTGAATCACCACATTGTCCAGACGGAGCTTTCAAAGAATTTGTTATCGATGTGGATGAAGAGTGTTTTAAAGATGAAGACGAAGTTGATTGTGAAGGGATCGATTTACATTTAGTGAAAAATTCTTGCAAAAACTACACGCTATCAGCCAGTTTAGAAAGTGCATATTGGATTGTAAATGGTGTAAATCAGGGCATAGATTCTAATAAGTTTACTTTTGAGCCTGAAACCCATGGAGATTACACTATACTGGTTGGTTACGAAAATGAAAACTGCCCAAATGATGTAACTAAAGAATTAAAAATAGAAGTTGATGCTCCTTGTTTTGAATAAACCGAAATAAAGGAAAAGTCCTAGACTTGAAATGAAAAAAGCCGAACGAAAATCGTTCGGCTTTTTTGTGGGCCAAAGGTTTCAAAACTCGAACTTTTTGCATTATTGTTTTGTTAAGTGGACTTAAAATTAAAATATCAGAAAATTTTCGTAACTTTTTCTGTCTGTAATACTTTTAAGCGAAGGTTCTATGTTCATAAAAGACTTTATCACTCCTTTATTAATATTTACCTCCTTATTAACCATTGCACAAACCCCTATCAAGGTGGCACTAATTGGTAATTCCACAGTGACGGCAGACAAAGGATGGGGTGGTAGGCTTGCTAGCAAATTCCAAAACCATGTAACTATTCTTAACTCGGCTGCTGGAGGGCGGAGCTCTAAAAGCTGGTATGATGAAGGAAGACTTCCGGCGGTGCTTGCTGAAAATCCAGATTACATTTTCATAGAATTTGGTCATAACGATCAACCTGGAAAAGGCGCTGACAGAGAAACAGATCCTGAAACTACCTTTCAGGATTATTTGAAAATTTATATCGATGCAGCAAGATCTATTGGTGCAACTCCTGTGATTATTAGCCCAGTAACGCGAAGATACTTTGGTAGCGATGGCAAGATTGATACAACTTGGAGTGGATACTTAGACGATTATGCCGATGGTGCTAAGGCAATAGCAACGGCAGAGAATGTAGCTTTTATCAATCTTTTTTACTTGAGCGTTGCTCATCATAATGAAATTGGTGAGACTGCGAGTATGGCTTATAATGGACCATCTAGCGCTGATGACATCACTCATTTCAATACTACTGGAGCGAAGGCAATTACAAACATTATTGTTGAAGAAATAGAGGCTGTAATCCCAGAGTTAGCAGCTCACCTACTAATCAATTCATATGACGACATCTGTTCCCCTGTGGGTTGGGCAACTCACGATGGTTCTGTTACAGGAGGAGAAGGTGGAGATACTGTTTGGGTTTCCACATTTGAAGACTTCAAAACAGAAGCGGCTTCGGTAGATCCTCAGGTTATTATCATAACTGGTTCTATTGGAACTGGCGGAGGATCAACCAGTAGAGTATATGTAAAGTCAAACAAAACCATTTTGGGTTATGGGAATGCAGAGTTACATGGTAGTATATTCGTGTCGAATGCGAACAATGTAATTATTAGAAACCTTAAAGTAAGAGGTGATGGTGCCCACGACAGGGATGGTGAAGATTGTATGGCTTTATCCAATTCGGAACATGTTTGGGTAGACCACGTAGAGTTTGAAGACGGAGGAGATGGAAATTTGGATATCGTTAGAGAATCCAACTACGTTACTGTGAGTTGGTGTAAGTTTTCTTACACATCTAAATCGACCTATCACCAATGGAGTAACTTGAATGGTAACTCGGACGATCGCATTACTGATAGAGGCAAATTAAAAATCACTTTTCACCACAATTATTGGGCTGAAGGCTGTGTAAGAAGAATGCCGAATGTTCGATTTGGTAAAGTACACGTGGTAAATAATTACTACAGAACGGAACAGAAAGACGACTTCTGCATCGGAGCAACAAAGGAGGCAGATATGTTAATTGAAAATAATGTCTTTGAATGGGTAAACGAAGCACTCATGTATAGCAACACCGCTACTGCTGCTGAACTGAAAAACAACCTTTTCATTGCAACAATAGGTGGTAAAACAGGATTCGGAACAGCCTTTACCCCTCCCTACCCTTATACCATGACCGCTGTAGAAGACGTAGAAAACGTAGTGAGGTTCAGTGCAGGAAGAACAGATTTAAACGATTTATTTTGCAGTGGAAGTGTTTTTGCCGATTGTAACGGAACACCAGATGGAACTGCTTATGAAGACAATTGTGGAGTATGTGTTGGCGGAACTACTGGTTTAGAAGCATGTTCCGAAAAAATTGAAGCTGAAACAGCATGTGCGGTTGATGGTGACGCCAACGAAAGCTCAAACACTGGGTTTTCAGGAACTGGTTATGTAAACACAACCAACGCAATTGGATCTTCAGTTACTTATATGATCGAATCAGACCAAGATAAAGAAGTTGAATTTGGGTATCGTTTTGCAAATGGTGGAACTGATGCTCGACCAGGGACTATTTATGTTAACGGACAAGAGGGAAACACCGTTCCCTTCCCCTCTACTGCTTCTTGGACTACATGGGAATCAGGAACATTAACTATCGACTTGGTTGAAGGAGTGAATAAAATTGAAATTAGGGCTACAACAGCAGGCGGCTTAGCCAATTTGGATTACCTATCGTTATATGATAATTCGGTAAGTAGTGCATCTTGTACAGATTGTAATGGAGACCTTTTTGGTACAGCAAGTATAAATGATTGTGGTGTTTGTTCTGGAGGATTAACCAATGTTGATCCTAATGCAACGCCAACTTGGTACGCTGATGCCGACAACGATGGTTTAGGGAATCCTTTGGATTCTATTGTAATCTGTGAGCAACCAGATGGCTACGTATCAAATTCGAATGACGCATGTCCGAACGATCAAAAAAACATTTGTAACTACCAATTCGATGACCTTTGCGCACCTGTTGGATGGGCTACTTACAACGGAACAACCAATGGTGGAGCGGGCGGAGATACGGTTCATGTTTCTACATTTGCTGACTTAAAATCACATGCCGAATCAGAAGGTTCTACAGTAATCTTCTTATCAGGATCGGTTGGAACAGGAAACGGTGCAGATAGTCGAATTTATGTCAACTCAAACAAAACCATCTTAGGTCATTTAGGAGCCGAATTGCATGGATACTTCATTATTGACGGAGAGAGCAATATTGTTATTCGTAACCTCAAACTCAGAGGAGACGGTGCTAGAGACAATGGAAATGATGATGTTATTTCGGTTATTACAGGTACTCACCTTTGGTTTGATCATTTGGATATTTCTGACGGAGAAGACGGAAATTTGGATATTAAAAGAGAATCTAACTACATCACAATTAGCTGGTGTAAATTCTCCTACACCTCTGCTTCTACTGCTCATGAATTTAGTAATCTAATTGGTCATAACGATGATCATATTGCCGATAGAGATCATTCCAAAGTAACGCTTCACCATAACTATTGGGCCGCTGGTGTTAAACAAAGAATGCCAAGAGTTCGATTTGGTCAAGTGCACATCGTAAACAATTACTACAGAAGTGATAGTGACGGAAATGATTATTGTATTGGAGCAGGAAAGGAAGCTGATTTGTTGATAGAAAATAATGTATTCGAACTCGTCACGAATCCACTAAACTATATTGGAGGAGCAGCTACTGCTGTTAACTTAAACAACAACTTGTTCACCAATGCTCCTGGCGATAAAACGGAAACTGGAACTGCTTTTACTCCTCCTTATGCTTATACCATGACTCCTGTTAACGAAGTAGAAGATTTGGTAAGATATAGTGCTGGACAAAGAGAACTAAGAGACATAATATGCAGTGATCAAATTGAATCTGATTGTAACGAAGATTTGTTTGGAACAGCTACCGTTGATGACTGTGGTATTTGTTCAGGTGGATTAACTGGAGTTGTACCAAATGACGATTGTACAATTACTTCAGTGAATTCTCAAATCAACGATTCAATCTACCTCTTCCCTAACCCAACAAATGACTTCATCAATATTTCAGAAAGTACAACTTGGAAACTGGTTGATGTTTATGGAGCTATCATTTCAAATGGCACTGGAAAGAAAATT
>PBJD01000033.1 GCA_002720635.1 Flavobacteriales bacterium | reverse complement strand
CCAAGTAAAGGATCATTTGTAATTCTAAATTCTGAGTAAGGAACGCTCACCAATTTCCAACCTTCCCATACTACAGGTATATCATAAATCCAACCGTCATTATCTGAAGTATTGTACTGAGTTAAATCGTCAGCAAGCCCACCTGCACCTAACCAGTTTGAAATATCTGCTCTTGTTTTTAATGTATCTCCGCCATCTATTTCGTATACCTTAAACTCTATAGTAGTACCTCTTGCGCCTGTTCCGTAAATAAATGCATTAAAATATAAATCCTGAGGATCTATTCCTGAGTCGATTGGTAAATCTGCGAGCTGATCTGCATTTTTATTTAACAGTAGTCCCAGATGTTTATGATAAACATCTCCACACCACCCATTATTGTTAACATCAGTACCTTGCATGTAAAGTGAATTATTTCCTTGAATGGAGACCGACTCAGAGAGTTTAAATTCAACATCTTTATCCTTTTCATCGGGCGAGGGTCCATCAAGATTTAGAGGTATTTCAGCTACACCATCAAAACCATCTATTAAAAAGTATTTTACACCATTTATTGTTTCTCTATTCCAGTTAAATGGTTTGGTCACATAAATACTGTCTGAACAAACAAATGTTGAATCAAAACCCATTATATTTAATTCCAGTTTTGCTCTTTCACCTGGCCTGAAAAAATAAATATTAGAGCTCTGTCCTTCCCATTCTACCTCTAAAGAATCACCAACTCCGGAATACTTTCTAATTGCACCAGATGTCAAGCCCGTAATGGTTAAATGATAAGAAGCCTCTTCACCCCAACTGGCCTCAATTTTTGGTGTTTTATTAAAATCTGTTCTGAGTTCTATTTCAGATTTGAATATTAGTTCAGATGGGTCGAAACCTGACCCAACCAATTTTAATTCAGGACCTAACGTTTCTGTTTTACAAGATATTATTGAAAAGGAAAATAATATACCTATAAACGCATTGTTTAAAAATTTATTCATAATTAACTATTTAAAACTTACCTGTGTAATTTAAAAACAACTGTCCTAAGTTGTAGGATACATTTTCATTTCTTTCATCAGAAAAATTAACAAGGTTATAGTTAAGTGTAAAAGATTGTTTCTCTGAAAATCTAATTCGCGCTCCACCGGATAAAATCAACTCGCTAACGTCATAATTTACTTCATTAAAATTAGTAATTAAATTAAATCCATCTCTGGAAGTTGTAAACTCATTCCCTTCAGCATTAAAGTATTTGGCACCAACTAATAAATCCAATTTTTTAATTGTCTCTATCGAAGCTCCGACATCAACCAATAAGCTATTCAATGCTATTTTAGCGCCCTCTGATCGAGACGTATTTTCATATCTAACACCAGTACTTACATCAAAAAGACGATTCAGATTAAGATAGTTGCCTAAATGTGCAATCCCCCCACCTGTTACAACAATGAAAGTTCTTTTGGCTTCGCCTCCTTCACCTATTACCTCAGTACCATAATCAAGTCTCATTGAAGATTCAACGGAACTAATTAATGAGGTATCTGTTTTAAATGTAGCCCCAACAACAAATCTGTTTGGAGTTGCGTCTCCATAGGGACTTAGGTTGTTAAAAATATTAAAGTAAGGCATTAAATTTACGTTTATGGAGTTGTTATAAACAGCTTCATCAGTAAATCTGTCATAATAAGTCTGGGCTGGTTTAGACTCAGAAAATAAGTCTGGAACAGTCAAAGGATTATATCTTCTGGACTGAGCAGTTGGAGAAGAAAATAAAGCACCTACACGTTTTACGTCTAAACCGAACTTCAATCCTTTATCTTTAATTATATATTCAACATCAGAGCTGAACACAAAATCCTGATAACTTGTGTCAATTTCATTTATATTATCTCTGAAATCATAAAAAGATCCTCCTCCTTCTGCTCCAAAAATAATTTTAGTTTCACTTAAATCAATGCTGTAAATTAAATCAGCTGTTAAAACATTGTTATTGTAGTCGAAATCGGCAGTTTTAGTAACTAAATCATAAAGTGAGACCTCATTAAAACCAAATTTACAATTTTCATTATACTGGAATTCCAGTCTTCCTCCTGAAAGCAGCCGGTCTGAGTTATTGAGCTCATTACTGGAATTCGTTCTTGTAGTAAATGCGTAGATTCCCAGACCACTGTTCTCACCAATATTCCATCCATATTGGCCTGAAGTACCCTGAAGTAACCAGGTATTTCCGTCATTAAAATTTTCATACTCGAGAATTTCCTTTCGTTGAGAGAACAAATCAGATTCAAAACCGGTACCGACAAGGTCAGAATTAAAAACTGTAAAAGGCGATAATTGCACTCTTATATCACCTATTTGATACTTAAATCCATTTACATTACCTCCCATGGAAAATTGACGAAACTCGAAATTGGTGAGTGAACCGAATGATGTACCAAAAGGTGATCTGGTTCTGAATATTGCTTTTGCGTTAAAAGTAGAATCCAAATCAAGATTAGATTGTAAATCAAACAGGTTATATCCGGAAACAT
Source organism: Flavobacteriales bacterium (assembly GCA_002720635.1). GTDB lineage: Bacteria > Bacteroidota > Bacteroidia > Flavobacteriales_C. The sequence goes on along the minus strand of PBJD01000033.1, from coordinate 24,177 downwards.
CCTTAGTTTGTGCTCCTTCATCAGCATCAACTATACTACCGGACAATGAATTGTTAGAAATAATAGACCTACCCAATCCATTCAAACTAAAATCGGGAGATTGAGCATTTGCAACGAAAGCTAATCCAAGTGACATTGCAGAATATATTATTGATTTTTTGTAATTCATGTTAAATAAATTTAAAGGAATATTTTTAGTTCAAAGGTTGTTTCCAAACCAGAGAATTCATCGTTAAGAAAATTTTTGTCTTTATGTGTCATGTACTTGGTTCTCAGGTGTAAAGATGTTTTTCGACTTAAATCGTAATCAATACCTAAAGCAGTCATCGTACCAATTTGACTTATAATTCTGTCCTTGTCTTCAGAACCTAACTTGTCCGGAGATAAATTTGTTCTGACACTCCCTCTCATTGACTCTATGGCAAAATTCCCGATTAGTGACAATTTATTATTCATCTTAAATGCGGCAGTAAAATCATTATATAAAACGGATGCTAAAACATCGTCGGAAGTAGGAACAGAAAAGATATTAAATCCTTCCTTTATTGTATTTACAGTACTTAAGTTCAGGAGAATAATCTCTTGTTTGTTACCAATTGGTTTTTTGTATTTCGCACATAGTTCAAGAGCATTGAAACCTAATAAATCTCTATCAAGATATCCTCCATCATTTGAAAGAGTGAGGGTTTCATAAGTTCTCCACCAATAAAATTTAACTCTTCTGTATGGTCCGGAGGCTGAGAAAAACGGACGAAATCTTGAACGGGAAAATGAGTTAACTCTATGTTGAACGGTTAACGAATCAGAAAGTTTTTCAATTTCCTGACTGGCTGAATAACCAAATTGAACCTTCAATTCACCTAAATTCGCTTCAAGCTCCAGATTCAAACCTCTTCTGTTATTAGTTAATTGTCCTGCTTCATTGGCAACGTTAGGAAAATATGAATCATTATATATAAATTCATTACTTGCACCTCCCTGCTGAACGTTTGCATTTTGATTCAATAAAGAACCATCAACATTACCAAAATTTTTATCAAGATTAAAAAATTCTACTGAAAAGGGCCACAATACCGCTCGACGGTCAAAAGATGTTCTGAATACTGCTCCGAAACCATTTTCTTTGTAATTTATACCATCAGGATTGTGGGTATTAATTTGACTAAATCCTACCTCTCCATCAAAATTCACCCTTTTTACTTTGACATCGAAATCCAAAGTATACATTGAATTATTATCCTCAGATTTCGCGTCGATATCTGTGTATGATTTTTTACCATAGACATTTATTGCGGATTTTCCTTTAATACCTCTTTGAAATATATATTTTTCCAAACGATAACACTGAAGCATTGATGGAAATCCAGTTCCCTGATCAGCAGCAATTAAGTTACGATTAGACTGACCGTAAATTACTTTCAAACTTGTTTGCATAGGAAGCCATTCAATTAATCCAATAGTACCTTGTATAGGAGCACTACCTAAATTCCTGGCCCCAATATTACTGGACAAAGTAAAATACTCCTGATACCGAGTAAATGAAGTTCGGTACCAATCCCAGGGTAATCGTTCAAAATAATTATCAGTAAATTCAGGCTGTCCCATTGTCAACCTCGACAGATTAGTCCATAAAACCTCTCCTGCCCAAATCGATGTTTTGAACATACCTGTTCTCATTTGAGCTCCAAAATTTAAATTTTGCACTGCTCCAAGATTTCTTGATGTCCCATCAATATCACCTGTCATATTATGACCTAAGGAGTACCCTACGTTAAAATTAAAATCTTTTTTAAGTTGAGATTTTAAATTTAACTCCAGCTGAGGAAGCCCTGCATTCAGACCGGAATTAGCATCCAGCCCTATGTAATCAGTAAAGGAAATATTTTTATTGCTCGTGGTCATATCTTCATATGACTTTTGCATTGTTCTTTGAATTGTTATAAACCTGGTCACACCAGATACTTCCAGGTTACCTCCTGAAAGTCCTTTTCCCTGCTTCGTACCTTGATTAACATAATCAAACTTTTTTTGATAGTTGCCAAGTTTATTAATCGTGTCGCTGTTTCCTGAAGGAATTGATGACAGCAAATACCCCATAGAAACTGAGTTATGAGGCGAATAAGAAGCGCTATCCCCACCATTTGTACCTCCGGCACTGACAAATCCTGCGGATAAAACGGAAATACATAATGATGCTAATAGTTTTCTATTTTTTTGCATACCTGTAATTATAATTAGATTAGTACCTTTTTTGTATTCTGGATTGATTACATGGTCGTAAAACATCAACAAGTTGATCAACCAGAGGTGTACCTGTAATTAATAGAGATCCTTTTTTCTTCTCCATATAGTCTCCTGTAGCATCCCAGATAATTACACCAGCACATTTATTATTAAACGCATATTCAGCTTTCATTCGAATTGATTTTTCGTTATCATAGGTTATAAAAGCTTGATCTTTTGTACTTATAGCGTATGGATTTTTTACTACATCATCCCATTCCTGTCTGTCGTAACCATCCATTTCATCAACAATTCTATAATACAATGGCATACCTTCATGAAGTGGATATCTCTCTACGTCTGACTTCCCATCGTGTTCAGCATAAAGTTCAGGGTCTTTACCTTTAAATCCTTTTAATGTTCTTCCATAAAAGGCAACACCTAAATTTATTTTATGGGAGGGAACTCCTATTTCCTTTAATAATTTAAAAGCATAGTCCAAGGATCCTTCATATCCTTTTTCGGGAGAATATAACGGTGAATTGTGATTTGCATCTGGCGACCATGTACCATTGAAATCATAAGTCATCATATTGATATAATCCATAAACTCGGATACTTTTGTGTACTCAATACAGTCCATTTGTCCTTTATTAGCACCAAAAGCTGCCGTCAGCAGAAATTTATCTTCATCTATTCTACCTAAAGTTTTACCCAAAGAATCTATTCCTACGCGAATAGCATACATGAACCTGGTAAAGTTTTCCTTATCCACATCAGGCCTACCACTATGTTCTTTATAACACGGATACTCCCAATCGATATCAATTCCATCAAACTGGTATTCTTTTATTACCCGAACGCATTCATCAACAAATATTTTTGTCTTCTTAGGGTCTGCGGCAATTCCAGGAAAATTATCTGATAATGTCCAACCTCCAATCGATATCATAACCTTTGTTCCCCATAAGTGCGCATAGTCTATTAAAGAGGTATTTGTATAATATGCCGGTTGAGGCTTACCCCAGTCTATTCTACCTCTCAACAATAGTGTATCTGCCCATGGATCAGTACCTTTTAAATAACCATTACTATCAGGAGCAAAAAAGGAATAATTGAGTATACTGTAACGAGAATAATCTATTGACTCAGGAACAACCGCCCCACTTCTCTTGTACATCTGCCAGGATGGATAATAACCAATAATTTCTTTGCATGAGTTTTGTGCATTAATAATTTCAGTTATTAATAACATTAAAGTGAAACATATTGAAAATATTCTTTTCATAACTGATGAAGTTTGGATGCCAAATATAACATTATTTAACAAAAAGTGTATCGGAATGTAACGATTTTATGCACTTTTAATCAGGGGACAAAATCAGGACAGTAACAGGTAAACACCTTAAAAACAGCAATTTAAAAGAAACGTATTTTTCGAAAGAAAAAAAACAACACGAACACAAATCACTTTTTGCTTTAATTAGTATTCTCACTAATTTATATTGAAAGAATTTCCGCTACTCGCACAATTTCATCATCAACATGATCTTTAAATTCAATTGCATCTTTTAGCGAAGTGTATACAATATCATTCTTAATAACACCAGCCATAACACCAGTTTTACCATTTTTTAAACCTTCGACAGCAGCGACACCCAGTCGGCTTGCCAGAATTCTATCAAAACAAGTAGGAACTCCACCTCTTTGAGTATGACCTAATATGGAAACCTTGGCATCATAATGAGAGGCATTTTGCTTAATCATTTGCTTGATTTTATAAGCCCCACCCCATTTATTACCTTCCGCAACAACTACAATACTTGAAGTTTTTCCATTCTTTCTTCCGGTGTCCAGTTTTTCAATGAGTTCTTCAAATGATGACTCTTTTTCTGGAATTAAAATTCCAAATGCTCCGGAAGCTAATCCTGTAAATGCAGCAATATAACCCGATTCACGCCCCATTACCTCTACAAAAAATAATCGATTATGGGACATGGCTGTGTTTCTAATATTATCAATGGCTTCCAAAACAACATTATTTGCCGTATCAAAACCTATTGTATAATCAGATCCATGTAAGTCATTGTCGATTGTACCAGGAACACCAATTACAGGAATCCCCTGTTCTTCCCATAAAAGTTTAGCACCAGTAAAAGTACCATTCCCACCTATGGTTATGACAGCATCTATACCTGCTTCACGGAGTTTTTCTGCTGCTTTTGCTCTAATCTCAGGTTGATGAAAATCTAAACATCTTGCCGATTTCAAAACAGTGCCTCCTTTACCTAAAATGTGATTTACAGAACGAACATCCAGAGTTTCAAAATCTCCGTCAATCATTCCTTCGTATCCTCTATAAATCCCAACAGCCTCAATGCCGTAATAAAAAGAGGAACGAACAACAGCCCTGATGGCTGCGTTCATACCTGGAGCATCTCCTCCTGATGTTAAAACACCTATCTTTTTTATTTCTTCACCCATCGGGATATTTATATTTTTACTTTTTACTTTTCTGCAAGAATAATAGCTAATTCTGCCATTCTATGAGAGAATCCCATCTCATTATCATAAAAAGATGTCGCCTTTACTAAAGTTGTACCGTTGTTGGGAATAGTTAAAACACCATCATTAATCATAGATGAATAAGGTTCCCCTACACAGTCTCTTGAACATTCGTAGAAATCACCTAAATAAACTGTCTTTTTCAACAAAGTTGAATCATTCATTTTAGCTATATTGGCTTGCATAGCATCCATTACTTCCTGAGCAGAGTGCTCACCTTCAATTTGGTAAACACATTCAACTACTGATCCTGTATCTGTTGGAACTCTTAATGCTGTACCATTTAATTTACCATTTAGATGAGGCAAAACCTTACCTACGGCTTTTGCTGCACCGGTTGATGCTGGTATAATATTATTTAAAGTTGCTCTGTTTTTACCTCCTCCAAAAGCATCGGCAACTTTTTGAGTTGCTGTAGCAGCGTGAGTCGTTGACATCAGACCAGAAATTACTTTAAAAGTATCATCAATGGCTTTAGTCATTGGTGCTAAACAGTTTGTAGTACAGGATGCATTAGATACAATCGTATCTTCAGCAGTTAAAATTTCATGATTCACACCTACAACAACAGTTTTGGTTGAATCACCACAAGGGGCAGAAACAATGACTTTCTTTGCACCTGCATTTATATGAGCCTGTGACTTTTCAGTAGAAAGATAAAATCCTGTGCATTCAAAAACAATATCTACATCATGCTTTCCCCATGGAATATTATTTGCATCCTTTTCAGCATATACAGTAATTTCATGATCCCCTACCTTGATTACATTATCATTTTTCAAAGAAACATCAACTGGAAATCTTCCAAAAATTGAATCTTTTGGTAACCCTTGTGCAATAATTTCTGCAGATACTAAATCATTTCCTGCAACTATCTCGATTTGATCATTAAATTGTTCAACAATTACACGCATGACATTTTTACCAATACGTCCCATTCCGTTAAATGCTACTCTTACTTTACTCATTATTATTCTGTTTAAAATTTGATTTTCCTATTATTATTTTTCAATTGACGGACAAAAATAAGTCATTTTTTTTTTTTGATTGCATCTACTTGCCAATTATTACTTTATTATCAAAAAGTTCATCTACTAAGTTGTTACATTTTATTTAAACTAGAAAATGATTTATGCGATTGATAAATGTTTCTTCAGATTCCATTTCATTATCAAACGTAAAGTTTGATTTTTCATAAAACTCAGCTCTTTCTTTTAATTTGTTTTGAATAAAGTCAGACATTTCAGAATCTGACATATTCGCAATTAATGGTCGTTTGCTTTTTTCAGGTTTTAATCGTTCATATAAAACATCAGGAGAAACCTTCATATAAACAGATGCACCTTTTTCAAGAATTTCATCCATGTTATTTTTATAGCAAGGAGTACCTCCACCACAACTGATTACAAAGGAATGCAAGCCGGTAAGTTCTTTTAAAAATTTTGTTTCGAGATTTCGAAAATATTTTTCTCCGTTTTCTTTAAAAATTGTTGGTACTGATTTCTCTGATTTCTCTTCTATATAACTATCCAAATCAATATAATTCCAGCCAATTTGCCTGGCCAGCTTCTTTCCGAAGGTTGTTTTACCACAACCCATGAATCCAACAAGAAAAATTTTATCAAACTTCATACTGCTGATATGATTAGAACTTTTTTTAATCAGGTAGTAAAATTAACATAAGATTGTTTCTGAAGTAAAAAAACAATAAAATTATTTTGAGAAAAAAATTAAAAGTGTGTATATTCGCGTCCGCTTTGAAAAATGAGATCTGGTAGCTCAGTTGGTAGAGCATCTCCCTTTTAAGGAGAGGGTCCAGGGTTCGAGCCCCTGCCAGATCACAAAAGTCCAATGAGTCTTCGGACTCTTTTTTTTTCTTTACGCCTCATTTTCGAACAACAACTTATTTTCACATTATTAATTACTTTTACCTTATGAAGTCATTAATATTAATTGTTTTTTGCGCGCTTGCACTGGTTTCCTGTAATTCAAAGCAGAACATCGGTTCCCGGCAACAAATTAAATGGTTGTCACTATCGGAAGTTCAGGAAAAAATGAAATCCAAGCCTAAAAAAGTCTTCATTGATATTTACACGGATTGGTGTCGACCGTGCAAAATGATGAGCAAGCGCACCTTTACTGATCCTGAAGTAATTGAAGTAATAAACAAAGAATTTTATGCTGTAAAATTTAATGCAGAATCAAAAGAAGACGTAAATTTTATTAAAAAAAGATACTCAAACAAAAGTAAAACACATGATTTCGCAATTCAGATAGGTAGCAGTCCTTCCGGTTTGGCCTTTCCAACTATTGTTTATTTTAATGAATCTTTTAAAAGAATTCAGGCAGTACCAGGATATTATGAAAGTAAGGAGTTTATAGTGGTTTTAAAATATTTTGGTGAAGATCACTACAAAAAAATGAGTTACGAGAATTACTACAAATCATACTATTAAGAATTATTTTTTACCACAAATAAAACTTTAACAAGTCATTAACACAGTAATCAATTCATATTTTATAAATTTGAGACTTAATTCATGAAAAAACTTAAAATGAAAAAACTACTATTTATTTTTAGCCTAGCACTTATTGGTATGACGTTAAATTCAAACGCTCAAAATTTAACTGAGACTCCTGTTCCAGCTGAAGAACCGGTTGACCCGAATGGTCCTGTAATTACTTTTGACTCTTTAGTTGTTGATTTTGGAACTATTGATCAGGATAGTGATCCTTTTCGTATTGCAGTTTTCACCAATACAGGTAAAAAACCACTACACATAACCAACTGTAAAGGCTCATGCGGATGTACTGTACCAAAATGTCCAACTACTCCAATCATGCCGGGTGAAAAAGGAGAAATGAAGGTAAGATACGATACTAAAAGAACCGGTAGAATCAGTAAAACTGTTACTGTTAAATCAAATGCAAATAATGGTACTATCACCCTGAAAGTAGTAGGACACATTAATGCCAAAAAAGCTCCGGAAGCAATGCCTGCAAATACAGGAGGTCCTGTAATGGGACAATAAAGAATATTTTTTCTTACAAAAGGTACTTTTTCAAAGTGCCTTTTTTTTTACTGAAATTTTGACTTCATTTCACAACTTTTCCATGCTCCGGTACATACTGTTTTTTTTATGCTTTTCAGGTCTCTGGATATCCAGCTTTAGCCAGGAAGAAAAATTAAATAATGCCTATCTTTTGATTGAACAAGACACACTAAACTATGGCACCATAAAAATGAATAGTAATGGAGAAAAAAAACTTAAAGTAACAAATACAGGAAACGCTGATTTAATAATAACCTCATGCAAAGGCTCTTGCGGATGCACAGTTCCTGAATGCCCTGATTACAAACTGCTCCCCGGTGAATCTGGTGAAATCAAAATTGTATATGATACAAAGCGAATTGGTGTGTTCAGTAAGACTGTTACTATTAAATCCAATGCAACAAATAATACTGTTTATATCAAAGTAAGAGGAGAAGTAACACATTAATTAAAAATGCTTTGTTAATAATTTAACGCTGAATGTAAAGTACTGAAGCTGATATAACTCTATTTTAAAGTATTGAGTTGAAGTAAAAAAATTAAAATTAAATTGTGTGGTGTAATAACAACCCGGATATTTAAGGATTAAACCTTGAAATATTTTGGGTTGTTTTTTTTATCACTTCTCTCTGATTTCCCATTTATTAAACTATTTTTGAAAGAAATATGCTGGTATGAACTCTACTTTTGCTGCCATTACATGGGATTTAGATCCTATAATATTTGAACTTGGAGCCCTGCAAATTCGTTATTACGGTTTATTATGGGGAGTTGGAATCTGGTTCGCATATGTTGTTTGCAAAAAGTTGTTCCTGAATGAAAAAGAAGATCCTAAATTATTAGACCCTTTACTTTTTGCTTGTATTATTGGTGGTATTCTTGGGTCTCGATTGGGACATGTTATTTTTTACCAAAGTGACCTTTTTAGAGAAGATTTTTTTAGTGTGTTTTTACCATTTAGTTTTAAAAACGGATTTGAGTTCACTGGATTCGCTGGTTTGGCAAGTCATGGTGGAGCAGCAGGTCTTATCCTTGCATTAATTTGGTATAAATACAAGAAAAGCTCACATTCTTTTTTATGGATCTTAGATAAAGTAGCTTACCCAATTGCTATTACGGCTTTCTTTATTCGAATAGCCAACTTCATGAATAGTGAAATTATCGGAAATCCTACAAATAGTGATTATGGTATTATATTTTCTCAGATTGATTCCGAACCGAGACATCCATCGCAGTTATATGAAGCACTTGCCTATTTGTTAATTTTCTTTCTTTTAAAAAGAATGTACTGGAAAGGAAAGGCTTACCTTCAAGAAGGAAAATTAATAGGTACATTGTTCGTAACCATGTTTACAGCACGATTTTTTATTGAGTTTTCAAAAAATTCGCAAGGAGGGATTGAGGAGTACGAAGTATTAAATATTCTTTCGACAGGGCAATGGCTAAGCATTCCATTCATTGCAATTGGCGGATTATTACTGTATCGATTAAAAAAGCAAACTGCGCTTAATTAAATTTCATATCCGTTTCCGGCAATTCTTTGAGTCCATGAATAAACTTGTTGGATACATTTACTTTATACGTATTGCTGTCAAGTTCCAAAAAGATATTTTCTTTTTTATCAATCAGAACTAATTTAAGCCGACAATCACCAACATTTTTTTTACAAACTTCTGATAGTTTTTCAATATAACCATCATCAACTATACTTGATGTAACATGCACAGTAACAGATTTAACTAATTTTTCCCGAACTTCGCCAAGCAATTCTATCTTGGATATTTTAAATTCAACATCGTCATTCGTTTTTGCATATCTTTTAGGCTCGATTTTTCCTTTTATAAAAAGAAATGCTCCCTCCACTAAAAAGCGCCGAAATTTCAGATAATTATCACCAAACAAAAAGAATTTCGCCGAATCAGTATAATCTTCAACCATAAGTAGCCCATAGTGATTTCCTTTTTTACTCATTCTTTCCACTGCTTCCGAAACTACTCCTGCAAAGGAAATCTCTTTTCCTTTTAACGTTGCAAAAGAATCATTGAGCTCACTAAATGTTGCGTTGCAAAAATTATTTATCTCCAATTGAAAATCATCAAGAGGATGGCCTGATATATATACTCCAACCATCTCTTTTTCTTGATTTAATGCATAAACACTACTCCATGGTCCGCAAACCGGGACAGGTGGTTTTGGCAACTCCACATCAGAACTTCCTCCAAACAAAGTTCCCTGAGCAGAACCTTTTTCGTTTTGAAGTTGTAACCCATATCGAATTGCCTTCTCCAAAAATGACGATTCCTTCTCATTATTTTTGAAGAAATACTGAGCTCGATGAACAGATGTAAAGCAATCCAATCCTCCAGCAAGAGTTAAATTTTCCACACAACGCTTATTGGCTGCGCGAAGATTAATCCTGCTTGTAAAGTCAAAAACATCTTTATAAGGCCCATTTTTTTTGCGTTCGTCAACAATGGACTCAACCGCTCCCTCTCCAACTCCTTTTACCGCTCCTAATCCAAACCGAACTTCTCCCTTTTGATTTACTGTAAATTTATATACGGACTCATTAATATCCGGTCCCAAAACAGGCACTCCCATCCGTTTACATTCTTCCATAAAAAAAGTAACCTGTTTAATATCATTCATGTTATTACTTAACACCGAAGCCATATACTCGGCCGGATAATGCGCCTTAAAATATGCTGTTTGATAGGCTATCCATGCGTAACAGGTTGAATGAGACTTATTGAATGCATAAGATGCAAAAGCCTCCCAATCCTTCCATACTTTTTCAAGTTTTTCAGTATTATGACCTCTATCCGCTCCACCACTCATAAACAGCGGCTTTAGTTCCTCGAGCATGGAAAATATTTTCTTACCCATTGCTTTTCGCAATGAATCTGCCTGACCTTTTGTAAAACCAGCCANACTCTGAGAAAGNAACATNACCTGCTCCTGATATACNGTAATACCATAGGTNTCTCCCAGATATTCCTCCATCCCGTCTAAATCGTATATNATTTCTTCCTCACCATGCTTTCGCTTGATAAAATTGGGAATGTATTCCANAGGACCNGGGCGATANAATGCATTCATTGCAATCAGGTCTGCGAAGACTGTTGGTTTAAGTTCTCGCATNTATTTCTGCATTCCGGCAGATTCATACTGGAAAACNCCTACAGTTTCTCCTCTTTGGAACAGCTCATATGTTTTTTCGTCATCAATTGGAATTTCTTCAGGATCAATTTCAATTCCATGACGTTCTTTTACAATTACAANAGCATCTTTTATNAANGTGAGNGTTTTNAGNCCNAAAAAATCCATTTTCAACAACCCTGCACTCTCNACTACAGAGTTATCAAACTGCGTACACCACATATCAGAATCCTTAGCGACAGCTACAGGAACGTGCTCTCGAATATCTGTTGGTGTCACAATGACTCCACAGGCATGAATTCCGGTATTACGTAAAGAACCTTCCAGTGCTTTTGCCTGGCGAATGGTTTCTCCCGATAAGGTTTCCTGATCATAAACCATCTTCAATTCCCTCGCCTGTTCAATCAACTCGGGATTTCCTAATTTTTTTTCTAAATCGGTATCTGATAAACCAAATATCTTGTTCAGCTTCATATCGGGAACAAGTTTAGCCAACCTGTCGGCCTCGGAAAGTGGTAAATCAAGAACTCTTGCTGTATCACGAATGGAAGACTTGGCTGCCATGGTTCCATACGTTATAATCTGTGCAACCTGAGAAGATCCGTATTTATCAATTACATATTGTATTACTTTACCACGGCCTTCGTCATCAAAATCAATGTCAATATCAGGCATGGATACTCTTTCAGGATTTAAGAATCGCTCAAAAAGCAAATCATACTTAATTGGATCAATATTGGTAATTGTTGTGCAATAAGCCACCGCTGAACCCGCCGCTGAACCTCGACCCGGACCAACTGACACCCCCATTTTACGAGCTTCTTTAATAAAATCCTGAACAATCAAAAAGTATCCCGGATATCCTGTATTTGCGATTACTTCCAATTCGAAATCCAGCCTCTCGCTGATTTCAGAAGTGACTTCACCATATCGATCTTTTGCCCCCTCATAGGTTAAATATCTTAAATAAGCATTCTCTCCTCTTTTACCTCCGTCTTCATTATCTTTTGGATCCTGAAACCTTTCCGGAATATCAAATGCAGGGAGTAATACTTCTCGTGCAAGACCAAAGGGTTCTATTTTGTCAACTATTTCTTGAATATTTTCAATTGCTTCAGGAATATCCGCAAACAATCCTTTCATTTCGTCCTGTGACTTGAAATAAAATTCTTTATTTGGAAATCCATAACGAAACCCTCTGCCTCTGCCAACAGGTGTTTTTTTCAGTTGACCATCTTTTACGCATAAAAGTATATCGTGACCTTCTGAATCAGCTTGGTTTAAGTAATGCGTATTGTTGGCAGCGATTATTTTAATTTGATGCTTTTTCGCAAACTTTAACAATACATTATTTACTATTTCTTCTTCCTCTAAACCATGTCGAACTATTTCAATATAAAAATCATCACCAAAATTCCCCTTCCACCAAAGCAAAGCCTCCTCAGCCTGATTTTCGCCTACATTTAGAATTAAGTTTGGCACTTCACCATATAAACCTCCTGTGGTTACTATTATGTCATTCTTGTACTGAAGAATTAATTCTTTATCCACTCTGGGCACGTAATAAGAACCATCTATATGGCCTTGAGAACATATTCTGGAAAGATTTTTATATCCTGTTTTGTTTTTTGCAAGAAATGGAATTTGATATCCATCGTCTCTGTATGACTTATCTTTATGGTTTTTACAAACAAATAATTCAGCTCCTATAATAGGTTTTAATGTTTGCTTTTTGATGTTTTGACCTTTTTCTTTTGCCTCTTCCAATTCTGCCTCAATGGCCTTGTTTTTCTTTAAAACAGCATTTACAAATAGAAATGCAGCCATCATATTACCAGAATCTGTGAGCGCAACGGCAGGCATATTGTATTTTACTGCCTGATTAACCAAATTTTGTACTTGAGTTGTAGATTGTAGTATTGAATACTGAGTATGGTTATGAAGATGAGAAAAGGCAACATCTTTTAATCTTGCTAACCCTGCATCTACATCAACCGTTTCGGTATGCTGATCAGAAGCTTTTTTCTTTTTAATTTTTTCACTTTCCTCTTTTAGATTTAAATGCTTTAATCCAATAAAGTCAAAAGGCTGTGGATTTTTTTCTTTGAATTTTGATAAATAACCTTCTCCTTGATTTAAGTCAGATTGAGGAAAATAACCTAAACGAACCAATTCTAAAAAACATCTTGTCGTTGCTTCAACATCGGCAGTTGCATTATGTGCCTCACCAAAACCAACTCCAAATAAATGTTCGTGTAACTCAGTAAGAGTAGGAAATTTAGGTTTTTTACTTTTCCCTATAAATATTTGACACAACTTGGCTGTTTCTTCAGTACATGTATCCAAAACAGACAATTGAGACAGAGGAGAATCTAAACCTTTTCGGTAAAATTCACAGCCCATGATATTTATATCAAAACCAACATTTTGTCCAACAACAAATTTTGATTTCTTTAACGCATCATTAAACTCATTTAAAACAAAATCCAAGTCCTCGCCAAGCTCATCTGCTAAAGCTGTTGATATACCATGAATTCCCTCTGCATTAGGCGGGATATCAAACCCATCAGGTTTAACTAAATAATCACGTACTTCAATAACTTTTCTCCACTCATCATGCAACTGCCATGCAATTTGTATACACCTGGGCCAATTATCTGTATCAATAATCGGAGCATCATAGCGTTTTGGTAAACCTGTTGTTTCGGTATCAAATATTAAGTACAAGTCGTGAAATGATTTAGATAAACTAAATATACAAAAGGGTATGGATACTAATTACTTTGTGATAATCTATTTATTCACATTTTATTCATTAACTAAGTAGAAAAAGGTTTTATAATTACTCCTATTTTATTTGACTTAATAGAACCATAGCTGATGGATTGGAATAGTCATACTGAAAAACACCATCTGTGCCAACCATGATTAAAATACCATTTAGAGGTATTACATCATATGCGTTTATATCGCTGTAATGATGAATCATATTATTTTTGATACTGTCCGGACTCTTTATATCAAAAACTTTTAAACCTGCGTAATCATCACATAGAAATAAAGTTGAATCATCAATACCTAAACCTAAAGGGTGTTCAAAATCATATGTTTTTATCAATTTTGGACTTGATAAGTTGGACACATCAACAACATGCAATTCATTTCTTTGCAACCCGCAACCCGAGGATAATGTAACATATGCTTTATCATCACTCACAACAACAGGATCACAGCCTGTCCAATGGTCAAATGAACTTAAATAAAGTGGTGTTCCATTATCTTTTATATCATAAATTAACATACCTGTTGTCGTCCCTATAAATAAGTTATTTTCGTATGGGTAAAGAGTTTCTGCATCCCTAAAGAGCAATAACTCTTCAAATAACGGTAAATTAGTTTCATTAGCTAAAGATGAATACTTCAAACTATTATCATCTAGTACATATAATGTGTTATTCATAATGGTAAAACTAGCCATTGAACCACCTAATCCAGAACCACCTACAGAGGACTCATTATCCTTGGCAGGGAAAAGAGTTAAATCATCAAGCATCGAAATACTACTTTGGTTGTATGTTTCAATTTCTTCCTCAATAGTTTTAACTTCCCATCTCAGTACAACCTCTTCATTCATATTAACATATTTTCTTGGATAATTTTCATCGTACCCTTTTGTAACCGACCTGTAATTAACACTAAAAACATCTATCTCTCTATTTATATAGAGGGGTTTTAAAGGGTCGGAAACATCAAAAATTAATAAGTCCGAGTAAGATCCTGCATACAGCGTATTTCCTTTTACTGCAACATCAAAATTAGAATGAATATCGATAAAACCAATGGGAATTGGACTTGATGGATTAGAATTATTGTAAATATGTATTCCAATACCTTTTTCATTAATATATAAAGCGTCCTTATAAATATATATTTTTCCGGGATTTTGAATATCATTTGGTGGCCTTAGTTCAGGTTTTATTGACCTCCACTCTTCGAAGGTTGTAGTGATTGGCGAGTTTCCTTTATATATTCGGACTTTTTTATTTTGACAACTAATTATTAATATTAAAATGAATGAATGTGTAATAATTAATATCTTTTTCATTTTTTAAATTTTAGATAAAGATGACTAATTTTAATAAAGGTTGCTTGTTATTTTAAAACAAATATCTTAATGCTTGCTATTACTTAGAATAGTTACAAATTAAACTTCGTGAATACTAAACATATAATTATTGAAAAAACAATTGATGTATTACTTGAAAAAGGGTTCCACGGTACTCGACTGGACGAAATTTTAAAATATTCACAAGTATCAAAGGGTTCTCTTTATTATTATTTCCCAAAAGGAAAAAAAGAACTTTGTATAGAGTGTTTGAGATTATATACCATCAAATTATCTCTGCAGTATAAAAAAATATTTAAAGAAAGTAATCTATTGGGGGAAGGGTTAATTAAAATCATAGAAAACTCTAAATTTAATCTTGAAAATTCGTGTTTTAAAACGGGAAGTTTACTGGTCAACATATCTCAAGAAATTGATTCCAACCAAAAAGATTTACAAGAAATTTGTAAAGATTTATTTGAATTAATTTTACATACTTTTGAAAATTTTTTTCTTGAATATCGATTTAAAAAATGGCAACAAGCCGCTAGGATTTTTGTCTTAAAATTAAATGGTGCTATTATACTTTCAAAAGCATGTAAGAATACTATTTTCTTGGAAGACCTAAAAAATGAATATTCTAATATTAGGTGAAATTAACCATTCCGTCGACTGATTTAACAAAAAAAAACTCCTTAGGGATTAAGGAGTTTTTAATCGAGCGGGAAATGGGACTCGAACCCACGACCCTCAGCTTGGAAGGCTGACGCTCTAGCCAACTGAGCTACTCCCGCAATGCACATCAAATATAATAACTTAGTCTTAAATCGCCAACATTGAGGTGTCTTTTCTTTCCAACTTAGTTTTACCCATTAAATATTCGTCAACAGATGCTGCACACTCTCGTCCTTCCGAAATTGCCCAAACTACCAAAGATTGGCCCCGACGAACATCACCAGCAGCAAAAACACCTTCTTTTGATGTTTTAAAATCCCGTATGTTTGCTTTAACGTTTGACCTTTTATCTAAATCAACATCAAACTGCTTTAAAATTTTTTGCTCAGGACCAACGAAGCCGACAGCCAAGAAAGCCAGGTCACAAGGTATATCTCTTTCTGTACCTTCAACTTCTTTAAATAATTTCATTCCATTATTATCAGTAAACCACTCAATATCAGATATTTTCAAAGCCTTTAAATTTCCTTTTCCATCACCGACAAATTCTTTAGTCAAAATACTCCACTCTCGTTCACATCCCTCCTCATGAGATGTTGATGTTCTCAAAATGAATGGATACTCAGGCCATGGATTCTCTAACTCTCTAATTAAACTCGGCTTGAGATTGATTTCAAATTGAGTTATAGATTTTGCTCCATGACGATTTGATGTTCCTACACAATCAGAACCAGTATCTCCACCACCTATTATTACAACATTTTTATCCTTTGCCCAAATACTTTCAATTCCCTCTCCTTTATGGGATTCTAGTTTTAATTTTTGAACTTTTGAGGTATTTGCAGAAAGAAAATCCATCGCAAAATGAATCCCTTTGAGGTCTCGCCCCGTTATTGGGATATCTCTAGGTATGGTGGATCCACCTGCCAGTATAACAGCGTCATGTTCTTTTTGAAGTTGTTTTGCTTTTATATCTACTCCTACATTGATTCCGCATTTAAAGACGACCCCCTCATCTTTCATCAATTGGATTCTTCTTTTAACTACAGATTTATCTAATTTAAAATCTGGAATACCAAATCTCAATAATCCTCCAGGGGCCTGAGCTCTTTCAAAAACTGTAACAGAATGACCTACTTTATTTAACTGGTCCGCTGCTGCTAGACCCGCTGGACCAGAACCAACAACTGCAATTTTTTTACCTGTTCTGTTTNGTATGTTTTCAGCTTTGACCCAACCCTTAGAAAAAGCTTTCTCGATGATAGATTTTTCAATATGTTCTATGGCAACAGGGGGTTTATTTATTCCCAAAACACATGCCCCTTCACAAGGTGCTGGGCATATTCTTCCTGTAAATTCCGGAAAATTATTTGTTGTAGATAAGATATTGAATGCTTCTTTCCACTCTTTATTGAAAACAGCATCGTTAAATTCTGGGATTACATTTCCTAACGGACATCCACTGTGACAAAAAGGAACCCCACAGTTCATACATCTTGCTGCCTGTTCTTTAGTTTGTTTATCAGAGAATGGTTTGTAAAATTCACTGTAATGACTCTTTCTGCGTTTTACACTCTGCTTTTTAGGTAAATCTCTATCAAACTTTAAAAATCCATCTGACTGTCCCATTATCTTTTATTTTTTTCCTCGAAAAACTTACTCGATATTCTAATTCTATTACACTAAAGCTTTTGCTTTTTCTGCCTTTTCTGCTTTTTCTGCCAAAACTCTTTTATAATCTCTTGGCATAACTTTTTTGAAATTTTTAACTTCTNAGTCCCANTTTTCTAAAATATNATTCGCAATNGNAGANTTTGTTTCTTGATAATGCTCATTTATAAGCGANTTNAATTCNAATTCGTCCTNTTTTGACAATGGNTCAATGTCACTCAATTCTGGNTTNAAATTTTTCAAAAAAGTATTCTTTGAATCCCAAATAAATGCATACCCCCCAGACATACCTGCTCCAAAGTTCCTTCCTGTTTCGCCAAGAACTACCATTTTACCTCCGGTCATATACTCCGCACCATGATCGCCTATGCCTTCAACTACTGCGGTTACTCCAGAATTTCTTACGCAAAAACGTTCCCCANCCAAGCCGTTTATGAATGCTTTTCCAGATGTTGCTCCGTAAAAAGCAACATTTCCTACAATCATATTTTCATGAGCAAGAATATTAGAGACTTTGGGCGGGTATATAACTAATTTACCTCCTGACAAACCTTTTCCAAAATAATCATTTGCCTCGCCTTCAATTTCAAACATAATCCCTTTGGCTGTAAAAACGCCAAAAGAATTCCCACATGATCCTTTTATTTTTAAATGAATTGTACCATCAGGAAGACCTTCTCCACCATATACTTTTGAAACCTCATTTGAAAGCATTGCGCCAACTGATCTATCTGTATTNATGGTGTCAAATTTTGCTTGCACCGGAGTTCCATTTATTAAAGCAGGTTGAGCAACTTCAATAAACTTTCGATCTAATATTTCAAAAATATCGTGTTCCTGTTCTCGAACTTTAAATACACCTACAGATTTAGATTCCGCAGGCTTATAAAGAAGTGCTGACAAATCTAAATTTTCAAGTTTCCANTGATCGATATTTTCATCAACTTTTAACAATTCTGTTCTTCCAATCATTTCGTTAACTGTTCGAACACCTAGTTGTGCCATAATCTCTCTTAAATCCTCTGCTAAGAAATTAAAAAAATTAACTACATGATCAGGGTCACCAGAAAACAGAGCTCTAAGCTCTTCATTTTGTGTAGCGATACCTACCGGGCATGTATTTAGATGACATTTTCGCATCATGATACAACCTTCAACAATGAGGGCTGCTGTAGCTACACCCCATTCCTCGGCCCCTAACAAAGCAGCTATGGCTATATCTTTACCTGTTCTTAATTGACCATCGGTTTGAACAGTTATTCGAGATCTTAAATTATTTATGACTAAGGTTTGATGTGTTTCTGTTAATCCTAACTCCCATGGCAAGCCAGCGTGACGTATTGATGAAAGTGGTGATGCTCCTGTACCACCATCATATCCAGAAATCATTACCACATCTCCTTTGGCTTTTGCGACACCAGATGCGATAGTACCTACACCTGCCTCTGAGACTAATTTAACATTAATTCTTGCCTCTCGATTCGCATTCTTTAAGTCATAAATCAATTGGGCTAGATCTTCAATAGAATAAATATCGTGGTGCGGAGGCGGTGATATCAGACCAACTCCTGGAGTACTGTGTCTCGTTCTACCAATCCAATCATCAACTTTATGACCGGGCAATTGGCCTCCTTCACCAGGCTTAGCACCTTGAGCAACTTTTATTTGAAGTTCATCTGCGTTTGTTAAATAATTTGAAGTAACTCCAAAACGTCCGGAAGCAACCTGCTTAATGGCAGATCGTTCCCAATCTCCATTTTTTTTTCGAATAAATCTTTCCTCATCTTCTCCACCTTCNCCTGAATTTGATTTACCGCCAATTCTATTCATAGCAACGGCCAACAAACTATGGGCTTCATAAGATATAGATCCAAATGACATGGCTCCGGTAGCAAAGCGTGTCATNATTTTCTCCTTAGATTCAACTTCCTTTAGTGGTATTGAATCACCAAAATTAAAATCCAACAAACTTCTAAGGGTAATATGCCTTTTTGTTTGATCATTAATGGCCTTTGCATACTTTTTGTAAAGTTCAAAATCGTTATTTCTACTCGACTTTTGAAGTAAATGAATAGTTGTTGGATTAAAAAGATGTGCCTCTCCTTTTCTTTTCCATTGATAATATCCCCCAACGTACAAATGTTTATCAGATCCCCAATTATCAAATGCTCTTTGATGTTTTATCATAGCCTCTTTAGCAATATCATCAAATGACATTCCCTCTATTCTTGAAACAACACCTTTAAAACATTTCTTAACTACTTCTTTAGAAATTCCTAAAGCTTCAAAAATCTTTGCCCCTTGGTAGGATTGAACTGTAGATATGCCCATTTTTGAAAAAATCTTAAGCAATCCTCCTGAAATGGCCTTGTTATATTGTTTTAATAAAACCTTAATTGTTGTTATTCCTGATTTAAGTTCATCGGAAAATTCATTTCTTATGGTGTCTCCTGCTAAATATGGGTTGATTGCGTTGGCCCCAAAACCAATTAATGTGGCAAAATGATGGGTTTCGATAACGTCCCCTCCCTCGACCACAATTGATGTTTTTGCCCTAAGTCCTTTTTTCGTTAAAGCAGTATGGATAGCTCCAACTGCCAGTAAAGATGGAATAGGAGCATCACTATCGGAAATATCCTTATTGGAAACTATAAGGATGTTGCATCCCATTAAAGTAGCTCTTTCAGCATTCGCACATATTTCATCAATTGCTCTTTCTAAAGCTCCCGATCGGTTGGTAGCTGAAAAAGTAGCATTAATAACGTAAGACTTAAAAGAGTCATCATTGAGTTCTTTAATTTTATCCAATTGTCCATTGGATAAAATGGGTGTATCTAGATGAACTTGTCTGCAGTGCTCAGGAGTTTCAACTAAAATATTCCTTTGAGGCCCAAGGTTTGTATAGAGTGACATAATTACTGCCTCACGGATTGGGTCAATTGGGGGATTAGAAACTTGAGCAAAAAGTTGCTTAAAATAATTTGCCAAATGCTGAGCTTGAGTCGATAGTATAGCTAAAGGGGTATCTGCTCCCATTGACCCAAGAGGTTCCTTTCCACCCTCTACCATTGGCCTTAAAATTTCCGTTAAATCTTCTCGTGTAAATCCAAAAGCAATTTGATTTTGCAACAAATCCTCACCCTTAAATGGAACCTTCGATTTTCTTCTAGGACGAGCGATATCAGTTAAGGTTAATTTATTTTCTTTTAACCATCTTCCGTAAGGCTTACGAGAGCATATGTCATCTTTTAGCTCTTCGTCAGAAATAATCTTACCGTTTTTCAAATCAGCAACAAATAATTTTCCTGGCTGCAATCGACCCTTTTTAATCACTTTGCTTTCATCAACTACTAAGGATCCCGCTTCAGATGACATAATGACTGTGTCATCACTTAAAACACAGTATCGGGAAGGTCTTAATCCATTTCTATCCAATGTTGCGCCAACAACATCTCCATCGGTAAAAGAAATAGAGGCAGGGCCGTCCCAAGGTTCCATAATTGAGGAATAATAATCATAAAAAGCACGTTTTTCCTCGCGCATTTCAGGGTTGTTTTGCCAAGCTTCAGGAACAAGCATCATCATTACCTGAGGCAACGATCGTCCACCTAATGTCAGTAATTCTACAACGTTATCTAAGTTGGAAGAATCAGAACGCTTAATGTCACAAATTGGCATCATCCAGTCTATTTCTTCCAAAGTAAATTCAGTAGATTCTAGCAATACTTGCTTACTCTGCATCCAATTTACATTTCCCTTAATTGTATTGATTTCGCCATTGTGAGCTATATATCTAAAGGGTTGTGCCAGTCTCCATTGTGGAAATGTATTCGTGGAAAAACGCGAATGAACAACTGCAAGGGCAGTTTTCATATTTTTATTCTGCAAGTCAAGATAATATTGTTGAACCTGGTCGGTTCGCAACATACCCTTGTAAACAATTTTTTTAGCAGAGCATGAAGCAATGTAAAAGCTGTCATCAACCCCCTTCATTTCACTTCTAATTGTTCTGATTGCATATTTTCTTAAAACAACCAGTCGTCTCTCCAAAGCTTTTAAATCCTTTGATTTGGTGTACTTCAAAAAAATCTGTTCAACCTTTGGCTCAACCCTTTTGGCAGTTTCTCCTATCATACAATTATCAGTAGGAACTTCTCTGTACCCCAATTTTTCAAAACCAAGACGTTTTATATATTCTTCAAGCCTAGATTTTACAATCGCTCTTAAATTTTCGTCCATTGGAAAAAAGGTCATTGCAACTCCATACTCTCCTTCAGGAGGAAGAGAAAAACCGATTTTTTTACACTCAGCTAAATAAAAAGAATGAGGAATTTGCAACAATATACCAGCTCCATCTCCTGTTTCAGGCTCACAACCACAGCCTCCTCTATGCTCCATGTTCACAAGCATATCGAGAGCATTTTGAATGTAACGGAAGGATTTCTTGTTTCTTAAATTTGCAACAAATCCTATTCCACATGAATCATGCTCAAAACTTGGGTCATAAAGTCCTTGCTCAACTAACATAAATAAGTAAATTAAAGCGAATATAATTCGCAAAAGGGACCGCAAAAATACACCAAAAAATAGTGAAAAAAAAGGCACAAAACCCATATATAGCTATATTTCAAGCTATTTAAAATGGTTCAAAATAAGACTTAAAAAAATAATAAATTTGCCTAGTAATATATTTTAATGAAATCTATCGGTAAAATCTAAAAGATTTTTAATTTGTAACGACTCTCAAAACCCTGTATTCCCTGTAAACCTCCTGTATGGACAAAAAGTATTTTCTTACCTGTTAATTGTCCAGATTCTATCAAAAAATATAAACCATACATTGCTTTACCTGTATAAACAGGATCAAGCTTAATTGAATTTAATTTCCAAAATTGTCTTATAAATTGAATTAAATCTGACTCATATCTAGCGTATCCACCAAAATGAAAATTAGTTTCAAGCCTCCAATTAAAATTTTCACAATTTAACAACTGAAGATTTTTTCTAATATCATTTTTTAAAAAATCAGCTCCTTTCAAAACTGAAAAACCAATTGCATATTGATTTTCCTTTAAGCTTGATATTATTCCCGATAATGTGCTTCCTGTGCCACAAGGGCACGTAATAATGTCAAAATCAAAATTTTGCACTATCTCTTCGCACCCCTTCAAACCGA
This sequence comes from Flavobacteriales bacterium, assembly GCA_002720635.1. Taxonomy (GTDB): domain Bacteria; phylum Bacteroidota; class Bacteroidia; order Flavobacteriales_C. The sequence goes on along the minus strand of PBJD01000033.1, from coordinate 1,550 downwards.
AGAGATTTGATCCGCCTTCAGGAATTACAAATGGTTTTTTTATTGAATTAATGATATTTTTCACTTCTTTACTTTGATGCTTTTTTTTGTATTCTTCTCTGTTCACAAAATGCAATGTCATTCCATTTTCACAAGCTGCATCCAGTGTAGGATTGGCAATTTTTTCCCCTCTGATTATACCAAAAGTTGGTATATTAAGTAATTTACCAATAGCTGCTGTTGCGGCAATATGATTACTAAAGGCGCCCCCAAAAGTTATTATGTTTTCACAACCCTCTTTTTGGTACTCTTTTATATTATATTTTAGCTTACGCCATTTATTTCCAGAAACTTGAGCATGAATCAAATCCTCTCTTTGAATAAATAGTTCAACCTTTTGTTTTTCTAAAAATTGATTACTTATTTTTTGAATAGGTATATTTGCAACCAAAGGAAACACATTGCAAAATTAACTTATTTAAACGGGAGAATTTTATGGATTAGGAAGAAATCAATTCCATGAGGATGATTATCATCTTGACAAATTCAGTTTCTGAATTTTTAAATGGGAGTATTTATTAAACAAGACATATTGTTTCAAAAATGATTTTAAATATTATTCTTAAAAAATTAAAATGGAAAAATTTTTTCAAAATAAAATAAAAATTTCACTTTCGGTAATCCTCTTTGTTTTCTTATTTGCAATAATATCTTGTGAAAAGGAGGATAGCGATTTCCAGGTAAATAATCTTTCAGGAAATTGGCTAGCAAACGAAAATTCTTCGATTTTAGGTCAACGAATTTATGAGACAACTATCGTTACAGACTCACTAGATATATCAACTATTAAAATTTATAATTTTTATAAAATCGGGAAAGAAGAAATAGTATTTGCTGCTATTTCTGATACTAGAAAAAATATCACAATATCAGAACAAACATTGAAAGGCAATTCAATTGAAGGAAATGGTAAAATACTTGATGATGAAATTAATTTAAATTATTTCATAAACGACGGTAACCAAATTGATACAGTGAAAGCTAATTATACAAGAGATGATATTTAATGAATTTTTTCTTTTAACAATTGCTGTTCGGATGATCTAATCTTTAAAAACAAAGTAAATTTTAAAAATACTTTTTGAGTTTAAAATTAGGAATATCAAGAATAATAATATTAACTACATTTGTATTACATGGATAAAAAAATTACCAAATTTATCAAACAAATTATTTTTCTTGCAATTGGTGTTTTTTTAATCTGGTGGAGTTTCTCAGATTCAAACATCACTTTTGATGAATTTTGGGATGGTGCAGCATCTATGAACTATTGGTATTTTGGAGTATCTACCGTATTTGCAATGATTTCTCATTATTCGAGAGCACTTAGGTGGAAACTATTAATTAATTCAACGGGTCATGAGCCTCAAACAAAAAATGTTTTTGCAAGTGTTCTATTTATGTATGCATCCAACATTGCTATTCCAAGATCGGGTGAAGTGGCTAGATGCGGTACTTTATACAAATATGAAGGCATTCCAATTCCAAAACTTTTAGGGACTGTATTTATA